>CAWGIE010000036.1:0-330641 GCA_963822585.1 uncultured bacterium
TACCCTTTCAGGGTATCTGCCCAGATTTACGAATCGTTTAATTTTGTATTCCGGATAATCAGCATTCCACCCGACTTTTGTCCGCCGTGCGGCGGCCAAAAGCGGGTGAGCTATTCGTTATGTTTCATGAGGATGCTCATGAAGCAAATTCTGAATCATCGCAATCTCGTAGTGGTTTTTGCGATTATTATCTTTTCTGCAGTGTCATTCTTCGTGGGCGGCAACATTGGTTTTGATAAGGAATTCGAAGCTAAAACATTTTATGATGGTGTTGACGGTTACTTGACAGTTTTGATTTTGAGATATCTCAGAGAAGGCACAATCGATTCGGCTATTTCAGCATTGGAAGGAAAATTGATTACAGAAGGTACATTATGAGAAAAACAACAGCTATAATTACAGGCTCACTTTTATTTCTCAACATAGTACCTCTATGTGCCGGTGAAAGTGAATTGATAACTGCGATCAAAGAAAATGACATTGAAAAAGTGAAATTGTTGCTCTCACCCCATTCGGATTTCCAAATACAAGATTATGAAAAAAAGGCAGCTCTGATCGAAGCATCTTCCAACGGCTATACCGAAATCGTCAAAATATTGATTTCTTCCGGTATAGACATAAATAATACCCGGGTTAGTGTAGGGAAATGGACTCCTTTGATGTTGGCGGCTGAAAATGGGCACAATGAAATAATAGAAGCCCTTCTCAATGCTGGAGCAAATATTGATGAACAGGGAGGTGAATATAACGACACGAATGCATTCATCGCAGCTATACGAGGCGGCCATCTCGATACGGTTAAGTTATTCATCAATCTTGGTGAGGACGTTAATCAAAAAAATGACATTGGTGCGACGCCACTTATCAATGCAGTCTCAGGCGGGTATATTGATATTGTTAAACTGCTCATCCATGAAGGCGCAGATGTGAACGCTAGCACAAGGTATTATTCCCCTTTAATGACTGCGGCAGAGAAAAATCTTATTGATATAATGAATGTATTAATAAAATCCGGCGCGGATTTAAATTTTAAAAACATAGATGGGCATACTCCTTTATCAACAGCTGCCTTCTGGGGCAGTAAGGATGCAGTGCAAATATTAATCGACGACGGATCTGAAATTAATGTGAAAAATAATCGAGGGAGAACTGCGCTTGATATAGCCATTATTCGAGATCATGACCAAATAGTGACCATCCTTAGGGCAGCCAAGGCGAAGGCAACAATATCCTCATTGCGGTATACAGCTGCAAAGGGAAATCTGGAGTTAGTAGAGTTGCTTATCGCTGATGGCGTGGACGTAAATATAAAAGACAAAGAGAGCAAGACCCCGATTATGTTCGCGGCACAGAATGGTCATACTGAGGTTGTCGAGACTCTCTTGAAGGCAGGGTCAGATATAACTCTGAAAGATAAGCTGGGCAGAACCCCGCTTGATTTCGCCATCCAGAATGGACACAACGATATTGCTGTTATTCTCAGATCAGCCAGTGCCAAACCAACAGTGTCTTCCTTGCTGTACGCAGTTAAAAAGGGAAATGTGGACTTGGTCAAATCACTTATTGCTGATGGTGTGGATGTGAATGCCAGGGGGCTAATGCAACGGATTTCTTATGGCTGGTTCAGACGCAAGAAGATGGTTTCTGAAAGGAAGACTGCAATGGAAGTCGCCGAGGAGTGGGGTCACATAGATATCATAGAAATTTTAAAGTCTGCAGGTGCGACAAGCGATGTGAGCGGGAGGATTCACACAACCCAATGAAACCACTCATGATATTTACGGTTCTGCTAGTCACCATCTTATCAGTAGAGATGTGTTTCGGTGAGGAAGGGAAGGTGGTTTATAAAGCTTCAACTGATCTGGTCAATCGTGACGGTCTTGTATATGAAGAGGACTCCGATACACCATTCACCGGTACGGCAGTTGATCAATGGCCAAACGGTCAGAAGAAGGCGGAGATAGAATACCTTGCCGGAAAACGACAAGGGAAGGAGTCATCGTGGACCGAGAAAGGGCAAAAGCTGTATGAAGGCGAGAATTTCTCCGGCAAGAGTTCTGGAAAGCTGAGGATGTGGCATGAGAACGGCCAGCAAGCAGCCTATATAGAGATGCGTAACGGCAAGCCACACGGAAAGGTGAACTTTTGGTACGAGAACGGTCAGAAGGAATCGGAGGGCGAGTGGCGTGACGGCAAGGAGATCAGCAGAAAATGCTGGGATGAGAAAGGAAACCTGATTGACTGTGAGGAGTTGCCTGAAGATGTAATCCCCAACCAACCACCCAATTAAAACCCCTGGAATCCTCTGTACGGGGTTTTTATACCTAAGGTTATATAAGCGGGGGGAGGGCTCCTTTTATCCCTCCCCCTACTCTCTTCCCTTAAAATCACACTGAAAACGAAAAAGAGACGGCTCAACATTAAATTGAGCCGTCTCCGATCTTCTCAGGGGGCCTTATAAACGAATGAACCGTCTTTATACAGGAACGGTTCCCTTTCCAGATGTTCGGAAAACAAACAAAGGCGCGGACCGGATTCGAACCGGTGAATAGCGGTTTTGCAGACCGCCGCCTTACCACTTGGCTACCGCGCCAATATTTTTACTGCGTAAAAATTTTGCTGGAGAAGCTCCTATAGGTTAACTTGCAATGCTCCCCTTAGAGTTATTTCTCCCCTGATATGGCAGGGGTATCTTCCCCCTCTCTTTTACTTCTTCGTGTTCTTCGTGTCCTTCGTGGTGAATCTCTTCGTATTTTTAAGGAAGATATGGCTATCCCTCAAGGTACCAGACGCGGAAGAATCCCTCTTTCGTCTCGACGTTGATCAGTCTCCGGTTGTTCTTGGCCAAAAAATCGTCGATAGTCTTGAGAAAGAGCTTCCGGGCCGGAGCGATGGCCTTGATCCGGCTCCGGCCGACGGGGCCGGATGACGCGAAATAGAAATCCTTGTAATCCAGTCTGCCCATGGCTGCCCTTCCCTCTTCCGCTTACATCCAGTGTCCCTCAACCCAGCGGCCGGTCGGCGCCTGGTGGGCGGGAACCCAGGTCGCGCCCGGATACGGGCGCCGGGGTTTGGGCGGCGGACCCGGTGAGGCGCAGGCGACGGCGACGAGAAGAAGCGCCAGGAAAATCAGTATCTTCTTCACTTCAACCTCCCCGTGAAATTCCGGCCTCGATCAGAGCGATTATCTTCTCTCCCAGCGCGTTCTTGCTCATCAGAGGCCATTCCTCCACGCTGCCATCGCGGGAAAGAACGCTCACCCGGTTCGTCTCCGTGTCAAAGCCGCTGCCGGGCGCGGAGATATCGTTGGCGATGATCAGATCGAGGCGCTTACTTTTTAACTTTTGCCGGGCGTTGTCAATAATATTTTCCGTCTCGGCCGAGAAACCGGCCAGGAAGGCTTTCCCTCTCCTCCGCCCCAGTTCGGCCAGGATATCCGGGTTCCGGACCAGGGCGAGCGCGGTCTTCGCGGCGCCTTTTTTTATCTTCGAGCGGGAAAAGCGCTCCGGGCGGTAATCGGAGACCGCCGCCGCCATGATGACGGCGTCGGCCGTGGGAAAATGCTCCCGCACCGCCGAACGCATCTCCCGGGCGGAGACGACCGGGACCAGCACCGCCCCCGCAACCGGGGGGAGCGAGACCGGGCCGCTGATCAGGACAACGTCATGGCCGCGTTTCACCGCCGCCCGGGCCAGGGCATAGCCCATCTTCCCGCTGGAAGGGTTGGAGATAAAACGGAAGGGATCGATAAACTCCCGGGTTGGGCCGGCCGTGATGATAAATTTACTCGGGGAATTCAAATTAATTCAGCCACCAAGGCACAAAGACACCAAGAAAAGAGGGGGAAGAGATATATACTCAACGTAGATTAAATTGATAGTACCGGGATATTTTGAAGTAAATTCGCGTAATTCGCGCAATTCGTAGTTTTTATAGTTGACCGGGTGAAGCGGGGGTTACGTTCTTTTAAGCCCTGCTATCATCGTCTCGATTCGCTCGATGATCGCGGACGGTTCGGACATGCGGCCCGGGCCCTCGTCGCCGCAGGCGAGGTATCCCGTCTCCGGACCGATAAACCCGACCCCGCGCTCCCGCAGGCGGCCGATATTCTCCTGGACGGCGGGGTTTTCATACATCCCGGCGTTCATGGCCGGGGCGAGGAGGATCGGGGAACGGGTGGCCATGACCACGCAGCTGAGAAGATCGTCGGCCAGTCCGTGAGCCAGCTTGCCGATGAAATCGGCCGTGGCCGGGGCCACGACCACGATTGCCGGCCGCCGGGCCAGGGAGATATGCACGGGAGAAAGGTTCCGGCCGTCCCCGAACATCTCCGTGTACACCCGGTTCCCGGTCAGGACCTCGAAGGTGAGGGGCTGGACGAACTCCCGGGAGGACGCGGTCATCACCGTGAAGACCTCCGCCTTCATCCGCTTCAGCCGGCCGGCCAGATCCGCCGCCTTGTAAACCGCGATCGAGCCGGTGACGCCGAGGAGGATGGTGAGTCCGTCCAGGGGATTACCCGGCGCTTTCTTCATCGGTTTTTTCTTCTTCCGGCGGGGAGAGGGCGATTTTACCCGAAACAATCTCCTCCAGTGCGATAATGGCCGGTTTCTGATGCTTGATCTCGGGGATCAGGCTTTTCTCCCCCCGGGTCAGCTGGACCGTTCTCTTGGCGGCCAGGATCACCAGGGAATAGATGTTAGAGACCTTTTCCAGGTATTTTTCCGTTGTTATGTACGTCATCGTTCCATCCTCATATTTTAACCTTGGATAATCTTTTTCACCACTTCCGGGTAATATTGTACCCGGCATCGCTCGGCCCGCATCACCGCCTGCACATCGGTGACGGCGGCGGCGACGCCGTCAGTAATGATACAGTAATCATACTCGGAATAGCAGCTGATCTCCGCCCGGGCCCGGGAGAAACGCTTCTCGATCACCTCCGGGCTGTCCGACTGCCTTCCGACCAGTCTCTTCCGCAGTTCCCCCAGTGAAGGGGGAAGTAGGAAAATATAGACGGCATCGATCCCCGACTTCTTGATCGAACGGGCGCCCTGCACATCCACCACCAGGATGACATCATACCCCTTCTCCAGCTGGGACTCAATGTAATCCCGGCCGGAACCGTAATAGTTATCGTAGATGATGGCATGCTCCAGAAAGATCCCCTCGGCGATCTTCTTCTTGAACTCCTCCTGGGAGAGAAAAAAGTAATCGACCCCGTCTTCCTCCCCGGGCCGGGGCGGCCGGGTGGTGGTGGTGATCGCCTTCTTGAGATTTTCCGTTTTTTCCAGCAGGGCGTCGCAGACGGTGGTCTTGCCCGCCCCCGAAGGCGCCGAGAGTATATATAGCAGTCCTTTCATTGATAAATTCTCGAATTTCTTTTGAAGTAATCAGTAATTGGTGAGGTGCCAGTCTTCCCAATGACGCTGCGGACATAAATATATTTTTGGCTGTAATTTCTTGCCGGAGGATTTGATGAAATCACTATTTTTTCGTGTGGCTGCCCATTTAATCTTTGTCATGGTTCAAAACTAACCCGATTTATGAATAAATCGGGTTAAGGCACTTCTTTTTATTCCGCGTTCCTCGCCTGCTCCCGGAGGCTTTCCAGTTCCGATTTCATGATCACGATCTGGCGGGAGACGGCGCTGTCCGCGGCCTTGTCCCCCAGGGTGGTCACTTCCCGGAGCATCTCCTGGCACAAAAACTCCAGAGTCTTGCCCGCCGGTTTATCCGAGGCCAGGTACTCGTTGAACTGTTCGATATGGCTTTCCAGGCGGGAGATCTCCTCCTGGACATTGGCCGAAGACTGCTGCTGAGCGGCTTTCCGCTGATCTTTACCGCCTGACCGGACGGAGGGGCGGAGCGGCCTCTTCCCCAGATGCGTCTTGATGTTCTTCAGGCTGCCCGCGAGGACCCGGATATGCCGGCGCAGATCGGCCGCCAGACGGCGGCCTTCCTTCGCGCGCATGGTAAAAAGGTTTGCCAATGCCTGTTCCAGACTGAGAACGACCTGCTTCTTGAACTGATTGAGGGAAGGGAGGCCGCACGCAGCCTCCATCACTCCCGGGAGCCGGATCAGGGTTTCCGCCCCGATCTCGTTCTGCACCTTGAGCTTCCGCTGGAGGCGATTGAGCGCGTTCCAGTACTTTTTGGCCAGGGATTCGTTGATAATCACCCGCGACCAATCTCCGCTCAGCTGGAAGCTGATGTACACGTTGACCCGCCCGCGGGCGAGCCGCCCCTCGATTACCTGCCGGACGTGGCTCTCCAACCGCTGGTACTCACCCGGAAGCTTGATCTTGACATCCAGGAAACGGTGATTATAGGACTGGATCTCCGTTTTGACGGTAAAATTACTCGCCGAAGAACTGCCGTTCCCGTACCCCGTCATGCTCAGCATAATTAATTTTTCCTCCGATTATTTTTATCCGGTGAAATTACCGGATAAAAATACCAAAAAATCATACTCCGCGTTGAAGGTACAGGAAAATATCAAAAGTATCCCGCTGTGTCTATCGTTTATCTCTTCGCGTGTTCTCCCGGAGGTCGTCCAGCACATCTTTCATGTCCCGGGGAATGGGGGCGGAGAATTCCATCGGCTCCCCGGTCAGAGGATGGGTAATCCTCAGAAGGCGGGCGTGCAGCATCTGCCGGGGCGCCCGGGGCACTCCCGTTTCCGTGTCGGTTTTACCGCCGTACTCCCGGTCTCCGAGAACGGGACAACCGAGCCGGGAGAGATGAACCCGGATCTGGTGGGTACGGCCGGTCATGATCTCCAGCCGGAGCAGTGAGCAGGTCTTGAACTCTTCGATCATCTCGTACTTCGTTTGGGCGTGCCGGCCACCGGAATAGCGCACCGTCATCCGGGTCCGCAACCGGGGAGAACGGCCGAGCGGGTAGTCTACCTCGCCCATCGCGGCAGACGGTTTTCCCCGCACGATAGCCAGATATTCTTTCCCCACCAAGCGGGCGCGGAACTGGCGGACCAGATCGGAGTAAGCCCGGCTGGTTTTGGCCGCGATCAACACCCCGGACGTATCGCGGTCCAGCCGGTGGACGATCCCGGGGCGCAAGACTCCTCCCGTCTCCGGGAGACTCCCGGCATGATGGAGAAGGGCGTTCACCAGCGTCCCCCCCTGCCCCGCCCGCACCGGGTGAACCAGTATACCGGGGGACTTGTCGATGACGATGATATCCTCATCTTCGTAGAGAATATCCAGCCCGATCGGCTCCGGGCCCGGGACCGATGCCGACGGAGACGGGAGAATGATCTCGACCCGGTTCCCGGGGGAGAGCGGGTGGTGCGGTTTGAGCCGCTTCCCGTCGACCAGAACCCCGCCCTCCTCAATCAGGGCCTTGATTCGGTTCCGGGAGATCTCCTCCAGATGCCCGGCCAGGAAAACGTCCTGACGGAGCCCCGCCTCGTCGTCCCCGACCAGGAATGCCCTGGTCTCATCGGATGATCCCGTTTGTTGTTTCTCTTCCTTCATTTAAAAAAACTGAGCGCCTTCGGCGCGACTTTTAACCACGAAGCACACGAAGTTCACGAAGGGCTTATAGAAAAATAGAAATGCTCATTTCATTTTCTATAGCTTTCTTCGTGTCCTTCGTGTCCTTCGTGGTAATTATCTGGTTTTATATGTTTTTGAAATTCCGAAGCAGCAAGTTAACGCTTCGTGGTTAAAGATAGGAGAGTGGCCCAACGACTGATCAGGAGTGCGTGAGCTTGTCTTTCCCGAAGACGGCGATGACGATGAGAAGGGCGACGCCGATGCAGATGGCGCTGTCGGCAACGTTGAACGCCGGCCAGTGATAGGTGCCGAACTGGAAGTCGAGGAAGTCGACCACGTGATCGAATCGTATCCGGTCGATCAGGTTCCCCACCGCGCCGCCCAGGATGAGACCGCCGGCGATCCGGGCGATTTTCCCGGAGGCGAAGAGACGGCGGTAAAAAAGAAGCAGCAGCGAGATCGTCACCAGTGAAAGAATGATAAAGAGGAAACTCTGACGGGGAAAAATGCCGAAAGCGGCGCCCCGGTTATGGACCAGCGTGAAGTAGAAAAAGTTCTCGATCACGGCGGTCTTGCGGCACGGGACGGCCTGGAGAGCGCCGGCGGCCATGAACTTGGTCGCCTGGTCGGCGAGGATAATAATCAGCGCGGTAACTGCCGTCAGCATAGTGCCATCTGTTCCCGGCATTCGGCACAGAGGCGCGGATGATCCGGAGAATCTCCCAGAGTGGAGGAGTATTTCCAGCAGCGGGCGCACTTATCCCCCTCGGCCCGGGTCACCGTGAGGCGCACGCCTTCCAGCCCGGTGAGGTCCGCGGCGGACCGGGATTCCGGTTTTCCGCCCGGCTTGACAGAGGCCTGAGAGGTGATGAAGAGCCGGGGCAGCTCTTTCTCGTACTTTTTCAGCAAACTTTCCCAGTCCCCCTCCGGGACCTCGATCTCCACTTTCGCTTCCAGCGAGGTCCCGATCTCCCCCCGGGCGCGGGATTCCTCCAGAAGTTTTAGTACTTCGGCCCGCAGCAACAGCAGACGGTCCCATCGTTCTTTCAGGTCCGGGGAGAGGCGTTCCGGGTGAGGGGCCGGCCAGGGCGCGAGATGAACGCTCTCGGCCAGGGGGGCCATCGTTTTCAGGTGGTCCCATACCTCCTCGGAGGTGAAAACAAGAATGGGAGCGAGCAGCCGGGCCAGGCACACGGTCACTTCCCAGAGGGCGGTCTGGGTGCTCCGCCGTTCCCGGCCGCGGGGAGCATAGGTATAGAGCCGGTCTTTTAAAACATCCATGTAAAATGACGACATCTGGATGACGCAGAAATTATGGACTTCCCGGTACACCCGGTGAAAATCATACTCCCGATACGCCCCGGTCACCCGATCGCGCAACCCTTCCAGTTCCTGAAGGGCCCAGAGATCGATCTCGTCCATTTCCGGGCCCGGTACCCGGTCCGTCTCCGGGTTGAAGTCATAGAGATTTCCCAGGCAGTATTTGAAGGTGTTCCGGATCTTCCGATAGGACTCGGATATCTTCCGGATCAGCTCCGTGGAGACACCGATATCCTTCCGGTAATCAATGGAGGAAAACCAGAGGCGGAGAATGTCCGCCGGGAACTTCTGGAGCGCCCCTTCCACCGAGATGAAGTTCCCCCGCGACTTGGACATTTTCTCTCCCTTCTGATCGACCACGAAGCCGTGGGTGAGGACCGATTTGAAGGGGGCCTCCTCCACGCTCGCGGTCGCCAGCAGAAGCGAGAGCTGGAACCAGCCTCGATGCTGATCGGTGCCCTCCAGGTAGAGATCGGCCGGAAAACCGAGTTCCGGGTTCTCCATCACCACCGCCCGGTGGGAAGAGCCCGACTCGAACCAGACATCGAAAATGTCATTCTCTTTCTTGAAGGCATCTCCCCCGCAGGCGGGACAGGTGACGGAGGCGGGGAGGAGTTCTTCTTCGGAGAGCTCGAACCAGCAGTCGGATCCCCGTTCCTCGAAAAGCCCGATGATGTGTCCGATCACCTCCGGATCCAGAAGCACTTCTCCACACCGGCGGCAGTAGAAACCGGGGATGGGAACCCCCCACTTCCTCTGCCGCGAGATGCACCAGTCGGGCCGCTGTTCGAGCATACCGCGGATCCGGGTCTTCCCCCAGTCCGGGATCCATTCCACCCGATCCACCGCCCGCAGGGCTTCCCCGCGCAGATCCCGGTTCTCCAGGGAGACGAACCACTGCCGGGTGGCCCGGAAAATCACCGGCCGGTGGCAGCGCCAGCAGTGGGGATAGGAATGCCGGACGGCCCGCCGGGCCAGGAGGAGCCCTTTCTTGCTCAGGTCTTCGATGATCCGCTTGTTGGCCTCCAGGACATTCATCCCCCCGAGGTCCCCGGCCTCCGCGGTAAAAGCTCCCCGGGAGTCCACCGGGCTCAGGATATCCAGTCTATACTTCTGTCCCGAGATGTAGTCTTCCTGACCGTGGCCGGGCGCGGTGTGAACACAGCCGGTCCCTTCTTCCAGGTTGACGTAATCGGCCAGGATGACGGGGCATTCCCGGTCGAGGCGGGGATGGCGGTAGAGGAGGCTTTCCAGCGAACGGCCCGGGACCACGCCCTCGATCGCGTAGGAGGCGATCCCCGTCTCCCGGGCGACCCGTTCAACCGCGTCGGCGGCCATGATCACCCGCCTTTCTTCACCGTCCCCCGGGTCGCGGTAGGCGACCAGGGCATATTTGAAATCGGGATGAACCGCCGTGGCCAGGTTCCCGGGGAGCGTCCAGGGGGTAGTGGTCCAGACCAGGAAAGCGATACCGTCGTCATTCTCCTCCCCGAAGAGGGTGGCGGCGGGAGAGACCAGGGGAAAGAGGAGGTAGATCGACGTGTCCTCCCGATCGCGATACTCAAGTTCGGCCTCGGCCAGCGCGGTCTCGCAGGAGAAGCACCAGTGAATCGGCTTCAACTGCCGGTAGACGTAGCCCTTCTCGACCAGGATCCGGAACACCTTCAGGACCGCCGCTTCATAGCGGGGATTGATGGTCAGGTAAGGATGCTCCCAGTCTCCCAGGCAACCCAGGCTCTTGAACTGCTTCCGGTTGGCCTCCACGTATTTCAAAGCGAATTGTCGGCAGCGGCGCCGGATTTCGATCTCGGATAAGGTACCCGCCCGCTCGGCCAGTTCGGTCATTACCTTGTGCTCGATCGGGAGGCCGTGGCAGTCCCAGCCGGGGATAAAGGGAGCGTCCATCCCGTTCATGGTCTGGAAACGGACGATGATGTCCTTCAGGATCTTGTTCATCCCGGTCCCGATATGGAGGTCCCCCGTCGGATAGGGCGGCCCGTCATGGAGGGTGTAGCGGGGACGGCCGCGGCGCGCCTCCCGGATCCGGCTGTACAACCCGATCTCTTCCCAGTGCCGGAGAAACCGGGGTTCCTTCTCGGAGAGATTCGCCCGCATCCCGAACGGCGTCTGCGGGAGGTTGAGTGTGTTTTTATATTCCTCTGTCATGCTATGCCCTCGGCAAGAGCCTACTCAAAAAGCACGTAAGCTCTCAAATCCTAATGTCTAAATCCTAAATCCTAAATAATATCAAATGACCAAAAATTAAAAATCCAAAATAATGGGGTTAAAACCGCCTCTATTTGAGACATTTGATCATTCGGATTTTGGATTAATTTAGGATTTTCAATATTAGGATTTAGGATTTCCTGCTCGAAGTCCTTTTCGAGCAGAGTATAACAAATAGGCCGTGAATGGTAGCAAGGGGTCCCGGCAGTGTCAATTCGAAATAGGAACCGTGGCCCCAATCGAGTTTCGCCGAAGGCGCTCACTTGCTGCGTCGGAATTTCCCCGATAGCTATCGGGATGCGCCTCTAGCGCACAATAATTATCAGCCACCAAGACACAAAGACACCAAGAAAGGGAAAAAAAGAGTAAAATAAACTAATTTACTTTCTTCTTAGTGTCTTGGTGCCTTCGTCCGTTCATTAAAAGGGGCCGAGGTAGGGGGTAATTCGCGTTCATTCGTGTAATTCGTAGTTCATTAAAAGGGGCCGAGGCGGGGGGTAATTCGCGTACATTCGTGTAATTCGTGGTGATACAATAAAATACTTCCATGAGAGCGCTGCTGATCAATCCCTGGATCTATGATTTTGCCGCTTACGACCTCTGGTTGAAGCCGTTCGGCCTTCTCCGGGTGGCCGCGGCACTGCGGCGGTGGGGCTGGGAGGTGGACTTCATCGACTGCCTTGACCGTTTCCATCCTTGTCTTTCCGGGCTGACCGGGCGGGGACGGCCGCGGCGGGACCGATTCGGCTGCGGCAAATATCCGAAGGTCCCGGTCGAAAAACCGCCGGCCCTCCGGGAGATGGAGCGCCCCTACTTCCGCTACGGACTTCCCCTGGAGATCTTTCCTCAACTTCTGCAATCCCGGGGAAAACCGGACCTGATTCTGGTCGGGTCGACGATGACATACTGGTATCCCGGGTATTTTTTGGCCATTGAAATGGCCAAAAAATATTTTCCTTCCGTCCCGATTATTCTGGGCGGCATCTACCCCCGGTTATGTTCGGAGCATGCGCGGATCTATTCCCCTGCCGACGGTATTCATCAGGGAGGCGGTTTGCCGGAACTGGTGGAGATCTTGACGGAACGGGGGTTTTCGCTTTCTCCCCTGACCGGGGAAATGGATCTCATGCCGGCATATGACCTCCTATCCGATCAATCCGCCCTGGCGGTCCGGACCGGGATCGGCTGCCCCGATTCCTGTTCATACTGCGCCGCTTCCCTGCTGGAGCCGGAGGCCAACCGGCGTAAACCGGAGGCGGTGGCGGAGGAGATCGAAGGCTACATCAAAAGGTACGGTACAACCGATATCGCCTTTTACGACAATGCCCTGCTCTGGAAGGCCCCGGAACATATTGACAAGATACTCCTCCGGTTGATCGAGAGAAACGTCTTCTGCCGGTTTCACACCCCCAACGGTCTCCATGCCCGCTTTCTGAACGTGAAGACGGCGGGATTGATGAAGAAGAGCGATTTTGTCCACCCCCGGCTCAGCCTGGAGTCCTCCCGTGAAGAAAGACAGCAAAAATCGGGAGGGAAAGTCGATAACCGGGATCTGGTCCGGGCCCTGGACTGCCTCCTCCAGGCCGGGTTCCGGCGCCCGGAGATCCTGGTTTACCTGATGTTCGGTCTGCCCGGTCAGACGCCGGCGGAAGTGGAGAACGATATCCGCTTCGTCCACGGCCTGGGGGTTTCCGTCAGCCTGGCCGCGTACTCGCCCATCCCGGGGACCGCGGAGTATAGCCGGCTGATCAAGGACGGATCGATCCCGCCGGACCTCGACCCCCTCCTTCATAACAATACCGTCTTCAGCCTCCGGCAGAGGACGTTCACGCTCAAAGACATCCGCTTTCTCAGGGATACGGCGTCCGGGCTGAACCGGGGACTGGAAAATCCTGCTTCATCCTGTTATCATCAGAGAACTTAGCCCTCGCTTCGCTCGGGCAACTTTATAATCCACAGATGGATTCGACTCCGCTCACCACAAGTTTACACAGATGAACACAGATTATGTTCCCCCCACCTCACCCCCTTTAATAAACCACGAATCACACGAATCTGCACGAATTACCCCCTACCTCGGCCCCCTTATAAAACAGACGATCGGATGTGATTGAATAGGATAAATACTATATTTTATAATCGGTCTGATGGAACCGTTAAAATAATACATCGATTTTATTTGAGATGCTTTTCCATCTGTTTCGGGATTTTAATAATCGGATTTTTCCGATTATTGAAATCCCGAAACAGGAACTTAGCCCTCACTTCGTTCGGGTAATGTTCTGAAGTGCCTAAGGTTTTCAGCCAGAGGCTGATCCGCCGGCGGAGAAGTGCCTAAAGTTAAAAAACTACTCGTCGGCGAAAGCGTGGGGACGCTATATTGTTTAGTATCTTGACAGTGATTGTCCCGATTCATTTATCCAAAAGTATTGTTATCCCGACGGATGTCGGGATGGATATCGGGAAAAATCCCGCAACAAAAACATAGCTACCGCGGGAAAGGAGCGCCATGAACAAAATGATGCGTTTGCAGTCTATTATAGTAGCGGCAACCCTGATCCTGGTTGCGGTTCTTGCGGGTTGCCGGCCGAAAGAAAAAGAACGAACTGAGAGAACATACGGGGCCGTACCAACGCCGGCTCAGTCCGATCGATTCGCGGAGAAAGGGATCCGGCCGCGGAAAGCGAAGTGGTCCCGGGAATGGGAGGAGTAATAAATAATGACGAAACTCGAATGACCCCGATTGCATCGGGGTCATTCGGATTTCGGATTTGACTTCACCAAACAGTTACAATAATCGATCCATTCCGGATCTGCATTAACATGAGTAAGACAAATAAAGTTCAATGCGAGCTTTGCCCGCGAGGGTGCATTTTGGCCCCGGGGCAGCGAGGCGACTGCCGGGCACGGGGGAACATCGACGGGGAACTGACGACGCTGGTCTACGGGAATCCCTGCGCCGTTCATGTAGACCCGATCGAGAAGAAACCCCTCTTTCACGTGCTCCCCGGTTCCGCCAGCTTCTCGATCGCCACCGCCGGGTGCAATCTGCATTGCCGTTTCTGCCAGAACTGGGAGATATCCCAGCGGCCACCCGAGGAGACCGAAAATTACGATCTGCCGCCGGAGAAAGTGGTCGCCGCCGCCGGGGATCGCGACTGCCGTTCCATCGCCTATACCTACAACGATCCGATCGTCTTTTATGAGTATATGTATGACACATCGGTTCTGGCGCGCAAACAGGGGTTGAAAAACGTCATGGTGACCGCCGGTTACATCAACGAAAAACCTCTGCGCGAACTCTGTCCGGTTATTGACGCCTCAAACGTGGATCTCAAGGGGGATGCCGATTACTACCGGGAGGTTTGCCGGGGGACCCTCCCTCCCATCCTGAAAACGCTGGAAGTAATGCGGGAGATGGGGGTCTGGGTGGAGATCACCAACCTGATCGTTCCCACGCTGAACGATCAGCCGGAGAAGTTAAAATGGCTGACCGGCTGGATTTATGATCACCTGGGACCGGACGTGCCGCTCCACTTCTCCCGCTTCCACCCTATGTACAAACTTCGCAACCTCCCCCCCACCCCGGTGGAAACACTGAAGACGGCGCGCCAGATCGCCCTCGACGGCGGCCTGCATTACGTATACACCGGAAATGTCCCCGGATTGGAAGGCGAGAGTACCTTCTGTCCCGGCTGCGGGAAAAAAATCATCGGCCGGATCGGCTTCCAGATCCTGGAGAACAACCTGAAAAACGGCACGTGCGGATCGTGCGGGGAGACAATCCCGGGGATCTGGACTTAAAAAAACCAGCTTAAAATGGTGTAAAATGTGCAACCATGTTTCAAGAAAGGATCAGTGTCGGGAGAACAGCGAGGAAAAATCCATTATTCCATCTGAATGTTTTTCTGCAGTTGTCAAGATCGTGGATACTATTTCCGACTGAAGATAGATGATAAAGATAGATACGAATATAGACCGGCGCCGGTTTTTGAAGGTGGGGTTTTTCTGGGGATGTGCGGCAGCGGTTTCCCCTCTATTGAGGAAGCTGACGGCTACGTCATTGCCGGGAACGGTACGGCCCGTCAAAGCCCGCCACTACCGCCACCTGGCGGGGTAATGCGTAGTTAGTGGACAACTTGTTTGCGATCGAACAAAGAATGTCCATCAATCGGCGCGCCATACCGGGGAATGGTTCCCAGCGGATCCCTGATCCTGGTTTGATCGGGACTGCCGGCGAACAATAACTCCGGAAAATATCCGCACCCCGCTGCCGACCCGGGCCATGGCGGAGATTGGGAGCCGGGCATTACAGGCACCTTGCCGGCTGAATCCCCGTTTAAGAATCGCCTTTCGCGCGGGGGAGGGTGGCCAGAATTCTTCTCACGTCCCGGCTGACAATCAGTCGGATTCCCTTTTTTCGAAACTCCTTTTTCGTCTCCTCCGTCGTTTCCGGGGAGACCCCCCGGGTGGCGTCTTCGATCACGAAGATCTGGGAAGTGAATTCCAGGGCGTCGAGGGCGCTGTAACGGACGCAGTAATCGAAGGCCAGGCCGGCCAGGAAGATGGGCCCCACGTCACGCTCCAGAAGATACCCCCGCAGGCCGGAAGGGTTGCGGTGGTGATTATCGTAGAAGACCGAGTAGGAGTCCACTGCCGGGTCGAGCCCTTTCCGGATAACCGCCTGGAAATACCCGGTCCGGAGTCCGGGGGCGAAAGCGGCGCCCCTGGTCCCCTGAACGCAGTGAACCGGCCAGAGAATCTGGTCCATCCCGCCGAGACGGCCCCTGGCATAGGGCGCCGCCCCGGGGTGGCTGGTATGGAAACTGCCGTGTTCGCTGGGGTGCCAGTCCTGGGAGGCGACCACCACCGGGAAAAGGGAGAGCAGGCGGTTGATGACCGGGATGATCTCTCTGGCTTGCGGGACCGGCAGTTCCGATTCCTCAATGAAACCGTTTTGGACATCGACCACCAGCAACGCGGACGTTCTCTTTTCACGCGATTACCTCCATATTCCTATCATCATCGTGAATAAGTAGCAGGCAAGGGATGATAGTAATCGGTAATCGGCAAAAGATAACCAATAACCGGAATCCAGCCTACCGTGACACCGGGACGTCGCCCCGTTTTCCGTAATAAACTCTCGTCAGCCCCCGGACGGCCCAGAGGCCGGAATCCGCACGGAAGACGGCGATCTCGTCAAGCGCGTTGCCGGAGAAGTCCCCGGTCACCGGGCTGTCCCGGCCCGGCCGAAATAAGCCCGGCTCGCGCCTCTGATCGCCCATAAACCCGAAGAGGCCCGGAAGATCGCGATCCCGGTCCGGAAGGGACTGCCGGAGGCGGCAAACGATTGGTAGACGGCAGGCACCGGCCGGTCGCCGCTCCCGCCGAAGTAGGCGCGGGAGACCCCCCGGATCGCCCAGAGACCGCTACCCGGGCGGAAGACGGCGATCTCGGAATAGTAATCCCCGTCGTAATCGCCGGGTACCGGCTTATCCCCCCCGCCCCGTAATAAAGCCGGGCCATCCCCCGGACCGCCCACCGCCCGCTGGCGCTCCCGTAAACGGCCGGGTCGGTGGTGCCGTCCCCGTTATAATCGCCCGGAACCGGGATATCGGCGAAGTTCCCGTAGTAGAGCCGGGTGAAGTCCTTCACCGCCCACAACCCGGAGGCCGGGCGGAAGATCGAGACATCCGCGTAGCCGTCCCCATCGTAATCGCCGCTGACGGGAAGGTCGCCGGCTCTTCCGTAGTACACCCGCCCCAAACCCCGCGCCGCCCAGAGCCCCGTGTCCGGCCGGAAGACGGCGATATCCGACTTCCCATCGCCGTCATAATCCCCCCCGGCAAGGACCAGGTACTCCGGCGTGGGATAAACGGAGGGCGTCGGAATCACGGACGGCGTCGGGATCACGGACGGCGTTGGGATTACGGACGGCGTCGGCAACGGAGTCGGTGTCTCCGGAATCGTCGGCGCCACCGAGGGCGTCGGGATCACGGACGGCGTCACCGACGGCGTCGGGGTGACGGAGGGGGTCGGGGTCGCGGTAGTGGCGGTGAGGAAGAGAATCTCGTTCTCGATCAGACCGACCACATAAGGATTCCCTCCCCCGTTATCCCCCTGGAGAACACCGAAGACCTCGCCGTTGAGGATGGTGCGCCCGGAGTTGGCGAGAATGATACCGTCTTCACCGGCCCCCGTGACGGCGGTGTAGCCGGCCAGCGCCTGAGACCCTGTGGCGGCATTGAACTTGGCCCCGTCGCGGTCGCAGAAATCGGAGAAAAGGGTGAAGTCGGGGACGGTGTTGGGAGAGGTGAAGATAGGGTGGGTAGTTTCCCAGCGATAAAGGTTCTTGGGCAAGGTGTAATCGCTCGCGTAAGCAGCGCCGTAGATCATGTCCAGGCCGGATGCGTTATACCAACCCGAAAATGAGATCAGGGAACGTCCCCCACCGTCGATATAATCGCCGAGCTGCACAACCACATCCACGCCCAGATTGCCCGAGAACCGTCGACGACCGTGAGCTTCCAGGGCCCCCCTCGGGCCAGTTTGTCCAGGAAATCCGTGGCGTTCTGGGTAAGCTGATACGTGTAGCCGAGGTTGTTCGAAGCCTGAATCGAGCGGGGAGGAGAGTCGGCGCAAGTCTCTGGAGTAGAAGAATTTCCGGCTGTTCGAACTAGGAATAGCGGATGGCCAGCCCGTCCCCGACCGCGGCCTGGTCGAAGGAATACTCCAGTCCCTGAGATTCGCTTCCCGCCTCGATCGCAAGGGTAGCCGAGAGCCCGCTGGCCAGCCCACTCCCGGAGTCGGTCATGGTCTGGTATCGAGAGAGGATGTCGTTGCTGCCTTCGAAGAGGATGGCCTGGAAGGTGAGCCGGCTGCCCGCGTCGGCGCCGAGAGGGACCTGATACCACTCGACGACGAACTCCCGCTCGGGGGGATTTCCCGGGAGGACATAATAAACCGTCGCGCCGTCGTAGCCGGGGATATCGAGATCGTCCCAGAAGGGGGCGATGACGTCAGGCAAGCCGCTTCCTGCCCCGTCCGGGATCTCCGGTTGTCATACTCGGTGTAGCAGGAGCCGAAGTTGAGAAAACCGTTGGTGCAGACATAAATATCGGAATAGACGTTTCCATAATACTCGAAGTCGAAGCCGATGGCGGGAACCTGGAAGCAGCCGTCGGCGGCGGCCCCGTCCCACTGGGAGCGCTCGATCTCGGTCCCGGTTCCACCCGCGGGCCCGGCGACCTCCCGCCAGTAATAGGTCTCGGCGGGTGGCGGCGCGTCGCTGTCCAGCCACTGATACCAGCTTACACCAGGGGCCGCCCTCATCTCCGGCCACCGGGGAGATAAAAAAACCCGCCGCGAGTACCGCGGCGGACCAGGCAATCAAATCCTTGGAAAAAAATCTTTAGATCTATCGCATTTCTCCTGAGTTAATAAATAAGTGGTGTAAAAATCTTGCTTGTTTTTTATATCAAACCTTCTTAATCCCGTCGAGCTTCTTTCAGACAACGAATGAATTGGGTTACAGGTAACCCCGGGAGCGAAGTGCTCGGTACCCCTGGTCCCGCCTCGGCGGCCGGGCTGGGGCGCCGCCCCTCAAATTACTACGGATGCCCGGGGAGATATTTGTTGCCCAATGATGGCCGCTGACAGGTAATCGGTAATCCGGGGAGAAGTCTAGAAGCCTATAAAGTTTTCCCGGGTCGGTTTCTCTTCTACATGGCCGGCGGCATTGAGTAGAGTCCGCGGCCGGGGAAGAAACTCTGGGCGCAGGAAAATTCCCCGCTGCAGGTGCAGACTCCCCCCTGCCCGCACTCGTAGTCATCCGCGCAGGCGAAGAGATCGCAGTCGTAGGCATTGGGGTTACTGAAAGACCCGCAGCCGCCTCTGATCACGGGATCGCATTTCTGGCTGAAGGACCCAACCACTCAGAGGGCAATCTTTTAGATATACTAAGAAAATAGGATAAACACATGGTTATTTATCTATCATTTTAGGTAAATAATAATGGAAACATATTACATTATAAAATTCCCGATTTCAAAGCAAATTCAACAAATCTCTCATTTACCAGGCAACCGGTACAGAGTCGCCCCTCCCCAGTATTTCCGGGTCAGACCGCGGACCGCCCAGAGACCGGTCGAGGGACGATAGATGGTGATCCGCTCGTTCCGACCCGTCATAATCGGCCGGCTGCGGAAAATGATCCCGGGCGCCGAAGTACACCCGTGTCCCCCCGTCGATCGCCCAGAGTCCGGAACCCACCCGGAAGATGCCGATCTGGTCTATCCCATCTCCGCTATAATCAGCCGGGACCGGGTAGTCTCCGACGATCCCATAATAATGGCGGGTCAGCCCGCGGAGGGCCCAGAGGCCCCACGAAGGACGGTAAATACCGATCCGGGCCCCTGGTCCGCCGTCATAATAGCCCGGTATGGGCAGATCCCGAAGTCCTCCGAAATAGGTTCTGGTTTGACCGCGAATCGCCCAGAGCCCGGTCGGGCGGCGAAAAATGCCGATATCGGTATCACCATCTCCATCGTAATCAGCCGGCACCGGCGTGTCGCCATCGGCCCCGAAGTAAACGCGGCTTACTCCTCTGATCACCCAGAGGCCGGTCTCGGGCCGGAAGATCGTCACATCGGTGATCCCATCGCCGTCGTAATCTCCGGCGGCCGGTAAATCGCTGCCCCGTCCGAAGTAGATCGCTTCGCTCTCATCATCGGGACAGAACCAAAACGACCATTTCCCCTCCCCGCACTTCCAGGTGGTCATATCAGCAATCCCATCACCCCGGAAGTCATTTCCGTCCTGGACCAGCCAGGTGAAAACCATGGCCTCGCCGCCAGCGGTGACATCAAAAAAATCCGGCAGATCGTGGCCGCAACTATCGGTGGGGTTGCCGGTGGCCGTAGCTGTATTGCGGCGCATGGCAACCCGTTCACAGGGGTAGGAAAGTTCGGCGCTCTCAGTGGGAGCAAGGGGCCCGGGGATGGTCCCAATCAGGACATCATCACCGGAATCGTCGGGGGTCCCGTTATCATCCCAGACCTCGATCTCAGAGATATAGTAATCGCCTCTATTCGACACCAGATAGTAATAGGAGGGATCGGCGCAGCACTGGATAATGGCAGCCGTTCCCTCCGGGAGGCCGTCCACGGTTTCGGTCAACTCGATCGCGGGATCCAGCGGGGCCAGTTCCAGTTTGCTGACAACGGCATTGGCATCGCCCCGGTTCTTCGGCTGATAGGGATTAACGGTCGGAAAATCCCGGGACCATGAATATCCCGTCACATAGGCGACCCCCGCCGAATCGACGGCAAGCGCCCGCCCGTAATCGGCTCCACTCCCTCCCAGGTAACTGGAAAATTCGAGCGCGGAACCGGTGCTGGAAAGCCCGGCAATAAAAATGTCCGGATCAACTCCGGCGAGGCTCGATTGATACGGGTTGACGGTAGGAAAATCCGGAGACTCGGTGCGGCCGGCCAGGTAAGCGGAACCGGCGGAGGAAAGTGCGATACCATAGGCGCGGTCATAGCCGCTCCCCCCCAGATAGGTTGAGTAGAGCGCCGATGATCCGTCCGCCGAGAGGGCGAAGGCGACACTATCGGAATCCCCGCCGCTGTATTCCGGCTGATAGGGATTGAGGGTAGGGAAATCAGAGGAGAGAGTGTATCCGGCCAGAAACATTTGATCGCATGAATCAAGGACGATACCACGGATCCCGTCGATATCACTCCCCCCGAAGTAGGTGGAATAGATGAGCGCCGAGCCGGAGGATGACAGAGTGGCAACGGCGATGTCCCAGGAGTCTTCCCGGCTGGACTGATAGGGATTGACGGTGGGAAAATTATCGGACAAGGTCTCCGCCGCCAGATAGGCTTGGTTTGAAGTGCTGATGGCGACGGACCACGCGTAATCGCCGGCGGATCCTCCCAGGTAGGTCGAATAGAGGAGTGTCGAACCTGAAGACTCCAGGGCGGTGATAAAGGCATCGTAATTGCCTGAAGCGTAGACCGCCTGGTAGGGGTTTTCCGTCGGAAAGTCAGCGGAAGAGGTGTAGCCGGCCACGAAGGCTCGATCGGTCACGTCCAGGGAGATCCCCTCGCCGTAATCGTCTCCGGCCCCCCCCAGATAGCTCGAATAGACAAGGGAGGAACCAGAAGAGGAGAGACAGACCACCACCGCATCGTTCCCTCCCCCCAACGCCGCCTGATACGGGTTCTCGGTTGGAAAATCCGGTGAAGAGGTGTACCCGGTCAGATAGACTCGGGCCGTCGTGTCCAGAACGATCCCTCTCCCGGTATCATCCCCGCTTCCCCCGAGGTAGGTTGAATAGAGAAGGGCCGAACCCGAAGAATCCAGACAGGAGATAAAGATATCGGAGATGCCCCCTCCATAGACGTTCTGGCAGGGATGCAGCTCCGGAAAATCGGACGAGGCGACATCCCCGGTCAAATACACCCGCTTCTCCGCGTCCAGGGTAACGCTGAACCCTTTATCGTTGCCGGTACTGCTCCCTCCCAGGTAGGTTGAGTACCGGAGGTGCAGGGTGTCCGCCCGCGATACGCCGGGGATGAGAGCCGCCGTTGCTATCAGGAATATAAATGTTTTTACCGCCTTCATTGCCTCTTCCTCCTTCCATACATTATTCAGCATAAATACAACGATCGAAATCCCGATCAACCAGCCAATACTTTCATCCGTTATAGCATTACAGCAATTTACATGCCAAAAAGGGAGCGAAGAGGGAATATTTTCCTAACTTTATAGTAGTTAAGGAGTTAAATAACCACCCTTCCTGCGTGTTTGTGTCGCAGTTACATTCCCCCGCGACACTGCCCGAACACATTCACATTCATGAAGGGGATTTTCCGTTGGAGTATATTACCCGGGCGGACCCGATCAACGGAGACGGGGGTACGCCCGGCCGGAATAAACTCCGCTTCCCCCGACTTGATCGAGAGGATGCCCTTCTCTTTGAATTCCCTGTTACGTATCCGCGATCGTTCCCGGGGAAACTCCCCGGCAGGCGGCATTGATAATGCAAACCCGAGAGGGACACACGATGAAGTCGAGGGCACTGCGGGGGAGACAATAATTCCAGGAGTCGACCATCACCGGGAAGAAAGGCATCAGGCGGTTGATCACCGGGATGATCTCTCCGGCTTGCGGGACCGGCAGTACCGATTCCTCAATGAAGCCGTTCGGGACAGCAACCGCCGGCAGGGTGGATTTTTTCTTTTCTCTCTTACTTGCCCGCTGCCCGGTTCGGTTCTACGTGGTCGGGGGAGCGGTATAGAGTCCACAGCCGCAGAAGAAGCTCTGGGCGCAGGAAAAATCTTCGCTGCAGGTAAACACCCCCCCCTGCCCGCACTCATAGTCATCGGCGCAGGCGAAGAGATCGCAGTCGTAGGCATTGGGATTGCTGAAAGCCCCACAGCCGCCCTTGATCACGGGATCGCATTTCTGACTGAAGGAACCGACCACTCCCTGGGCAATCTTTTCGATATCCTGTGGACGCATGATAGATATTCCTTTTGAACTAATGGTGCTCTGTCATTTTGCGGATAAAGGTTAGTTATAAATACTATCTGGCTTATAAAATTTCAAATCCCGAATAACAATACCAAACAAATCATACATTTACCAGGTAACCGGCACGGCATTGGGTCCGCCCCAGTACTTCCTGGTCAGACCGCGGACCGCCCAGAGACCGGACGACGGGCGGTAGATGGTGATCCGGTCGAATCCTTCCCCGGCATAGTCTGCCGGCTGCGGATAATCATTCCAGGCCCCGAAGTACACCCGTGTCCCGCCTTCGATGGCCCAGATGCCGGGTTGGCTCCGGAAGATGCCGATCTCCCGGATCCCGTCGCCGCTGTAATCGGCGGGGACCGGGTAGTCTCCCGCGAGCCCGAAATAGCGGCGGGTCACGTCCCGGATCACCCAGAGACCGGAGGCGGGCCGGAAGATGCCGATCCTCGCCTGATAGCTCGAGTCATATATACCCGGAATCGGAATATCAAGCAGACCGCCGAAATAGGTCCGGGAGACGGACCGGATCGCCCAGAGACCGGTCGCGCGGCGGAAGATGCCGGCATCGGTGCAGCCGTCGCCGTCATAGTCTCCCGGGACCGGGAGATCGGAGTTGCCCCCGAAATAGAACCGGGAGACGCCCCTGATCGCCCAGAGCCTGGTGTCGGGACGGTAGACCGTAACATCGGTGGTTCCGTCGCCGTCGTAATCGCCGGCGGCGGGGAGGTCTCCGCCCTGGCCGAAATAGAGCACCTCGCTCTCGTCATAAGGGCAGAGCTGGATGAACCACTTCCCTTCCCCGCACTTCCAGGTGAGCATGTCGCTTCTCCCGTCGCCGTTGTAGTCATTTCCGTCCTCTACGAGCCAGGTGTAGCTGAGGGCGGTGTCACTGTCGGAGACATCGGGCAGACCGGGGATATCGTTCCCGGCGCTGTCGGTGGGGTTCCCGGTGGCGACGGCCGTATTGAGACGGACGGCATTCCGGTCGAAGATGTAATCCAGCCCGGCGTTCCCGGCGGGAGGAAGCGGTCCGGGGATGGTCCCGATCAGGATGTCATCGCCGGGGTCTCCGGGGGTCCCGCCGTCGTCGCGGACCTCGATATCAGAGAGGTAGGTATCGCCGATGTTCGTCACCTGGTAATAGTATGACGGATCGGCACAGGGCTCCCCGATGTGCACCGTCCCGTCCGGGGCTCCTTCCACCGTCTTCACCAGCTGGATGGCGGGATTGAGAGGAGTTACCGAAGCGGTGGGGGTTGGGGTGACAGAAGGCGTCGGGGTCACGGACGGGGTCGGAGTCATGGATGGGGTCGGGGTCACGCTCGGTGTCGGGGTGACGGAGGGCGTCGGGGTGGGAGTAGGAGTGGGCGTGGTCGGCCTTGGCCAGATCCTATGGCAGAAGCGCAAAGTCGCCGTCGAGTACGTTGTAAGTGCTTCCGTCGAGGCCAATATAGTAGTAGGTGTCGATGAAACCCCGCTTAGGTCGGCGGGCAGGATAGACGCTAGATGACCGAACCACCCCAGGTAGGTGGAGAAGAAGAGCGTGTCCGGGGTGGAGAAACGGGTGAGGAAGATGTCCCTGGGGCCGCCGGGCAGTGTCGCCTGATAGGGATTCAGAATCGGGAAATCGAGAGATTCGTCGTAGGGTCAGGATGAGATAGTAGTAGACGTCAAGGATAACTCCCCATCCCACATCGAGATCGCTCCCGCCGAGATAGGCGATGAGAGAGACCGCCGCACTGGCTGAAGATGGAGACAAACGCTCGGACCGCCACCGGCGAAATGGAGCGGATAGGTATTCTGGTTCCAGAAGCGGATAGCGGTTCACGCTATCGTAAATAAAGCCATACAGGTCGGTGACTGGCATGGCGCTTCGGCCCGGGTCACTTCCCAGCGCCAGCCAGGTGGGTCGAATAAACAAGATCGGTACGGAAGAGAAGGCTGCTCTGAAGCACAGCGATATCAGGCCTGTAGGCCTTCCAGGTCGGCAATATCAATGACTGGGCGTTCGCGCAGATAGGCGGTTCCGGCGGTGTACAGGGCCATACTCCATGCCTAGTCGTCGCGCCCCCTCCAGGTAGGTCGAGAAGTCAAGCGCTCTGGCGATGCTGAACCGGAGAGAACCGCGTGTTTGAAATAGACACCGGCGGTGCGGTTGGATGTCGGATAGGTGTTGAGGACCGGGAAGTCGATGGAGTGCGTCGACAAGGCCAGGTAGAAGGTCCCGTCGGCGGCGATCACCACATTGGTCAGCATGTCGGTGCCGTTCCCGCCCAGGAGGCTGGAACTGCGGAGTTCCAATCCGGTGCTTGCCTGATTGAAGGAGCAGAAGAAGGAGTCGAATGTCCGGCCCGCGAAGGTGGCCTGGTAGGGGTCAAGGAGCGGGAAATCGGTGGAGTCCGTGCACGCCGCAACGTGGATCGTCCCGTCGGAGCTCAGGTCGATGCCCCAGCCGGTCTCCAGCCCGCTGCCGCGGAAGTAGCTGGAAAAGAGGAGGGAGGCGCCCGATGAGGCGATCCCGGTGATGAAACCGTCGGCTGATCCGGAGAGAGCCGGCTGATAAACGTTCGCTGTCGGGAAATAGGTCGAGTAGGTCATACAGGTCAGGATGGCGTTGCTCGAACCATCGGCAACGATCCTCCTGCCGTATTCGATGCCAGAGCCAGCCAGATAAGTGGAAAAATCCATTTCCAGCAGGCAGATCGAGGTCCTCCGAGGTCGGGGTCAATATCGAGGTTGGCGTTACGCTCGCAATGACGTCACGGTGGGGGTAGGAGTCACGCTCGGCGTAGGGGTGACGCTGGGCGTGGGGGTGAATTCACCGAAGGGTGGGGTCATGGAGGGTGGGTGATGATGGGGTGGGTGAGGAGGGTGGGGTGATGGAGGTGTGGGGACGACGGGGTCGGCGTCACCGAAGGTGTGGGGGTCACACTCGGGGTCGGGGTTACCGAGGGCGTAGGTGTCACCGACGGAGTGGGCGTAACACTTGGTGTCGGTGTGACCGAAGGCGTCGGGGTCACGGAAGGAGTCGGCGTCACGGATGGGGTGGGTGTCACACTCGGTGTCGGGGTGACGGAGGGGGTCGGCGTGACGGAAGGCGTCGGTGTTACGGACGGTGTCGGCGTGGGTGTCACGGAAGGCGTCGGCGTCACGGAAGGCGTCGGCGTCACGGACGGCGTCGGCGTCACGGAAGGCGTCGGTGTCAGGGAAGGTGTCGGCGTCACGGAAGGCGTCGGCGTCACACTCGGCGTCGGGGTAACGGATGGGGTCGGCGTCACGCTCGGCGTCGGCGTCACGCTCGGGGTCGGCGTCACCGACGGTGTCGGCGTCACGGACGGCGTCGGAGTGGGGGTCACGCTCGGCGTCGGCGTCACGGACGGCGTCGGCGTCACGGACGGCGTGGGCGTCACGGAAGGCGTCGGCGTCACGCTGGGTGTCGGGGTGGGGGTCACGCTCGGCGTCGGCGTCACCGACGGTGTCGGGGTCACGGAAGGCGTGGGGGTCACGGACGGTGTCGGGGTCGGCGTCACGCTCGGCGTCGGCGTCACCGACGGTGTCGGGGTCACGGAAGGCGTGGGGGTCACGGACGGGGTCGGGGTCGGGGTCACGGAAGGTGTCGGTGTCACGGAAGGAGTCGGTGTCACGGATGGGGTCGGCGTCACGCTCGGCGTCGGGGTCGGGGTCGGAGTTGCCAGGACGCCGGCCGGCGCGGCTGTTTCATCCTCGTAATCATTATCCTCGCCGGGGTCGCCGTCGTCTCCGGTCCGCTGGTAGGCATCCGGATTGTAGGGCGAAACCTGGCCGGGGTCGCCGGAGAGGGAGGTCCACTCCACACCGGCCGTGTTGAAGATGATGTCGTAGGGGGCGGCGGTACCGTTGATGGAGAGATCGAAGCTGAGCTGGACCGGGTTGGTCTGGACATAGAAAAGCGCGATATCGGGCCAGGAGATGGAGAGATCGGGAAGAGAACCCGTGTCCGCCGAGAAAGCAGGGCCGCTGATAGCCGTGAGATTGTTCTCCCAGTTGAACTTGTCCGGGATAACGTCTTCCAGTTCCACGTCGAAAGCGGCGGCCCGGGAGCTGCCGGTGTGATAGACCGAGAGGGTCACCGTCAGGGTATCGCCGATCACACCGCTCTGGGGCGAGAACTCCTTCATCACCTCCAGGTCGGGTTCCAGGACCTCGGTATCGGGGGCGGTGACGCTGTTGAAGCCGGTGTCATAGGTGAGGTCAACCTGGTTATCAAGCAGTGTCCCGTCCTGGTTGCCGAAAACATTGGTCACGCAGACGGTATAGTCGATCGTTATGGTGTCGCCGGTCGGACCGGGAGGATTGGTAATAGTCCCCAGGTTCCAGGTGACGGTCCCGCCCTGGCCGGTGATGACCGGGGCGGTACTCCCGCTGAAGGTGATGGCGGGATCGTATACGAAGCTCTCCAGTGAGACAAAGGCCAATCCGGGATCGAGATTATCTTCGAGGACCGCGGAGGCCGTTATCCCCTCGGGCAGTGCCACCGTGACCTGATAGGGGAAGGTCTCCCCGATCACCGCGTCGCCGTCGCCGAGCAGAAGCTTGACAAGGGAGATGTCGTCCACGGTGATCTGTTTACTGTCGTCATCGGTGTAGTCGTTCCATTCGCCGCCGGCATCGGGATCGCCCGAGCGCTCGAATGAATTATTGTTGTAGGGGGAGACCTGTTCGGTCCCGATCGTCCAGCTGGTCCACTGGAGATCGACCGTGTCCGGGAAGATCTGGTTCGGTTCCACCCAGTCTTCCAGGGTGACGTCGAAGGTGAAGTACACCGGATCGACGGACGTGTAATAGAGGTCGATCGAATCCCAGCTGAAGATCACCTCGGGCAGCCCGCTGGTGTCCCAGGAGAAGCTGGCCGGACCGGACCACTGCTGGACGTTGTCCGACCAGATCAGGCCGTCCGTCACCACTTCGGCAAGGAAGACGTCGTAGGCGATGGCGGTGCTCTCGGTGGCGTGATTGAACGTCACGGTCACGGTCACCGTGTCGCCGGCATCCCCGGTCTGGGAGGAGAGGGTCTTGGCGACGGAAAGCTTTGGTTCGAGAACCTCGGTATCGGAGGCGGTGGAGAAGTCCGCTCCCCCGTCATAGGTGAGGTCAACCCGGTTGTTGAGCAGGACGCCGTTCAGGTTGCCGAAGGTATTTAAAATGACCACGTCATAAACGATGGTGACGATGTCCGATGACCCACCGGCCGGGTTGACGACCGTGCCCAGGGTCCAGGTCACGGTGCCCCCGTCATTGGTGATCACCGGGGCGGTCAAGCCGGTGAAGGAGATAGCGGGATCGATGGTGAAGCTCTCCGGGGAGACGAAGGCGAGGCCGGGATCAAGGACATCCTCCAGCTCGACCCCGGTCATGGTCCCCTCGTTGAGAGTCAGGTCCACCCGGTACTGGAAGGTCTCCCCGATCACGCCGTCCCCGTCGCCGAGCAGGCTCTTGACGACGGCAAGGCTGTCGTCGACGGTCACGTCGGCGTCGTCGGAGTCAAGGTAGTTGTTGCAGCCGCTGCCGCTGCCGTCGCGTTCATGCGGGTCGCTGCCGGGGAGACTGGTCCAGTCCAGATCTCCGGTGTTGGTGATGATCTGATTGGGAGTAACGGTGTCGTTCAGGGTGACGTCGAAGCTGAACTGGGACGTTGCCCCCACGGCGATGGTCTGCCAGGTGAAGGTCACGGAGGGGAGACTGCTGGTATCCGCCGTGAAGGCGGGACCGGAGATGGGGGTGATGTTGTCCGCCCAGGTCATGTCCCCGGGGATGACATCGTCCAGGGTAACATTGAAGGCGGAGGAGTTGCTGGGGGATGAGTTGACGACCGAGAAGGTGAAGGTGACGGTCGTCCCCGCCTCGCCGTGGTCGGGAACCGCGGTCTTGGTCACGGTCAGGGTCGGCTCGACGACGGTCTCGGTGACCTGGGCCGAGGTGTCGGTGTGGAAGGTCCCCGCGTCCCCGTCAACGGCGTACCAGCGGATATAGCCCCGGTCGACCTGGGTGTTCCCCCGGACCACGCAGCCGCTGGTGTAGGTCTGGTCGACGAAGGTGGTGATGGTGACCGTGGCGTCAATCCCGGTCTGGCCCGGCCCGAAGTCTCCGAAAACGCCGGTGACGCTGGTGGTCCCGTTGGCCAGCTCGGTCCAGACGGCGAATCCGGAGGGAGAGGTGGTGGCATTGGTCACCGTGAGCCGATTGGGCACGGTGTCGGTCACGGCGAGATCATAGGCCCATACATCGGTGGGGATGTCGACCGAGATGGTGTAGGTCAGCGGCTCCCCGATGGTGACGGTGTTTCCGGGGGTGTATCCTTCCGATGCCTGGGCCTTGGTCACGTCGGCCTCGGCGGTATAATGGGTCACCGCGTCGGGGCCGATCCCGGGATAGACCCTCTCATCCGGGTCGGGACCCGGCAGGGAGGAGTATTCGGTCACCCGGGCGGAATCGGTCATGTGCTGCCCCGCTCCCACCGTGGTGTCGACGAAGACATGATAGTCGATGGTGACGGTCTCGCCGGCCTCGATCCGGGAATCGGAGGTATTGGATGATACCGGCAGTGAGGCATCGCTGGAGACAAAGGTGATGGTAAAGGTCTGCCCCGACCAGGCGGTGGTGTAATCCCCGGGGGAAGAGAGGGTCCGGCCGCCGACGTCGATATTATCAATGCCGGGACCGGTCCCCCGCATCCCCTCCGGGATCAGGTCGGTGATCACGGTGTCGAACGCGGTATTCCAGCCGGTGTTGTCGAACGTTACCTGGTAGTACACGGTCTGGCCGCCCTGAACCGGGTTCCCGGTAGTGGTGGACTTGTCGAAAGCGGAAAGGACCGGCTGATCGACATCGGTCCGGATATCGGTATCGTCGGTAAAGCGATCGGTGGAGCCATTCCCATCGGAGAAGGTGGACCAGTCGATCTCCCCGTCGTTCAAAGCATGGTCTCCGGCGGCGGGCGGGTTCCAGACCGTGTCCCCTCCCCCGTCGGCCAGGCCGGTCACCAGGAGAGCGTAATCGACCCGGAAGGAGTACTCGGTGTCGCCCCAGGGGACGCCGGAACTGGCGTTGACGATCGGGTTCATGTCCCAGAAGATGGTCATCCCGGGATTGGGATCGGTATAGGAAACCCAGGCCGGCTCGGTCGAGGTGACGAAGGAGACGCCTTCGACCGGGTAGCCGGTGACGTCGGAAAAGGTGGATGTCCCCGCCACGTAGTAGAGCCCGTCTTCATGAATGATGTCATAGAGGTCGGGCCAGTAGGCGGTCGTCTCGGGGGGAACGGTGACGTCCAGACGATAGTAGACGGTCTCCCCGATCGTGGCCGGGGAGCCGGAGATGATGGACTTGACGATCGCTAGGTCATTAGTCGTGAGCGCAAGCCAACCGCTCCCATCCGAGTACTGGCGGATGTCGGGGTTTCCCGGATCATAGGGAAGAGAATAGTAGGTATCGACCTGCGCGAAGTTGGAGAACTCGGTGAATGCCCCCACGTCGTAATCAATAGAGGCTTTATAGTAGACCAGCATCCTCTCGTCCGGGTCCAGCCGGGCCGGGGACGTTGTCAGCGGGGTGTTGAAGTCAATCCCCAGCCGCCCCGAGGCGCCGTCCCAGGAACTGAGATAATCGGCGGGCGTCGTCAGCGTCCGGTCGATGGAACCGTAGGGCGGCGTGTCGACGCCGACGGCCACGATCGTGGGGGCGGTGTCCCGCATCTCTTCGGGGAGGACATCGTTGAATCGGGTGCTGTAGGCGGTGGAGGTGACGGCGGTATCGGCATTGTCGAACTGGACCCGGAAATAGACCTCATCCCCGGCCTGAACCGGGCTGGGATCGCCGCCTTCAAATGCCTTGACGAATGAACCGATGTCGGGCTCGATGATGCCGACATCGGCCGAGTCGCTGTCATTATAGGTGTTGGTCTGGTAGGTGAAGGAGATAGCGGCATTGTTGGTCTGGGTGAGACCGGCCCAGTTCACCCCGTCGGAGTCCACCCGGGCTTCGATGTCGATGGTGACGGTGGTGGCCTGGGTTATACCATTCCAGGTGACCTCGATCGTTCCCGCCACCGGATCGGCGGTGCTGGTGGCCCAGGTCGCGGGGGTGACCGTGTGGCCCAGATACTCGAGACCCGGCGTGGGCAACTGGTCGGTGATGTTTATGTTTGTATAGTCCGGGTTCTGGAAGTCGGCGATGACGGAGAAGTAAACCGTCTCCCCGATGGTAGCCACGGTATCCGAGTGCTTGCTGAAGCTGGCGTTGGAGGCATAGACGGTGGTCTCGTCGTCACTGTAGTTGCAGCCGGTGGCGGCTCCCCCGGCGTCGACACACTGACCGATCACCTCGGCATAGTGGATCAGACTGCCCGTGCCGACATCGGCCGTAATCGTGTAGGTGCGCTGACCCGAGGCACCGATAACGCCGCCGCCGGGATCCGTGGAATCGAAGATCACCTGCTGGCCCACGACATTCCCCAGGGTAGTAGCAATATTTGAATATCCGGTTCCCAGCGTATGGTTCACCGTCCAGTCGTCGGCCCCGGAGGTTCCGTTATTGTCGAGGGTGACAGTGAAGGTGGCGGTTCCCCCGTCGATCACGATCTGGGTGGCGGGGAGGATGGTCAGGTCGAGATCGGGGTAGTCCGGCGTCACCGTGTAGGTGGTAAAGTCAACGCCATCGGTGACGTACGTCCCGCAGGTGTTGGAGTAACTCCCGACAGCCGATCCGCCGGCCGGCCCCGGTATCGGGGGATCAGTCGTGGGGTCGGTGTCGCAGGAGAAATCGGAGGGTTCCCGGTAGACGTTGAACGTAATCGTCAGGGTCTCATCGGGCCCGATGTAATCGTTCCCGTTGTTGATGTTCCCGCCCTGGGCACTGCCGGCGAAGCGGAGCTGCTGGGGCGTTCCGCCCAGGTCGACCGGCTCTTCCTCCGGCCCGGTGAAGGTGTGGGCCGGGTCGGAACTGGTGATCGTGGCGCCTCCTCCGCTGGAATCATAGAGATAGTTTTCGGGAACGGTGTAGGTGAAGTCGATATTGTCGGCGGTGGCCCCGTCGTTGACGACGTAAAAGACGATCGTTCCCGCGCAGGTGGTGAAATCGGAGAGTTCGTTCCAGCCGGGGAGCTGGAAATCGACCTCGGTGACCAGGGTGGCGAGCTGCTGCTTGCTCCCCGAGGTGCAGCCGAGGCTCTGGCATCCCCAGGTCGCATCGACGGTATTGTAGGAGAGCGCCTGGCATCCGTCGGAAGCGACGATGGCCTCGATAGCGGCGACGAAGGGGAGTTCCGTGCCGACGAACCAGGAGACAACCTGCCCGCTCTGATAGTCGGGGGCCGGGTCAGCGGTCGAGTAGGTGACGGTGGAAGGCAACGTGTCGGTGAAGGTTACAAACTGGGCGTCGGTGTTGCCGGCATTGGTCAGGGTCACCCGCCAGTACACGGTGTCGCCGGCGTCGGCGATGACCGGGTCGGTGGAAAGGGGGCCCCCGGGGTCCCGGGTCTCGTTCCGTCCTTCCTTGACGATCTGGACGTCCATGTCGTTGAGATTGAGATCGGCCAGCGTTTCGTTGGTGGTACCAAACGCCCCGCAGGGAGTGAAAAAACCGGCCCGGGAGCGGAAAACCTGATCACCGGAGGGGAAGTCGCAATCGGCCTCGACCTCGAACCGGATCTGGACCCGGGCACCGACGGGGAGATCGGCAAACTCGGGGACGTGGGTCTGGGCGGTCCACTGGTAGGGGTAGGTCTGGGCCGGCCAGTAGTCGGGATCCGGTGTGTCCGTGTATCCCGTCCAGCCGGACCCGGCATTGTACCGGTACTCCGAACTCCCGCTCACATAATCGGCCCCGAGGGGGAGCTGCTCGCCGGCGTTAATATCATAGATGTTGGTCTGCCCGCTGTTTCTGACCTCGAAAATAACCGGCGCGGTGCTGCAGAGGTCGACCGCCACCGGAAAGGTCGTCACCCCGAGCAGCCCCGGCGGCGGAATGAGCACCAGGGACTCGGCCAGGTTGGAGGTCTGGCAGGACCCGGTGGTGAGGCAGCCCCATTCGGCATAGACTTCGTTGTTGAGGTGGTCGCAGTTGTCGATATGAGCCCCCAGGGTCACGGTCACCGTTCCCCCGGCGACCAGGTCGTTGAAGTACCCTTCGCCGTCAAGGTCGGTGAGACCGTGCCAGGCCGCGGTCAGGCTCTGGAAGTTCCAGGTGATCACCTGTCCGGACACGTCCTCGGGGGCAGGGACGCCGAAATAATAGGAGAGGTCGGTATCCAGAGTGTCAATCACCTCCAGGTTATAGGCGGCGCCGTCGCCGCCGTTGATCACGGTCAGGGACCACTCGGCGTAATCTTCGGTGGCATAGTAGGCCTCCGGCATCTTGACCATCGATATGTTCCCTTCCCGGACCCACAGCGGCTGGTCCGGACCGGCGGAGACCGAGGACTCGCGGGGGATGGTCCCGTCATCGCAGCGGTCGTTGTACTCGGCCTCGGCTTCGTACGTATAGACGCCGGCGGAGCAGGGCATCCGGAGGTCGACCAGGATGTTTCCCACCGCCGTCATGTCCCCGCTCCCGCCGCCCTGGGTGGAGAAGTCCCAGCGCAGTTCTCCCGGAGTCGAGGTGTCGGGCTCGAAGGCGAGGATGGCGCCCCCGCCGTCCTCGGTGAAGGTCCCGGTAAAAACGGTGCTGCCGGGCATGTAGTAGTAGTTGTCGGTTCCGTCCCCGTCGGGATCGACGTCAAGAATCACCAGGAGATCGTAGGCGATGTACCCGTTCTTGGAGAGGGAAATGGTGTGCGTCTCGACGCCGCAGCGGTCGGTGATCGCGGGGCCGCTGAGGCCGATGCCCATCGAGGAACGATTGATGGTGACCGGGAGCCAGTTGCGTTCCTGGGAGCACCCGGCGATCGTCAGGTCGGACTCACTGTACACGGTCCCGGTGGAATCGTCGGCCTGGAAGGAGTAGACGATGACCAGCGATGAGGCACTGTCGGGAGAAGGGCAGCCGGGGGCGCTGTCCAGCCCTTCCAGGTAGACCTCGAAGACGCCCCCGGCCCCGGCGTTGTCGGAGACGTAGGTCTGATAGTTGAAGCCGTCGACATAGACCGCGTCCAGGGAAGAATAGGCCTGGCTGAGGACCATGTCGTCGGTCATGGTCGAGCCGGCCCAGCTCGCGGGGAGGCCTGCTCCCCCCAGAGTATAGGTATTGGTGTAGGTGGCGAAGGTGCAGACCTCCACCGTTCCGGGACCCGCCCGTGTCCCGTCCACGTTGCAGGTGCCGTCGCAGCCCGGCGTGTCCTCGACGTAGAAAGTCTGGGAGTCGCTGTCCCCGGAGATCGTGCACAGGTGGCAGTCGGTCCCCCCGGTCACGGTGGCGGTGTTGGTATAGGGGCCGACCGCGGGGCCGACGCAGGGATCGGTCAGCCCCATCCAGAAAGTCGCGTTCCAGGTGTCGCCGTCGTTCAGTGTCGGGGTCCAGGTGATCTCGTTTCCGTCGTCAACCCCACCGCCGGAGATGGTCTGAATTGTCCATCCGGGGGACGGATTGGGGTAATCGTCGGTGATGGTCGGGGTGAACCCGTCGGGGCCGGAGTAATTTACCGTAACAGTAAAGACAATGGTGTCGTTGCCGTTGACGATGCCGGGGTTGGATTTGGAGATGGAGAGCGAGGGCATCCCGGTCATCGAGACGGGATAGATCGCCACCGGGGGGGCGAAGGGGTTGTTGCACTGGTCGTCATAGAGGGGGAGCCAGAGGGTGTTCTGAGAATCCGGGTTCGGGGGGCAGGAGCCGTCCGGCCAGTCGATGTCGTAGGAGAAATAGACGGTGTCGTTGGCGGGGACCGTGCCGACGGTAAAATCACCCGCGGAGTAAACGGCCCCCGTCACGCCGGTGATCTCGTAACCAGTGGTATCAAGGGATGTGTCGAGCACCAGGTTGTAGGCGTCTCCCACTTCCGGGTCGGGAGAGCCGGGGTCGCCGTTGGTGACCGCCACGGTGATGGTGGTCTGCGTGCAGTAATCGATCCCGATCATCGACGGGGAGAGATCGAAACTGATATCCGGCGGTTTGAGCTGGTAGTCGATGGTGGCGGTGGCGGTCCCCGGCGGAACCTCGGTGGCGGTATCGAGGCAGATGGCGTCGGGAACGCTGGTCATCCCCTCGCAGCCGAAGGAGGCATTAACGGCATTGTCGAGGCCGGTGCAGGCGTTGACCAGGGCGGTCAGGGTGATCCATTCCACGGCATCGGGGGCCATCTCGGCCAGACCGGGGATATCCGCCGCTGTCCAGTAGTAGGTCGATCCGATGGATGACCCCGGGGCGGGATCGGCGTCAACGTAGGAGATGCCGGCGCCGAAGGTATCCCGCACCATGACGTTCTTGATGCTTCCCAGGCCGCTGCTCTCGATCTTGATCGTGTAGGTGGTCCACTCCCCCCGGGAGGCCTCCTGGGTGACGGGGTTCTTGATGACGTTGATATCGCCCGGGTAAACGGTCACGAACAGGGAGTCGGTGTCCGACTGATGGTTAGGCGCGGGGAAGTCGAAGTCAACCGTGAGGTCATTGTCCCCGCTGACGCCGGCGCAGTCGATCTCCAGGTTGAACTTGATATCGAGTGACTGGCCCGGCGTAAGATAAATGTCAGTGCCGGGTCCGAAGAGGGCGTCGAGGTCCCAGGTCAGATTATCGCCGGAGGGCGAAGGATTGGCGTTGCTGCCGGAAAGGGAGCCCGCGGGCGTGGTGATAACGGCGGAATCATCCTGAAAGACAAAGCCGTCGGGGGGCACCGTGTTGATGACGACGATGTTTTCGCCGGTAGCGGCCGCCCAAGAGGGGTTTCCCACCGTGATGTAGTAGGTGTCAGCCTCACACTGGTTGGCCGCCGTCTCACCGGTTATGGTGACGGTGAGCGGGAAAGCCGGGCCGGCCAGGATAAGGCCGGCCAGAAGCAGAATAGCAGAAAGAGAGCGAATATCCCTCATGGGAATCTCCTTATTAAAATAAATATAATAAAAATGGCAAATAGACTTTATATAAATAGTTTATTTTATCCGTGATCAGTGAAGTAAGTCAAAGAAAGTTTCTGCCTGAGGAAAAAAAGATTATAGATACATGCTACCCACTATAAATTAGCGCCTTCGGCGCTAATTTATGTGGACCCCCAATTTATTCAGTCGGGGGTCTGTTGGTTAAACTAAAATAGCCCCATCGAGGCGCTCGCACAAAAAAGCCTTCCAACCATTATCAAACATGAGCCTCCCGGGACATGATTTTATGTCAGCTTGAAGTATCCAGTTCTTAATTTTTCCATAGGAAAAATAAGATTATTGTGCGCCAGAGGCGCACCCCGATGAATATCGGGGAAATTCTGAAATATCTGTATACGGAATGCAGTGATCCGGGAAAAAATACGAGCAGGGAATACCGGTTATGAATCGATCAATCCCCGGTCATGGAATACCCGATAGATGGTCTTGATCGAACAGGGAAGGTCAAACCGTTCCTTAATGGCCCCGCCGCCCCACTTCGGCCGGTTTTTTTTCAGATCGACGATCCGGTTTTCAAGCTCGCTGGATATTTTATTCGCGATCCGGTGCGGCGCGCGGCTTAAGTCTTGCAATCCTTCTATGCCGTTTTCTTCATAGCGCCGCTTCCACTTGCGGACGGTTTTCCGGGTCACGCCGTACTCCCGGGCGGCGTGACTGATGGAGAATCGGGCGGCCGTCTCCGCTATCATCATCCTATCTTTAACAGACTCATTCATTTTATTATTTTTACTTCGTAAAAATAATAGTTTTGATACTTTTGTCGGTAGGCATGACCGTATTTAAATTTAATTTATTGCAAAAATCGTGCCAGATTATTCAAGCCTGTTTTTATACGGGAAAATGATTTCGGCGCTCTGAAAACCGGCAGATATAGCCGGCACCCCGGCAGATATTGCCCGGTTTCGGGAGTTCATTGACAGTAAAGAATTTTTTCGGTACACTTCTCCCCATGACGCTTCCCAGCCATCTTCTCCGGACCGTCCTGGTCAGCCTGGCGATCGCCTTTCTCCTCACCCTTCTCTACCTGGCCGGAGCCTTTGAAGAGGCCGAGAACCTCAGTTACGATGCCGTCATCAGGCTGGAAGGTGAACAGGCCAGAGCCGAAGCCCTGATCATGGTCGTAATCGACGAATCCAGCCTCACCCAGCTGGGCCGCTGGCCCTGGCCGCGGGATTTGACGGCGGAACTCCTGAAGAAGATCTCGGAAGGCGGCCCGGCGGCGATCGGGGTGGATATCGGCTTCTTCGAGCCCGATCTCCATAACCCCGAACACGATGAAAAACTGGTCGCGGTAACGGAAGAATCGGGACGGGTGATCCTCCCCGTTTACCTGGCCGATCAGCCGTCCCTGGGGGAGATTGTCGCCGTCCGGAAACCGTTCCCCGCCCTGTATGCGGCGGCCGCGGCGATCGGGCACGTTCACACCGAACCGTCACCGGATGGGGTGGTCCGCAAGGTGTATCTTCTCCAGGAATGCGGTGACGAATCGGTTCCGGCCTTCGCGGTCCGCTGCCTCGATCAGTACCTCGCCTCGACCGGTAAGGAGAATGCCGTCCGGTATGGGGAGAACGAGGTGCGGATCGGTAACATTCTCATACCCACCCTGAGCAGGCAGGCCGGCGACCGGGAGAAGGTGGCCGGCTTGATCGGCCAGGATCACCTCCTCTACATCCGTTTTGCCGGGCCGGCGGGGAGCTTCCTCCGCCTTCCGGCCTGGGAGGTGCTCACGCCCGACTTTCCCCGCCAGATCTTCCGGGAGAAGATCGTTCTCGTCGGCTCGACCGCCGCCGGGCTGGGTGATTTCTCCATGACCCCCCTCTCCGCCGAGCGGAACCCCATGCCCGGGGTGGAGATCCAGGCCAATATTATTAACACCATCCTGACCGGGAACTTCATCACCAGGCCGCCGATGCTCCTGGCGGTAGCCCTGATTTTTGCCTTCAGTCTGATCAGCGGCTGGTTTTTTTATACCTTGAGCACCCGGGGAGCGTTCGTGGTTTTTTTGCTTTTGCTCCTGGCAACGGCCGGGTTCTATCTGCTCTTTCTGCTCCGGTTCCGCCTCTGGATGGAGGTCTGGCCCCTGTTGGCCGCGGTTCTGCTCAATTACCTCACGGTCACCGCCCGCAAGCTCGGTTTTCTCTTCCGGTCTCTCGACGGGGAGATCGCCGCCCTGGACCGGATACAGAAGATCGCCCCTCCCCTCCCCGGGTCTCCGGGAGGAGAGCCGTTCTTCGCGGCTTTTTCCCCCTTTCTTTCTTCCCTGCTCGGGATCGATACCGCCTTTCTCCTGGCCCATGCCCCGGGGGACAAAAACCTGACCGTCCTCGAATCCTGGGGCGTGAAAGCCCCGGACGGCGCCGGGGAGAGTTTCCTCCCTCCTCCGGTCTTCCGAGAAATGGATGAGCCCCGGGAAGTTGCCTGTCCGCAGGTACCCCGCTCGCTCTTTGGAGAGGGAGACATAAACGGGACCTGCCTGGTCATCCCTCTGGACGGAGACGGGAAGAGACTCGGTTACCTGGTGTCAGTGCGCGCTTCCGGAAGCCATTTCACCCCGGAGGAGATCTCGGCCGGGAGAACGGTCGCCTACCACCTCGGTCATGCCCTCCGAAAACGGGAAGAGTACACCCGCGCCCGGGAGGCGGGTGGAAGCGTCATCCACTTTTTTCATCCCGGAGGGATGGAGAGGAAAATTCTCAGCCTGGGACTGCTCTCCCGGGCGATCACCTATGAACAGATCCTCCTCTCCTCCATGCTCGGAAGCATCGCGGACGGCGTTATCGTCTCCGACCTGCTCGGGAACATCCTCCTCGTCAATCCGCGGGCCCGGCGCATCCTGGACGCCGGAGGAGAAAGAACCGGGGATTTCATCATCACGGACCTGCTGCGGAGGTTCCTCGCTCTCTCTCCCGGCCAGTTCGCCCCCCTTCTTTTGAGCATCATCACCGGCGGGGAAACGGTCACCCGGGAGATCACGGTAGCCGGGCGGATCTATCTTCTTTCCCTGACAGCGATCAGAAGGAAAGAAGGCATCCCGGGAGGGATCATGGCCGTCTTCACCGACATCACCTACCTCAAGGAACTGGACAGCCTGCGGGCGGAGACCATGGCCATGCTCTCGCATGAGATTAAAAATCCCCTGTCCGGGATCATGTCTTTCTGCGATCTTTTCCTGGGCGGGGATCTGAAACCGGAGGAGATTTCTCATTATATTCATCTGATCAGGACCGCGGTGAGCGGGCTCAATACCCTGGTCGGCGACTATCTGACAGTGACCCGACTGGAATCCGGCGTCCAGGTCCCGGGCCTGACCTCCCTCAACCTGGCCGGGGTGGCACACGAATCGATTGACCTCCTCGCGCCCCGGGCCCGGGAAAAAGGGATCGAGATCGAGAGCGACCTCCCCCTCGCCCTGCCCGAGATACCAGGTGACGAGACCATGCTCCGCCAGGTCTGCAACAACCTGATCGGGAACGCGATTCAGTACAGCCCCTCCGGTACCCGGATCACGGTCACCGTCTCCCCGGGCCCCGACCGGGTTGTGCTCCGGGTCGCCGACCGGGGGTACGGAATCCCGGAAGAGGACCGGGAGAAAATTTTCGAAAAGTTCTACCGGGGCGGCAGAACCCGGAAGATAACGGGAACGGGCCTGGGGCTCACCATCACCAAAAAAATCGTTGAGAGGCACGGGGGAGAGATCTCCGTGGATGAAAGACCGGGAGGGGGATCGGTTTTTTCAGTTGTATTCCCGGTGGGGAACGGTGATCAGTGATCGGTAATCGGTAATCGGTAACCAGTGATCGGTAATCGGTAACCAGTGATCAGTAATCGGTAACCAGTGATCAGTAATCGGTAACCAGTGATCAGTAATCGGTAATCAGTGATCAGTAATCGGTAATCGGTACATCGGTAAAAAATGGTGGCGAATTATCTATTGTTTGATAAAATATTAGGAAAAATTTGCAGTACCATATTATTTTTTCCTTCCCCGATTAAAACGTCGGGGCGGAGCGAAAAATAATAGTCGGAATATAATCAAATTTGCCACAGAGATACAAAAACACAAAGACACTTAAGAAATACATCAAACATAAGAAAAAGTATATTTTTAACATATTTTCTTTGTGCCTTGGTGTCTTGGTGGCATAAGTTGTGGAGATGCTTTTCAGTGGATCGGGACACGAAAATTCTGGTCATCGATGACGACCTCTTCAGCTTGAAGCTGATCGAGAATCGCCTGAGAGCAACCCCCTACCGGGTCACCACGGTTACCGACCCGGAAGAAGCCCTCACTCTTCTCAGGGAAAACGGGTACGATCTCGTTCTCTCGGACATCCGGATGCCCGGGCTCGACGGCTTCGAGATACTGAAACACGTCGCTCTCAATTACCCCGGCCTCCCGGTAATCATGATCACCGCCCACGGCACCATCTCCGACGCGATCCGGGCGATCCGGGAGGGCGCCTACGATTACCTGACCAAGCCTCTGGATAAAGAGGACCTGCTTCTGAAGATCGAACGGGCAATTCGGCACTACCGGCTCTGGATAGATAACCAGGGGCTGCGCCGCGAGCTGGCGACCCAGTATGGCCTGGAAAATATCATCGGACACAGTAAGCCGCTGAAAGAGGTGTTCCGGAAGGTGGCGAAAGTGTCTCCGACCAGCGCCACCGTGCTGATCACGGGCGAGAGCGGAACCGGAAAAGAACTGCTGGCCCGAGCGATCCACTACAACAGCCCCCGAAAGGATCAGCCCTTCATCCCGGTCGACTGCGCCGCCATCCCGGGAACTCTTCTGGAAAGTGAACTTTTCGGGCACGCGAAAGGAGCTTTTACCGGGGCCTACAAGGATCGCCCGGGCGCGTTTGAAACCGTCGGGGAGGGTACCCTTTTCTTCGACGAGATCGGAGACATGGACATCACCCTGCAGAGCACGCTCCTCCGGGCGCTCCAGGAACGGGTCTTCAAGCGGGTGGGGGAAAATAAAGTTCGGCGGCTCGAGGCGCGGCTGCTCTTCGGGACCCATGCCGATCTGGCCGCAGCGGTGAAGCAGAAAGGGTTCCGGGAGGATCTCTATTACCGGATCTCCGTGATCCCGATCCATCTCCCCCCTCTCCGCGAGCGTCGCCTTGATATTCCCCTTCTCATCAAGCACTTTCTTGAACTCTCCTGCCGGAGAAACTCGATCCCGGGCAAAACCATCGAGCCCGCCGCGATCGATGCCCTGGTCCGGGCCCCCTGGAAGGGCAACGTCCGGGAGTTGGAGAACGTGATCGAGAACCTGGTCGTGATGAGCGAAGGCGACCGGATCAGCCTCCAGGACCTGTCGCCCTCACTGAAGATGAATATCATGATCGAACCGGAGTCCCGGCCAACCGCCGGCAGCAGGGAACTGGCCGTTGTCGAGAAGGAGCATATCCTCCGGGTTCTGGAGATGGAGGGGGGGAACCGTTCCCGAACGGCCCGGATACTGGGCATCAGCCTGAGGGGCCTCCGCTATAAGCTCAAGGCCTATGCCGAACAGGAAATGAAATGAACAGCCGGCGGTTTGCCCTACTCCTGGTCGCCCCCCTCCTCATCTCTCCGGCTACCGGTGGATCGACGGCGCGGGGAGAAAGTCTGCAGCCGATCCGCCTCCCCCCTCCCCCTCTCCGCTTGCTTCAGCCGCTGGACCGGGAGGTCATCCTGAAGCCGATCGCGGAAAAAGAGTTCTCCTGGACCCCGGTTGAGAAGGCGGTCCTTTACCATCTGGAATTTTCCACCGACCAGGAGTTCCGGGTCCTGATTCTTGACGCCTACCCGACCGGTAATTCATTCACGATCAAGGAGCTGCCGGAAGGCACCTTTTACTGGCACGTCAGTTCCCTTAATGAGGAAGGGTTGGAAGGAAAGTTCGGTTCCGCATTCTCCTTTTTTTATCCCCGCCGGGCCCGCTAATAGTGCATTTTTTTCCCAATCATCGATACAAGCCACAGCAAAAAACGATTTCTCTTATCCAGTCCCTTCCCCGTATTCACTTGACAGCCAGACGATTGCGACTTTTATATTCTCTGCCTTAATACTGGCATGCGATTTGCAGTATGAACAGGCAGCAGTTATAAAAGTGAATGCGGACAGGGAAATGGCCTCGGAGTATCCGATATGAAGCGGTTATTCGTCATACTGGTTCTTTTCTTTACATTGCGTCCGGGCGCAGGGGCCCAGGAGGAGTACGCCATCCCGGTCAAGCCGGGCGATTCTTCTTCCACCATCATCGAATCGTACCTGAATGGGCTCGGCGCCTGGGATAAGGTTGTTGAATATAACCAGCTCCTCCGCCCGGGGAATCTGGTCAAGGTCCCCTCCCAGCTGGTCAACCTGGAAGGAAAAGCGTATATCTCGTTGATCTACGGGGAGGGGAGCGTCCGGCTGGCCGGAGCAGAGAACTGGATCAAAGCCCTGCCGGGGCTGATCATTCAGAACGGAGACACCGTCAGGACGGGATCCGATTCCGGCATCGAGCTTACCATGGAGAACGGCGATCGGGCACTTTTGCGTGAACTGACCGAGATCCAATTCAGTCCCGTTCGGAAACAACAGGAGAAGACCAATCTTCTCAAGCTTCTCCAGGGGAAAGTGATCTCCATCATCCGGCGGATGCCCAATCGGGACATCCGTTACCGGATCCAGACCCCGACCGCGGTATCCCTGGTCAGGGGGACGCGGTTCAGAACCAAAATCACCGAGGATGAGAAAACCGTCTTCGAGGTCCTGGAGGGAGAGGTGGGCGTTGAATCGGATGCGGGAGAGATCACCCTTGAGGATGACTTCGGCATTAAACTGTAACCTCACCACCGAGTTGGCACTCTTTATCAACCACGAAGAACACGAAGGTCACGAAGGGGTACATCCCGAGCGGATGCTCTTAAAATAAAACCGGCCGCCATCCGGGTGTATTCAAATTCGCTTTATATCTCTCCATTCACCTTTCCTGTCTTTAAGCTCCAGCTTAACCCGATTTATTCATAAATCGGGTTAGTTTTGAACCATGACAAGAAAGACAGCCCTGATTTATTTCTCCCCTCTTATTTACTTCGTGACGTTGGACGGTCGCTTCGCTCCCTGCCCAGCTAACGCTGGGCCCGTCTCACTGCGTTCGGCCCGTGTCCTTCGTGGTGATTTTTCCCCGCCTGTACCCCATTATCACGATCAGCGAGGACAGATTGAGCAGGGCGACCGCGTAGCAGGTAGCGGCCACACCCAGGATCGGCAATATGAGGGCGCTGACTGCCAGCGCCCCCAGGCATGCCCCCAGAAGATCCACACCATAGGTCATTCCAGCTACCAACCCCACCTGTTTTCTTTGTTTCAGATACATCCTCCCCGCCAGCGGGAGCTGAAACCCTCCGAGAAAGCCGGCGATGACCGGGAGAGCCGGGAAAATAATGTTCTCCCCCGCGGAGAGCATGATTCCTTCGGGATGCCGGGCAAGCAGTGAAAATACCAGCGGGAGGGAGAGCGGATAGAGACAGATCGCGACCTGGTTCACGAAGAGCAGGCGATGTTCGTCCCGTATTCGGGAAAAAACCGCGGTAACCGTCCCCCCACCCAGAACCAGCCCGACCATAAAGAGGGTGAGGATTATTCCCAGCTTATAATAGACATAGCCGTAGAATATTTGAAAGGCAAGCAGCAGCACCACCTGGAAAACCATTTCCGAGAAGCCGGAGGTGAAGACCGGCCAGAGAATCCAGCCGCCGCCGGTCCGGCGGCGGCGGAACCGGAAGAGGGGAAAAAGCAGCAGCGAGATCCCCGCCGGCAGCAGAAACCACCACCAGCGCAGGATCACGGCATCCTGGAGAAAGCGGGTAAACCAGCCCCCGACCTCGCCGATAAAATAACTGCTCCAGAAGACCATGTCATAGAAATAGCAGATGGGGTGGAAATCCAGGTTAAGCTGGTCCCGGGGAGCGCTCTCAATCTCTCTCTGCTGGTACTCGATCCGTTCCCTCCGCATCCGGTCCGCCAGGTAGTAACCGCGAACGTATTTCAGATCGAGATTCCGCTGACGGACCCGTTCTTCAAGCACGGCGTAGTCATCCGTCAGGTAGCGCGAACCGTCCGCGGCAATGAAGTAAACCGTCCCCCCCGGAATAATCACCAGGTCGGGAAATACCTCCCGCACGGTCTGATAGATGCACCCGAGGAAATTCCGCAGTTCTCCGCTGATATAGTTTTCCGACGAGGTGAGACCAAAACCAAGAACCCCTCCCGGGTCAAGCCGGGATCTGGCCAGCGAAAAAAACTCCCGGGTGTAGAATCGGTTGAGCTGGGCGGTGTAGGGGTCGGGGAGATTGACGATAATCAGATCAAACCTCTTCTCCGTTCGCTGCAGGTAGAGGCGCCCGTCACCGTGGATAATCTTCACCCGGGGATCTTTCAGGGACAGATCGGCCCCGGGGGGAGAAACTCCTCCGTCAGCCGGATAATCTCCGGGTCCAGTTCGACGTAGGTTACTTCCCGCACGGCCGGATGCCGCAATATTTCCCGCAGGCTCCCCCCCGCCCCCCCGCCGATCAGAAGGATCCGGCCCGGATCGGGATGCTCGAGCATCGCGAAATGGACCGATTCTTCAGCCGAGAGAAGGTCCGGGCAGGTGAAGAGAAGGAGGCCGTTTTCAAAGAGGCTGAACTGCCCCTCCCGGCCGGTCACGGCCAGTTGACCATAAACGGTGTTCTCGGTCTTTTCCAGACGGAAACCACGCCATTGCCAGCCGAGAGACAGCACGTCCAGCCTGCCGAACCAGCCGGCGGCGCCGGCCAGAACGGACACGGCCAGAAGGACAAACCAGAGAGCTTTCAGGAACCGGAACCGGCGGAAAGGAGAGGAAAAGAAAAGCAGGGTCCCCGCCGCCGCCAGGTTTAGAAATCCGAAAATGAGAACCAGGCCCAGGGGGGAGAACGCCTGAACCAGGAAGAGACTGGTTAGAAAACCTCCGGCCACCGATCCCAGGGCCTCCAGAACGTAGACAACCCCCAATCCATGGCCGGGGGAGCATGAGCCTTCCCGGGAGACGCGTTCATAGACACGGCAGCCCAGGGAAAATAGGAAACCGTTGAGCAGACAGCAGGCTGAGACAACGATGAAAGAAGCGATGAAGATCGGGACATAGCCGACGATCTGCCCCGGGGAGATGTCCAGGAACAGCTTGACGGATCGGATGGCCGGGAGCGTCAGGATCAGGGCAAAGGCCAGTAATGCCTGGCTGCAGGAGAAGATCGTTGCCGGGGAGCGGAGCCGGTCGGCCAGACGACCCAGGATCAGGCTCCCGACGCCGGTCCAGAAAAGCCAGCACGCCAGAACCACCCCCAGGGCAAGCTCGTTGCCGTAGAAAAGAACCAGGAGCTCCCTTAAAAATACGATCTGGGCGGAGAGGGCGGTAAACCCGGCAATGAAGATGGAGACGAACAGGGGAAGATGTTTTTTCATTCCCATTCATGTGCTCCCGGCAGGGAAAATGACGGTCCTCTCCCCCTCTTCCGGGCCGACACGGCGGTCGGCCCCTACGGGCGAGGCCGGCAATCGTAGGGGAGGACCGCCGTGTCCTCCCCGGATGAGGAAATATGCGAAATTATATTCCTCACAATTTGATCAACACTCAAATCAGAAGTATCTATCCGGTATTCGATACGATCGTAGAAAATACGGCGGTCATCCAGCATTCTCCGGATTGTCTCCAGCCGATCGCCCTTTTCCAGAAGCGGCCGATGAGATTCGTTTTCCACTCTCTTGAGAATCACCTCCGGCCGGGCGGTCAGGCAGACGAGGAGACCGCTCCAGGCAAAGTCCCGGATATTGTCCGGGTCGAGCACGACCCCTCCCCCGGTGGCGACGATCTGCCCCCGCCGGCGGGAAAGTTCTTCCGCCAGAGCCCGTTCACGCTTTCGAAAATAAGCTTCTCCCCGCTCAATGAACAACCGGCTGATGCTCATCCCCTCCCGTTCTTCAATGATCTCGTCCATCTCCACTACCGGGCGGTGGAGCCGCTCCCCCAGGAGGCGGCCGACGGCCGATTTCCCGGTCCCCATGAACCCGAAGAGCACGATGTTTTTACCTTTTATCATCACCTTTGATGAACCACGAAGGACACGAAGAACACGAAGATCCTTACGAGAAGATTATTAAATGGGTTGCCTGTTACCGGTAAGAATCAAGAAATACATCCATTCCGCTGAGTCAGGTATTTTCCTTCGTGACCTTCGTGTCCTTCGTGGTTCGGAAAGTTTCCCGGTAACCGGAGTAATTACGGCGCACCTCGCTGAGACTATCGCCGCCGAACTTTTCCAGGAAGGCCTGGGCCAGCACCAGAGCGGCCATCGCCCTACCGACCACCGAGGCCGCCGGGAGAGCGCAGACGTCCGATCTTTCCCGGGCGGCGGTGACCGGCTTCCCGGTTGCCAGATCGACCGTCCGCAGCGGCTTTCCCAGGGTGGGGATCGGCTTCATGACCGCCCGGATGGCGATCGTCTCCCCGTTGGATACGCCTCCCTCGATGCCCCCGGCCCGGTTGGTCAGCCGGCAGGGCCCCGCCGGGCCGCAGACGATTTCGTCGTGGACCCGGGAGCCGGGCAGCTCTCCCATCTGGAAGCCGGCGCCGATCTCCACCCCCTTGACGGCCGGGATGCTCATCAACGCCAGGGCCAAACGTCCGTCCAGCCGGCTGTCGGCCTGGGCGTAACTGCCCAGGCCGGGGGGAACACCCACGGCCGCGACCTGAAAAACCCCGCCCAGGGTATCGCCGGCAGCCGCGGCCCGGGCGATCTGCTCGATCATCTCTTTCTCGGCGGCCGGATCGGGACAGTTGAGGAGTGATTTTTCCAGATTAACGCGCCGCTCGTCCTCGTCCGCCTCGGCGGCGGTCACCCCGCCCAGGGAGACCACCCAGCTCTCCACCCGGATCGAGAACTCCCTTAAAAGAAGCTGGGCCAATGCCCCCAGCGCCACCCGGGCGGCCGTCTCCCGGGCGCTGGCCCGTTCCAGAACGTTGCGGATGTCCCGATGGGCATACTTCAGGGCCCCGGCCAGATCGGCGTGACCGGGGCGGGGTGCGGTCACCGGGGGGAGTTCTTCGATCGTGAAATCCCTGTTTTCGATCAGCAAGCCGAGGGGAGAACCGATAGTGAAACCTCCCCGGGTCCCGCCCCAGATCTCGACCCGGTCGGATTCGATCTCCATGCGTTTTCCCCGGCCGTAACCGCACTGCCGGGCGCGCAGTTCCGAGTTGATAAAATCTTCATCGATCTTCAGCCCGGCGGGGAAACCGTCCAGTATGGCAAGCAGCCCCCTCCCGTGTGACTCCCCCGCCGTCAGATAACGTAACATGGGATAACCTCTTAACTCATTGGATTAGTTAATATTGCTGTAATTAATACACTATATCAGGGAGAATTATAAGGGAATACTGGAATAATGGAGTGGTGGAGCAATGGAGAGAATAGCTTGCCAACATCGGCGGTCCCGCTGTCGGCCCGGCCCCAATACTCCAGCATTCCCATATTCCATCACTCCTTTTTGCCCATTCACTCGGATCCATTAAAAAAGGGGTCTCTGGTCCCGCAACCTGTTCTCCTCAGTATATCGTCAGATACCAGAAAAGAATCTGCCGGCCGAAGAAGAGGGTCAGCAGTGAACCGGCCGCCAGGAAGGGCCCGAAAGGAATCCGGGAACCCCAGTGAGCTTTCTTCATTATAATCGATCCCACCCCGATCACCGCGGCCAGCAGCGCCCCGAGAAAGATGGCGAGCAAAACCATCTGCCAGCCCTGCCAGGCCCCTACCGCGGCCATCAGTTTCACATCACCCAGCCCCATCGCCTCCTTTTTGAAGGCCGCCTTCCCGAGCAGGCCGATCAGCCAGAGGCTGAGGCCCCCGGCAGCCGCCCCGATCAGGGAACGGAGCAACGCCTGGCCGATAGTTATACTTCCCAGATGGCCGGGATAAAGGACCGTCAGTAGAAACCCCATCATAAGCAGCGGATACGTAAGCCGGTCGGGGAGGATGAAAAATTCTCCATCAATGACACTCAGGATCACCAGTGTCGCACAGAAATACCAGTAAAACGGGACCAGAATCAGCCGTTCCCCCCGGGAGACAACCAGGAAATGGACCGAGACAAAGAGCAATCCCATCAGCAATTCTACCAGGGGATACTGAACGGAGATGGCCGCCCGGCACTGCCGGCACTTTCCCCGCAGCAGCAGGAAACTGAGAAGCGGGATGTTGTCATACCCGGCGATCGTTTTCCCGCAATGCGGACAAAACGACCGGGGGGGGCGGGCGATTGATTTCTTCCGGGGAAGACGGTAGATGCAGACATTAGCGAAACTGCCGACCGCCAGGCCGAACAAGAAGACTATGATGATTAACCAGATAGAAGCCATTTTGCAGTTCTCATTAATTATCGGCATCCGGCGTTATCAGTCGGATCGGTCTGATCGGTCTGGTCAGTCGGATCCGACATCCCCCAATAACGCCTGCCGCGCCGCCTCCCTCATCACCTCAACCGGCGCCGTCACCCCGGTCCAGATTTCCCCGGCGGCGGCGGCCTGGTGAATCAGCATTCCGAGACCGTTGATCGCCCGCAGTCCCCGTCCCCGGGACGCCCTGAGCAGGGGCGTCTCCACCGGGTTATACACCAGATCCATCACCAGTGTCCCCGGGGCGAGCAGGGCGGGATCAACGCTGACCGGATCCTCCGGGTGCAGCCCCAGCGGCGTGGCATCAACCAGCAGGTCGCAACCCCCGATGATCCCGGCCCCCTCCTTGCTTCCCGCCTGAAACACGCCGGAGATCCCGGCCCGGATCTCCTGATTGATCCAGGCAGACAGCTCCTCGGCCCTCTCCGGCCGCAGATCGCAGATATCTACCCGGGCGGCGCCTTCCAGTGCGGCCTGAACCGCTACCGCCCGCCCCGCCCCCCCGGCTCCGAACAGGCAAACCGACTTTCCGGGGAAAGAAAAACCGGCTTCCTCCCGCAGTGCCCGGATGAAACCGGGGCCGTCGGTATTATACCCGGATGAGAGGCCGTCACGGAAAAGGACCGTATTCACCGCACCGATCAGCCGGGCTTCCTTGCTCACCTCATCGAGCAGTGCGATGACCGATTGTTTGTGGGGGATGGTGATATTCAAGCCCCGCCCCCCCAGGGCCCGGAATCCCCGGAAAGCCGCTGCCAGATCCGGCGCCTCAACGTTGAAGGCCAGGTAAAGCCAGTTGAGCCGGGCAGCGGCAAAGGCCGCGTTATGGATCTGCGGGGAGATGGAATGGCTGACCGGATGGCCGAACAAGCCGGTCAGAACAGTGGAACTGTCGGGGATAATGTTCATGATACACCGCACCATTATAAACAGCAGTATAGTACCACGAAGAACACGAAGGACACGAAAAAAAAGAAACAGTTATGGCATGGAGACTAACCTTAATTTCGCGGCCCGCGGACAAAAATGTAAAATCGGTCGGCGGTCCGGTTTGATCGTGGTAAGGATCCGCGCATTGGTGAATTGTTCCCACCGGAGCGGAAGCTCATCAGCGGATTTTCCCTTCGTGTCCTTCGTGTTCTTCGTGGTGAAATACAGGGGGAAGTTGTGGGCGCAGAGCCCGCAGATGAATGTGAAAGATTATTTCTTCCGGGCGGCGATTTTATTGACGGCGTTGAGGTAGGCTTTGACGCTGGCCTCGATGATGTCCGTGGAGGAAGCTCTCCCGTTCATGATCCGGCGGCCGGATTTGATGCTGACCGCTACTTCCCCCAGCGCGTCTTTTCCTCCGGTGACCCCCCGAAGCTCGTATTTAAGCATCTCACATTTAATGCCGGTGATCCGATCGACGGCCCGGCAGGCGGCGTCAACCGGTCCGTCGCCGCAGGAGGCATCCTGGAAGACGGCTTTTCCTTTCCGCAGCCGGATGGTGGCGGTGGGAACCGTCCGGCTGCCGCTGGTGACGTTGAGATACTCCAGTGAAAAAATCGCCGGGGGACGCGTGATCTGCTCATCGACCAGGGCCTCGATATCGTCGTCGAAGACATGCTTCTTCTTGTCGGCCAGGGTCTTGAACCTCTCGAACGCCCGGTCCAATTCATCTCCGGAAAGCTGATAGCCGAGCGTTTTCAGCTTATCGTTGAAGGCGTGGCGGCCGGAGTGCTTGCCCAGGACCAGGAGGCTTTTCGGCATGCCCACGTCCCGGGGACGCATGATCTCGTAAGTCGTCCGCTCCTTCAGGATGCCGTCCTGGTGGATACCGGCTTCGTGGGCGAAGGCGTTCTCTCCCACGATAGCCTTGTTCCGCTGGACCGGAATGCCGGTCAGGTGGCTCACCAGCCGGCTGGTCTTATAGATCTGCCGGGTATTGATCCCGGTGGCGACCCCCCAGAAATCCTTTCTTACCTTGAGTGCCATCGCGATCTCTTCCAGCGAGGCATTCCCCGCCCGTTCCCCCAACCCGTTGACACAGCACTCCACCTGGCGGGCGCCGTTCTTTACCGCGGAGAGGCTGTTGGCGACCGCCAGCCCGAGGTCGTTGTGACAATGGACGCTGATAACGGCGCGGGCGATATTGGGCACTTTCTCTTTCAGATAACGAATAATCCGGCCGAACTCGTCCGGGGTCGAGTAGCCGACGGTATCGGGAATATTGACCGTCGTCGCGCCGGCCGCGATCACCGCCTCCACCACCTCCACCAAAAAAGGCAGTTCGGTCCGGGAGGCGTCTTCCGGGGAGAATTCCACCGCGTCCAGATACTGCCGGGCCAGACGGACGGAACGGACCGCCTGCCGGATGATTTCCTCCTTGGCTTTTTTCAGCTTGAAATCCCGGTGAATTTTCGAGGTCGCCAGGAAGGTATGGATACGGGGGGATTCGGCCTTCTCCAGGGCCCGAAAAGCGGCCTCGATATCCTTCTTCAGACAGCGGGCCAGTCCGGCAACCGCGACCCCTTTGACCGACCGGGAGATGATACTGACCGCTTCAAAGTCTCCCGGGGAGGCGATCGGGAACCCCGCTTCAATGACGTCCACCCCCAGCCTGACCAGCTGGCGGGCAATCCGAAGTTTCTCCCGGATCGTCAGGCTGGCCCCCGGGGACTGTTCCCCATCGCGGAGCGTGGTATCAAAGATGATGATCCTGTTCATTAAAATTTTTCAACGAAAAATTTTAGTAGCTCATCTCCAGCCAGCAGATGAAATCGGCCAGCGTCGGCCAGGACATCTGGTAATCGGCGGCATCGATCCGGACCAGGTTGATCTCCTGGCTCAGATCTTTTACCACCCGGTCCTGGTTATAGGCCGAGAAAGACGAGTGATCCCAGGGGATACACTCCCCCTGGCCGCATTCGGGGGATTTAGCGACCACCTTGCCCAGGACCCTCCGGCTGCAGAGAAGGATCAGGTGGTCGGGGTGCTCCCTGACGTGGAAATGGACGTGGCCGGCAATGTCCAGCCCCTCCCGGAAGACGGTCTGGAAGACCTGGTTGGCCAGGGCCCGGGAGGTGAGGGAGAAATGGGGCTTGCGGTAGTAGAGCTTCGCCCTCTTGAAGCCGAAACGCGGTTTTTTCATCGCGAAGCGAAGAACGGATTTCAGGTGCTGGAAAGCGAAGGGCTTCCGTAAAAAACCCCTGATACCGAGATCGAGGGCCCGCTTCCGCTCGGTCAGGGGAAGGTCATAAGCGGACATCAGCATGACCGGGGTCTGGCGCCCCTCTTCCCGGAGGCGCTGGCAGATGTCGATCCCGTCCAGCCCCGGAAGCTGGTTGTCCAGGATGATGGCGTCGGGCGATTCCTCCAACGCCAGCTTGAGTCCTTCGTCTCCCCGTTCCGCCTGGAGGACGCGGTAGCCGAGAAGACCGAAGTAACGGGTGATGACCTGCCGGTTGAGGGGCTCGTCCTCGACGATTAGGATCGACTTGCCGGGAGCCCCGCGGCGTGGTTGATACCCCTCCCGGGAAACGGCATCAAGCCGGGCGGCACCGGTTTCCTCGGCCGGGACGATGGGGATTCTCTTGCCCTCGCTCATCCTTTTCAATTCCTGGCGATCGCGATCTTCCCGGTCCTGACCAGTTCCTTCACCCCGTAGCGGACCAGCAGATCCAGGATCGCCTTGATTTTCTCGGCTGTTCCGGTAACTTCCAGTACCAGGCTGGCGGCCGAGACATCGACCACCCGGGCGCGGAAGATCTGGGCGATTTCCAGTATCTCCGAGCGGGTCTTCGCCGTCGTTTTGACCTTGACCATGATCAGCTCCCGGTCGACTGATTCGCCGCTGGAGAATTCCTGGATCTTGATGACGTTGATCAGCTTGTTCAGCTGCTTCTCGACCTGTTCCATGATCTGGGGCGTGTCCTGATCATCGACCACGATCGTCATCCGGGAGATGGACGGGTCCATGGTCTCGCCGACCGCGAGACTGGTGATATTGAAGCCCCGGCCGGAGAAGAGCCCCGCCACCCGGGCCAGAACACCGAACTGATTTTCAACCAGAACCGAAATCGTGTGCCTCATATTTTTTTCCTCCGGAAAAAAATAGATTATTTTTCGTTCAATGTATTATGAATAGCAACCTCGTTGATACGGCAACAGTACTCGGTTTTTCTTCTCCGCAAGGACAACGTATGATTCTTCCTATTAACGCAGCCGGGAGAAATAGACTTTTGTCTGTAATTCACTGCCGACAAATTTAATAAAATCAATACTTTTTGTACAGATGCTCATTTAATCATGGTCATGGTTAAAACGATTATTTTTGCGCAGCAAAAATAATCAGGCCATTCCACTCATCATCTGGCGGATGGAGACCCCGACCGGCACCATCGGCCAGACATTCTCCTCCCGGGAGACCTGGAAATCCATCATGACCGGACCTTTGTACTGGAGGGCCTCCTCCAGGGCCGGAACCACCTCTTTCTTCTTTTTAACCCGAATTCCGCGGGCGCCGTAGGCCTCGGCCAGCTTCACGAAGTCGGGGTTCCCGATCAGTTCGGTCCCGGCGTAATTCTTCTTGTAGAAAATCTCCTGCCACTGCCGCACCATCCCCAGGTACCCGTTGTTCAGGATCGCCACCTTGACGGGGAGATTGTTGGTAACCGCGGTCGCCAGCTCCTGGATATTCATCTGGATGCTCCCGTCGCCGGCGATATCGAAGACAATCCGGTCGGGACAGGCGACCTGGGCCCCGATCGCCGCCGGGAAACCGTACCCCATGGTCCCCAGACCTCCGGAAGAGAGGAATGTCCGCGGTTCGGTGAAGGTATAGAACTGGGCGGTCCACATCTGGTTCTGCCCAACTTCCGTGCAGATGACGGCGCGGCCCTCCGTCACCTTGCAGATCTGCTCGATAACGTACTGGGGCGGGATCGGACCGGCATCCCGGTAGGTCAGGGGGAACTTCTTCTTCCACTCCTTGATCTGCTTGAGCCAGGGGCCACAGCTCCCGGGCTTGACGATCTTGTTCAGTTCTCTCAAGACCAGCCGGACGTCCCCGACCACCGGGATATCAACGCGCACGTTCTTCTTCAGCGAGGTGGGGTCGATGTCGATGTGCGCGATCTGGGCATGGGGGGCAAACTCGCTGATCTTGCCGGTAATCCGGTCATCGAACCGGGCGCCCACGGCAATGATCAGATCGGCATCCATGATGCTGTAGTTGGCGTACTGGGTGCCGTGCATCCCCAGCATCCCCAGTGAGAGAGGGCTCGTCTCGGGGTATACGCCCAGGGCCATCAGCGTGGTGGTCACCGGGATGGAGCACCGGTCGGCCAGTTTCCGGACTTCTTCGGCCGCGCCGGCCGCGATCGCGCCCCCCCCGACGTAGAGAACCGGCTGCCGGGCCTGCTTGATCGCCTGGGCCAGCTTCTCGATCTGCCGGGGGTGGCCGTGATAGACCGGGCTGTACCCGGGGATATTCACCTTTTTCGGATAGGACTGCGAACTCTGCGCCTGCTGGATATCTTTCGGCAGATCGACCAGCACCGGGCCGGGACGGCCGGTGGCGGCGATGTGGAAAGCCTCCTTGATGACGCGCGGGAGTTCGTCGACATCGGTAACCAGGAAATTGTGTTTGGTAATCGGCCGGGTGATGCCGACGATGTCCGCTTCCTGGAAAGCGTCGTTGCCGATCATCGAGGTGGGGACCTGGCCGGTAAAGGCCACCATGGGGATGGAGTCCATGTAGGCGGTGGCGATGCCGGTGACCAGGTTGGTCGCTCCCGGTCCGGAGGTGGCGAGACAGACCCCCACCCTGCCCGAGGCGCGGGCGTACCCGTCGGCGGCATGGGCGGCGCCCTGCTCGTGCCGGGTCAGGATAAACCTGATCGGGAATTTCTTCAATTCGTCGAAGATATCGATCACCGCTCCGCCCGGATACCCGAAAATAACTTCAACCCCTTCCTTGACCAGGCAATCGATCAGCAGTTTGGCTCCTTTCATCGTATTATTTTCTCCGAAAATAATAGTTTTTCAATTTTCCTCCGGAAAATTGAAATAGTTCAGTCTGTAATAATTTTTATTCGCGGTCCAATCAATTGACAGTTCAAAATCTAACCGCTTGCAGCTTCCCGAATACCGATCACTGATTACTGATTATCGGAGCAAAGCGGAGATCCCGATGCCCTGACAACGTCAGGGCTTTTCGGGACCGGTCACCGATTATTTTACCACAAGTACCGCTCCGTCCGAAGCGGATCGTCACCTGGGCCGCGTACCGGGCCAGGTAACCGGTCAGCTTCTTCACCGGCGCCTTCCAAGACCTCCGGCGCGCCGCCAGTTCCTTCTTCGTCAGCGCGACCTGCAGGAGACGCCCCGGGATGTCAAGGGTGATCTTGTCACCGTCCCGGATCAGGGCGATCGGCCCTCCGGCGGCCGCCTCGGGGGAGACATGCCCCACGCAGGGTCCCTTGGTCCCCCCGGAGAACCTCCCGTCGGTGATCAGGGCCACCGACTCTCCCATCCCCATCCCGACAATGGCCGAGGTCAGCGAGAGCATCTCCCGCATCCCCGGGCCGCCGCGGGGACCCTCGTAGCGGATCACCACCACCGTCCCTTTCCTGATCGTCGCCCTTCATCAACGCCCGCATCCCCGCTTCTTCGGAATCAAAGACCCGGGCGATGCCGGTGAAACACCGGACCGAAGGGGCGACGGCGCTCTGCTTGATCACCGCCCCTTCCGGGGCCAGGTTGCCGAAAAGAATCGCGATGCCCCCTTCCTTATTATACGCCCGGTCCGGGAGCCGGATCACCTCCGGGTCCAGGATACGGGTCCGGCGGGTGATCTCTGCCCAGCCCGGACCGTTGACCGTCATCACGTCGTGAACCCGGGTCCCCAGGGCCTTCATGACCGCCGGGATGCCTCCGGCCCGGTCCAGATCTTCCATCATGTTCTCTCCGCCCGGACGCATGTTCGCCAGATGAGGGGTATGCCGGCTGATCCGGTCGAACTGCGAAAGGGAAAGGCCGATCTCGAGTTCATGGGCCAGCGCCATCAGGTGAAGGACGGTATTACTGGACCCCCCCAGCGCCATATCGACGGCGATGCCGTTCTCCAGGGCGCGGCGGGTCATGATATCGCGGGCGCGGACCCCCTCTTCGATCAGGGAGACGATCCGCCGGCCGCTCCGGTAGGCGATCCGCTTCTTGTCCGCCGAGACGGCCGGCGCCGTGGCGCATCCGCTCAGGCTCATGCCCATCGCCTCGGTGATACAGGCCATCGTGTTGGCGGTGTACATGCCCTGGCAGGAACCGGCGCCGGGACAGGCCCGCAGCTCCAGCTCCCGGACCGACGCCTCGCTGATCTGCCCCGCCTGCGCCCTCCCGATCGCTTCGAATGTGTCCCTGACCAGGGAGAGCCGGCGGTCGTTGTAGTGGCCGGCCAGCATCGGCCCGGCGGTGACCGCGATGGCGGGTATGTTCAGCCGGGCCGCGGCCATCAGCATCCCGGGGGTGATCTTGTCGCAGTTGGTGAGCAGAACCAGACCGTCCAGCGCGTGTCCCTGGGTAACCATCTCGATCATGTCCGCGATCAACCCCCGGGTGGGCAGGGAACAGAACATCCCCGGGTGGCCCATGGCGATGCCGTCGCAGATGCCGGGAACGGAAAAGAGGAAAGGTCTCCCCCCGCCGGCGTAAACGCCGTTCTCGATCGCCCGCTCCAGGTCCCTCATCCCCACGTGGCCGGGGATGAGATCGGTGAAGCTGGACACGACTCCGACATAGGGCTTGGCCAGGTCATCCGGATCAACCCCGGTGGCGTACATCAGGCACCGGTGAGGAGCCCGTTCCAGTCCGATCTTGGTGGCGTTACTGCGTAAAGCACGGGATTTCTTCTTCTGTTTCCGGGCGGTCATGGGGATCACTCCTTTCTGCATTGTATGATCTTACCGGATTTGAATAAAACAAAAAGACAAATATCAGGCAATAAAATAATACCGGAGTAATCGGGATGTAAACTAAATATGCATACCAGAGAATCAGGGGACCAGTGGGAAGGATATCAGAAGATCAGGTTATCAGGCGTTGTGGGCCCCCCTAACTGATCCCCTGAGATCCTGATATTCTCCCCACTAATACGCTGATAACCTGATACCCACTTTGGAGGTAATCATCCTATCTATTCAATTCCCGAACTTTTCTTGAATAAATAGTTAGCGCCAAAGGCGCTACGTACCATCTTTATACACCCTCGAAACTCTCTTGCCCAGCTGGGCGAGAACCTCGTAAGAAATGGTGCCGATCCGTTCGGCGGCCTCTTCGGCGGTGATCCGGTCGCCGCCCTGTTCCCCGATCAGGACCGCCCCATCCCCCACCGCCACCCCTTCGATCCCCCCCACGTCGACCATAATCTGATCCATGGTGACGATGCCGATAATCGGGGCCCGTTTCCCCCGGATCAGCACCTCTCCCCGGTTGGAGTGCGCGCGGCTGAAACCGTCTCCGTATCCGATCGGCAGCGTGGCCACCCGGGTTTTCTTCTTAGCCGTGTACGTCATCCCGTAGCTGATGGTCCGGCCCGGCTCGACGGTCTTCAGGTACGCCACCCGGGTCTTCAAACTCAAGGCCGGTTTGAGCTCAATTTTTTCCTGCAGGTGGCGGGCCGGGTAAACCCCGTAAATCATGATCCCCGGGCGGACCATGTCCAGCCGGGACTCCTTGAGATCGATCAGGGCGCCGCTGTTGGCGATATGTCTGAGGGGGATCTCGACCCCTCTCTTCCCGATCTCCGCCGCCACCTTGAGAAAACGTTTCAGCTGGAGAGCGGTGAACCGGTGGGAGGGATCGTCGGCGGCGGCGAAGTGAGACGCCAACCCCTGCAGGTTGATTCCTTTCACGCGGGATATTTTTTCCAGGAAAGGGAGACAGTTCTCGTGCCAGACGCCGATCCGGCCCATCCCGGTATCGACCATCACATGGACATCGGCTTTCTTCCCGGCGCAGAGAGCGGCCTGGGCCAAGTCCCGCGCGATCTCCAGAGAGCAGACCACGGGGGTGAGATTATTGCGGACAATGTGTTCGGAATGGCCGCGCATGCCCGAGCTGAGAATCAGGATCGGGGCATCGGGGAAAAATGCCCGAAGTTCCAGCGCTTCCTTGACGTGGGAGACCCCCAGCCATTCCGCTCCCGCGGCCAGGGCCGCCCGGGAGACGGGCATCACCCCATGGCCGTAGGCATCGGCCTTGACACTGACCAGGATCCTGGCCTTCCGGCCGATCAGTTTCCGGATCTGCCTGATGTTGAACTCGATCGCCCCGAGATCGATCTCGGCCCAGGTTTTGAAAAGAGTATACATATAAATCAGCTCTCTTCGGTCGCTAATTTATGCAGGAACGTCCTTTACTTCGTAAAGGACTTGTAGGAAATGCAGTAAATGTAGTATCGCCTTGCCGAGGGCAAGGCTTGCTGAACTGCAAGCGAAGCGATCCTACAACTCCTACAAAGAATGCCGGAGGCATTCTGATCCTACAAGTCCTTTCGCGAAAGCGAAAGAACGATCATACACTTCCTGATTTATCTTTTGGCATTTCCGATAGAAGAAAGCGGCCTGGTATTCACTGCTTTTTTTTATTCCAGTACTCGCTTAAATAGATCGGCTCGGCGGGAGGGGTTTCGATCCCTTCCCGCAGCCGTTCCTCCGCCAGTATAGCAATCCATTCCGCCCGGGGAAAACTCTTTTCCCAGGGGGCGCCGCCGATCTTCCCTGCGGCGGCATCTCTGAAGGCCGGGATCCGGTCCCGGTCGGGGGTGACGATCAGAGCATCCCGGCAAAACTCCTCGATCTCCCGGACCTGAACAACCCGGGGAGGAATCAGCTCCTCCACCGCGGGACCGTCCTTCCGATATCGGGCGCCGTAGATCCGTCCCCGTCCTCCGTCAAGGAGCGCGACAACGACCCCCTCCCGGAGAGAGATCCCCCGGACCATGGCCGGGAAACTGCCGATCCCGGCCAGGGGGATTGAACAGCCGCAGGCGAGCCCCCGGGCGGCGGCCAGTCCGACCCTGATCCCGGTAAAGGACCCCGGGCCAAGCCCGGCGCCGATCCCTTCCAGATCGCCGACGCTCCAGCCGGCCCCGTCGAGAAGATCGTCCAGAATCGGGATCAGGAGCGCGGAGTGGCTGAGATGCGTATCGATGGTGGCCCGGGCCTTTATCCCGCCGTCTTCGACCAGGGCCAGACTGCCGGCGGCGGTCGATGTCTCAATGCCCAACACTTTCATAATATTATTTTTCCTTTGGAAAAATAATAGTGATTTTTCTTGTCATCTCATCGAGGCAGTCGAGCGCGATATTGATTGTCCGGGCCGGAAGCATGTCATCGAGCTTTTCGGCCCATTCGACCGCGCTCACCCCCTCCCCCTCCAGATACTCCTCCAGTCCCAGCAGGCCGATCTCCGGACCCGGCTGCAGCCGGTAAAGATCGATGTGATAGAGCGGCAGCCGACCCCGGTATTCCCGGACCAGGACAAACGTGGGAGAGGTCACATACTTCTCCCGTACCCCCAGTCCTTCCGCGCAGCCCTGGACAAAACAGGTCTTGCCCGACCCCAGAGGCCCCCGGAGGGCCAGGACGTCGCCCGGTTTAAGACGTGCGGCAATTTTCGCCGCCAGTTCTTTGGTTTCTTCCGGGTTGTTAGTTGTATAGATCATGACAAATCAGTAATCGGTAATCAGTAATCAGCGGGCCCGGCAACCAGGTCACTGATAACTGATCACCGATCACTGATTACTTGTCTTTTGGATCCTCCCGAATTAAGGAGGCTTTTTTACCCTATTGTGACATCTATATTAAAAATGAGTATATCCGGTTTCCGGTAACGGCATGGTCTCCCCGTCCCGGGTAATCAGCTCCCGCCGTTTTTCATCGGCAATGATTTTCCCGATCGGCGTTACTCTGGTGCCGGGACCGGCGGCGAAGGAATTAATCAGCCGGTCTATTTCTCTTTCCGGGAGGGAAAATAACAGCTCGAACTCCTCACCTTGCCCGGCGGCTTTCAGTACGGCCTTCGATCCTTTTTTCCCGGCCGGACCGGCAACCGGCAAAGCCGCCTCCCCGATCACCGCCCCCACGCGGCTGGCCCGGCAGAGGCGCCCCAGATCGGCGAAGAGACCATCGCTGATATCGATCATGGCGGAGGGAGAGGAAGTCTCGACCAGGCAGCGGGCTTCCCGGAGCCGGGGGGTGAAATCGAGGTGCTTGTCCTTCCTTCCCCCCAACTCGCCGGTCACGCAGATGACGTCCCCGGGCCGCGCGCCGTCGCGAAAAACGCAGCGCTTTTTTTCAACCTCGCCGACCACGGTGACCGTGATCACGATCCCGGAGAGTGATCGGAAGGTATCTCCCCCGACGATGCCGAGACCGAACTCGTTGGCCAGATCCCTCATCCCCCGGTAGAGTTCCCGGCAGAAGCGGACCGTGATTCCGGTCGGCAGACCCAGGCCGACAACCGCCCAGAGAGGGGTGCCTCCCATGGCGGCGATGTCGGAGAGGTTGACCGCCAGGGCCTTGCGGCCGATTCGGCGGGCGCCCGCCCGGCGGCGGAAGTGAATATTTTCGGCGATGGCATCGGTCGCTATCAGCAGATAGTCGTCCTTCTTCCGGCCGCCGACAACGGCGGCGTCATCGCCGATACCCCTGATTACGCTTTTATCTTCCGGGAGAAGCCGGGCCAGTTCCTCGATCAATCCGAATTCCCCTATTTTTTCTATCTTCATTTATTTTCCTCCGGAAAATAAATCCGGGAAATATTATAGTTACCATCTTCGGGTCAAAAAATGTACTATAACTGACTCCCGGGATTTATTAAACAGATATAAAAGAACTTAGCGGCTTCGGCGCAACCTCGTAGCGGCGACCTTCAGGTCGCCACATTATGGCAGCCTGAAGGCTGCCGCTACGACATTTATTGAAATTCTGAAACAGTGCGTTAAAATTTCTCTCGGTAAGATACAATGCCTTTTACGTTCATCCAGCACGAGATCCCCGGCGTGGTGCTGATCGAATATAAGAAGTTCGACGACAACCGGGGCTACTTCATGGAGACCTTCCGCGAGAAGGACTTTGCCGCCGCCGGCATCAGCCCTTCCCTTCGTCCAGGACAATTATTCCCACTCGGTCCGGGGGGTGCTGCGGGGGCTTCACTACCAGCAGGACCCCCGCGCGCAGGGTAAGCTGGTCCTGGTCCTGAAAGGATCGGTCTTCGACGTCGGTGTGGATATCCGGAAGGGATCGCCGACCTACGGGAAGTGGATCGGGGAGGTCCTCTCCGACGAGAACCGCCGGATGCTCTACCTCCCGCCCGGGATGGCGCACGGGTTCTGCGTGCTGAGCGAGGAAGTGGATTTCTTCTACAAGGTGACCGCCGATTACGCCCCGGAGACCGACCGGGGGATCATCTGGAACGACCCCGAGATCGGGATCGAGTGGCCGATCTCCGACCCTATCTTATCTGAAAAAGACAGGATACTCCCCCCCTTCCGGGAGGCCGATAACAACTACGTTTACAAACAGTAATCAGTAAACAGTAATCGGTAATCAGTGGGCCCGGGCGGCGGAGCACCGATTACTGATTATCGAAGCTAAGCGGAGATACTGAGGCTCACGATGATTATCGGGATTTCGACCGATTACTGATTACTTTCTTTCCCCAAGGCGGCGGCTTTTCTGACCAGGTCGATGAACTCGGCCCGGTAGCCGTGGCTGTCCTTTCCCCTCCCCGCTTCGGCCAGATCGAGGACGGTGGCGAAGGTCGCGTCCCCCCGGTACTTCGAATCGCGCAGCAGCATCCCGAAAGAAGCCACCGCGGCCGCGAAGGTGAAGTCGGCATCCGCATCCGCGAATGCTTTGCCGGTGTCAACGACCGGGAACTCCAGAAGCCGGCTGGTATCTCCGTCGGGGTCTTTATACCGGAGCTTCAGTGTCATCAGTTCCCCCTTCCCGACGGGTGGCGCGGGGACGGCCGGACTCTGATATTTGAGGGGATCGACGCCGGGCAGCTCGAGATCGCTCCCCGCCGGGACGATCTCGTAGAGCGCGGTCACGGTATGGCCGGCGCCGATCTCTCCGGCGTCCTTGGTGTCGTCGTTGAAGTCCTCGGCCCGGAGCATCCGGTTCTCATAGCCGATCAGCCGGTAGGCCGCCGCTTCGGCCGGGTTGAACTCGACCTGGATCTTGACGTCCTTGGCGATGGTGATTAGCGTTGATCCCATCTCCTCGACCAGGACCTTTTTCGCCTCCCGGATCGTATCGATGTAGGCGTAGTTCCCGTTCCCCTTGTCGGCCAGCTGCTCGAGCGCGGAGTCCTTGATATTCCCCATCCCGAACCCGAGGACGGTCAGGAAGATCCCGCTCTTTGCTTTCTTTTCGATCATCCGGACCAGATCTCCCCGGTTGGTGACGCCGACGTTGAAGTCCCCGTCGGTGGCCAGAATGACCCGGTTGACTCCCCCCTCGATAAAATGCTGAGCGGCGGTATCATACGCGAGCTGGATGCCGGCCCCCCCGTTGGTCGAGCCGCCGGATGCCAGCTGTTCCAGCGCTTCCATGATCGCCTCCCGGTTATCCCCGGTTGTTGAAGGGAGCACCAGTCCGGAGGCGCCGGCGTAGACGACGATCGCCACCCGGTCGTTTTCGTTCAGTTGCTCGACCAGCATCTTCATCGCTCTCTTCAAGAGCGGCAGTTTGTTTTCCGGGGACATCGAGCCGGAAACGTCGAGGAGAAAGACCAGGTTGCTCGCCGGGCGCTGTTCTGCGGGCATCTCCCGGCCCTTGAGACCGATCCTGACCAGCCGGTGTTCCGGGTTCCAGGGACAGCCCGCGACCTCGACATCGGCCGAGAAGGGTACATCCCCCTCGGGAGGAGCATAGTTATAATTGAAATAGTTGATCATCTCCTCGATCCGGACCGCGTCTTTGGGGGGCAGGCTCCCGTTGTCGAGAAACCGCCGCAGGTTGGCGTAGGAGGCGGTATCGACATCGATCGAGAAGGTGGAGAGCGGATTTTGAGTCACTTTTAAAAAGGGGTTATCAACGATGTTGTCGTAAGCCTCCGTATCGTGCCCCGGCCAGTAGACTTTGGAGGGATCGTCATGCCAGTCCGCCTGATCCCTGGATATCTCCTCCGGGTCAATAGAGCCCATCGCTTTCAGATTGGACAATGCCACTAGTTTTGCTTGAGGGAACATCTCGAATACACCATAACCCTCCTTCCTCTCGTAAGAGCGAACCGAGGCTTCTTCCCTGCACGCGAACTACCGGCTCATTTAAAACTCTTCCCGCCAGCCGAGCGCTTTATCCGTCATTGTTCTAATCACGATCTACATCCGCGGAGCAAAGCTGGCTTACACCCAGAATATCTGTTGATTGAACCGGGCCATGAACATAACACGGACACCGGCCAGGATCGGCAGAAACGGCCGCGTAAGCAAAAAGGCGGACCCATATCGGCCGGGAAGCCATAATCGAACCCCGATCTTCTCTCTGATCGGGTGGTACGGGCGATGATCTCGCTCCTCTGCTCCGGCAGCAGGGAATATTCCGGGGCTTCTTTGATTGCCTCACCGGTCAACAGAATCGTCTTTTGCAATTCCTCCACGATCCGGCGGGAGACAGTGTCGGTTTCCAGCGCTCTCTCTACCGCCCTCCGTTTCCGGGGAGAAAGCTCATCCAGAACGTAGGCGGTGAGTACCCGGTCGTTCAGTTTGATCTTCATCATCTATACCTCCGGGGCCGTTTCCAATGCGGCCCCTAATCTCTTTCGCATTGTGTTCAAAGCCCCGGTCAGCAGGTTACTTACCGTCCCCGCGGATCTTCCCATCACCCGGGCGATCTCACGGTAAGTCAGCTCGTCGTTGAACTTGAGGCGGCAGGCCTCCCGCTGGTCGGAGGGTAGTTCGTTCAGCACCGCCAGGATCAGGCGGCGGGTCTCCTCCCGTTCGGCCGCCGTCGAAGGGCCGGGCCGTTGACTGGGGAGATGGGCGAGTTGCTCTTCGTGTAACGGCTGCATGCGTCCCTCCTTCTTCCTGACGTCAAATGCCCGGTTCCGGCAGACCCGGTAGAGCCAGGCCGGCATCCGGTCTTCAACCTTTTTCCGATCGGTCCGGCAAAGTTTGAAGAATGCTTCCTGGACAACGTCCTGCGCTCTCTGGAGATCGCCGGTTATTCCGAATGAATAACGGACCAGGGCCTGCTCGTAATCACCGAGCATTTTCCGAATCCAGGCGGCTCTATTCAATTCAGCGTCAGGTTGATTCACCGATGGTTTCTCCGGAGTTGATACGGCCGTTCATCCTGTATAACGATTGAGGAGGGATCTTGTTCAGGAAATAAATTAAACATTTTCTGCCGATCGGCAGAAAATGTTTAATCCGTTCTGCCGGCTGTCGATCCGTCCCCGGGGAGGGGAGCAGGCGATATCCGGCATGCGCAGCGATCACATCCGCTTACGACCTACCCGGAAGATGAGAACTGTTTAAAATTCTCCTCGAAAGGGGGATAGATCAGGCCGCGCTCGGTGATGACGGCGGCGATCAGTTCGTGCGGCGTGACGTCGAAGGCGGGGCAATAGGCTTTGGCCCCGGCGGGTGCCACGCAGGCCCCGCCGAAAAAGGTAAGTTCGTCTTTGCCCCGTTCCTCGATCGGGATCTGCGCGCCGTCGGAAAGAGAGAGGTCAAGCGTGGATGACGGCCAGGCCATGTAGAAGGGTATGCCGTGGGCGCGGGCCAGGAGGGCCACCCCGTAGGTCCCGATCTTATTAGCGGCATCCCCGTTGGCGGCAACCCGGTCCGCACCGGTAATGACCAGGTCGATCTTCCCTTCCTTCATTACCTGGGCGGCCATGTTGTCGCTGATCAGGGTCACGTCGATTCCGACGTGCATCAACTCCCAGACGGTCAGACGGGCTCCCTGCAGGAGGGGCCGGGTCTCGTCGGCGAAAACACCGATCCTCTTCCCCTGTTCATGGGCGACATAGAGCGGGGCCAGGGCGGTCCCGAACCCGGACGTAGCCAGTCCGCCGGCGTTGCAGTGGGTGAGGATCCCGTCGCCGTCCTTGATCAGCGTGTTCCCCGCTTCCCCGATCGCCCGGCACATCGCCCGGTCCTCCTCTAAAACAGCGATCGCTTCCCGGCAGAGTATCTCTTTCAATTCCTTCACCGGACGGCCCCTGTTTTCACGCCCGATATTCTTCATCCGATCCAGGGCCCAGAAGAGATTAACCGCCGTCGGGCGCGAGGTGGCCAGGTAATCGGCGACACCGTTCAGTTCCTCAAGGAACGCCTCCGCGGTCGGCGCCGGGCTGCGGAGCATCTCGGCGGCGACCGCCATGGCGGCGGCGATACCGATCGCGGGGGCGCCCCGGACCCGGAGCTTTTTTATCGCTTCCCACATTTCTTCCTTGGTCTCGATTTCTTTCACTTCATACTTTCCCGGCAGGAGGGTCTGGTCGATGATCCGGACCACCCCGTCTTTCATCTCCACGGTGTTAATTTCCATAGACTCACTCTCCTTTTTAATCCTCTGCGCAGCCGGTGTATGTATATCCGGCTGAATGGAGTATTGGAGTGTTGGAGTAGTGGAGTAATTGAGTTTTGAAGCCCGTTAACCCGGATATCCATCACTCCATCACTCCATTACTCCATTATTTCCTCATCACCATTCCGACTTGCCTTATTATTCTTCACTCCTCTGATACCGTCCTCCCCTGCATCACTCCATCATTCCATCACTCCATTTTGATCATGAACTGATTATATCCGATAATAAAAAAGCCGTTAACCCGGCATCATCTTCCGCTTAACTCAAACACCAGCACGGTAAATGCCAGAAACAAGCCGTTATGAATGACATGGATGAAGACCGGGACCAGGATGGATCCGGTTTTCTGGTAACTGTAGGCCAGTAACATCCCGAGTCCGAAGATCGGCAGCCAGGCGGCCCAGTTCCAATGCAGTGTCGAAAAAAGAGCCGCGCTCAGGACGGCGGACCAGAAAACGCTCATCCGTTTCTGCAGGGCCGGGAAGAGAAGCCCGCGGAAAAAAAGCTCCTCCGCCAGCGGCCCCAGGAAAAGCCCGATCGCGAAGAGCGGCCAGATAAATTTCTCCCCGGCCTCCAGTAAAGGCTGCACCAGCGGATGCGGCTGGAAGGGGAGATCGAAAATCCATGTTATCCCCAGCGAAATAAGAATGAGAAGAATCAGGGCCGGGAAGAAAAGTATATAGCCGCGAACGGCCTGACGGGCCGACCACCGCCAATTCTGAAGGGTCGGGGCCGACCAGGGAAATGCCCGCGGCAGGGAGGTGCCCCCGGACACCGGCCCGGATAGCGGCGCGGGCGGACGGGAACGCCTCAGAAAATACAGTACCAGGAAGATCATGAGAGAGAATTGAAAAAAAGCGTCCCCCAAGAGAAGCAGATCATACTCCCGCGTCCGGTGGAAGCTCACAAAGCTGAAAAAGAGCGATTCCACCCTTTGAAAAGCGAGAAGAATGCAGATGAAATAGACGGCTACTTTGACGGCCAGCCAGATCCCCCACCCCGCTTCGGGTGGGGGGCCGGGCGAGAAGGCCCTCCATTCACCCTCCAGAATTCCCTGAACATTCATGACCAGGCCGGAGACGACCAGGGTGAGAAAGACGATGCTCAACATCCGGAAAAGAATCGAGGAGACGGGAGCCGCCGCGTCGGGGCTGAGCATCCTGCCGAACTCCTGCGGATCCGGGAAGGAATTCCGCGGCGGGGCGCTTTCTTCCGGAGCGGAGACCGCCGTCATCAGCAGGATGATCGAGAGAAGAACAGCTAAAACAAGTGAGCTTTCCTCTCTGGCTTTCCTGACAACAAAGTGCAGACTCACACTCATTCTCTCCCACTCTTACCGGTCCGGCTTTTACCGTTCTCCGGGAGGGACCCGGGGAAAACGGTCTGAGAAGTGCATTGTAATCTCTTCCCCTTCGTCGGTCACGACGACTCCATCGACGCCCTCAACGTGCCCGAGCAGTGCCGGCCCATCTTCCGCCCCCATGACGAAGAGCGCGGTAGCCAGAGCGTCGGCGGTCATGCAATCGGGGGCCAGGACGCTGCTCTCCACTACCCCGGAAGAGGCGGTGCGGCCGGTGCGGGGGTCGATGATATGAGAGTAACGCTTCCGGCTGCGGATGAAATAATTCCGGTAATCCCCGGAAGTGGCGACCGCCCTGTCCTCCAGCTCCAGAACGGTCAACACCTCACCCTCCTTCCGCGGATGCTCCATCCCGATCCGCCAGGGCTGCCCGTCAGGTTTTCTTCCCAGGCAGTAGATGTCTCCTCCGGCATTAATAAGCCCGCTCTTCACCCCTTCCGAGATCAGGAGCGCGGACAATCGGTCCACGACATACCCCTTGGCCAGACCGCCCAGGTCCAGCTCCAGACCCGGAACCAGAAAACGGACCGTGCGGGCCGTGCGATCGAGTTCGATCTTCTGCCAGCCGCATCGGGAGAGAGCGGCTTCCACCTCCCGATCCGACGGCAGGCGCCCCGTCTTCTCCGGGAAAAAACCCCAGATTTCCATCAAGGGACCGACGGTGACGTCGAAGGCCCCCCCCGTTAACCGGCTGATCTCGATGGCTTTGGCGAGAACGGCCATCATCTCCTCGCTGACGACGACCGGTTGCCGGTCCGCGGAGCGATTGATCCGGTTGACTTCACTGCCCGGGATGTATCTGCTGAAGACACCCTCCAGGCGCCCTGCCTCCGTCCAGCATTTTTCCATCAGGGAAGGCGCCGTGCCGGAATCGGGGACCGTCAGCTCAATGGTGAGCACGGTCCCCATGATCACCCTGGATTCTTTGTAAAGCCGTCCTCGGCCGCAGCCGGCGGCGGACAAAAGACAGATCAGGCAGGCGATAATGAAATATATTTTTTGGCCCCGCATCGGAAAAGCAAAATGGCGGGCCTGGATGCCCGCCGCGGCGATCTGATAACTTCAATGATGCCCGATTCAATTTTTCCGAAGGAAAAATTTAAATCCAGGAGAACCAGCCCAGATCCAAGATCTCGGAGACCGTTGCCAATCCCAGAACAATCACATAGGCGATGAGCAGGCTGAGCCCGATGGTCTCCTTGTATCTTCGGAAGAAGGGAAAATCGGAACGGAAGAGGCAATAGGCGAACCCGGCTACCCAAAAAACCAGCATAACAACCAGGATTGCCTTCTGGGGCGGGCTGAGAGGCGGGAAGACCTGAGATATCCCCCAGAGGGCGGCGGTTATGCAAACGATGAAAATCAGGAATACCTCCCCATGAGTTCGTAAGTAGTTCATCATCTCCTCCTCGATGCTGGATTTAACGTGACGGTAATTTCGGTCGTATCTTTCACGCGGGCCTGGAGATTTTTGCCCGGGACTACCCGCTCGATCGCCAGCAGCACGACAAGACTCTGCTCCAGCCGGCTGCGGCTGCTGATCACAACACCATCTTTGATATCAAATTCAACGGTCCCGGTCAACAGATGAGACGACCATTTCACCCCCGACTTCCCGCCCTCCTCCGAAACACTCCCCTGCTCGTACCGCCCGACGAAATCGATCAGGGCGATCCTTTCTCCTTTCCCTTTGAAACCGCGAAAGGCCGAATCAAGTCTGATCGTCCAGGTTTCCCCCCGGTCCCAGGTAGTGCCCGCGCCGGGATTGGGGATCTTCACCTCCCGCGACCAGCCGGCACCGACCGGGATAGCCGTTTCCGGGAACTCGGGCTGGATCCTTTCCATGACGCCGTCAAACTTGAGGTAGGGGAAGGAACGGCTCGGATCGGGCGGCAGCTGGGCCGAGATGATTCTGCCCCGGGGATCGATTTCAAAGGTAAAAATTTTTCCCTCGATCGCGGACAGGGGGAACCCTTCATTATCAGCGGTGATCTCCCTGCTCAGGACATCTCCTTCTTCCGTTCTCATGGTCCGGTCGGTCAGAATCGTGGTCATTTCCCGGTCCCGGACACGGTTGATCATGGTAAAATTGAAATCTTTGTAGGAGACGGCGATGGCCGCGGCGCCTTCCGGAGAGAGAGACTGCACCGCGGCTTCAAGAAGGTAACTGCCTTCAATCTGAACCGGAAGAACCAGTTTATCCTGGTCCGGTTTCGAACCGACCGCCTGCATCGTGACTGTCCCCTCCCCCCGGAGAGAGATATCGTACTGGAGAAGCTCGCCGGGCTGGAACTGATAGCGCAGCAGGTACTGGGGAGGAGACGGTTTCTTGCAGCCGGTGACCTCGATGAGCACCAGCAGAGCGACAGCCGGAGCAAGAGCTTTTATCAGCGCGGGGAAGATTTTTATCCGCCACCGGAAAATTATTCCCGCACCCTTCATGAATCACTTCTTCTCCGCCGGTTGAGACTCCCGCGCCGTCGACGGCAGCCGTTGTCCTTCCTCCAGCAGTTGGCTGACAATCGGAGCCATGTCTTCCCGGGCGGCCAATTGTCTGAGGGCGGAAATGATGATTTCCTTGTAAAACCAATCCACCTGGGCATTGTTAACCAGGCCGACCAAAACTTCGGCCGATTCTTTAACCGGAGTGTGGGCCAGATCCCAGATGGCGGCCTGACGGATCTGGTCCGATTTTTCCGGGTCATTGAAGATTTTCACCAGGGGCTCGACAACCCTTTTATCCTCGATATATCCCAGCATCTGCATGGCGAATAAACGATAATCTCCATCCCCCTGGGTGATCTGGCTCAGGATATAGCCCTGGTATCGGGCATAATTGTAATCAAACCGACAGAGAGCTTCGGCCGCGCGCAGTTTGAGCCGGGGATCATCCGCCTTCTGCCAGATCTGCTCGATCGCCGAGGCTGCTTCCCGATACCGGATGATGGCCAGAATCTCGATCAGGGTTCCCTCTTCCTCGGGGGATGCCGAAGCAAGAGACTGCAGGAGAAGCGGGCCGGCAGCCTCGCCCATCCCGACCAGCACAGCTTTGGCCCGCATCTGTTTCGCCTGGTCGGTTCCCTTCAGGTCCCCGATCAAAGCTCCGACATCAGGCGATTTCTTTTCAGGGGCGGCCTCTTCGGCTGCCCGAACGGAGCCGACCGAAATGGCGATCAGAAACGCGGTCGCCGCGCCAACTGAGATAATCTTTATCATTTTTTTTACCCCGGTCATTTAATCCGTTTTTTATTTACGGCCATCATACTCCATTATCCCCGAATTATTCATGATAATTTTTGCTGATCCCGGGAAAGATGCCATTTTTCCAGTTCCGGCAGAAATGAATAACTGGTCATATCATAGTGAAGAGGGGTGACGGCGATGTAATTCTCCGTCAGTGCCTCATGATCGGAACCGGGGTCATCCGGGGACGAATCCATCTCCCCTCCCAGCCAGTAATACGTCCTGCCCCGGAGATCGATCCTTTCCTCCATGATTTCCTGAAACCGGGCCCCGCCCTGGTGGGTTACCCTGACCCCGCGAATCTTTTCCTCCGGAACGGCGGGGACGTTGACATTGAGCAGGATTTTCGGGGGCAGACCCCGGGCCAGGACCATCTTCGCCAGGGACCGGGAAAATCGGGCCGCCGTCTGATAATCGGGTTTGGTAAAGGTGCCCAGGGAGACCGCGATAGCCGGAATTCCCATGATCGAAGCCTCGGTAGCGGCGGAGACGGTCCCGGAGTAGATAACGTTGGTCCCCGTGTTGGGCCCCAGATTGATCCCGGAGATGACGAGATCCGGCATCCGCTCCAGCAGCACCTTGACCGCGACCTTGACCGCATCCGCCGGTGTGCCGGTAACCCCGTAGCCGTATAAGGTTCCGTCCTTGAAAACCTTCATTGCCCGCAGGGGTTCGGTCAGCGTGATGGCATGACCGGACGCGCTCCGCTCGGAGTCGGGGGCGATGATTCTCACTTCCCCCAGGCTCTCGATTTCCCGGGAAAGAGCGTACAACCCGAGGGCGTTGATGCCGTCATCGTTGGTGAGAAGAATAAGCGGTCGTGTCATGTATGATTATTCCTTTGCCGGAGAAAGTATTATGCGGAAGTTTCCGATACTCACTATACCGACATCAATGACGAAATCCGAATGACGAAACCTGAAAGAACGCCGCCCAGGGCCTATTATCTGTCCCTTCGACAAGTTCAGGGCGCGCTGCCCATTCCTGGCTGTTTGTTCGATCTCCCGCCAGAGGCGGGATAAATTCTACGCTTGCCCCGCTTTGCGGGGTTGAAAATTCGACGGTGAACGTTCATTTTTTTCCTTTCACCCCGCCGGGCTTCAATCGTTGCCAGATCGCCCAGATCAACCATTTGATGTACTCCGGCGCCACCTTCAAAACTTTGAAATGGGATTTTCCTTTGGCCCGGTCTTTCCAGACGGTCGGAACTTCGGCGATCCTGAAGCCGCCGATGTAGGCCTTGACGGTCAGTTCCAGCCCGGTGGTAAAATTATCGGATTTCAATATCCCCACTTTCGGGAGGATGTCCGCTCGGTACATCTTGTAAGCGTTGGTGGCATCGTTCGTCGGCAGCCCGATCAGGATTTTCAAGGTTTTTCCGAGCAGGCGCGAGAGGAAGTGCTTGATACGGTCCTGGTGTTCCCCGGAGCCTCCCGGTATGTAACGGGAGGCCGAGACAAGATCATATCCCTCCTTTAATTTTTCCAGCATGACCGGGATGGTGTTCACGTCATCAGCCAGATCGGCCATGACCGCCACGATCACCCCCCCGGACACTTCTTCATACGCCCGGTTGAGGCATCTGCCCAGGCCGTGATTTCCCCGGCGGTTCACCAGGACGATGTTTTCAGCCCTCTCCTGCAGTTTCTGCACTATCTCGCGCGTCCGATCGGTCGAGTTGTCATTGACCACGATCAGCTTGTGGGGGATCTTGACCCGGTCCTGGATCTCCCGGATAGTCCGGATGGTCTCGGAGATGTTCTGTTCCTCATTATAGGCCGGAACGATGATGTTCAGGAAATAGGGATCGACCATGGTATAAATTAGCTCACTGCGTTCGCAAATTTATGTAGGATCGTCCTTCACTCCGTGAAGGACTTGCAATAGATGTAGTAAATGTAGTATCGCCTTGCCGGAGGCAAGGCTTGCTGAACCGCAAGCGGAGCGATACTACAATTACTACAAAGAATGCCGAAGGCATTCTGATCCTACAAGTCCTTCGCGAAAGCGAAAGGACGATACTACACCAATGCCTTTATTGAAATTCAAAACAATAAAATAGATCTTGTCGGGCATCTTTATTCGGCATTTCTTTCCAAAATGATCGTCACCGGGCCGTCGTTCTCCAGCCGGACCAGCATTTCGGCTCCGAAGACGCCCTTCTCCGGGGGGAACCCCAGTTCGGCCAGGCGGCGGCAGAAAAAATCATAGAGTTGTTCTCCTTGTTCGGGAGATGCGGCGTCTATAAAACTGGGGCGGCGCCCCTTCCGGCAATCCGCGTAAAGGGTGAACTGCGAGACCACCAGGATCTCGCCTTCGATCTCCCCCAGCGAGCGATTCATTTTCCCGTCCTTGTCCTCGAAGACCCGGAGTTTAACAATCTTGTCGGCCAAAGTCACCGCCTCGGTTTCGGAATCGCCATGGGTCACCCCCAGCAAGATCAGAAAGCCGGCGCCGATCCGGGAGACGATCTCCCCCCCCACCTCTACCGAAGCCGATCTCACTCTTTGCACGACCGCTTTCACGTACTGGACCGCTCCTCCGGCATCATGTGTCGGTCAACAACGTAACATCCCGGTTATTGCGGGAGAGTGTTCAGAGCATAGCGCATTCCATACTCCATCACTCCATTATTCCATTACTCCACGTTTTTCAATCCATGGGCAAGAAAACTAATCCTTCTTTTGCTTTTACCGGGGTACAATAAGGGTATTATAGTCCCATGCGTAACACAATCAAAATAGAGGGGAGGGGCGACGGAAACACGGTCCCGGACGTTCTCGGACATTGTTCCCTCTGCCCTCGTAACTGCCGGGTCAATCGCCCGGCGGGGCAGCCCGGCTATTGCCGGACCGGCGCCGACCTGTCCATTGCCTCGATCTGCCGCCATCGGGGAGAAGAACCATCCGTCTCCGGGGAAAACGGGATCTGTAACGTCTTTTTCGCCCACTGCAACCTTCAGTGCGTCTACTGTCAGAACTATCAGATCAGCCGAAATGACACCGGTCACCCCCACCCCGGGGTGAACCTGCCGGAGGCAGTCAGCCGGATAGAAGATATTCTGGACCGGGGCGCGCAAGGAGTCGGGTTCGTCTCCCCTTCACACTGCATTCCGCAGATGAGAGCGATCATTGGTGAACTGCGCCGGAGGGGACGAAAGACGGTCTTCGTCATGAACACCAACTGTTATGACCGCGCGGAGACGATCGCCACCCTCGAAGACGAGATCGATGTTTATCTCCCCGACCTTAAATATCGCGATCCGGGACTGGCTGAACGGTATTCGGGGGCCCGGGATTATCCCTTTGTCGCCGAACGGGCGCTCCGAGAGATGTATCGGCAGAAGGGATCGGAATTAACCTTCGACCCGGACGGTGCCATCCGTTCCGGTCTGATCATCCGCCACCTGGTCCTCCCGGGCGAAACACGCGACAGCATAGACTGCCTGCGATTCATCGCGGAAGAACTTTCGCCCGAGATCCACCTATCCCTGATGGCCCAGTACCATCCCACCCCCTTCGTCCGCGATCACCCGCGATTGGGACGGACGCTGGCCCGGGAGGAATACGAAGAAGTGAAGGAGGAGATGGAGCGGCTGGGGTTCGGCAACGGCTGGGTCCAGGAACTGGAAAGCCAGGGGGAGTACTTGCCGGACTTCGCTTGTGAAGATGTCTTCCGGGAAAATTCCGAATCATCCCACAGGGACAATGGAGTGATGGAACGATGGAGTAATGGAGTATTGAGACCCTCGCCGGGCAGCCCCGACCACTCCAGTACTCCAACACTCCAATACTCCTCGTTGCCGATTGTTGTCACCCTGCTTAAACCACGCGTATCGGGTCACCAATCTTAACTGTGCCACCCTCGGCCACCCGGGCGAATATCCCCTCCCGGGGCATGATGCAGTCCCCGGAGAGTTTGCGGATGGCGCAGCCCTCGTGGCATTCCTTGCCGATCTGGGTTATCTCCAGGATGACCGAGGAGCCTACCCGGAGACGCGTTCCCACCGGGATGGTATACAATTCGATCCCCCGGGTAGTCAGGTTCTCGGCAAAGTCTCCCGGTTGAAAAGTCGCGCGGTCAAGACCCGGGATCCCATCGGGCAACGTCCTGGCCAGTTTCTCCATGCTCTCGACCGCCAGCAGGCTGATCTGCCGGTGCCAGCTGCCGCTGTGGGCGTCTTCCCCGATCCCCCAGTCCGGTTTCAGGAGGGCATGGCCGACGTTCCTCTTCCGCACCCCCTTGCGGTCGCTGACGCAAACCGCCACGATCTCACCCTGTTGTTTGTGAATCGTCATATTTTGATGCATAAAATTCCATTGATTTATGACCACTAAGACACCAAGACACTAAGAAAAGAAAAATTTAATCTAATTCATGCTCGAAAATATTATTTTCTTAGTGTCTTTGTGTCTTTGTGGTTATACATCGCGCCGAAGGCGTTAACTTGCTGTTTCGGAATTTTCAGCCTGAGGCTGATGAGCCTCCGGCTCACAATAAAAGGCAACGGTAAGGGTAACGAAGCCCAGCCTGCCCCGATTCATCGGGGTATCGGTGAGGGTTAGGGTAACGGCTGCTGCGCCTGGCGCACGTAACCGTAACCGACAAACGAAACGGGCCTCGTTACCGTTGCCCTGACCGAGTTGCACCATAGGCGCTAACTTGTTTCTTTGCCTAGCCAGTCAAGGTACTCCCGGCTGCCGCCGCTGACGGGGAGGGCGATGATCTCGGGGACGTCGTAGCGGTGAATTTCCTTCACGGTCTCGATCAGGCCGTTTAACTTCTCCCGGCGGGTCTTGGCGACCAGAAGAAATTCCTCCGCTCTATCCACCTTCCCCTCCCACCAGAAAAAGGATTCCCCTTTTGGCCAGATGGAGACACAAGCCGCCAGTCGTTTTTCGAGAAGCGTCCGGGCGATCCGCCCCGCCTCTTCCCGGTCCGGGCTGGTCATGAGAACGACAATGTACGTGTTCTGTAATTGATCATTCATATGATGCTCCCGATAGGGATGTCTCCCTGACTATACCAGAAAAAAGTAATCGGTATTCAGTAATCGGTAATCGGTATTTTCCCGAGATGAGATCTGCTGATCACTGATCACTGATTACTGATTACTGATTACCGATCACTGATTACTATCTGTTATCACCTGCATTTCAACGTCCTCAGCCTGTTGATCGCCGCCGCGATCTCGTATCGCCGGGGACGGGCGTGATTTCCTTTCAGGTAGGGAGAGATCACATCCAGCCCTTCCCGGTCCAGGTCGGCCTCGACCAGATCCAGGATCTCACCCAGAGATCTCGTCCCGTCAATGTACTTATTCATCGCGTAATGAATGATATCCCCGATCGCCCGGGTCTGGCTGATATCCACCAGCTGCTCGACCCCGGAGAGATCGATCGTGGCATTGCCGAAGGCGATCGAGTTGATGCTCCGGGCGGAGATTTTGGCCTGCAGGCGCTTCCCCTTCCGGGGATCGAACCCTTCCGGGAGCGGGCGGCGCTCCTTGACCGCGCCGAAATATTGGCCGCCTTCGAACCGGCGGCGGCTGGAAAAGCTTTCCGCGATCCGGCGGGCCTCGGCGGTGACGTCCCGGGGACGATATTCGTCCATCATGATCACCGTGTCGGCGACGTCAAAATAATCCCCGCTCCCTCCCATGACCAGGATGGTGGAGACACCGAGATCGCCATAGAGCTGGCGCACCTTGTCGATGAAGGGCGTTATCGGTTCCTTCTCCTTGGCGACCAGGCTCTGCATCCGCTCGTCCCTGATCATGAAGTTGGTGGCCGAGGTATCCTCGTCCACCAGGAGCAGCCGGGCGCCGGCCTCCAGCGCTTCCATGATATTAGCGGCCTGGGAAGTCGAGCCGCTGGCATCGGTGGAAGAAAATGATCTCGTATCCAGATTCAGCGGCAGATCTCTGATGAAGGGGCTGATATCGACATTCTCGATAAAACGACCGTCTTCGGCCCGGATCTTCACGCAGTCGGCGACGGTGACCGCCAGTTCCCGTCCGTCTCCGGGAATATGGTTATAGACTCCTTTCTCGAGGGCTGCCAGCAGGGTCGATTTGCCGTGGTATCCCCCTCCCACGATCAGGGTCACCCCGGCGGGGACCCCCATCCCCCGCACCGGCCCCCGGTGGGGACAGATGAACTCCACCTCGAGGCCGGGAGGGGATTGAAAGAGGACCGCGGCTTCCTCCGGGAGAGGACGGTCATCGATACCGCTCAATCGGGGCAGAAGCGAACCGTTGCCGACGAAGGCCGCCAGGCCTTTTTCAGGAAGATGCGACCGGATGAACTCCGCGTCCTCGGCCAGGTCGACGAATTTCTTCAGGAGATCCCCATCCAGAGCGGAGTAGATCAGGGTCCTTCGGACCAGTTCGGGAATTTCCTCAAAGAAAATCTCCTCCGCCTGGCGGCCCGAGATACTCCTTCCCCGGGCCGGCAGTCCGACCACGAACCGGGCCTCCACCCATTCATCCGTTACCACCATCGCCGTCCGCATCAGCACTTCCTGGGAAGGCTTATCGATGGCGAGGAGCCCGCTGTGGCCGGTGCCGCGCCGCCCTTTGACCACCTGCTGAGCCTGGCGGAAGAAATGCCTGGTCAGGCAGTCTTCCAGGGCCCGGCGCCGGATCGGCGAATTGAAAAGTCCGGCCGGGAAACCGGCCGATTTCCCGCCGACCCGCACCGCCGCCTGGCTGGGGGGAGCGAAGGGATCGGGCTGAACATAATCGATAGTGAGGGTAAACGTCCCGAAATCATAGAGCCCTTTGATGTCCTTATAAAAGCCGTAGGGCTTGCCGTCGATGCGAAGGAGCTGTTGCCTGAGCTGTTCCTTGCTTTTCATCTCTCAACCTCTTCCCACCGCTCCCGGTGAAGATATCCGCCATGAAGACACGGAGAAAGTATCTCGGGGAATCAGATTATCAGTGGGCAGAAAATCAGGACATCAGGTGCTCGATGTCAGGGGCCCGAAATTCCGATAATCCGGCAATCTTCCACCTGATCCCCTGTTATCCTGATTTCCCAACCTAATACTTTTGTGTTTAGCGGCATATGCTCTGGAAGCAGAGCGAGAACGAAGGTGGGGTTATTTGCCTTCGGCGGGTTTGGCGGGTGGCGGGGAAGAGGATTCAGGGGTTTTCTTCTTATCCGAGGCAGGTTTCTCGGCCGGAGGTTTTTCCTTCACCTTCTCTTTTTTCTCTCCTTCCTTGTAGCTCTTGCTCCGATAGTCCGTTTCATAGAACCCGGAGCCTTTAAAGATGATCCCCGCTCCGGTTCCGATCAGCCTCTTCAGCTTTCCTCCGCAATGGGAGCACCTGGTAAGCTTCTTGGCTTTGATGCTCTGAAATTTCTCAAAGAGGTCCCCGCAATCTTCGCACTCATAATCATAGGTCGGCATAAACAGGCTCCCTTCCGATTTGATTCATTTGTCGGCAATCATAGGGAAATATTTTCGATTGTCAAGTTTGTAGAACTCCGGTTATGGTAATATTAAACGGCTGCTTCAAAATGAATTAAAACCATGAAGGACACGAAGAACACCAAGTATGACTGATAAAAAATGAGCTTTGACTTATTTTTGACAAAATCTTCGTCTTCTTCGTGGTTTCAATCGTTTTTATTTCAATGAAACAAAATTTTCGAGTACGGTATAGTTAGTGCGGGACACTGCTTCACTCTAATGAAAAGGGAACAGGACTTCCAGGCCTATCTGGCGGAGAAAAAGGAACTGATCGACGGTGCTCTGGCGGAATCCCTCGATCGGGAGAAGGACTGCCCGGAGATATTGCGGCAGGCCATGCGGTACAGCCTGCTGGGAGGGGGGAAGCGTATTCGTCCCATCCTCTGTCTGGCCGCCTGCCGGGCCGTCGGCGGCCGGGAAGAACAGGCGCTGGCTTCCGCCGGCGCCCTGGAGATGATCCACACCTATTCGCTCATCCACGACGACCTCCCCGCCATGGACGACGATGAATTCCGCCGCGGACGGCCGACCCTCCATCGCGCTTTTAACGAAGGGACCGCCATTCTGGCCGGTGACGCCCTCCTCACCCGGGCCTTCGAGGTGATCGCCCGGGACCGGCGCCTGAGTGACCGGCAGGTTCGGCGGATCGTGACCGAATTGGCGGCCGGGGCCGGGGAACGGGGGATGGTGGGGGGACAGCAGGCCGACCTTGATGCCGAAGGGCGGCGGGTGGATGGGAAGGCTCTGGAGTATATCCATTCCCGGAAAACCGGGGCGTTTCTCACCGCCTCCGTCCTCTGCGGAGCGATCGCCGGCGGCGCCTCCCCGAAACAGCTCAAAATCCTGGGCGCCTACGGAAAGGCGATCGGTCTCGCTTTTCAGATCAAGGACGATCTGCTCGATCGCGAAGGGGAGATCGGCAAACTCGGGAAAGCGACCGGTCAGGACGAGAAAACCGGAAAGGCGACATATCCCGCCGTCTGGGGGATAGAGGTTTCCCGGGAAAAACTTCGGGATGCGATCGATGAGGCTCTTGCCTCCCTGGAAGCCTTCGGCCGGGAAGCCGATCCCCTGCGGGAGATCGCGCGGTTCATTGGCGAACGGGAAACATAAATAGAGCTTACTCAATAAGCTCGTAAGCTCTAAAATTCTAATATCTTCAGCCAAAGGCTGATCCGCCTCTGGCGGAAAATACTAAATCCTAAATAATATCAAATGACCAAAATCACAAATTCAAAACAATTTCGCCGGGACCCGTGATATTTCGATCATTGGGTCATTTGGATTTTGAATTTGTTTAGGATTTCGATATTAGGATTTAGGATTTTCTGATAAAAAGCCTTTTCGAGCAGGGTAGATCTATACCATTTTAATCCAGATCTGGCGATGGCGGGGACCGTCGAACTCGCAGAAAAAGATTCCCTGCCAGGTCCCCAGCCGGAGGCTGCCGCTCGCTACCGGCACACAGACCGACGATCCCATCAGAGAAGCCTTGATATGGGAGTCGGCATTCCCTTCCAAGTGGTTATAGCCGGCGCCGTCAGGGACCAGCCGGGAGAGAACCGATTGGATATCGGCCCGGACGCTGGGATCGGCGTTCTCATTGATGGTGATCCCCGCGGTCGTGTGGGGGACGAAGATCACACAGATCCCCTCCTCCGCCCCGGAGGCGGACACCTCCCGTTCCACCTGGGCGGTGATATCTACCATCTCCGAGCGCCGGGATGTCCTGAGGCTGATTGTTCTCATTTAACATTTTCCTCCGGAAAATTTTATGAAAAAATTACTATTCGACGTTAGAGGTTGAGCGTTCATTATTCCCAGCATCCGTTCGTTCAATGTTCGATGTTCAACGTTCGACGTTGGACGTTGAGCGTTGAACGTTCATCATTTCATTCATAAGCCACTCCCCCCACTCCTCCGTTCCCTCTCCGGTCCGGCAGGAGACCTCGATGACCGGGATGACGGGGTTGATGGCTTTCAGCCCGGCGTAAAAAGCCGCCCGGTCAAAGTCGGTATGAGGGATAAGGTCGATCTTGTTCAGGATCACCACCGCCGCCTCGATAAAAAGAAGAGGGTACTTGGTCGGCTTATCGTCGCCTTCGGCGACGCTGACCAGTCCGATCTTTGCTTCTTCTCCCAGTTGAAAGCTGACCGGGCAGACCAGGTTGCCGACATTCTCGATGATTAAAAGATCGATGGCATCGAGATCCATCCCGGAGAGCGCCTCCCGTACCATCTGCGGACTCAGGTGACAGCCCCGGCCGGTATTGATCTGGAGCGCGTCCAGCCCCAATTTCCGGAGGCGAACCGTGTCTTTGTCCGATGCCAGGTCGCCTTCGATGACCCCCATCCTGATTTTTTTACCGAGGTGCCGGTAGGCGGCTTCGATCAGCGAGGTCTTCCCCGAGCCGGGAGAGCCGATCAGGTTCAATGCCGCCACCCCGTGCCGGCGCAGCAACAGCCGATTTTCCTCTCCGATCCGGTCTTCTTCTTTTAAAATATCTTCTTTGATTTTTACCTTCACACCTTCTCCGATACCGGGGCTGACGCCCCGGCCTATTATCTTTCGCCCCTTTGGGGCTTTTCGTTCGACGTTGAACGTTGAGCGTTGGACGTTGATCGTTCAGGTCCGATCACCGATTACCGTTGTTCGGTCATTCCTTCGCCCCTCGTCCTTCGTCCCTCGTCCCTCGTCCTTCGTCCCTCGTCCTTCGTCCTTCGCCCCTCGTCCCTCGTCCTTCGTCCTTCGCCCCTCGTCCTTCGTCCCTCGTCCTTCGTCCCTCGTCCTTCGTCCCTCGTCCTTCGTCCTTCGCCCCTCGTCCCTCGTCCTTCGTCCCTCGTCCCTCGTCCTTCGTCCTTCGTCCCTCGTCCCTCGTCCCTCGTCCTTCGTCCCTCGTCCTTCGTCCCTCGTCCCTCGTCCCTCGTCCCTCGTCCTTCGTCCTTCGTCCCTCGTCCTTCGTCCCTCGTCCCTCGTCCCTCGTCCTTCGTCCCTCGTCCTTCGTCCCTCGTCCCTCGTCCCTCGTCCCTCGTCCTTCGTCCTTCGTCCCTCGTCCTTCGTCCTTCGCCCCTCGTCCCTCGTCCTTCGTCCCTCGTCCTTCGTCCCTCGTCCCTCGTCCCTCGCCCCTCGTCCTTCGCCCCTCGTCCCTCGTCCTTCGTCCCTCGTCCTTCGTCCTACCTCTCTCCTTCCATATAATCGATATACAGCTCCTTCCCGGATAGAATCTCCAGATCGCCGCCGCCGCAGGCCCCGCAAGTGAAGAGCAGGTCCTTCCCGGCCGTTTTTTCCCCGCAGCCCCGGCAACGGACTTCCAGGGGGACCGTCTCGATCTCGAGCCGGGCGCCGGCAATCTCCGTCTCGCCGGCCAGCATCTCGAAGGCGCACTGGAGAGTTTCGGGGATCACCTGCTGGAGCGCACCTACCCGGATGACCACCCGGGAAACCGAGGCCAGGTTTTCCCGCCGGGCGGCGGACGCCGCCAGCTTGACCAAATTATCGGCGATCGCCCATTCGTGCATGATAAAATCCTGGGGTATGGGAGTGATGGAATAATGGAGTGATGGGGCCTGTGGCCCGCGCACACAATACTCCAACACTCCATCACCCCATTTTTACCCAATCATCGTTCCGGCTTCCCCGGCCGTTTTTCAATCCCGCTCCTGGTATTCGACTTCATACTCGTCCAGATCCCGGGCGATCCTGGTCTGGGGAAAAATCTCCCGGGCTTCCTTCAGCATCGAGTTGATCGACAGGTAGCGGGGACTGATATGGACCAGGACCAGCTGGCGCACCCCCGCCTCCTGGGCGAGCCGGGCCGCCTCCCGGGCGGTGGAGTGTCCTCTCATTTTGCTCTCCCCGGCCATCTCTTCATCGAACATCCCGTCGTGGACGAGGAGATCCGCCCCCCGGGCGAAATCGACGGCGCCCGGAAAAGGGCGCGTATCGACCATGTATACCACCATGCGGCCCGGACGGGCTTTCCCCAAAACTTCTTCCGGAAGCACGCGCCGGCCGCTATCCAAGACCACCTCCTGCCCCGATTGAAGGCGCTTGTAAAGGGGCCCGGCGGGGACGCCGATCTTTTTAGCCGCTTCCAGATCGAACCGGCCCGGGCGCGGTCGTTCCACCAGCCGGTAGGCAAGGGTGAAGACCCGGTGGTCGACCGGCATCGCCTCGATATAATATTCGCCTTCATCGACGATCACCCCGCCTTCGATCTCCTTTACTTCCAGCGGATAGGCGACACCGAAACGGAGGTATTTCCGGCTGAGATGAACGTAGTCGGCGATCCCCGGGGGACCGAAGATGGAGAGAGGCGCGGACCGGGAACCCATGCTCATGCTCATCAGGAGACCCGCCAGCCCGATGACATGGTCGCCGTGGAGGTGGGTGACACAGATCGCCCTCAGGCGTGCCCAGCCCAGGTGAGACCTTCCCAGCTGAAGCTGGGTCCCTTCCCCGCAGTCGAACATGAACATCTCCCCTTCCCGCAGCAGCACCGTCGACGGCAGCATGCGCCGCGTGGTGGGGAACGCTCCGCCCGAACCAAGAATAACCGCTCTCATTTAGAACTTAGCTTCGCAACTGAGGGAGGGCACGGCGGCCCTCCCCTACGTAGGGGCCGACCGCTGTGTCGGCCCGATTTATTGAAATTCCGAAACAGCAAGTTAGCGCCTCCGGCGCAACTTGTAGCATAAAGTGTAATGTGTAACGTGTAAGGGAAACTACCACCCTGCGCTTTACACTTCACGCTACTGTTTTTTCTCGCTGCCACGCTCTGCGTGGTAGCGAAAATATGTAAAATAGGCTCATTCCGTTCCCACGCAGAGCGTGGGAACGAGAATTTTTAAACATTTGTGTCTATTTATTAAAATTCCGAAGCAGGAACTTAGCTCTCTCAGTTTGTCCCTCGCTTAGCCGGGTTTCACATACTTATTATGCAGTCTGAATAGTAACAACTTTTTGTCAACCCGGAAGTACTTTTATTGTCAACCGGGAGCGGGGGGGGTGGTCGGGGAAGCCCGAGATGCGGATCACATTACTCCAGTACTCCACCATTCCATCACTCCGTCCCTGCTTTTTCTTTTCATACCCATTCTGTCTTTAGTGTTATACTCTGATCCATGACGGCTTTTGAAAAGGATCGTCAGTTCTACCGTTTCGCGGCTTATGGGTTCCTGAAGAATTTACGCTTCTTCGAACCCTTTATCATCCTTTATTTCCGGGAGACGGGTTTATCCTTCCTTGAGATCGGAACACTGTATTCCATCCGCGAGATCGCCGTCCTCCTCCTGGAACTTCCCACCGGCTTCATCGCCGACTTTTACGGCCGGCGAATATCGATGATCGCTTCCATGGTCGCGTATATCATCAGTTTCCTCATTTTCTATCTTTTTCCCTATTTTTCCGCCTTCGCGGCCGGGATGATTCTCTTCGGCTTCGGGGAAGCCTTCCGAACCGGGACCCATAAGGCCCTGATCCTTGAATACCTCCGGCAAAATGAGATGCTTGACCGGCGCACTGATTATTACGGCGCCACCCGGAGCGCTTCCCAGCTCGGCTCCGCTCTCAACGCGATCCTGGCGGCGGCGCTGGTTTTTTACGGAAGAAGCTACCGGATCATCTTCCCGGCCGCGGTCATCCCCTATCTGCTCAATCTCTTCAATCTGGCCACCTACCCGAAAATACTCGACACGGGGATCGAGAGAAAGGCCAAAAATCAGACCTTCAAGGATTTTCTCGCCGTTTTCAGCCGCCGCGACGCGCGGCGGGGGATTTTAAACTCCAGCATCTTCGATGCTTTCTTCAAGACCGGCCAGGAGTATCTCCAGCCGATCTTGAAGAGCATGGCCGTCGCTCTCCCGATTTTAACCGTACTGCAAGGGCGGCAGAGAACCGCCGTCCTGGTGGGGATCGTTTATTTCCTGATCTACCTGCTCACCAGTTACGCGGCACGGAATGCCGGGCGTATGAACCGGATGCTGGGCGGCACGGCCCGGACACTGAACTTGACCTTCCTGGCCGGGGCGGCCCTGCTGGCCGCCGCCGGTGTTTGCATTGGACTCACTATCCAGGGAGCGGCGGTGCTCTTTTTCCTCCTCCTCTTCCTTCTCCAGAACGCCCGTCGTCCCGTCAACATAACCTATATCAGCGAGAAGATATCCCACCGGGCGATGGCCTCGGGGCTCTCGGCCGAATCCCAGATCAAATCCCTGATCATGGCCCTGGCCGCCCCCGCGGTCGGTTTCCTCGCCGATCGGTTCGGGATCGGCCCCGCGCTGATTACCGCTGGGGTCGTCATGGGGCTGCTGCTGACCGGGGCTTGCCTGAAAGAAGAGACTTCATGAATGACGGATGATGAGGAAAAGGCGATGGAGTTTCTCCGGGAGTATTCATAAACAGGCCCTGCTCGAAAAGGTTTTCGAGCAGGAAATTCTAAATTCTAATATCGAAATCCTAAATAAATCCTAAATCTCAATGACCAAATGTTCAAAATATCGCCGGGTTTAACCCCATTGTTTAGGATTTTTTAGTTTTGGTCATTTGAAATTATTTAGGATTTAGTATTTGGATATTAGAATTTGAGAGCTTACGAGCTTTTCGAGTAAGCTCTAATTATTCCGCTTTATGCAAGCCGTCGCCGTAAGTACGGATCAGATCGCGCTTGAGCTCCCATAATTTTTCGGTCAGGGAAACGTGATAGACGTCGGGGTCGACCAGGCGAGTCACTCCGCGGTCAAGAGCTTCCAGATCGGCGTCCCGGAGCCGCCGCATATCCTCGATCTCCGGCCGATCATATACGATCTTTCCGTCCTCCATCACCGTTATTTCCAGAGGTTCGATCTCCGCTATTTCCTCTCTCTTCAGCTTCCGGTATTTCATTTCATCGGTGGGATGACGCAGGACCAGCTCTTCCGCCGCCCCGGGGTCCTCATCCGCCAGGCCCAGCAGATCGGCAACGGCCTTTCTCCCCCGGCCGTACACCCGCCATGACCGCTTCTCCCCCGGGTTGGTGGCCTTCTCGGCGTTTTCGGAAAGTTTGAAGGCCGGCTTCCATTCCCCTCCTTCCCTGACCGCGGTCAGCTTATACACGCCGTCCAGCGCGGCGCAGCCCCCGGAGGTGATCAGCCTGGTTCCCACGCCGTATACGAGGCGCCGCACCAGATGGTCCGGGTCCACCTGGTAGCGGGAGGCTTCCTTCCTGATCCGGGCGATAATCCGTTGGATGACCATTTCATCGAGCTGGTTGGAGAGAACGATGCCGGCATCCTCGAACCCCGCCTCGTTCAGCATCCGGGCGGCATGGATGCTGAGATCGGCCAGATCGCCGGAGTCAAGCCGGATCCCGAGCGGACGGTGACCATTCCGGCGCAGCTCCTCGAAGACCGTGACGGCATGGGGAAGGCCGCTGTTCAAGGTGTCGATCGTGTCCACCAGGAGCAGGCAGTCGTCGGGATAGAGATCGGCGTATGCCCGGAAGGCGTCCAGCTCCGAGCCGCCCAGGGCCTGGAATGCCTGGACCATGCTGTGGGCATGGGTGCCTTTGGGAGGGTAGCCGAGCGCGCAGGAAATGCCGGTATTGGAGGTGAAGTCGGCGCCTCCGATCAATGCCCCCCGGGCGCCGGCGTTGGCCCCTCTTCCCTGGGCGCGCCTCATGCCGAAATCGATCAGAAGGTTTCCTCCCCCGGCCTGCCGGAGGCGGGATGCCTTGGTGGCAACCAGGGTCTGATAGTTGAGGTGATTGAGCAGCGCCGATTCCAGGATCTGGGCCGCGGCCAGGGGACCCCGGACGACCATTAAGGGGATTGTGGGATGGACCACCCGGCCCTCGGGGATAGCCCGGATCGATAACCTCCGGAAGCCGCCGCTCTCCCGGAGCCACTCCAGGAAATCCTTCGCGAAAAGAGGCGAGCCGTTCCCCCTCTTCTGACTCTCCAGGCAGGCTATTTCCTCCCCCCCGAACTTCGCCTCCCCCATCCAGTCCAGCAGCCACGCCAGGCCGGCATTGATACAGTATCCGGCCCGGTGGGACCCGTAATCGGGGCAGCTCCGGAAAAAGTAATCGAACCGGGCTTCTCTTTCATGGAGCCCCGTCCGAAAGTAGAGCTGGGCCATGGTGAGCTGGTAAAAATCGGTGAAGAGAATATTCCCGGCTATCCGGGAATCCGCGCGGGTCATGAAAGCTCTCCTCTGCTCACCTGTGCAATACCCTCTCCAGTTCCTCCTGGAGGCTTTCGAATTTATACGGCTTCTGCAAGAAACCGGCCAGACCGCGGGCGGTATAAAGCCTGGTCACACTTTGCCGGTTATACCCGCTGGAAAGAATCACCCGGACATCGGGGTCGACGGCCCGCATTTCTTCCAGGGCGGCCAGGCCGTCCATGCGGGGCATACTCAGATCCAGGATCACGCAGACGATCTTTTCGGCATTTTCGCGAAAAACCCGGACTGCTTCCTCGCCTTCTTCCGCGGTCAGAACCTGGAACCCCAAACGCTCCACCATCCGCCGGCAGAGGTTTCTCACCATCTCCTCATCGTCAACCACCAGGATCTGGCCGGAGGCAGCCGCCTTTGCCAGTGAGTCCGGCGCGCGTCTTTTCCGGGGACTTTTTCCTTTTGCCGCGACGGACGGCGATTCCGCAACGGGAAAGAGAACACTGATCGTGGATCCCTTCCCCTCTTCGCTATCGATCAGGATGGCCCCTTTATGCCCGCGGACGATCCCCAGGACCGCGGAGAGACCCAGTCCCCGCCCCTGCAGCTTGCTGGTAAAAAAGGGTTCGAAAATATGCGACAGTGTCTCCGGGCTCATCCCGCATCCGGTATCGGTCACCTCCAGAACGACAAAGCGGCCCGGTTCCGGTTTCTCCTCCAGGAAGCTCCGGCGGAGGCGCTCCCGATCGACCTTCTCGAACCGGGTCGAGATGACAACAACGCCGGGGGAATTCTCAACCGCCTCCGAAGCGTTGGTGATCAGGTTCATGACAATCTGCTGGATCTGGCCCGCGTCGGCGGTGATGGTTGGCAGATCCGGATCAAGATCGAGCCGCAGAGTGGTATTCTTGGGGACAGTGGCCTGCAGAATATGGACGTTCTCTCTCACCAGTTCGCTGAGATCGATATCTCTGACCACGAACTTCCCCTTGCCCGAATAAGCCAGCATCTGTCGGGTCAGGTCACCCGCCCGCTTGGCCGCCCGGACCGCCTGTTCAATGCTGTGACGGGAGGAGGAGACGGGGGAGAGATCCAGAAGGGCCATGTCCAGGTTGCCCAGGATGGCCATCAGCAGATTGTTGAAGTCATGGGCGATGCCCCCCGCCATCACCCCCAGGCTCTCGAGTTTCTGGGAATGCAGGAGCCGGCGCTCCAGTTCCAGCCGCTCTTTCTCAGACTGCCGGCGGACGGTGATGTCCCGGACCACGCAGATCATCCCTTCTTCCAGGGCGGTCAGGGAGACTTCCTGGGGAAAAGTGCTCCCGTCCTTCTTCTTCCCCACCGCCTCTCCCCGCCAGAAGCCTTCTCTCCGAAGCACGGGTATGATCTCCCGCTCGAATCTCCGGAGTTCGTCTTCTTTGTAGAGGGTCCTCCAGGTTTTTCCCAGCAGTTCTTTCGCGCTCCCGTATCCGTAAATACGGGCATGGGCCTGATTCAAAAAGACATATTTTTCATCCCCGCCCAAAATGGCGATCCCGTCCACGGAGGCTTCGATGGCCCGGGTCTCCGCCTTCAGTTTCTCCGCCACCCGTTTCTGCTCGGTAACATCCGTGCCGGCGCTGAGCGTCCCGGTGGTCCGGCCGTCGCCATCTTTGAGAAGCGTGTTGTGCCAGGCGATAATCCTCTCCTCCCCGTCCCCGCGGAGAACACGGTTCTCATGATATTCAATCGCCTCGACCTGCCCGCGCATCAAACTCTTGAAAACGGCCTTGATCTCTTCCCGGGCGGCGGGGGGAATGAACTCATCGAACCAGTTATGGCCGACGATCTCGTTCTCCGGGCAGCACAGGATCTCGCAGGCTTTCCGATTGGCCAGCGTCACCACCCCCTCGGAGTCGATCGCCAGGAAGATCACGTTCGCCAGATCCAGGTATCTTTGCGCCTGTTCACACTCCCGGCGCAGGACTTCCTCCGCCGCGCCATGAGTAAATCTCGATTTTTTTGAGGGCGAATCGCTCATTTCGTCCTTTATTTTATATAACAAGACCGGTGACTATATGTATAATTCTATCATTTAACATCTTGGCAGGGTAGAATATTATTAAAAGTAATTATTAAAAGTAATCGTTGTTTTTCATTCTGCCTTCTCATTAATCTCTGTCGTTATTCAAATTTACCTGATTTATCCCGCCCTGCCAGCAGGGGGGAACAACTCAGGGTAAGGAGGATTCATGAAAAAATATCTGCCGGTATTGGTAATTTTCAGCCTGATTGTTTTCCTAGGGGCGACCCTCGCGTTTGCGCAGGGGGGAGAGAAGACGTTGCGCTGCTGGCGCTGCGGGAAGAGCTTCACGATCCCGGCAACTCAGCAGGGGCGGGTAAACTGCCCCTATTGCGGGGCGCCCTGCATGATCAAGATGCCCACACCGGTCCCGACGGTGACCCCGGTCCCCTCCCCCACGCCGATCCCCGGCCAGGAGCCCGCCTCCATCTCCTGGAAAGAGGGCACGAAACATGTCGGCCAGACCAAATCACTCAAGGGGACAATCGTGGACACCCACCTCTCCTCCGGGAGCGGGAACCTCTACCTGAACTTCGATCCGGATTACACGACCTACATCTCGATCGAGATCCCGGCTGCAAACGTGAAGAAATTTCCCGCGGCGGCCGCCAGCCTCTACAAGGGCAAGACCGTGGTCGCGACCGGAAAGATCGTCAAGGAGAAAAAATACACCCGTCTGCTCGTCACCGACCCCGCCAACCTCTTTATCGTGGAATGAACAAGGGAACTCAGGTCACCTGGTTTCAAGTCCCCGGCATTACCAGTAAATCAGGACGGAGCAATGACCGCTGAGGCAACCGTTAAGAAAGAATTTCCTCTCAAAACGCTTCTCAGCTTTCTGGGGCCCGGTTTCCTGGTCACGGTCGGGTTTATCGATCCCGGCAACTGGGCGACGAACATAGAGGGCGGATCGAAGTTCGGCTATCAACTTCTCTGGGTCATCACCGTCAGCACGATCATGCTGATCGTGATCCAGCACATGGCCGCCAAGCTCGGTATCGCCACCGGAAAGTCCCTCGCGGTCAACATCCGGGAACGCTTCTCTCCCCCGGTTTCGGCGCTTCTCGGGCTGACGATCGTCGGGGCCTGCGTCGCCACCGACGTGGCGGAACTGATCGGAGGAGCGATCGGCTTCAAGCTCCTCTTCGGCATGCCGCTCTGGATGGGCGCCCTGCTCACGGTGTTCCTGGAAGTCTTCCTGATCGTCAGCCAGAGGTACCATCGGATCGAGGTGGTCATCATCGGCTTTCTGGGGATCATCGGTCTCTGCTATCTGGTGGAGATCCTGATCGTCAAGCCCGACTGGGGGGTGCTGCTGCCCTCGATGGTCGTTCCCAAGGTCGGCCGCAGCAGCATTTATATCGCCATGGCCATCCTGGGAGCGGTTGTGATGCCCCACAATATCTTCCTGCATTCCAACGTCATTCACAGCCGGAAGTGGGGCATCTCCGAGGGCGAGAAAATGGCTCTCCTTCGCTACGAGAAAGCCGATACGCTGGTCGCCATGGTTCTGGGGTGGGTGGTGAACTCGGCGATGATCATCGTGGCCGCCGCCGTTTTCCTGCGCCATCATGTCGTGGTTGACAGCATCGAACAGGCGTCGGCGACACTGGTGCCTCTGGCCGGTCCGCTGGCCGGTTTGCTCTTCGCCGTCGCCCTCGTCTTTGCCGGCGTCGGCTCGTCGGTGACGTCGTCGATGGCGGAGGTTAATGTGATTACCGGATTTCTGGGAAAACCGGAAGACCCGCGGACACTACTCTACCGGATTTCCGTTTTTGTTACGGCGATCCCGTCACTCCTGATCATTCTTCTGGCCATGAACACGTTCCGCATTCTGATCTTCAGTCAGGTCGTGCTCAGCATCCAGCTCCCCTTTACCCTTGTTCCCTTGCTGATTCTCTGCCGCGACCGCAACCTCATGGGCCGGCTCAGAAGCAGCCGGACTGAATTCGCCGCCGCCGTGATCATCTCCGGTGTCGTCATTGTTCTGAATATCTACCTGCTCTATTCCACCCTTACCGGGGGAGGCTGATATGCAAATATACAAGAAAATTCTGGTCACTATGGACTGCTCTCCCGTAGACGATGCCATCATCGAGCATATAACGGCCCTGGCGCTTCAAAACCACGCTCAGGTTTACCTTCTGCACGTGGTGCACTCCCACACGCTCGACCAGGAACGCGCGTTGCATGAAGAAGCTGAAGCAAACTTGAAATCCCGCTGTGAGGTTCTGCGGGCGAAGGGCATCAAGGCCCATATCGTAATCAGAAGCGGCGAGCCGGATACCGAGATACTGGAAGAGATCGAGAAGAAAAAACTACGACCTGGTGGCCATGGCCACCCACGGCCATACCTTTTTCGGAGACCTCCTCTATGGCAGCGTCTCCCGGACCCTGAAACACCGGATCAGCATCCCTCTGCTGCTGATCGGCCCCAGCCGCTGAAGTGCGGCCCGGGGCCATTATAAATGCCTGACCACCTGACCCGCTTGACGACCATTCCCCCGGTCTTCATTCCCGGTCACTAAAATGCCGCCATCATAATTTCCCCGGGACTGCATCGGAAATAGCCGGTGGTGTGAATCCCGCGGATCAGCTACCACGGCAGCCGCACGGCAGACCATCCCCCCTCGCGGTTCGGCCGGGCATTGACAATCCCGAAGACTCGTTGATATTATCCCGTGATAACTTGGCGCGCCACGTGCGCGTCTCACCGGGAAGGACCGACCGCCATGCAAGATATACAACCCGAAAAAGTCAAAGCGATTCTGGAGCGTGACCGCCAAAAAATGGTGGATTTTCTGCGGGAGATCATCGCCCTGCCGAGCCCCAGCGGCGAGGAGGGGAAAGTGGCCGCGCGGGTGGTGGAAGAGATGAAGACCTGCGGTTTCACCCGGGCGTTTGTCGACGGTATCGGCAACGCGGTAGGCATGATCGGTTCCGGCCGCCCCGCCATCCTCTTTGATGCCCATATCGATACCGTCGGCATTCGTGAACGCGAGCGCTGGGCGTTCGATCCCTACCTTGGCCAGTTCGACGGCACCTATGTGCATGGGCGCGGAGCCGCCGAGAACAAGGGGGCCCTGGCCGCGATCATTTACGGGGTCAAGGCAATGGCCGAGGCCGGACTCCTGCGCGGCACGGTCTATGTCACCGGCACCGCGTTCGAGGAGGATTGCGACGGGTTGGGCCTCTGGTACGCCTTGACCAGGGATGACATCCGCCCCGATGCCGTGGTGATCGGCAAGTTCACCGAACTCAAGGTCATGCGCGGCCAGCGCGGACGGATGGAGATCAGCATCACCGTCCCCGGGCGCACCTGCCACGCCTCGACCCCCGAGCAGGGGATAAACCCGATCTATGCCGCGCTGCCGCTGCTGGCGGGGATCGAGAAGCTCAACGGGGAACTGAAAACGGACGAATTCCTCGGCAAAGGCACCGTGGCGGCGACCCAGGTGCTGGTCAAAAGTCCGGGGTTCAACCGCCTGGGCGAGGAGTTGACCATCTCGGTTGACCGCCGGCTGACGGCGGGTGAAAACCGGGAGACGGCCATCCGCCAGCTGCGGGGACTTCCCGGGGCGGAAAAGGCGTCCATCGCGGTGCTCACCTATGAGAAACCCGCTTCCACCGGCCTGGTGCAGAAGGTGGAGAAGTATTTCCCCGGCTGGTCGGTGGCCGCCGATTCGCGGGTGGTCGCGACGGCGGTCGCCGCCTTCCGCGCGGTGATGGGCAGAGCGCCGGAGATCGACAAATGGACCGTCAGCTCCAACGGGGTCTCCTCCTGCGGCCTGCTCGGCATTCCGACGGTGGGCTTCGGCCCGGGGGAGAAGAAGTACATCCACGGTTACGAGGACCGCATCGCGGTCCGCGACCTGCTGGACGCGGCGGCGGTCTATGCCCTCTATCCCTCCGCCTGGATGCCGGCCCGCTGACCCGGCGACCGCGGGGGAAACGTCACATATGGACACCTGAGGGGGCTCGGTGAATCAGCGTTGCCAGAGGGTTTACGACAGGTTTAGCCACCGCTTCTTTTCCGATGGAGGCGGTGGTTTTTTTCTCAACGGGGGACGGATACAGGAGACGACGATACCCTTGGAGTATGTCATTACCGAGGAGTTCCCTGCAGATGGCTGAGATATTCCCCGGCGGCCTCTTTGACCGTGATCTCCTTTTTGTCTTTTTCAGCCTGGAATATTTCATCCCCGTAACGACTGCATGCTTTTTCAAGGCATTTCCGGGCGTTGATATGATCGCCGGTTAAGTAATAACATTGGCCGGCCCGGAGGAGAAGATTCCCCTGGAGTGGAGAGAAGGGATTGTCTTCGATATCCCGGTGGTAATACTCCAGGGCTTGTTCGTACTTTCCCAGCTGCTGGTTTGCATGCCCCAGAGAATAGAGGATAACATCGTTAAATTCCGAGTCCGGGAACTCATTCAGGAATTGCGAGAAGTATTCCACCGCCTGTTTATAATCTTTCCGGTAACGATAGTTGATCATGGCCAGTCTTAATAACGCCTTCTCTTTAATCGTCTCGTCGCCCGATTGTTCCAGCACTTTCTGATATGCTTCCAGCGCCTTGTCGTACCTTCCCAGACGCTCTTCATAGATCCGGGCTACTTCCCACCGTCCGAATATATATTCCGGATCCACGCTGAGAGCGCGGTTGATGTTCTCTACCGCCCCGGCATATTCCCCCTGATCGTAGAGGTCGGCGCCCCGGGCGAAGTACAAAAGAGCCTCTTCCGAGTGGGGATAGATGGCGGCCGCCGGTTTTTCTCCTTTCCTGCTTTCAGAAAGGGCCTGGGCGATATCCTCAATCATTTTGATCGAAGTATCGAGAACCTCATCCGGGCCGGCTTGATAGTGAAATGCTCTCTCGATTTCGGTGGTATGAACATTGATGATTCTTGAATCGATCCGGAACGTATGGTCGTGGAAAGTGAAACAGCCCGCCACCAGAAGGTCGGCCGGGATGAGGTTAAAGGCTAACCCGTTTTCTCCGGACAAGACCGAGAGAGCGTGTTCCGCCAGGATCCCTTTCAATTGATCTCTCTCCACCACTTTCAGATTTTGTTCCCGGCCTAATCGTTCTTCCATCAGATAGATAATGCCCTTTTGCAACGGGTCATATTCCTTGGCGGAAGAATAATTATTGAAGCCGATGACGGCGACTTCCGTTCCGCTGATTTCTCCTTCCCGTGATTGGGCATTTTTCTTTTTTAATACATTCGGCTCGATTATCCCTTCCCGGAGCAGATCATCCAGGGCGGAGAGCAGCGGATCGAGATCGAAGGCCGGCAACACTCGTTCGTATATCTCTGTTCCGGCATCCTTCCGGTCGAGCCGGGTAACGGTTAAACGGATCTTTTTTTCACTCCCGTCTCCTTTCATGAACTCTCCGGAGATGATCGCGGCGACCGGGGCGGATGGTTTTATCCCGCCTTCCTCTCCCGAGGATAATCCCCGCTCCTTGTTGATCAAATCCGGACGTTGACGCTCGAAGAGATCGATGCCCTGGTATTCCGATAAGCGGGAAACGATCAGGTTGAAGGATAGATTGCCGAGATAATCAAGGCGGGTGTATCCGGTCCGGTTCTCAAAAGGAACGATCGCTATCCGTAAAGGCTGGGCCGGGACATCCATGGGGATGGATATCGTTATTAGGAGAATGAGGAGAATCGGAATCGGCGCTTTATAACCCATATAAATATGGTTCACTTCCATTTTGTGTGGGTGATTATCTATATGATTGATCTTTATCAAACGAAGCCCAGTCCCCTTTTCTCCCTCTCCCCTTTTAGGGGAGAGGGCCGGGGTGAGGGGTTTGGCATTTTTCTTGGTCGATAGCACGAGCGAGAATAAAACTGACTATTGCCCGATATACGTGCCCACTTCCCTCCCTGAGGGAGAGATGGGGGTGTGTTCCTTGATGTAATCGACGACGATATCGGCTATCTGCTCGTCCCGGAGAGTGATGTCCTGGCAGATACCGCCGACGCCCAGATACCCGCCATTGTAGAGATAGCTGTTGACCGCGAAGGAATAATCGCGGTCCTCCTCGATCTCCTTGCCGCTGATGGTAATGTGCTTGACCCACATGGTGGGGGATCGGGTGATCTTCATCCCGGCGATATACGTCCAGGGAACGGGCGGGTCGGAAGCATGGTGGCTGTAAAAAAGCGGGAAACGGTAGAGATCTTTCCCCTTGATTTTAAAGGTAACCAGCCGGTTCTTGAAGGGCAGGGCGTCCTGGACGTCGCGCACTTTGATCGGACCTTTTTTGATATGGCGGCGGAGAGCGCCCAGATTTTGAATCCCGACGTCGGTTCCGGCAAACTGACGCATCGCCTCGCAGACCAGCGTGCCCAATGATGAGTTCCAGTCGGCGTCCCAGTCCGTAGTCAGATCGCCGGTGGCGTACCCGATGACCTCCTGCAGTTTCTTCCCCACCACTTCGAAATAAATGTCGGCGTATTTGCTGACGAATTTCTTGATCTCCGGGTCTTCCTCCACCTCTTTCAGGTTCATGAAATATCTTTCGAAACGGGTGGAGGTTATCCGCCGATTCTTCACGTCATAGTCCAGGTCGATTCTTCCCACGGCAAAGTCGCTGTCCACCTCGGGGAAGACGTAGGTATCTTTGATCCTCTCCGGCCGGGGAAGCGTATACTCTCCGACGTAAAACCCGTCCCATCCGGCCGCGCCGTCGATCAGAACGTCAATTCCTTCGGTCAGCAACGCCGTCGTCCTGTAGTTATCGCTGTCGGTGTGGTCCATGGAGACGATTAAATCCACTCCTTTGGCTCTCATTTCTTTGATATATTTGCTTACAATCGGTATGGCGGGGCGGGCCTCCAGGCCTTCGTTCCTGGTTGGATCGAGCCAGAACTCTAATTCATGCTGGGCGTAGCCGATGATGCCGATTTTCAAGCCTCCGGCTTCGACGATAGTATATGGTTTTAAATAACTCGGGGGTTCGTCGGTCCCCTCTTTAAATGTATTCGCGTTCAGAAACGGGAAAATGGCGTTTCCCGACATCTCTTTTACGGCGTCCGTCCCCAGAGTCCAGTCGAGATTCGACACGGTAATCGAGTTGTATCCCATCCGGTTCATAAAATCGATGCTCACCCGCCCCTGAAAAAAATTCGCCTCCGAGCTTCCGGTCAGGGAGTTGCCGCCGTCGAGGAGAAGAAAGATCCCTTTCTTGGCCGCGACTTCTTCTCTCGTTTTGCGGATATAATGGGCGATGGCGGCGTACCCGCCGTACCGATCGCCGATCGTTATCTTCAGGTCGGTAAATACCCGCCCCTCGTAAACCTTGTAGGGGAGAAACGAACCTTTATTTCCGGCGGTATAAAGGATCGTGATCGGGATGGTATCTTCCGCGGCAAGGAGGGGAGAGATCCAGCTGAAAGACAAAAGCAGGATGAGTATTCTATTCATCATCTTAGCTGTTCCTGGCCGGGCCAAAGACTGGGGCATGAGAAAAAACTCAGTCCTGACCTGACTGTTCCCAATTATTCAGCATCTCGGGAATGAGCGTGGTGGCGATATCGATGGTGGCGTTCTTCAGCGCGGTCTTGGCGGCGATCCCTTCGGCCAGGTCCACCGCCGTCTCGGTCTTCCTCCCGATCGCCAGGATGCGGGCGGTGGAGGTGTCGATCGCCCTGATCTCCACCCGGGCTTTGCTCGTGATCAACGAACCGGTGCGGGCGGCGAATTCACTGAAGGCCTCCCCGATCAGGATTACGTCCACCCGTTTGGTGAGTTGGGGCGGTTTTATGGTGCTGTCCTCCAGGTAGGAGCGGGCCCAATCGCTCAGGACCTCGTCGCCCTGCTGGACAACCTCGAATCCGCACTTTTGCAGGATATAGATCATCTCCGTCTCGGCGGCGGGATCGATCACGCGCCGGTCGATATGTTCCTCACGAATCCCTACCGAAATCAATGGCAGCTTCTTTCCCTTCATTTTCTCGCGGAGGAGGGCAATCCGGTCCTCTTGCGGCAGGGGTTCGGGTAAAAGCTCAGCCCGCTTATCTTCTATGGTTTTGGTGATCTTATCGGCGATCTGATCGATCAGGGCGGTCAGCTTTTCCGTGAGGGGACCTTTAACAACGTCTCCAAAGACACGGGTAGTCTCGGTCCCGATGATCTTGGATACGATCACCAGCTCGCCATCGATAGGGAACGCCCTCCCGGTAACCAGTATCTTGGCGCCGATCACCCGGCCGACCTGGACGGCTTGAGCTTCATCCACGATCCCGGTCTTGCTCAGCCCCATTTCGGCCAGGATTTTTTTTATCTCGGCCCGCTCCACCGTCTTCAGGTTCGGGTTGGCGGAGAGGTAGGCGGTCACCATGTCCGCGATCTTCGGGCCCAAATTGTCGATGCCGGATTCCGTGGTCTCGAAATCGAAAACGCCGACGCTGACCGGCTCGGCGGCTTCCGCGCAACGGCAGACCAGGTTGGATACCGGCATCAGCACCGACAGCACGATGACTATTCCCGCTACCTTTTTCATGATCTCTCCTCCCTTTTTTGATTTATTTTCGGTTCTCATCCATTTTGTGTGGGTAAGTGGCAGTTTGCCATATTATCTCGAAGACTGAAATTTGAATAAGCAGGTTATAAAGATGCCACCCTCCCCCTAACCCCCTCCCATCCAGGGAGGGGGAATCGGACTGGCCCCGGCCCTCCTCCCGTGATTAAGGCTGACCCCGGTACTCCTCCCCCCTTGATGGGGGGAGGTTGGGAGGGGGGTGATCAGCAAGGCTCGAAAATCAGCTATCATATATATTGATGAATTTATTCATACAAAATGGGAGAGAACTCTTGTTAATTAAATCTCCGAGAAGGCATTGTTATATAGCGCAGCATATTGGCGAGGAGGATCCCCGCTACCGGCTCACTCGAAAAGGATTCGCAGACCGGAAGCTGGCAGAAAAGTACCGGCCGGCCGTCGAGGTTGTCTTCCAGGAGCAGCGAGCCTTCCCGGTTCACTCCGGCCGCCGGCAGTTCCAATAATGCCCGGCAGTTACTCCCGAAAGGCGTGTTGAGAGGGCGCGCAGGTTCGTCTTCTCCCCTCCAGTTATGGAAATCTTCGGCGCTAAGACCCGAAAAAACCGGATGACCCGGCGCTATAATAGTCGGCTCCGCCACCCGGGAAAGCGGCCGGGAGAGCATTCTGAACGAGAGTTCCGCCGTCGGCACGTTCTGCCGGAGGCAGAGTATCCCCCCCGTAATGACGGAATTTTTCGCCAGGAGATGAAAGAGGTTGCTTCGTGTGTTCGTGACGGCCCCGGGGCCTATTATCAACGCGTCTCCCCGGAAAAATAACAGGGAGAGATCGGTGGTGACTTCGGAATAGCCGATCCCCAAGGAAGTGAACAAGTCCTTTACTTCACCCCCCGGATCGAAGAGGCCGATCTTCATCCCCCGGAGAACTTCTCTGAGAAGGGCGGCGTTGTCTCGGGGAAAGATATGGAAAGGAAATATCCTGTCTCCGAGCAACGTATCTCCGGACCGGAAGGCGACCGCCCAGGTGAGTTTGGCCTGCCTTTGTACCTCGGGGAGATGAAGTGTAACGCGGACGTCCCCTCCCCTGCCGGCGGATTGCTTGACCATCGCCAGTCCCTTCTCGATAACCGCCGTCTCAACCAGTGTGGCCCAACGGCACTCTATGTCTCCCCCGGGAGAAAAATCTTCAAACGACAGGGTGCGACTGATGGTGTCGCCGGAAAAGAAACGGTTATCGGCTTCCGCCGCTCCGTCATAGTGAGAGAACACCGGCAACGGATTTAAAAACAGGACCAGGAACACGCTGGCGCTATATTTTTTCACTGGGTAAAAAGGGGTTGATCTGTTCGACCGTGGCCAGGACCTCGATCTGGTAGAGTTCGTTGCCCGGGAGGACGGAGCCGAGGACGGCTACCTTCCCCGGCGTGAGGGAAGATAAAGCGAAAAGCCGGGCTTCCTTTCCGTCGGTTTCTCCGATCCGGCGAAAGACCAGATCCACGTCGATAGTGATTTTCCCTCCCGCTTCAATCCGGGGCGTGGTACGAAGCTGGTACGTTAAACCGGAATCCGGCGACAGGGCAAAGCTGTTGATTATCTCCTGGGAGTTCCTGACGATAACCCGGGGGGACGAAACGGTTCTGCCTTCAGGTTCGCCGTCGCGGCGGAGGATCTTGAAATCGAGAAAGAGTAATGCCTGCTGGAGATCAGCGCCTCTCTTCGGCTCGCCGTCGGCGAGGTCAAAGTCAACTTGCTTCCCGTCAATCGTTACCCACTTGACGGGGAGGGAGAAACTTTGCTGGATGCCCCGGAACAAGGAGAGGTCTTTCCGGATATCCTTGGCCAGGATAACGGCGTTTCGGCGGCTCCGCGCCCCGGTTTGGTTCTCCGGCTTGATTCAATTCAGCCAGGGTATCTTCCGATTCCAGGCGGAGTTCTTCAATCCGCGATTGCAGGGTGGTTAATTTCCAGATGAGGCCGACACCGACCAGGAACAGAAGGCCGGCGGCGACGGCCAGGGCTGGCTTCCACCAGGTCCGGGAGAAGAAAGGCGATACCTGAGGCCGGGAAATTTTTTCGGTTTCGGCGAGGATTCTTTTCCTCATCCCGGGCCAGCGCGCGGCCCATGTCTCCGGTGACGGTTCGTCGGCGAGCACGATCTCCCGGGAGAGCCGCTCGGCCTCTTTCATCGTCTCCAGAACTCCCCGGCAGGCAGCGCAGGTCTCCAGGTGCTCCTCCAATTCTTGCCGCTCGGCGGGATTTAAGGCCCCGTCGAGATAATCCGATAACATCTTTTCCCGATCTGAACAGTTCATGGTCTCGCTTTCCTATACATATTTATTTTATGCATATGCTGCTCGGAAAGGCATTCGAGCAAGAAATCATAAATCCCAATGACCCAATACTCACAATATCGCCGGTTTGAGCTCCTTTGTTTGGAATTTTTCAGTTTGGGTCAGCCTCCTTCGCCAAAGTAGCCTTTTGGCTACGGCGGCTGAATTTGATATTGTTTCGGATTTAGTATTTCGACATTAGGATTTAAGAGCTTATGAGTTTTTTCGAATAAGCTCTTTCTATCTCTCCTCCCGATAATCGGCGAGCCGTTCCCGCAGATGCTGCCGGGCCTTGAAAACCCGCCAGGAGATCGTCCCCTCCGAGCACCCCTCGATCTCCGCCGCCTCCCGGTGGGAGAGGCCCTGAAAACAACCAGGACCAGGGCCCTCCGAATAGGATTGCTCAGAGAATCGATGGCGGCCCAGACGGCGGCGCGGGTTTCCTTATTTGGTGATGAGGGTTCCTTTTCTGCCCTTCGCTGACTTTTGTTAACGAAGTCCGCTATCGATCTCGGGCGGCAAGACGATATTCGCTTCGCCGTTTTTTCCGGTAATTAATGCAGAGATTGACCACGATTCTATACAACCAGGTAGTAAAGACGTCGAACCTCCCCGGAATGTTTTCAAATTCCGATACGCCTTGATAAACGCTTCCTGCAGCATATCCTCGGCGTCCGCGTGATTGCCCAAAATCTGGAAAGAGACGGAGTAGACCCGTCTTCCGTACGTATCGATCAATTCCTCCAAAGCTTCCAGATCCCCCTCCCGGCTTCTCCGGATAAGGATCTTTTCAGTCTCACAATCCGATTTTCGTTTCATTAACTTTGACAATCCTAATGCGGATAACCTTGGCTTTTAATTCGGATTATTTGATGAAAATCGAACATTGCCGCTAATGAATCCAGGTTATCGATTATCGCTCAACGCATTACGAATATCAATCTCGTTTTGCTTCCTCTATCCGGAATTTTACTCTTTTTCTTCGAAAAAATATTTAAAAAAAGCCAAGGATCCCACCATCTCGATTGTCAGATCATACGTCAACGCCATTGGGAGTTTGTCACAATCGAAATGGATACGATCGATCCCTTGAACCGAACCATTCATTCCGATTACGATGAACTGGATCGAGTGGTTAAAATTACTGAGCCTTTGGGGAGAATTACCAAGTATCGTTACGACGGAAACGGCAACCGGGTCAAGACAATAAATCCCCTGAATGTAGAGACCGTTTTTACTTATAATGGTTTGAATAAGGTCGCCTCCATCACCCAGCCCGTTAATGAAGGATCAATAACTTCCGTGACTACTTATTTTGAATATGACTGCCTCGGAAATAGGACCCTTGTCATTGACGGCAAGGGAAATCAGACTCAATATGAGTATAATCTTGACGGGAGATTGAGCAATGTGACCAATGCCAATAACGAGACCATTGACTATACTTATTATCCCGGTGGTCAGCTAAAAACCCTGACCGACGCCATCGGCCACGTGACTTTCTATACTTATGATGATGCGAATAAACTGATTGAGACCACATATGCCTACGGAACCGCTAACGAACGAGTGGAATCTTTTACCTATGATGATGCCGGCAATATGATCGGCAAAACTTTGAGATCCGGTGAAACAATTACTTTTGAATACGATCTTATCAATCGGATGACTAAGAAAACCATCCCCGGCGATCCGGACAAAGTGACCGATTATGTTTATGACGATCTGGGCAGGATGACCTCCGTCACCGACGAGAACGGGACCATCGCCTACGTCTTCGATGACGCCAACCGACTACTCTCCGTGACGTTCCCCGATGATAAGACGCTCGCTTATGAGTATGATTTGGTCGGGAACCGGACCAGGATAACTTACAGCGACGAAAGCTATGTTGAATATACCTACGACGCACTGAACCTATGGACCAGGTTATCGACCAGGAAGAGAATGTCCTGGCCGATTATTCCTACAATGCCGTGAGGCGGACCGGTCTTCAGTATCTGAATGGGACTTCCGTCAGTTACGATTACAATGATGCTAACTGGATCACGGCCCTGTTCAATACCCAGTCAGACCAGGGCGATATATCAGAGTTCGCCTACACTCACGACGAGGCCGGCAACCGCCTGACCAATACCGCGAGCTGGGGAACCCAGACGTATTCTTACGACAACATTTACCAGGTCACCCAGGTGGATTATCCGGACGGTTATCCCTTCTCCGACATGACCTATTACTATGATCCGGTGGGGAATAGGGACTCAACCATCGACGGCGGGACGGTGAATTACGAGAATAACGAACTCAATGAGTACACTTCCGTGGACTGGACGACTTTTACCTCCGACCTTCGGGGAAATCTTACCAATGATGGAAGCAACATTTATTCTTATGACCTGGAAAATAAACTGACTGCTGTCAACAGCAATATCAACTATGAATATAATCCGTTTGGCTTAAGAATCGGTAAGACGGTTGATGGGGACACCACCAACTACGTTCTGTACAATAATCGTGTGATTGAAGAATGGGAAGATGAAAATCTGGTCAGGAAATTCATCTATGGGGTCGGGATAGACGAGCCTCTGGTGATGGAGACGGGAGGGAATAGGTATTTCTATCACTTTGATGCCCTAGGCAGCGTTCAAAATCTAACAGATTCAACTGGAACAATTCTTGCCACGTACAAGTATGATATTTATGGAGATTTTCAGATCAGCGGAGATGCCCACGGCAATCCCTATACCTTCACCGGTAGGCGTTATGATCCGGAGAGTGCATTATTTTATTACCGAGCCAGGATGTATTCGGTAGAAATTGGGAGGTTTCTACAGGCTGATCCAATTGGATATAAAGCAGGGCTAAATATATATACTTATGTGTTAAATAATGTTAATAATAATATTGATTCTTCCGGATTGTATTCTGGTTTCAGTGACTGGACCACTGAGGATTTTGTTAACATATATTTAGCGGGATATGGTTTGCCTGTTGATTTAGAGGAAGCAGGTTTGCTTGATGAAGTAATTACTTCTGCTGGAGCTTGTATAGAACAGGCGGAAGTAATCGTACTTGTCGCGGCTACCACTGTTGGAAGGAGTTTAAAATGTCCTGAAGGAGGAAACGCAGAAATTAGTAATACATTGTCATGCAAATTTGATGCAACTGCAAATATTTTTGTCTTAGGCAATACTACATTACTAACAGATTACAAGTGTAATATCTCAGCAGATTGCACTAACTGCAATTATTCATATTCTTGCAATTTACATCATAGAATAAGAGATTCATTTGAAGATCCCCTTGATATAGGGGTAGAAATTCCCTTTTCTGTGCCATATGATATAACAGCAGATTGGTATAGTAATCTTTCAGGTGGAGGGAAATTATGATGACCAAAATATATAAGCTTGGAAATATATTTAGTATAATTATTTTAGTAGTTATTCATTTGAATTGCGAGGGGAGATTTTCTGATTATTCTTTTGAGTTGCAAAATGGTTATAGTTTTATGAGATGGCGCGGGGATGGTTTTGGCAAGGAAATTCAGGATGCAAATAAGGAAACAATTATAGCTTATGTTGGAGCCTTCAATACTAAAGGCAATTTAATCTTTGGATATTCTGAAAAGCCAGTAAAATATTACCCTAAGACTGAATATAACCAAGAATATTTTATTATAGATACAAAAAATCATACTATAAATAAGGGATTATCAAAAACTGAATGGTTTGATGTGATATCGCAATATGGGATTAATAAATCTCCAGTGTTGTACCGCCCCAATCGATTTTGGGGGATAACAAAGTTATTTTTCCAAAGAGGCATAATGATAGATAAACAGGACAACAAATTTTTAAAATCAACTAAAAAGACTCGAATATTGACGGAAGAAAAACAGAATTCGTATAATCTTATAGATATCAATACCGCCGACGCTGAATTATTAGAAAAGCTTGATTCGGTTGGTCCAATTACAGCAGCTAAGATATGTTATGAAAGAGAGAAAAATGGCCCTTTTCATGCATTAGAAGAAGTGGCTTCCAGAGTAAAAGAAATTAATTTAAAAGTGATTTCGAAATGGGAAGGAAAAGCCTTTTGCGGTCAACAATGAATTGGCATGGATAGTCTGAAAATTGGGGTCACCCATTGAAGGTTGATTGTCAAGGGACGCAAAATCTCCGTAATCAAAAATATCTAAAAATCTTTTTGATTAACACGTCACCACAATCAAGTCCAATACGATTTCCCGCACCTGTTATTTCTTAGGGTTTTGATTCCGGAAGATAGACTATCCCCGGCGATCCGGACAAAGTGACCGATTACGTTTATGACGATCTGGGCAGGATGACCTCCGTCACCGACGAGAACGGGACCATCGCCTATCTCTTTGATGACGCGAACCGGTTGCTCTCCGTGACGCTCCCCGATGATAAGACACTCGCTTATGAGTATGATTTGGTCGGGAACCGGACCAGGATAACTTACAGCGACGAGAGCTATGTGGATTACACCTACGACGCACTGAACCGGATGGACCAGGTTATCGACCAGGAAGAGAATGTCCTGGCCGATTATTCCTACGATGTTTTAAGGAGAACCGGCCTTCAGTATCTGAATGGGACTTCCGTCAGTTACGATTACAATGATGCTAACTGGATCACGGCCCTGTTCAATACCCAGTCAGACCAGGGCGATATATCAGAGTTCGCCTACACTCACGACGAGGCCGGCAACCGCCTGACCAATACCGCGAGCTGGGGAACCCAGACGTATTCTTACGACAACATTTACCAGGTCACCCAGGTGGATTATCCGGACGGTTATCCCTTCTCCGACATGACCTATTACTATGATCCGGTGGGGAATAGGGACTCAACCATCGACGGCGGGACGGTGAATTACGAGAATAACGAACTCAATGAGTACACTTCCGTGGACTGGACGACTTTTACCTCCGATCTGCGGGGGAATCTCACCAATGATGGAAGCAATGTTTATTCTTATGACCTGGAAAATAAACTGACTGCTGTCAACGGCAATATCAACTATGAATATAATCCTTCCGGCCTAAGAATCGGCAAGACGGTTGATGGGGACACTACCGACTACGTTCTGGACAATAACCGCGTGATTGAGGAGTGGGAAGACGGCGAACTTCAGAGGAAATTCATTTATGGCTTGGGGATAGATGAGCCTCTGGTGATGGAGACGGGAGGGAATAGGTATTTCTATTACTTTGACGCCTTGGGCAGCGTTCAAAATCTGACTGAAGAGAATGGCTCAACGGTTGCCTCGTACAAATATGATATCTATGGAGCTTTTGATCTTACCGGCTCCTCGCACGGAAATCCTTACACTTTCACAGGGAGGAGATATGATTCAGAAACCGGTCTATTTTATTATCGGGCAAGATATTATAGTCCGGAAATAGGCCGATTTATGCAAACTGATCCAATAGGATATGACGATATCTTGAATTTATACACGTACGTTCTAAATTCGCCAATAAATTATAATGATCCAAAAGGTTTATCTAGTAAGGGATCCACTCCATGTCCAACTCCCACGCCACTGACAGAATTGCCAGAGGACTGTAATGAATTAAAACATGAATCCAACTACATTAATGATCTTCAAGGCAGTAAATGGTGTACCAAGTGTGTAGATTGTTGCAGAACTAGTGATATGGGTTATAGGAACAGGCTTGATTGTATTACAGGTTGTACAATTATGCGTGAATCTTATTGGCAGAAGTAGTTATGGAAGATAATTTCATCTATAGAAATTATTAGTTGGGTTTTTAACTTATAAAATGAAAAAGCAAAAATTTTATATTACTGCCACTCTTATTATTCTTACTATTTTCATTATCATTTTAGTAGGACATCACTATTTAGAGGTAAAATACGATTTATTACTACTACGATATGGTAATCCTGATCAAAAGACTAGTGCTTTAAAGAAATTACGGAAGACCGAATCAGGTATAAAGCAAGGTTTTAATCTTGCAATAGAGGTTTTAAAAAATGAGAATCCCAAAGTGAGATTAGAAGCCATTCGTTTTTTTGAAAATTCAGTGCCGATCATGGGGAAATTTCCCCTGCGGGAAATTTCGAAAGATGTTATTCCATTGTTAGATGATGAGAATAAAAACATAGCAGGTTGGGGCATAGTTCTTATGGGTAAAATAGGTGGGCAGCGTTGTCTCGATGCGATAATCAAAGCCATGAAGAATCAAAATGCTGACATAAGATTTTGGGCTATCTATTCGTTTGGCTTTTATATGTTGGATGAAAATACTCGCCAGGAATATTTACCGCAATTAAAAAAAGTCTATGTATCAGAGATTGATAGCATAGCAAAATGGATGGCTGCCGTAACGTTGGCTAGGATGGGGGATAAAAGTGGCTATGATTTATTAAAGAAATGGGCAGAAATAGATGCTAAAACGCAGGACTTCTTGTGGCGGAAAATAGTATCAAGTTCCGCCTTAATAATGTTAGGAGAAAAGTGGCCCGTCCCAACAATCCTATCTAGGCTTAATAATACAGAAGCTTATCCAACTTACCAAGCAATGGTAATAGACACATTGCAGAAGGTTACGGGTGTTTCTTTAGGATTTGATCGGGAAAGTTGGTACTTACTGCCGGGGGATAGGAGGGTAGAGATCATAGGCAAATGGATTGACTGGTGGAAGAAAAACAAGGACAAACTAATCTGGAATCAAGATAAGCAGATGTTTGAGGAGAGGGCGGGGAATCAAATCTTTCCTCTTGATAAATGATCTGCATTTTCAACATTTGATTTAAACATTCCGTTACGGCGAGACGATCACTTATGAATATGACCTCATCAATAGGATGACCAAGAAAATCATCCCTGGCGATCCGGACAAAGTGACCGACTACGTATATGACGATCTGGGCAGGATGACCTCCGTTATCGACGAGAACGGGACAATCGCCTATGTCTTTGATGACGCGAACCGACTACTTTCCGTGACGTTCCCCGATGATAAGACGCTCGCTTATGAGTATGATTTGGTCGGGAACCGGACCAAGGTGACTTATACAGACGAGAGTTACGTGGAATATACCTATGACAACCTGAACCGGATGGACCAGGTTATCGACCAGGAAGAGAATGTCCTGGCCGATTATTCCTACAATGCCGTGAGGCGCACCGGCCTTCAGTATCTGAATGGGACTTCCGTGAGCTATGCTTACAATGACGCGAGCTGGGTCACGGCCCTGTTCAATACTCAGTCAGAACAAGGCGATATCTCATATTTCACGTACACCCACGACGAGGCCGGAAACCGTCTGACCAATACCGCGAGCTGGGGAACACAGACCTATTCTTACGACAACATTTACCAGGTGACAAATGTGGATTATCCCGAAGGATATCCGTTTGCCGACATGATCTATAACTACGACCCCGTAGGGAACCGGGACTCAACCGTCAACGGCGGGACGGTGGGGTATGAGAACAACGAGCTCAACGAGTACACTTCCGTGGACTGGACGACTTTTACTTCCGACCTGCGGGGGAATCTCACCAATAATGGAAGCAAAGTTTATTCTTATGACCTGGAAAATAAACTGACGGCTGTCAACGGCAATATCAGTTATGAATATAATCCTTCCGGCTTAAGGATCAGCAAGACAGTTGAAAGCAATACAATAAATTACGTTCTGGACAATAACCGTGTGATTGAGGAGTGGGAAGACGGTGAACTTCAGAGGAAATTCATCTATGGGGTGGGGATAGACGAGCCTCTGGTGATGGAGACGGGAGGGAATAGGTATTTTTATCACTTTGATGCCCTAGGCAGCGTTCAAAATCTAACAGATTCAACTGGAACAATTCTTGCCACGTACAAGTATGATATTTATGGAGATTTTCAACTGAGCGGGAATTCCCAAGGAAATTCATACACCTTCACCGGCCGGAGATTCGACTCAGAGAACGAACTATTTTATTATCGGACGAGGTATTATAATGCAGGGTTGGGAAGGTTTCTGCAAGTTGATCGGATAGGATATGAAGATTCGGTTAATTTATTTATTTATACTTTAAATGATCCAATTAATATAAAAGATCCAGGCGGAAATAAATGTTGTTGTAAGGAATCAACATGTAAGATAAAAATCGCGTTGCCTGCAGCAGATTGTACTAAGGATTTAGAAGTTACTTTAAAAGATTATGCAAAGGTTACAATAGAAACAACGGGCAATGTGGATGTGAGTAAATGTCATTTACACCAAGAAGCAAAATGGGAAAATTATTATCTAATAACAAAAGTAGATGAGGACCTGGATGATTATCCAAGCCATCCAGCTGGGGATACGGGTTTTACTGATAAACCATCCTATACAAAATCATATTTAGGTAGTTTTCGCTTTACGGGAAAAGTATATATAGAAGAAATTCCAGAAATAAGCAGCACTTGGGGTATTTACACCAAAAGAGCTAGATATGATAAACCTGGGGGAGAGTGGAACGAAAGGTGGGACGAATGCTATTCCTATATAGAATAAAATAAAGGGAGTAAAACATGTATTATAATTTTTTAGTGTTTTTTATATTACTTAATGCTTCAAGCATGAAAGAAATAATTCCAATACTTAGAAATGATTTTAATTCTATATATGGAATAGTAGATTGCTCTAACGAATTTCTTATTATTAAAAATGGTATTGCGATATATCCTGCGAAAGAATATGTCAATTTTAAAATTGAAATGGATATCCTAGACCATGAAGGATGCTGTTACGGCATTTTTGGATATACTGAATTATCAAATATTGATGTTGAGGAATTTTTCAATATCTTAAAATCACAATCTTCCTTGGCAGATTATAATATATATGAATATGTAAGGTTTTGCATAATATATTATGATAAACAGTCACTCAAGAGAGAGAATTATCCCTTTGATGGCCATTCATATAAGGCAATCTGGATAGATAGATATAAAGAGACAGATAGATTTAATGAATCTGGTGATATAGTTAGAGGTTGTTGTATCGGAAGAGCTTCTTCATTTGCAGAGCCTGGATTAAAAAAAGATTGTTGGAATACTTTATCATTAACTTTCAATAATGGTTATCTACATAGTAGAATCAATAATTACGAGACAACAAGTGCAAGTACATTCCCTAAAAAGAAGTTAAAAATAGGATTTGTGGCTTTCGGAGATCAGCCGATGAAATTTAAGAATATCCAAATAACCGAGTTGGCCGATTCGAAATCTTCCCCGAATACTCCAACTCCAATTGTGGAGGATTGGGGTCAAATCTTTCCTTTTGACAAATGATCTGCATTTTCAACATTCGATTTTAAACATTCTTCTTCGGCGAGACGATCACTTATGAATACGACCTCATCAATCGAATGACCAAGAAAACCATCCCCGGCGATCCGGACAAAGTGACCGATTACGTTTATGACGATCTGGGCAGGATGACCTCCGTCACCGACGAGAACGGGACCATCGCCTATCTCTTTGATGACGCGAACCGGTTGCTCTCCGTGACGCTCCCCGATGATAAGACACTCGCTTATGAGTATGATTTGGTCGGGAACCGGACCAGGATAACTTACAGCGACGAGAGCTATGTGGATTACACCTACGACGCACTGAACCGGATGGACCAGGTTATCGACCAGGAAGAGAATGTCCTGGCCGATTATTCCTACAATGCCGTGAGGCGCACCGGCCTTCAGTATCTGAATGGGACTTCCGTGAGCTATGCTTACAATGACGCGAGCTGGGTCACGGCCCTGTTCAATACTCAGTCAGAACAAGGCGATATCTCATATTTCACGTACACCCACGACGAGGCCGGAAACCGTCTGACCAATACCGCGAGCTGGGGAACACAAACCTATTACTATGATTGTGAGAACCAGCTTACCAAAGTGGTCAGAGACTCCGATGGTGAAACGCTGGGAGAATACACATATGATCCATTCGGGAAGAGGATTCAGAAGATCACCAATGGCATCACAACCAACTATATCTATGACCAGAGCAGTTATCAGGTAATAGCCGAGTATGAGGATGACGGGGAAGAGTTTGAGTTAGTGAGAGAATATATATATGGAGTAGGCATCGATGAGACGCTAATAATGGTGCAAGACGAAGAAAGATATTTCTATTACCAGGACGGTTTGTGGTCAGTAGTTGATTTAACCGACTATAATGGGAATACGCTTACATCATATGATTATACTGTTTATGGAGACTTCATGGTCTCCGGAACACTCTTAGATAATCCTTATACTTTTACTGGAAGAAGATATAATCCTGAATGTGAGTTATTCGATTACCGGACTAGGATTTACTCGGCGAAGATTGGAAGGTTTTTGCAAGTTGATCCAATTAGATATAAAGAAGGTTCTAATCTATATAACTATGTTAATAATATGCCTATTAATTTGGTAGATCCTTTCGGATTAAGTAATACACCACCCCTTGATAATTGTAGTATTTTTATAATCTTTGCGCATTTACCAAGCAATTGGCAAATATATAGAGATCAATTAAAGGAACTACATAATCTATTTAATACAAGATCTGGTTGGCAAAAGAAGCACAGGGGTATTTTTTATTGGCTGTGGGATGATACTATTGAACGATATGTTGGAAAAAGAATATCCTGAAAATTATGTTGCCACACCCGAATTTAAAAAAGCTACTACTTCAGTATTTGAATATCGCGGGGTAGATTATTATACAAATAATTCAAAAAAAGATATTCCTGCAGATTTTCCTTACTATGATAAGCCAGAAAAAATAGATAAATATTTAGGGGGGCAATTTACTGATCTTGTTTTAACGGCAATAGAGTATGCTAAATCTTCTGTGCCTAAACGTTGTTCTGAACATTGTTGTAAAGAAGTACTAATAAATATATTATGTGGGGCTCCAGAGATAGAAGGTCGTAAATTAGATAAAAAAGGATTATGTGGGAAAACGATACATGTCCGGTGCCCACAATGAATAAATAATGAAAAATAAATCATACTTAGAAAACAATATAAATAAATTACATCCGATTATCATGATGTTGATTATATTTTAATAATTATTGTGAACATAAATTTAGCGTACTCCTCGAATGAGGATCCAGTTTACGGCAACGATGGAGATAATAAAATATTAATTGAGATATGGGGGGAGATAAAAAATTATGGGATATATTACATAGATAAGGATATGGGAGTAGCTAAGTTTGTGGAAAATGCCGGTATTTTACCAAATAGTCTATTATCCCAAGTTTTATTAAAACGTGAAATTGACAGAAAAAATGTTGAAACAATTATAAATGTGAGAAAAATTATCAACAATCCTTCGTTACCTGATATTCCTTTGAATGATGGTGACCTATTATATGTATTTTGGAACCTATGTGGCAATGACTCATCTGATACAGAATATTTTTCCTTTATTCCAGATGAAGATGAATCAATTCAAGATACTTCGGAACTGATATTCCTTAGGTCCTATCCCAAAAATGCACCGTCGAGGTCTAATTCGTGTTTTGATTATTATATGGAGATAACAAATAAAATATTAAAACCTCATCTGCCGTTTCCCACTCCGATTCCTATGACAGTAAGTTTGATTGATATGCATCAGGGATATTATAAATTTAAAGGAAAGAGCTATCCCAGAGAAGTTAAAACAACAAATGCAGGGGTTGAAATGGTATTGATTGAACCGGGTGATCTTATTGTAGATGATCATAGAGGTTGGGAAATTACACAATTGGGATGGGAACAAACAATAAGACAAGAATTTAAAATAACCCAACCATTTTATATTGGAAAGTATGAAGTCAGTGTTGCCCAGTTTAATACGTTTATATCTGAAACAGGGTATAAGACTGACGCAGAACAAAAAGGATACGCTCTTAATTCAGTAAATAAAAAAATTAAGGGTATGACTTGGAAAGACCCGGGATATCCTCAAGATAATAACGAGCCAGTAACATGTGTTAGTTGGAAAGATGCAGAAGCATTTTGCGCATGGATAGGAGGGAGACTTCCTACAGAAATGGAATGGGAATATGCTTGTCGAGCAGGAACTACAACTAAATATTCGTTTGGTGATCGAATAACAACTAATCTAGCTAATTACAATGGCTCGATTACAGATTATTGGCATAACATGAAAAATAGAATATTTCGGAGAAAAACTATGCCAATTAATTCATTCAAGCCAAATTACTTCGGATTATATAACATACATGGTAATATTAGTGAGTGGTGTGTTGATTGGATCACTGATGAAATTCCACTATTACAATTGTGCGGAGGTTCTTGGAGAGATGCTTGGGATGCACTCGAATCATCATATGCAAGACGGGGAACTATTGCTGATAATGGAAATGATATAGGATTCCGTGTTGCATGTTCCATACAAGAAATGAAAAAGAATACGGAGCCACATATTGAATTCAAAGCAACTCCGGAATCGATAATAATTGTGGATAATAATTTTATTCTCAAAAATAATGGTCTGATTTATGGAATAAATTCAGAGGATCCATTCACGGGAGAGAAAATTGAATATTACTCTAATGGCCAAAAGAAGTCGGAGATCGAATATCATAATGGAAAAATAGATGGACGTTCTATCAAATGGTATGAGAATGGCCAAAAGTCAGAAGAGGTGGCATGGCATAATAATAAAGAACATGGAAAGTATATCAAATGGTATCAGAATGGCCAGAAAGAGATTGAGATTAATAAACGTAATGGGCGGCTGAATGGGAAGGCATTACGGTGGAATGAGAATGGGCAGAAGTTGGAAGAGGCTAATTACCATGATGGCAAACGGCAAGGTAAGTTTAACATATGGTATGAGAATGGCCAAAAGTCCGAGGAAGGTGAGTGGCGTGACAACATTGAGCATGGAGAATGGACTTATTGGTATGAGAATGGACAAAAGAAAATGGAACGGGAATGGAATAAAGGAAAGTTAATTAGTATGAATTGCTGGGACGAAGACGGGAATTCGGTTAATTGTTACGAATTGTTACGAACTGGATTAAGATCAATAAAAATAAAAAGATAGCGGACGCCGGACGACCAAGACCTACCCCGACTCATCCACCGCCGATTTTACCTATGATCACCTGGGAAGAATGACGGCGGCGGAGAATGACAACGCGGAATATGCGTTCTACTACAACGATCTCAGTCAACTGACCGGGGTGGCGTTAAGTATCGGATCGGAGAGCTACGAGATCGATTATACCTATGATCTGGTCGGTAATAAAACATCGATTGAATATCCGTATGGTGGTACGTATACTCGGGTGTATGACGATCTCAACCGGCTCGACCAGGTAAAAGAGGGTGCGGCCGTGCTTGCTGAATACAGCTACAATAATCTAAACCAGCGGACCCGCCGGGATTATCTTAACTCCACCTGGACCTCATACTCATACAACGATGCCGGCTGGCTTACCGATCTCACCAACTGGCGTACTGAAACCGATATCATCTCAGAGTTTTCCTATACTCATGATGATGTCGGCAACCGAACCACGATGACAACCGAGGACGGGACCCATACTTACAGCTACGATAAGATATACGAACTGACTGCCGTTAACTATCCCGCCGGGTCATCATTCTCCGATCAGACGTTCCATTACGACAGTGCCTGGAACCGCACCACCACGATTAATGGAGGAACGGAGGAATATCTCTCCAACAATCTCAATCAATATACTGAAGTCGATGGAGTGACTTTCGATTATGATGATAACGGCAACTTAACTGACGATGGTACACAGACCTATTACTATGACTGCGAGAACCAGCTCACTAAAGTGGTCAGAAACTCCGATGGTGAGATGCTGGGAGAATACACATACGATCCGTTCGGCAAGAGAATCCAGAAAACCACCGATGATGTTACCATTAACTACGTCTATGATCAGACCAGCTACCAGGTCATTGCCGAGTATGAGGATGAGGGGGGAAGTTTTGAGTTAGCGAGAGAATATATTTATGGAATCGGTATTGATGAGCCTCTGATAATGGTTAAGAATGAAGAAAGATATTATTACTATCGAGATGGCTTAGGCTCTGTGGTTGGACTAATTGATTATGAGGGAAATACAGTCAAAATGTATGATTACGCGGTTTATGGAGATTTTTCGTCATCAGGGACACTCTCAGGCAACCCTTACAATTTTACTGGCAGAAGATATGATCCAGATTCTGGATTATTTTATTACCGGGCGAGGTATTACAGCCCGAAGGTGGGTAGGTTCTTGCAGACCGATCCCTTGCCGCATCATATGCTGTGTCTCTATCAATATGTTAAAAATAATCCAATTAATTACCTAGACTGGAGTGGACTGCAGGGAGGAAAAGCAGATGTTTGTTGCGACGCAGATGAAATGGTCAGACAAATGCTACAAGATATGCTGGCACCAAGATTAAATATGGCAACCATTACGGCGAGCCTCCATGAAGGTTGTGCCCATGAAGCTGCTCGACAGGTGCAAGAACCAGTAACAAAAGATGGGAGCCCCCTAAGGCATTGTGTAACCTTATGCTTGATTGTAGGTGAATGTGGTGCATCCTTGGCTGAAGCAGAAGAGATCGGTAAGGAATATGAACGCGGGACTGTTTATAAATATTTGGATAAGTGCAAGAATAAGGAAACTATTCTGCAGCGGATCGAATGTCAGTATGATTTATTGAAGGACACTCAGGCTGATCTTGTGGCTAATAGAGTTGGCGCACAATTAGGATCTGAGGGAGCTTCTAACTTAGAAGAATGTTTAGATGCCTGTTCGCCTTATTTCCCCAATGAACCACAGCGCTATCCAGTAACGGAAGAGTTTATGGAAATGCTAAGTGCTTATAATAAATAGATTATCATGGCTTATTGATATTTATTTTAAACATTCGAATCAGGAGCCGTAGTGGCAACTGAGAATCGGGTATTATTTGAGTTTTATATTATTACAATGCATATAGTATGTGAATGATTACACAACAGTAACGTACAAAAAAAGGGGCGACCATTGGCGAAGTTTCTAATCTCGATTGAATAGGGTGCCGCAAGGTAATGAAAATGAAATTCACGATAACTTGTATATCAACAATTAAGTGCTTTTTAATCTCAATGTTTTTCATTATGGCGATGAAAATATATCCTGAAGACTCGAAAATATTACAAGATACAAGTGATGAAAACAAATTCGTGATTCAGAATAATGAAACTGATAACACCATATTAAATGACTTCACCGAGATGGATTTGATAAATGCAGTTATAAACGGTGACAGCATAAAGTTGAAGTCATTTATAGCAGCGGGAGCTGACGTAAATCAATCGCTAGGTTATGCCCATAAAGGCGCCCAAACACTCCTGATGAAAGCGGCCAGCCTAGGGCAAAATGAAATAATAAAAATTCTGCTGGAAGCAGGTGCTGATATTAATGCCAAAGATGATGCATTTTTTCCGAGTGATGATAATTTTGACCAGAATGGGAAAACGGCTTTTTTCTATGCGATCGATGGTGGCCATTATGAAACAGTGAAGCTATTTATCCAATTGGGTGTTGATGTTAATCAACAGAATAGAACTGGAGGGACGCCGATAAATTATGCAGCCCATAATGGTTATGTCGATATAGTTGAGTTGCTAATAAAATCCGGAGCTAATGTGAACTGCCCTAAAAATGCTTCACCATTAACTATGGCCATTCGTGGAAAACATGATGATGTTATCAAGCAACTAATAAAAGCCGGAGCAGATGTAAACATAAAGGGCGATTTCGGATTTCCTCCATTAATATTAGCTAGCTTCCTTGGGGATAAAGAAATTGTAAAATTATTAATACAATCCGGAGCGGACGTAAATATCAAAGATAACAAAGGAAATACAGCTTTAGGGGAGGCAAGAAAAAAAGGCTACGATGACATTGTTACCATTCTCCAAGAAGCTGGAGCTTTTGAACAAAGTAAATATAAGTAGAATTTCAGCGCATAGGGTTCAAAAACTAACCTGGATAAAAAGTCGATATATTCACTCCTTACCGGCTAGTCTAGCAGAGAGTGAAAGTTCATAAGCTCAAATCTCTATCACCAGGTAAAGTGGTTCGCCTGCACGGACAAGGACATCGGGGAAGGGTACACGGTGGGGTACGAGTACGACGCCGAGGGGAACCGGCTGGAGCTGGTCTATCCCTCCGGGTACCAGGTCTCGGCCACCTATGACGATCTCAACCGTCTCGACCAACTTACTGACCGGACCGCCGAGGTGATCGCCGACTACGATTATGACGCCATGCGCCGGACGGGCCTTACCCTTTCGAATGCCGGAGATGAGATTACCTTCACCAGCTATACTTATGACGATGCCAACGACAAGCCCGATCACCTGATCACGCTGGCTAACTGGAAGGCGGGGACCGACGTCTGCATTTCCCGCTTCGATTATACTTACGATAATGAGGGCAACCGCCTCACCATGGAGGTGGGCCCCGCCTGGGAACACCAGACCGGTGAACATGAGTACGATTATGACGATATCTACCAGTTAACCGGAGCCGACTCACCTGATTCCTCCGCCTACAGCGACACCACCTTCACCTATGACAGCACGGGGAACCGGCTGAAGGTCGCCTTCTCCGGCCAGAGTGACGTCTATGAGCCCAATGAACTTAATCAGTACGATGAGGTGGATGACGTGAGTACTCCACGACGGCTACGGCAATCTCGCCAGTGACGGCGTCCAGACCTACTACTATACTTTGAGAACCGTTTGACCAGAGCCATCCGCAACTGCGACGGGCAGACCTTAGCCGAGTACGGCTACGATCCTTTCGGAAGAAGGGCGAGAAAGATCACCGACAACGGCTCCACCGTGGTAAACTATCTCTATGACGGCGCACAGGTGATCGAGGAACGGAACGGAGACTTCGAGCTGGAGAGGAGGTTTGTGTATGGGAGAGGGATCGACGAGCAGCTGACACTGTATGATGAGTCAAGTTCTGAAACATATTTTTATCAGAGAGACGGTATCGGTTCGGTTACCGAGTTAACGGATCACCAGGGAGACGTTGTCGAACATTACCGGTACTCGCCTTACGGGAAACGGAAGATATATGATTCGTCCTGGAATGAAATATCCTCATCCTCTGCCGGGAATCCGTATTATTTCACGGAGAGGAGATTCGATGAGGAGATCGGGCTCTATTATTACCGGGCGAGGATGTATTCGGCTGAGATTGGGAGGTTTCTGCAGGTTGATCCGATTGGGTATTGGGATGATTATAATCTTTATCGATATTGCAGAAATAATGTTATAAATTATGTAGATCCCACTGGTAAGGCAATAACGATACCACCATTGTTATTTTATCTCCTAATTCTGGCGGGTAAAGCATATTATTATTACACTTTACCAACATGTGGCGATGGGGATGCTGCTACCACTTTTTGGACTCTATTGTGGGAACAAATAAAGCAGGCTGATTTGGAGATAAAAATTAAAGTCGTCCCTTCTAAGCATCCGGTTCCTAATGGACATATTGTTGATGAATGGAGTTATTACAACTATACCTCTCGTGGCAGAAAAGAATTTTTCGAAATATTATTATCATATTAATAATAAACATACTATTACTGCCTAAAGGCGGTAGCTTTGAGCCACAACTGAAGCCGTTCTTGTTTAATTGTCAATCTTGAATTCGCCATCTGTAAGGGTTTTGCCTTGCTCCTCACTATACCTAATAATCACTTCGTCGGTGGAATTGCCCGAGCTGGCAACAAAATAGCTACGCCTCCAGAAATGACGACCCCAAAAGGTTCGATTCGGTCTTCTAAACTCAGATAACATCTTCCGTGAAGTCTTGCCTTTTAAGGATTGAACTAATTTACTAACGACAACATGTGGCGGAACTAATACGAAAATGTGAACATGCTCTCTTGAGATGTCCCCTATAATTATTTCAACATCTTCGGATTTGCATATCTCCTGGATCAGTTCACGAACTCTTTCGGCGATCTCGCCTCGCAAGACCGGCTTTCGATATTTTATTATCGACACGACATGATACTTAATATCATAAACACTGTGACTCGATTTGCGATAGAGCTGCATATCGCAAGTCCTGAAGTCTTCGCCTAAAGGCGAGGGTTTTTCTCCCATTCCCTGTAGAGGACATTAAAAGAGGATTATTGAATATAGTGAGAGTTGTAATATAATTAGTAAGGAGGAGAATACGATGTATTTTTGGGATATACAATCTCTTAAAAATTCTTTTAAAAATGAATCATTCACTGAAATGGAATCTTTAAAATATCTTATAATTGCAATAATTATCTATTATTCTTCTTTTTTGGTTAATCCAGTTGGAATGGATTTTTGGATACTCTTATCTTATGCTTTCTTTGTACTTTTGAATATTTTGGGGGTAATTTATTGCTATAAAAAAAACAACGGAAAATTTGGTAAAGATTTCTTAAAAATTTTATTATCTTTAGGATTAGTTTTAATAATTAGACTCACTGTACTATTTATTGTTCCATTTAGTATAATATTTTTTATAGTTATATCAACTATTGGTTTAATGAAGAAATATCCCACTTGGGATTTATTATTTTTAACTGTAGTAATTACATCATATTATTATTGGAGAATGGGTATTCATATCCAGGAAATAGCGGACGATAGGAAATATAATAGAAAAGAAGAATAAAAATTATGAAGTAGTATTGATAATCCGACTTATAACACCATGCGGCGAACCGGCGTCATCCTCTTCAATGCCGGGACCGAGGTTACCTTCACCAGTTATACCTACGACGATGCCAATGACAAGCCCGACCATTTAATTTCTCTCTCTAACTGGAAAGCCGAAACCGCCATCTGCATCTCCAGTTTCGATTATACCTACGACAACGAGAGCGACGGCTGGAGCTGGTCTATCCCTCGAAAGACCAGGTCTCGGCAACCTACGACGATCTTAATCGCCTGAACACGTTGAGCGGCCCCGGCAGCGCCCTGATTGCCGACTGCTACTACGACGCCATGCGGAGGACGGAACTGGCGCTTTTCAATGCCGGGACGGAAGTCACGTTTACCAGCTACACTTACGACGACGCCAACGACAAGCCCGATCACCTGGTTACGCTTGCCAACTGAAAGGACGGGAACGGATATAGCATGTCCAGTTTAGATTACACCGACGATAACGAGGGGAACCGCCTCACCAGGAAACCAGGACCAGACTGGACGCCATTCACCGGGGAGTATGGTTACGACTACGACGATATCTACCAGTTGAACGGAGCCGGCGCCCCGTTTTTCAATTCCACCGGGTTTACCTATGCTAGCATGGGGAAGCGGCTCAAGGTTGAAACATTGGGCATCCAGTCCGAAGTCTATGAGCCCAACGAGTTGAACCAGTATGACGAGGTGGCTGACGTCGAGTACTCCTACCACGGCAACGGCAATCTCGCCAGTGACGGCGTCCAGACCTACTACTATGACTTCGAGAACCGCCTGACCAGAGCCTTCCGGAACTCCGACGGGCAGACCTTGGCCGAGTACCGCTACGATCCCTTCGGAAGACGGGCGAAAAAGATCACCGACAACGGCGCCACCGTGGTAAACTATCTCTACGACGGCGCGCAGGTGATTGAAGAGCGAAATGGGGATTTTGAACTGGAGAGGAGGTTTGTTTATGGCAGGGGGATTGACGAGCCGCTGATTCTGTATGCCGTCAGATCCTCTTGGTCAAAATCAGTCCCTGACGCATGGGGATTAAAAGAGCCATATAACCCATGAAATCAGTCACGATATTTGCTGTGTTGAGTATTGTCTTAATGATGGGGTGCAGGAAGAATCGTGATGTCTCAACTCCGGAAAAAGCATTAATTGGACAATGGCGGACGGCTCACAAGAAATACGAGATAAATTGGTATTTTAATGAGTCAGGTTTTTACACCGCTATATGGCCATGTTCGGATAAGGGTGATTATAAAAAAGAAACTGCTAAATTTATTGTTTTGACCCAGAATGCCGAAAAAAAAACGATCACCGTGGACTTGCTGAAAAAACCCGAAGCGTTTATTGATAATATTCCCAGCACTTTAGGGCTAAGATACACTGGAAAATATTCAGAAGATTATTCACATTTAGAGGGATATTTTATAATGATACGCAATCCAGATTTCCAAGGCCGTGTTGATACTTTTCGCGGATTTACAGAATTTGAATGGGAATATATCGATATGGTCCCAGAACCAGAACTTGAACCCGATTTGGATTATTACCAATCAAATCCTACTCAATACCCGACTCCTGATAGCAGGGAATTCCATGCATTATGGGAATAGTTGAACGAAACCTAAAATATTGATATGAATGAATTAGGATCACTCATTAAAGGTTGATTGTCAAGGGACGCAAAATTCCCGTAATCAAAAACATCTATAAATCTTTTTGATTAACACGCCACCACGATCAAGTCCGATACGATTTCCCACACCTGTTATTTCTTAGGGTTTTGATTCCGGAAGATAGTTTTCTTTCAGAACTATTCCGTTCAGTCACCCATCTGGATCCAAGCTCTTCAGGTATTATACTTCCGATAAGCCCCCGGCATCATTGATGCCCCAGAAAAACTTCAGTGCCGTACCATGTCCAAATCTAATGGACACAAACCTGTGCTCTTAAATCTCATTTCCAACGATAGACTTAAGCCAAAACCCTGCCGGCTCATGGTACAGGCGGAATAGTACATCAGTCTTGACTGTGTGGCTCATCAATCGAATTGAGGTTGCGGCAACTCCCAATCACACCCCTGGTTTTTCACCAACCCTAATTCCGGTTCACTGCCGCAACCCGCTCATTAACCGAACATCTTTTTCACGCCGAAGTCCACCTGGTCCCGCATGATGTAGCAGCAGGCTTTGGCTATCTTACTGGCCAGTGACTTGGTGGCCACAATCGCGTTCGTCCTGGCCATTTTACCCGTCTTTCCTGATCAATGCTGATTCTTATTAGGAAAAAACATGATTATTTTTGTCCAATAAGCGTCAATACCTATCATTGATTAACTTCCCCTACCGGCAAAAACCCAGGACTTACCAATCGTTACCCTGGCCCCTAATTCATCAATATCTCGAAGCTACCAAATATATTGATGATTTAATCAAGAAAAAGCCAAGGATTCCACTCTCTCGATTGTCCAATCATACGTTAACATCATTGGAGCGCGGTCATTCCTGGAGAAAGTGTAAAGAAGATAATGACCGTTCACTGTATTGTTCGTTTCAATCCATTATATATGCGAGGAGATTTTACTATGAGAACCCGAATTTCCGGGCGGCTGATAATCGTTTTCATCGTAGCGGTATTTTATTTTGTCTTTTCAGATTCGGGCTGCGCCCAAGTGGGGGCCTCGTGGATTGAAGCTACTTCGGCGGCGCAGTGGTGGCCAAGGAGTAGTCACACCTCGGTGGTCTACGACGGCAAGATGTGGGTGATCGGAGGCGGTTCATATTATCATAATAATGATGTCTGGTACTCGACCGATGGGATAAGCTGGACTATGGCTACTTCGGGGGCTCAATGGTCGGCCAGATGCCATCATACCTCGGTGGTTTACGACGACAAGATGTGGGTGATCGGAGGAGATGAAGGTTTTGGTCAGGAAAAGAATGATGTCTGGTATTCAACCGACGGGGAAAATTGGACTATGGCCACCTCGGGAGCCCAATGGTCGGCCAGGGACTGTCATACTTCGGTAGTCTACGATGACAAAATGTGGGTAATCGGAGGAGAGGACCTGTATGGTTTTGCTCAAAGAGACGTCTGGTGCTCGACTGATGGGGCGAGTTGGAATATGTCCACTTCGTGGACCCAGTGGTCCCCAAGGCTCAATCATACCTCGGTGATCCACGACGGCGAAATGTGGATGATTGGAGGAGAAAACATTACTGGTGTGGAAAAGAATGATGTCTGGCACTCGACCGACGGGGAAAACTGGATTAGGGCCACCTCGGGGGCCCAGTGGCTGCCAAGATGCAATCACACCTCAGTGGCGTATGCCGGCGAGATATGGGTGATCGGAGGAGAGGACCCCCTTGGCAAGAATGACGTCTGGCACTCGACCAATGGGGTGTGCTGGACTATGGCCACCTCGGGGGCCCAGTGGTCGCCAAGAGGCAATCATACCTCGGTCGTTTATAACGGCAGGATGTGGGTGATCGGAGGAGATCCCAATTCGAAAGAGGTCTGGTATTCATCCGAACTACCGGTGACACCGATTCCAACGTTGACTCCTACCCCAACACCTATACCGACTCCCACGTCAATAACGACACCCACCCCATCACCGACCTTGAGTGTTACCCCCACTCCTTCCATACCGATAATTCCGACCCCCACGCCCTCACTTCCACCGGCGACAACCACACCTACGGTTAGACCCACCTCACTGGCGCCTCCCTGGATATATGACTACACTGGTGACGGCACCTCGGATATCGCCATCTTCCGGAGTTCATCCGGCCTCTGGGCGGTTCGGGGATTGACGAGGGCTTACTTCGGCAATCCCACCGATAAGGCCGTTCCCGGGGATTACAATGGGGACGGGACGACCGAGATCGGCATCTTTCGTGAAGCCTCTGGTCTCTGGGCGATTCGATCCGTGACCCGGGTTTACTTCGGCAGCGGAAGCGACCTCCCCGAATCGGGGGATTATGATGGCGACGGGACCTGGGATATGGGGATATTCCGAGCTGAATCCGGACTCTGGGCGATCCGCAGTGTGACTAGAGTGTACTTCGGAACGACCGGTGATACGCCGGTTTCCGGTTACTACGGCGAAGCCAGGAAGCAGAATATTGCCATCTTTCGAGGAAGTTCCGGCCTCTGGGCGATCAAGGGTTTGACCCGGACTTATTTCGGAGGTTTAACAGATGAGCCTATTCCTGGTGATTACACGGGCGAAGGGGTCTGGGATGAAGGGATCTTCCGCGCGCACTCTGGCCTTTGGGCGATCCGGGGTGTAACCCGGACTTATTTCGGGAGTGTATCGGACGATCCGGTTACAGCCGATTATAATGGAAATGGCTTTGACTCAATTGGCATCTTCAGAAAAAACACCGGTCTCTGGGCTGTGAGAGGAATAACCAGAGTGTATTATGGGACTTCCGGGGATACGCCGGTAACGCGCTAAAATGGAAAGAGGTCAAGAAAACGGAGAAAACGAGGTGAGAAAACGAGGTCGGACCTATGCAACTAACTGAACAATAAGCGATTAGTCGAAAATACCCCCATCATTTTGGCCTTAGAAGCTTATTTTTAGCCCTCAAATTGAGCTTCTAAGACTTTTTTTCCTGAAACTTTTCCTCGACTAAACCAATTCAAGCCCAACCTTTTGATAATCTCGGACGATGGAGATCAGGTCCCGGCTTGAGTTGGCGACCTCTGGGACGAAAAACCGCGGCCGGCCATCGGCCGGAAGCTCTCGGGCGCCATCTAAAAAATGCTTCTTAAATCCGGCATCCTCTCACAGAGCCTCCCTACTTAAATTAGGATGGACGGTGTTGCTTTGTTACATAACTTCCAAAAACTTGGCCATTCCGATTTCGGCCAGCTGGTTCTAATTCCCTTCACTCGCCCCGATTAAAATCGGGGCAATCTCTCCCCCAAAGAAGAGAGGGGCTCATGGGTCGACTATTTCTACCGCCGGGAATGGCCCTCTTGCCAATTCAAAATCGACTATCCAGCCCTTAGCCGGAAATTTTGCTCGTCCTGGAACCTTCCTCTTTCTGATCAGTGAATTTTTTTTCAAAAAAAAGCCAAGGATTTCCCCCTCTCGATTGTCAGATCGTACGTCAGCACCATTGGGAGTCCGTTATTACTGAAAACAATATGATCTCGTGCTGCGGTTCTTCTATCTTGCGTTATTGTTCAAAACTAACCCGCATTATGAATAAATCGGGTTAAGACCGATGCGTATCTTATTATCTGTCATCAGCCTTATTTTGACCGCACCCATACCGGAAGGCGGGACGGATATCCATTCTCCCACGCCGGCTGCCGTTCCGGTTTTAAAAACCGCACCCGCGCCCGTTGGTTCCGTGGTGCCGACATCTCCGCCGGCCGTCAGCTCACCCACCCCGGTTCCTCCGGCCGTCAGCACCCCCGTGTCCGCCGCTTCTCCCGGCAGCGTTCAATCGCTCGGTCCGAAGGAATCTTTCCGCAATGCCTATTCGCTGATCAAAGAGGCCGATCGCCTCCATCATGCCGGAGCGGAGGAAAAAGCGGCAGCTGACTATCGGGCCGCCCTCGATATTCTCGACCAGCTCTCCGCCGACAACCCGCTCTGGAACCGGATCGCGGTCGCCAAGAAAATGAAGTACTGCGCCGGCCGTCTCTGGGAACGGCTCCCCGACCAGGTGGGCGACGATGCCACAGGACTGCCCGGGAAAAAGCTGGTGGTCAGCTTCATCGACGTCGGCCAGGGGGAGAGCGCCCTGATCGAATGCCCCAATGGCCAGGCGATCCTGATCGACGGGGGGAGCAAGTCCGCCGGGATGGATGTGGTCAGCTACCTGCGGAAAAGGTCGATCCCCAAGATCGATCTGTTGATCGCCACCCATCCCGATGCCGATCACATGGGAGGACTGGCCACCGTCATCCGCAACAGCATGGTGTGGAAGTTTCTCGATCCGGACATCCCCAACCCCAGCACCTATTACTCCAAATTGCTCCAGATGGTGAAAGTGATGAAGATCCCCGTGATCCGGGGGAGGAAGGGGGATGAATACCGGTTCGGGGAGGTGACACTGAAAATCCTCAACCCGCCTGCTTCATTATATGACAACGCCGATAACAATTCGGTGGTGGTGGAACTGCGCTACAGGGAGAACCGGTTTCTCTTCACGGGGGACGCGGCGGCGGCGGCGGAGATCGGGATGCTGGAGGGAAAGCAGGTATCCCGCTGCCAGGTGCTGAAGGTCGGGCACCACGGGAGCATCTCCTGCACCTGCATGAAATTGCTCAACCGGGTGAAACCGGAGGTGGCGGCGATCAGCTGCGGCCGGGGCAACCCCTACGATCATCCCGGCAAGGAAGTCCTGGACCGGCTGAAATCGGTTGGTTGCGACTGGTATCGAACCGATGAACGGGGGGACATCAGGGTCGAGGCCGACGGGAAGAAATACCTGGTGGTCGCGATGAAAGATGCTCCCGGCGCGGCGGATCCGGCCGGGCAAACGACGCAGATAAAACAGGAGGCGCCGCCGTCCCGGGTGAGCGGCGCGGGGCAATCGGGAGTGATATGTAAAGGGGTTGACCTCAATACGGCCCGGAAGGAGCAGCTGACGACGCTGCCCGGGATCGGTCCGGTTAAGGCCCAGTCCATCATCGATTACCGGGAGCATAACGGTCCTTTTACGTGCGTGGAGGATCTCGACAAGGTCTTCGGGATCGGTCCCAAGACGGTGGCGAAACTGAAGGAGATGGTCAGGACTTCCCCCCGGTAAATTCCCGGCCGGAGAGACGGTCACGGTCCCGGGAATGCTGAAAAATCGCTCAATAAACTTGATTCTTCTAAAGTAAATATCCGTTCGGAGAGAAAAATGAAGAAGGCTATAATAGTAGTTTGTATGAGCACGCTCCTTCTATCCTGTAACAGTAAAGAAGAAACCACTACAAATGAGTCAGAATTAAAGATTGCGCCGATTTTCGAGGAGTTTATTAACGCACTGGGCAGAAAAGATTTCACAGAGGCATTCCAATTACTCCATCCCAGGATTCAGAACGCTTGGACTTTTCAGGGATTTTCCCACGAGGTAGGGTTGATCCGTGAGTCTCTTGGAGACAGATGGAATCCCACCATAATTGAATGCGGGGGCGATCCATCAGGAAAATACAGGCAAGCTTCTTACCACCTGGAAAAGGATTGGAAATCTTTATTCAATATGTATAGCTCAGCCGCGAACGCGGGGAAAGGCTTGAAGATCACAAAACTTGAATTCACTGCTCTATTAGAAAAAAACGCTCATCTATCACCACAAGTCAAAACTTTGGTGACACGCTTTGTTGAACTTCTCCGACAAGAGCAGTATGAAGAAGCTAAGTCGTTGTTCCCCGATAAAGTCCAGCCGCAGATACAGACTCATTTACTTAAACTGGCCCGAGCGGTATTGACCACCGGACAACCGGAACAATTTGAATTAAAACAGAGGGAATATCGAACCCTCGCCGGGGGAGTTTGGCACGACAATATTCTTATTATTCCACAAAGTGACCAGGCTAATTATCTTGAAATTGGCGCATTCAGCGATGGTTCAGAAGCTAAAATTATTTCCTTCAACATCAAGGCAAGAGCGGAATAAAAAACCCTCCACCAAAAAAATCTTGGCTGGTCCATCCACGCGCGGGGGGGGCCTCAGAGGCGAAGGTAGGTGTGTGGGGTAAGGGGGGAGAGATCTTCTTTTCCCGGGGTAAAACCCCGGGCTGATATGTTATACCCTTTCAGGGTATCAAGCCGAATTTACAAATATTCAATTCCGGTTCCGGACAATCAGCACTCCACCCGACTTTTATCCGCCATGCGGCGACAAAAGCGGATGAACTCTCCGTAAGCGGCGCTGCGCGCCGACCAATTGGCTTCCCTTCAGGAAAGTTGAGATTTCATTAAATAAAACCAAGGATTCCCTCGTCTCGATTGTCAAAATGTACGTCAACACCCTTGTGATTCCGTCATTCCTATAATCAATATGTTCTGATGCCGTGGCCATTGCTCAAAACCAACTCGATTGATGAATACATCTGGCTAAGAAGACAGTCCGCCTATTATAATATTGGCACATTCTCTATTTCGGTAATATTAAACCTTCAACCTAATACCTGTTATGCAAAATAAAAAATCATTATTTGTCGTACGTTCTATTGCCCTCATTACCGCAGCCACCGCTATTTATGTTCTTTTCGATCCTATTGTATATAAGGCCGCAGGATTATGGCGGGCGTTTCTTGGTTTGTTTTTAAGTGATTTCCGAGGGCCAAATTCTTCTTGGTGGCTTTGGTTGCTGGGTAATTTGTTCAATTCTCTTTTTATACTTAAACTCATTTCAGCTTATGGATTATTTACACTCAAATCTTGGGCAAAAAAATTATCAATTATTGTTCTTTCAGCTGATTTCCTTTTCAGATTTGCATATATGATTCATTTTTGGGTCTATTATTTCACTCATCCTCGACCAGTTCATATCCCTTATGTTCCGAAAGAAGGTGAATGGCATATTTCAGTTGTTGTCCGCATCAGCATGTGGCCAACAGAGATAATCATGATGATAAGCCTCATTTCTATAATCATTCTTTTTCAAAAACCAATCAAAAAATTATTCCGCAAAGTTCCTATTTCAAATTCGACAGATAACCTTGCATAACCTGTCGCTCCACTCGACTTTCACCCGCCATGTGGCGGGTAAAAGCGAGTGAGCTTCTCGTTCTGGCAACAAGAGTAAATAGATCGAAGTCCTCCAGGAAACATCGGGATTATGGGGAAACCCACGAGGAGAGATCGGGGAAGTATAGTTAAAAACATGGCTAAATCCGGCAAGTCCGTCTGGCATCCGACAAAGGTATCATCCAATGCCCTGTGAATGGAAGAGGTGGTTTTGTAAAATGGATAAAGATAAAGTCAAGGGCAAGTATCAGAATATAGAAACACAGGAATTGATCATCATCGTTCATAACATCAACGATGATTATGAAGATGAAGCGGTTGAGTTGGCTTTGGAAGAGTTAAAGACACGTGGCGTCATTAAAATCCCTAAGCCAGTTAAACCAGATGAAGAAGACACAGAGGAGGCAGTATCTCTACCTACCGATCCCGAGCTAATATCCAGAGTAATTCGAATTTATGGTGATGAAAGATTAGCTGAACAAGCCTGCTCCAGACTCAGAGCTGAAGATATTGAGTCGTTTATCTGGAAAGACGATTGTGGAAGTGCCCGGCCATGGCTACAAATGTATACAGGTGTAAGGCTTGCTGTTAGAGAGGATGATGCAGAAGCAGCTGAAAAGATTCTCGACAGAATTGAAGCGGACAAACCCAAATATCGACAACACTAATCCCATGAAATCGCTCACGATAATTACGGTGTTAACAGTGACCATCTTCTCAGTCGGGATAAGTTTTGGGACGGAAGTTGAATCAAACAAAGAATTTACTTGGATAATATTAGACAGCAGCCTGCCTGTTGAAAAGATGGTTAAAGATTATTTGGATTCTTGTACAACGGAGATATCCATCAAGAAGATTCCTGATTCCAACATCGTCATAATTGACATTTCCGGGGTTGACGGGGCAAAGGCTCAGGAAATCCATAAAGGACTGATGAAAAATTTGATTATGACCTTCTTCCACGAAGGATATGAAGATAAATTTAAACCAGATTTCAATTACAAATATATGGGAAATGGATTGTCTTTTGAATTGATAGAAAACAATAATGGATACACTCTAAAAATCGTTATCAAATTTTCAGAAGTCAATAAGAATACAATTAATTCTTTTCCCTATATTCTGAAAGCCAAAAATCCCGCAGTTTCTCATTTTATGACTGGTACCAAGTGGTCAAATTGTCAGGAAGTTAAAAATGGCATCGATGCTATTATGAGTATGATTGAGGCCTGTCAAATCTCTGATAAGCAAATAGCTTTGATTATTAAGGGTAGAGATAAAGGATTACTTGAAAAATTTAAATCATATTATTCGGAAATGATACCTGAAATAAGAAATTCCGATGATTTTGAAAAAGTGCCGGCAATTATTATAGATATGCCCAGGTGTAATTGATTTAAGATATGACCCGTCATATCTTTACGGACGAAACCGGAAAGCACGTCTGAGAGCCGACGAAGTAGATGGAAAGGGGCAACACTTTCCAAGAGATGTTTCGAAAAGAAACTCCAGGAGTGTTCCCCATGAAGAGGTTTAATAAGAAGAAAAACAAGATTTGTTCCCAAACAGTGGGGAGACCACGATATCGACTTCCCTTATTATGTAGAAATATACATAACCAAGATAATTAGGGACATTAGGTAATTTTGCTCAACCTATCCTGCCTAGGAACAAAGGGATACCCAATCTTTTCCAACGAAATATTGTTGCGAAGGCATCAAAAGGGAGATTGGGTATAATAACAAGTTATGCATCTGGAGAAAAGATGAAAAATAGTGTTTTGACAGACTCCATGATTTGGATCGGTTCCTTGCTGCTAGGTATGATTTTACAGCCTTATCTATTACCAAGATTGGATGGCCCATTCGCTGCATTCACTTCGCCGATAATTTTTAGCGGATTAATTATGGGAATTGTTTGGGTCTTACTAAGGATTGTTATCCATACCGTAACTCCTAAAATGTGGCCTAAATGGGCATTCATATTGATGACTATATTTATAGTACCGTTGACTCTATATCCAATCTTCTTGAAGAAAGATTTTATCCAAGTTCCACGCAGTGTTCTGATGTTTCCGTTATTTATTGCAGGCTTGATCTGGGGGATATATTCAGAGGTAAAAATGCATAACAAGCCGCTACAGCAGACCAGGACCCGCTCCGCGGGCCCTGGCCGCTGAGCTTATCGTTAAGCATGCAAGAAGCAAATGAGAGAACTAATAAAGTGAAAAGAAACGCATATCTCATCTTGCTAATTACGACAGTAGTCGGTTTTACCACAGTTTCATGTCGCCCCGCCGCCAAGATAGTCCTTGGTTCTGATGTAATAGCGAAAACCCTGTTCTATAAAAACCAGAAATTATATGGTGTGACATCAATTAGTTTTGGGCGATTTAGCTCTGATTCAGAAAATGAAATAGCTATTGTGGGTACAAACGGTGCGCAATTTTTAACATATGCTGGTGCGGAGCGAGCGTTTATATCATTTGATCGGACAGTAGGAAAAACTGTTCCCATCAAAGTTCATTCGGATGACATATCTGAGTTCATGAACAGGGGAGGTGGTTGGCAGCAAGTATCATTGCTGGATTCGGAAGGGAATACGAAGTGGAGTTATCCTTCTGATGACAGTGCTGCTGCTGACGATATGTCTGCTGGTGACCTAAATGGAGATGGAGAACTTGAATTCATAGTAGGCATGAATGCGGGTGGAGGTCTCCGGGTATTAGACTCAAATGGTAATTTGATACACAGGTATGAAGCTGGAAACGTATTTAGTGTTGAAGTCCTGGACATAAACAATGATGGCGCCCCAGAGATCTTGCACAGTGATTCAGGAGCAGGAATTGTAATACGTCGCGCAAATGGCGATAAAATTGGTGTTATTGAAAATACAGACGGTTACTTTTCTCTACTGCAATCATCGATCCTAAATAAGGAGCCGATCATTGTATATATTGATAAGAAAGACAATCTGAATCTGATTGATATTAAAGGCGCCATTGTTAAGACTTTCAAGCTCCCCGGTTGGGGTTACCGTTCAGCAGAAGGCACAATGGCTTATCTCAAGGGATCGAAAGCTCCCCCTTACTTTGCATTTGTTCGTACAATAAAAGCTACCTTAGGGAGATCAGCTCTATTCATTTTTGATTCTGCGGGCCTACTCATCTATCATGAAATAATGCCATTTCCCTATCTCGCGATCACTGCCTTTAAAATACAGGGACAAGATTATGAAAAGCTTCTTGTCGGAGGAAACTCAATCGTATGGGAATACAGTTTAAATCCTAATATTACTGCCAAATAATAGGAAGAATTCAAAAATTGCTTAACCCAGACGCTCAAGCTGACCGGAAGGGCTAATGCTACTGTCGAATATTTTATCTTCGCCGGCATTTTTCCAGGTAGCAAAGTTTTTTGGTTGGCCCCTTCCGGCCGTTTAGCTCGATGTAAGAGCCCCTTCCAATCAGTCTGATTGATAAAAAGGGACGGTTCTCCCGGGAATGGGGGGCTTCCCTAGTGGGGGGGATACCAGAGGCCTATGGGGTACTGGGGCTGGACGTACCGGTAAAGAAGATCAAACGGAGGAAAAGGGGAAGGAAATGATTTTCTCTTATCGTGGTATGAAGATATACCTAAAATCCCGTATTATGTAGAAAAATACATAACCAAGATATTTAGGGACATTAGGTAATTTTGCTCAACCTATCCTGCCTAGGAACAAAGGGATACCCAATCTCTTCCAACGAAATATTGTTGCAAAGGCATCAAAAGGGAGATTGGGTATAATAACAAGTTGGCCATAAAAGATGAAAATCAATGTGACACGGACGATTCATTCAAATTTATCAGTTGAGGATTGCTTAAAGATCATTCAGGACTCGATCGAACCATGTAAATCATTCCGAATTTGTCGACCTGCCGATTGTGGAGGTGCACCATTTGCTGGCTTGCTTACTGGGAATACATTCTGGCTGAGATTTAATTGGAATGTGACAAATAACCCATATTGGCGATTAGTCGGAAAGATCACCCAATTGGGCGAAGGTACGCTGATTCAATTAAAGATGAGCCCCCCTATCCTGCTATGGTGTATCATTATGGTTACTCTTATAGTTCTCATTCTCTGCAACCTTGGAGATTCAAATCTTCTGCGCGTTTTAATCTTCGGGTTAGCAATGTGCATACTATGGATTTTATGGTTGGCAGGAAGAGGACAACAACTTGCTAAGGCTATAGAGGCAATAATCCGTAAGTCAGAAGAAATTGGCCAACCAGGCGCTCCAGCCGACCCCTTACCGCCTTGCGACTACGGGGCCGTCTCGCTCGGTCGAAAGTAATTTTGGTTTTAATATTTTTTGCTATAAACCGGGGCGGCTGAGATCGGCGTTGGGCGCCTTGACACAAGCGCGCAAGTCTGGCAAGACTATCGGAGGTGCTCTCATGCGTCAGTTAAAGCTGAGCAAGACTTTTACTCTGATGGAATCAGGGCCTGTGGTCCTCGTGACAACCCATGATGGGAAGAAAGACAACATCATGACTATCTCCTGGACCATGGTGATGGATTTCACTCCGGTATTTGCAATCACCACGGGTGAATGGAATCATTCCTTCGCGGCGTTGCGAAAGAATCGGGAGTGCGTCATTGCAATTCCCACCGTCGACCTGCTGGACAAGGTGGTTGGCATAGGGACGTGCTCTGGGGCAGACACAGACAAGTTTGCCAAGTTCAAGCTCACGGCGGTGCCGGCCAAGCTCGTCAGATCGCCCTTGATCAAGGAGTGCCTCGCCAACATCGAGTGCAAGGTCATCGACATCGTCAAGAAGCACAACATTGTTGTGTTAGAGGCGGTTGCCGCATACATCAATTCCGCACGCAAGGAGAAGCGCACGGTTCACGCTGTTGGTGACGGAACATTCATCGTTGACGGGCGCAAGATTGACCGGAAGAAGATGATGGCCTCCAAGCTCCCATCGGGCGTTTAGCGTACAGTGGCCAGCCACGAGGAAGTCCTGGGAGCCAAAATGAAAAGCACGGCAGCGCCCAACAATTCATTCAAGCGGACAGGCCCTGTCGGGTCTGCCGCTTAACTCAAACGTTCGGAAAGTGATCATCACCGGGACGCATTGTTGCGGCCCGGTTTTTTTTGTCTTCCGCCCTTGAAGCTTTATTCAGACGGAAATTTTGTTGGCAAAGCGGAGAAACTCAACTCCACAACCAACTGGAAAAGTATCCTCTGGGTGGAGAAGAACCGCGCCCGGGGGAGAGAGCGCCGGGAGATGATCCACGCCTTCTTCCGTCAAACCCGGTAATTGTCCCCCCGGCAATAGTTCCCCAACCACTTTCTCGCTTTCCCTCCAGAGGCGGGCAGGCGAGCGAAAGCGAGAAAGTGAGAAAGTGATTCAAGGTCATGGGCCAGAAAAGGCCGTATATTCCGGGAACACGATACAAAATACCTTCTTTGATATAAGAACAAGTAGTATTGTGTCCCCGGAACAGAATCCGGAAATATGGAATCTTTGGTATCGTGCCCCCGGAATATCCATCTCTGCCCATTAAAGAATGATTAGTTCAGGAACTTATGACCTTTTGGGCGAGGCGGTGAAGTTCGGGGTTGGATAAAGCGAGAACTTTCTTTTTTACCGTCCGGGAGAAGTACTCTTTTTCCGTCTTGGTCATCTTTTCCCCTTTCAGTTTCTTCAGAAATAGCTCTTTCTGTTTCGGGGGGAAGATTTGTGATAGTGCATACTCCAACGATAACTCCTCAGAATGGTCTCTCAGTTTCTTCGCTTTCGAAGCTCTTACCTCAAAATAGTTTTTAAAAGTATTCACTATCCTTATCGAACTAAGTTGGTAATGCGATAGACTGATAGTACTGCTTTTGTGGAGGTTCGCTAGATAGGCATTAACCTTTTTCTTCCGGATTGCCGACAGGTGGTTGTAAAATTTGTTTTCCCAGAATAAGTTGAGTTTGAAATATTTATATACCGCCAGTGAAATAAGAACACAGCCTAGGAAATTGGCTTTATCTTGTTTGGTTTTCAAGAATTTCTCTGCCCCGGTATAATCAAAGCCGCCCATTTCCACGGCATTTGCCAGCAGAACCGGGAAACCTTCCCATAACCGTAAGTCTTTGTTCTTTATCACCTCGCTCAAGGTCTTATTTATGTTCAGCTTTTCCTCTGTTTCCAGCAGGGGAAAGCCTAATTGACTTATCTGTTTCATCAGTTCATTTTTATTCATAGATATTTTCCCTTTGCAAGGTCTTAAAGAAGTACTCCAGATTTTTATTTACTCTCTCTTCTGAAACATCGTATTTGGAGGTTTTTAAGAATCGTTCTGATAAAACGTTAGGATCGATTTCCTCTTTTCTTGCTTTTACCAGGGCAAAACAATCTTGAAAGTCCACTGTAGTTCCCCGCATTAATTTACTTATGATCAGGTCATAAAAATTCAATATGCCGATGTAAATCCGGGAATACTCTTTTAAAAATATATGGTTATCTTCTTTGAGTGAAGATTCCAGTAGTTCGGTTGTGTGAATTGTTTTTCCACGGAAAAGGTCGATGATATACCAGTCCCCTCGGCTCCAACCGGCCTCTGTTACCTGTTTATAACCCAGGTCTTTAAGAGTCCGGATCAGGTATTTATATTCGGAGTCTGCCGGGACTATGAAATCAACATCTTTGGTGGAATCCTTTACGCCGAGAAGAGTCAAGGCAGTTCCTCCGCAGGCAATAAGGTGAATCTTCCTCCGTAAAAAGCCGTTCCAGGCGCCGATCGTTTCTAATAAATCTTTTGTATTCAGCCTGTAGTTCATGGCGTTGTTGCTTATTGTATGTTTAAATACAAATATATGTATATAATAATACAATTATTTGTATTAAAAGATACGGGAATTCATAAATCATGTCAAGTGTCAAAAGGACTTTTTATGCGAGTATCTTGCATTTTCCCTTGAGTTAAATATCGGACTTGATATAGTTACTAAAATTTTTCCGCAGGAAAAATTTTAAAGGCGAGGTAGCTCAGGCGGTAGAGCAGCGGACTGAAAATCCGCGTGTCGTCAGTTCGATTCTGACCCTCGCCATTAAAAAATCTTCCCCTCTTCTGAGGGGAAGATTTTTTATAGAAACATGTGTTGACATACGTCAACTACAGATGCTACGCTTCCTGTGAGAAATAAACATCCCATAGCAATTATAGAGGATGCCATCGCTTACGCCGAAGCCAGAGGATGGCGGTATCTAAAAGCGGGGCGATCTTCTCATGCCTGGGGACGATTATATTGCCCGGAGAGAAGTCGAGAAGGGTGTAAGATCTCCATCTGGTCAACTCCGCGTAAACCTCATGATTTTGCGCAACAGATCCGCAGGCAGATAGCGAAATGTCCTCATGAAAAAGGTCGAGGCGATGGGTAAAAAAACGAAAAAATATACGTTCGAGTTAATTCTCTCGGGGATCTCAGAGCCGGGGGCGAAGGTTGAGGATGCTTTATATGAATCGGGCTGCGATGACGCCATCCTCTGTTTCCGGAACCGAATCGCTTTTCTGGAATTCACCCGGGAGGCGGCTTCCGTTGAAGATGCCATCCTCTCAGCCATTAAAGACGTGGAGGGAGCCGGGATCGGCGTTAAAGTAGTGCATGTTGCTCCCGGCGATATCGTCACCGCATCTGAAATCGCCCGGAGAGTAAAACTCACAAAGGAATATATCCGATTACTAAACCAGGGAAAAAGAGGTCCGGGTGATTTCCCCCTGCCCAACTCTGTGATTGTGAATGCATCCCTCTGGAGTTGGGCTGAGATCGCGGAATGGATGTATAACCATACCAAGATCCGGGATAAGGATATCGTAGTTAACGCAAAATTTTTAAAGGACATCAACGAGGTCCTGGAGATCAGGGAGGATAAGAGCGGGTATAACAAACGCCAAAGGCTTCTTGATGCCTTGCAGGGCTAACCAGGTATGATGAAAAAATATATTAAAAAGGAGACGAAATGAAATTCAGGAGAGGTTCCGGGGTACTTCTTCATATCACTTCCCTGCCGGGACCGCACGGTATCGGCTCCTTGGGCGATGACGCGTATCAGTTCGTCGACTGGCTGGCCGCTGCCGGGCAGAGGTACTGGGAGATCCTCCCCATTAACCCGATCGGTTACGGGAACTCCCCCTACGCCAGCCCCTCGGCGTTTGCCGGCGCCCCCCTGCTGATCAGCCTGGAGAGGCTGGTGGAGACCGGCTACCTTTCCTCGAAAAACCTCCCGCCGGAGGAGGACTTCCCGAAGGACCGGGTCGATTTCCCCCGGGCCATCCGGATCAAACAGGAGGCGATCGGGGCGGCCTACCGCCGCTTTCGCCGGAGAAAAAACAAGCGGCAGCAGAATGACTTCGAGGAGTTCTGCGTCGAACACGCCCCCTGGATTGACAACTATGCTCTGTACCGGTCGCTCAAGGACCATTTCCATGGGACTCCCTGGTATGAATGGCCCTCCGAACTGGCTTTCCGGGAACCGGCGGCACTGCAAACCTGGGGCAATCGGCTGAAAGAACAGGTCGGGGAGATAAAATTCGCCGAGCACCTCTTCTTCAAGCAGTGGAAGCGGCTCCGGGGCTACTGCAACGAGATGGGGATCAAGATCATCGGCGACATCCCCTTCCTGGTCAGCTATGACAGCGCGGACGCCTGGGCCCAGCGCCATCTTTTCCTCCTCGACGACCAGGGGCGCCGACGCGTTCTCTCCGGTGTCCCCATGACCGGATACTCCGGCGTCAGCCAGATCTGGGGGAACCCGCTCTACGACTGGGTGAAAATGTCGGGGGACCGTTTCAACTGGTGGATGCGGCGGTTCCGGACCACCCTGGAACTGACCGATATGGTCAGGGTGGATCATTTCTCCGGCTTCAACATCGCCTGGCATATCCCGCCGGAGGCGAAGACATCAGCCGAGGGGCAATGGTTCTACGGGCCCGGGGCGGTTCTCTTCGGCCTGCTGGAAAAGCAGCTGGGGACCCTTCCGATCATCGCCGAGGCGATGGAGCCGGTCCACTTCGAGGAGACGAAGGCGCTTCTGGAGGTCCTCGATTTCTCCAGCGCCCGGGTACTCCAATACGCTTTCCGGGATAAACCCAGCAATCCCCACCTGCCCGAGCGCTATCCCTTAAACTGCGCGGCCTATACCGGGACCCACGATACCGATACCACCCGCGGCTGGTTCGCCTCACTCACCAAGAAGGAGAAAAAGGCGGTCCTCTCCTATTTCGGGACGGATCAGGAGGAGATCAACTGGAAGTTCATCCGGCGCGTCCTCTCCTCCGTCGCCGACCTGGCCGTCATCCCTCTCCAGGACGTGTTCGGGCTCGGCAGCGAGGCGAGGATGAACGCGCCCGGGAACCGGGGCGGCCAATGGGGGTGGCGTTTTGATCCGGCGCTGCTGACCGGCGAACTGGCGGGGAAACTGGCCCAGATGACGCGCTACTACGGGCGTTAACCCGATTTATTCATAATACGTTGAACCATAACTAATAACCTGGATTATTCATGAAAATTTTCAATTTTCATGAATAATCCAGGTTAACGGAGCACGCACCATGAAAATACTGGTAACCGGCGGCGCCGGCTATATCGGCAGCCATACCTGCCTGGAACTTCTGCAAGCCGGCCATGAGGTGACGGTGGTCGATAACCTCTCCAACAGCAAGGAAGAATCGCTGCGGAGGGTGAAAGAGATCACCGGGAAGAAGCTTGATTTTCACCGGGTCGATCTGCTTGACCGCGAAGCCCTTGACCAGGTCTTTGCCGGAACGCCCATCAACGCGGTGATTCACTTCGCTGGCTTGAAGGCGGTCGGCGAATCGGTCAAAATTCCCCTTGATTATTACCATAACAACATCACCGGCACCCTAATCCTTTGTGAGGTCATGGGGAAGCACGGCGTCAAGAACCTGGTCTTCAGTTCATCCGCCACTGTCTACGGCGACCCGGCAAGCGTGCCGATTACAGAGGACTTTCCGCTCGGGGCGACTAACCCCTACGGCAGGACCAAGCTGATGATAGAGGAGATCCTGCGGGACTGGCAGGTATCCGACAACTCTTTGAATATCGCGCTCTTGCGCTATTTCAACCCCGTCGGCGCCCACCCCAGCGGCCGGATCGGGGAGGACCCGAACGGGATCCCCAACAACCTCCTCCCCTTCATCAGCCAGGTCGCGGTCGGGAAGTTGCCCCGGCTCCGTGTCTTCGGCGGCGACTATCCCACCCGGGACGGGACCGGCGTCCGTGACTATATCCACGTCGTCGACCTGGCGATCGGGCACCTCCGGGCGCTGGAGAAACTCAGGGAAAACCCCGGCATCGTCACCTACAATCTGGGGACCGGGAGAGGCTACAGCGTTTTGGAGATGGTCGCGGCCTACGAAAAGGCAGCGGGCAGGACTATCCCCTATGAGATCGTGGGTCGCCGGCCGGGAGATGTCGCCGAATGCTACGCCGATCCGGCCAGAGCCAGGGAAGAGCTGGGATGGACGGCCGGCCGTGAGGTGGAGGAGATGTGCGCCGATACCTGGCGCTGGCAGTCGGGGAACCCCGAGGGTTACTGACGGGGGAGAAGTAATCAGTAATCAGTAATCAGTAATCAGTAATCGGTAATCAGTCCCCCCGGGGCACGCTTATCCGGCTGGACAACGGCTGATTACTGATTACCGATTACCGATTACTTTTTTCTCCCCTCGTCACTATACCGCTGGCCTGCTTTACGCAATTCTTCTCTCAGATACCGCATCCCCTCCTCCACCGCCGCCGGCGCGCCCGCCACGCCCAGCACGAGATCCCATCCTTTGCCGGCGATCCGGGGAAGACTGGAGAGGGCAAGATCCGGGTAGGCGGCGATAAAATCCTCCATCAGCCCGACCAGGTCCGACTCGCGGCCATCGGGAAGAACCAGCGACCGAGAAATCCGTTCCGCTCCCTGATGATAATAGGTATCGAGCACCCAGGCCGTCATCGGTTCCGCCATCTCGGGGAACCCGGGCAGGAAATACCCGTTGGCGATCGAGAACCCGGGGACCTGGTTATACGGGTTGGGGATGATCCGGGAGCCTGCGGGGAACTCGACCATCTTCAGGCGGTGGGGGGTGGCCCGGGCGCCGAATTTCTTTTTCAGAATGGCCGCCGCCTCTTTATGGGAGGCAAGTTCAACCCCGAACGCTTCCGCGGCACAGAGACGGGTGTGGTCGTCGGGTGTGGCGCCGATCCCGCCGCAGCAGAAGAACGGTGAAGGCTGTCCCCCGGCCCAGCGAAATTGGTTTCCCAATACGGAGGGATCATCGGGGAGTATGAGCACATAGTGAAGGAGAAGCCGCCGTTCCGCCAGCTGGCGCCGGGTATTCTCCAGGTGCCGGTCGCGGACGCGGCCGTCAAGGATCTCGCTCCCGATAATGATCAGCCCGAACCCGGAGACCTGCTTCTTCATCTTGACACTTCTTCTACTCTATTATTCACCACGAAGGACACGAAGGGCACGAAGGATAACAATTAGAGAAGCATACATTGATAACACAAAATTAACTCGGAATCATATGGAGAGAGAAGCTGACAGCGTTGTGTCATATCCACACCTTCCTCCACCAGCCAGCAGGGAAAACTCCAGATCCATATTGACTTAATATGATCAGATTATTACAACTCCCCCCTTCGTGTTCTTCGTGTTCTTCGTGGTTATTATCGATTTTTTATGGTTAAAAATCGTCATAGAACTCAGGGTCGTAAACGTATGTCTCCCCGGGCTCAAGCATCATCGCGCCGGCCATGTAATCCCGATAAGAGGGATAAATCTCCACCCAGTCCCCGAACAGCTGCTGGTATAACTTCTCGCTCTCGTCAACATTACCTTCCGCCTTTTCCGTCTCTTCCACGCTGTGCCCGAACCAGCGGCGGTCATAATAATTGGCTCTGATGGAAGCAAGCTCTATCTTCTGACTGGCCTCCGGCTTCTGCAAGGAATACCGCTCCAGGTTCTTCCCATCACCCAAAAGATCGATCTCCGACTCGGGGGTCCGCCAGCTCATCTGCACCATCTGCGGAGTCCGGGCCTCGTTGAACGGCTTGCCGTACTTGCGTCCCAGAACCAGACGAAAAATGGTGTACTCCATGATACTTCCGGGATGCTCTACCTGGTAGGTTCCGCGGCGGAGTTTCCCGTCCTGGAAGTGGTAAACGATCCTCACCGGGACCTTCCCCAGCAGGGAAGCCTCATAGACCAGTTCATCCGCTTCCGGGGAGATCTGGGCGACCCCTTTCTTCTCCGCCTGTTCAACCTGCTCCATACTCATCCCCCACCGGGCATTTCTGAAGGGCGTGTCATCTCGGGCCTTCTCCCCGGGGGCAGCCGGCGGCGACTTGTCCGACGAAGCGCATCCCAGCACAAATAAAGAGACCAAGGTAAAAAAACACAATGCATTTTTTTTCATCTGTTGCCTCTCAAAATTCAACTCTCGCCGGTTGGCCGATTCCCTATCCGGCGCACTTTATTTAAACCGCGGAGCTACGGCCTCTACTCCATAAATACAAAGCGACCCTCCTGGGAAGAGCAGACAAAGCTTCCCGGCTCCGCGCATTTTCGTTCGTTTTTCTTCGCGTTCCCCGGCCACCCCTATTTTCCTCGCGGGACACCTTGACGGACGCTCCCCTTCGCAGCAGGGAGAATAATGATAACAGAATCACCCGGAATACTACAATCGAATGTCTCGGTTTAAAAACCGATGATCAGACAGAGATAGCCGACGGCCAGGCCGAAGAAAAAATTAAAGAGTTTGATTACCGCGAAGTCCTTGATACTGATCGAGAGGATGGGAAGCATTCCGTGGCCATCCTGGACAATCGAACTGGTAAACAGGATGGAAAAAGGTACCAGTCCCTGGGAAAACATGATGACAAAGATGAGATGGGGACCTGAATCCGGGATCAATCCCACCAGGGCCGCGGCCAGAAGAACCCAGGCCTGGTTGTGTGAGACAAGGCCGGCAATATCCCAGTGCGCCTCGCCGAGGTGGACGGCTAAGAGGGCGCCCAGCGTCCAGCAGAATATTTTCAGGAGATGTTTCTTGGCGGTATGTTCCCAGATATGGATTTCCAGGAAGTGATCGGGGACGGTGACAACGATGAAAAGAAGAAAGAGAAGAACCAGGCAGAGGGTTACTCTGATCCAGTTCCAATCCGGCGGTCCGATCTGCCCCGAGAAGACCCCGGAGAGGAGGACCAGGCTGAGAACGATCAGGGCCGCGCGCTGGAGGGTAAGCGCCTGCAGGTTATGCCTGAAGTCACTCCAGGATAAAAGCGCCCGGTCCGGACCGGTATGCACCTCCAGCTTATCACAGGCCTGACATGACCTCAGATGCAACTTGGTTGCCACCTTATCGGCAATCCAACCGGCCAGGATGCCGGCGCCGAAGAGGAGCGCGAAAAGAAGGAGCGCGCGCGCCGGGAAGAGGGCCAGCATAACAAAAGCCGCATCGCCCGAGGTAGATACCATGGTGGCCACGATAGCCCCGAACGATATAAAACCGTGGATATAGAGAGAAGATGCCGCGAAGGCTCCCAGGCACCCCGGTGTCGCGCCCAGAAAAGAACACCCCAGATACTGCCGCAAGGGCCGGCCCCGGATAAAATACTCCAGTCGGCCCCGGGTGAAGACATTGAGATAGTCCACCGCCACCATCATGGCGAAGACAAAACCGGCGATCAACAGGGCATGCTTGAAAACATCGATGAACATGGCAATAATTCCGATGAAATAATTCAACTACGAGACCGGCGGTATATTCAACAGTAGGATGAAGGAGTAAGGGAGTGTTGGAATGTTGGAGTGCTGGGGTGCTGTGAGCCAATGAGCCGGTAGATCTTCAGTACTCCCTTATTCCAGTACTCCATCACTCCTTTCTTCTTACCCTTTTAAACTTTTTTCGAACGGTCCTTACTAAAAATAAAATATTTTGTGGAACCTTTGTATTCCTCCTTGATCTTTCCCTCATCCAGAAGATGTCCGAGATATTTGACGATCTCGTTGCGATGAAGGCCGAACGAGGTCGAGAGGTCATCCAGGGTGGCCGGGCGCCGCTCCAGGTAAGCAAGAAGAGCCTCCGCCACGTTTTCCTTGGTCGCCTCCCCGCGGTGACCTCGGAAACCGGCCACGACTTCGACCGGGATCGGTCCCAGCCGTGACTGTAAAAACCGCCGCGCCTTCTCCAGAGACGACTCATCCAGAGATCCCACCCCGGCAACGGCGGGAGGACGGACCGCGGTGTTTAACTGAACTTTATCCGGGCGGATAGACGCTATCCGATCGGCGATGGCTGCCAGCTCGACTTCGTTGTCATTGATATCCTTGAGCAGCATCACTTCCAGCCAGACCTGCCCGGGAAATTCCGAGACAAAGGCGGCAATGCCCCCAACCAGATTTTCCAGGGAAAGATCCCGGTGGGGCCGGTTTATCCTCTCAAAAGTCCCCTGGGTTCCGGCGTCGAGACTGGGAACGACCAGGTCGGCGGAGATAAGAGCTTGCCTGACTTCAGGCCGCCAGAGAAGCGTTCCGTTGGTCAGAACAGCCACCGGGATCGGGGTCATTTTCTTGATCGCGGGGATCAGGACGCCGATCTCCCGGTTCAGCGTGGGCTCCCCGGAACCGGAGAGGGTGATATAGTCGATCCGGCCGCCTTCCTGTAACACCTCCCTCAATTCCGAAAGAATCGCCGCGACCGGTTCGTATTCCTTTCGCTCATCAGTCGTGCAGGCAGTCGAACCCAGCTGGCAGTAAACACAGTCGAGCGTGCACGTCTTATAGGGGACCAGGTCGACGCCCAGGGAAAAGCCGAGACGGCGGGAAGGAACCGGCCCAAAAATATAATGTCTTTCAGTCATCTTTTTCTCTTATTTAACAGATAAGGCAAAGCGTTATGTGTTAAATAAGGCTCGGGCGGCGGCTCAGTTTCTCCCAGATCCCGGTGATGGCCGCCGTAACGGCTCCATCGGAAAACTCCACCACCGAAAGCCCTTCCATCTGGGCATCGGTCACCACCCGGTCATAGGGGATCTCCCCGACTATCTCCGCCTGATAATCTCCGGCCACCGAGAGAATCTCTTCGGCCATCTTCCGGTTAAGATCGCATTTATTGATGACCACTCCGGAAGGCACGCCGAAATGACGGATCAGGTCCAGAATACGCTCCAGGTCATGAACTCCGGAGATGGTGGGTTCGGTAACAACCAGGGCATACGCGGCCCCGGTCAGGGAAGCGATAACCGGACATCCCGTCCCGGGTGAGCCGTCGATGATCACCTCTTTCCATGATTCCACCAAGGCCAGATCAACCGCTTTTTCCCGGATCACGGTCACCAGCCGCCCCGAGTTCTCTTCCGCGATGCCCAGCTTGGCGTGGGTCATCGGCTGGTCGAAGCGGGTTTGGGAGACAAACCACTCACCGTTAATCGCCGGCGCGGTGATGACCGCCTCCACCGGGCAGACCAGCGCGCAGACACCACACCCCTCGCAGGCAAGCTGATCGATTCGGAAAATAACACCCCCCCCCTCTTTTTCCTCTTGCTCAATCGCGCTAAAACGACACTCCTCAAAACACCGCCCGCAACTGATACACCGGGTCTGATCGATCCGGGCGACCACCCCCCCGCTGAAGAACCCCCTTTTCCTGATCTCCGGTTTTAAAATCAGATGAAGGTCGGCGGCGTCCACATCGCAATCCGAGATCACGGCGGGACCGGCCAGAGCGGCGAAGGAAGCCGTCAGGGAAGTCTTCCCGGTCCCGCCCTTGCCGCTGATCACCACCAGTTCGCGGGGCCGGGGAGTATCCGAGGGTTTAGAGAGTTCCGGCAGGGATGGGGCCGGCTCTCCGGAGTGATCGATTTCCGGTAGGGTTTTTACCGTTCTCTCTTTTGCGGTCTCCCGTTCGATCCGAAGGGTGATCTCCGCAAAGAGAGGACGATACCGGAGAAGTTTCTCCACCACCAAGCCCCCGGAAGAATAAATCTCCGCAATCTCTCGATCATCCGGGATCTCCCCGATAACGGTCAGCTCCGCCTCCCGGCAATACTCCTGGAGAGAATCATCGCGATACTCGGCCCGGTTAACCAGGACCACCGGTTCCCGGCCGATCTTCCGGCACATCTCCACCGCCAGTTTCAGATCGTTGATCCCGAACGGGGTGGGATCGGTAACCAGGACGACCAAATCGGCATCCACGGCCGTCTCCACCGCCGAGCAGGCGGTCCCCGGCGGGGAGTCATTGATGGTAATATCCGGTCCGGCAAACTCCTTGACCCGGGAGATCAAGCGGGGGGACATCCCCCCTTCTCCGGTCTCCAGAAGAGCATAATGGTAATCCATCGCGGGCCCGGCTTCCCGGGAAGATCGGCGGACGCCATGAAAGAGGCGCCCGATCTTCTTCGTCTTTTCGATAACGGCATCCTCGGGACAGACGATAGTGCAGGCGCCGCAGACATGGCAAAGTTCCGGGAAAAAGATAACCTCTTTCCCGGTCACCGCGATCGCGTTGTAGCTGCAAGCCGCCGCGCACCTCCCGCATTTAGTACATTTCCCGGGATCAACACCTGCCGGAGAGAGGATCTCGATTGCCTCCTCCTTCTCTATCCGCGGGTTTAAAAAGAGGTGTCCATTGGGGGCCTCGACATCACAGTCCAGGTAGGTTACCTCCCGGCCCGCGGTCGACCAGACGGCGGCCAGGTTGGTCGCGACCAGTGTCTTTCCGGTTCCTCCTTTGCCGGAGGCGATGGTCAGATTCATCATATCTTCTGCCAGACCGCGCTGAGCTTACCGGCCATGGTCAGAGGCTTGTCGGACCGGTCATCGATCTTGATCGTGGTGACGACACGTTTTACTTCAGGACCGAATGTTTCCCGGTGCATCTTCTTGGCCAGGTCGATGATCGTGTCCAGATCGCCCTCGATCACGGTCCCCATCGGAGTCAGTTCATACTTGACCCCGTGGGCGCCCTTGAGAATGCGCACGGCACCAGCCACGAAATGGCTGAGCGAAGGGCTCTTCGTTCCCACCGGAACGACACTGACTTCTATCATAGCCACGATTAATCCCTCCTTTTAGCATCCATGTGACCCCTGTTACTTATAAAAAAACTGATACATCGAGGAGATCGCGAAATCTCAAATGACAAATCCTAAATACTAAACAAATTCCAATGACCCAAATTCAAAATTTCAAACAATTAACCAAACCGAAGAGGATTACTCTCAACCTTATTGAAAAACCTACGCCGTTGAGAGGGGCGCCTATGGAAACCCCCGACTCCGCTCGACGAGTTTGTGATTTGGAATTTGAGTTTTGTTTATTACTTGGGATTTTCAGCCGGAGGCTGATCAGCCTTTGGCCGAGGTGCTTGGGATTTGGGATTTATTTTAGAGATGTATCTTAATCTTCTCTTCCAGGGCCGTCTTGGGCTGGACCCCGATTACCTGCTCGACCGCCTTTCCCCCCTTGAAGATTATCAGGGTGGGGATCGCCCGGATCGAGAACCGGCCGGCGACACCGGGAGCCTCGTCGACGTTTACTTTACAGACCTTGAGCCGGCCCGCGTACTCGCCGGCCAGTGCCTCCACGGTCGGAGCCACCATATTGCAGGGGCCGCACCAGGGCGCCCAGAAATCGACCAGGACCGGCAGTGGGGACTGAATAATCTCTTCATCAAAGTTGGCGTCGGTAACATTGATTTCCGTCATAAATTTCCTCCTTCGGTAAAAATTTAGGTTGCCCCGATTTATTTATAAATCAATGAAGTAATGCGGGATTCCTTTAAAAAGGGCATTGGCCCCCCGAGCAAGGTGACGGACCGGCCGGACAGGTGGGGCAATTCGCCCTCTCTTTTCCAACCCCGGATGAGCCGACACTGAAGGCGGCAAGGGTCTTTTTAATCCGGGGGCTCCCGCATCCGGGGCATTTTCGCTCCGTTTTCTCGGCGGTCATCCCCTCCAGCAGATCGAAAGCACGATCACATTCCTGGCATCGGTAACTGTAGATGGGCATAGTTACTTCCCTCCGGGAAGTCTTATTAACCTGGATTATTCATCAAGTTATCTATAGTAGCCTCGATGATACGGCTACAGCAGACTACTTTTTTTCCGGCAGGGCAACGTTTATTTATAGCCGCAACAAAGCAATCAAGATTAGATACTTATCCTCAAGCGACCGTATATAATCACCCTATGATCAATCCCTTATCGCATTGCTGTCAATACCAGCTATGGCATTGTTCAAACCTAACTCGATTTATGCCAGCCGGCCGGGCGGGGGCCGGCATAAATCGGGTTAAACTGTCAGTAGTCCACCAGAAGGTCGCGGACGCTCAGGGCGGCCACCGTTCCTTCGCCGCAGGCGGCCGAGATCTGACGGACATTACCGGCCCGGACGTCACCGGCGGCAAAGATCCCCGACACCGAGGTGCTCATCTCCGTATCGGTTACGATAAAGCCCTTCTCGTCCATCTTCACCACGTCGTGCAAAAAAGCGGAATTCGGTTCCACCCCCACAAAGACGAAGACCCCGTCAACCGCGATCTTCTCCTCTTTTCCTGACTCTTTATTCCTGATGGTGATTGACTCCACACCCCCCTCACCGTTAATCGAGACCGGGATAGATGAAAGAACAAAAGAGACCTTCCCGGTCTTCTCCAACTCACCGACCACGTACTTTTCGCCCCGGAAAGTATCGCGGCGATGAATCAGGTGCACCCGGGACGCGAATCGGGTTAGAAAGAGCGCTTCTTCCAGGGCGGCGTTTCCCCCTCCGACAACCGCGACTTCCTTATCCCTGTATAAAGGCCCATCGCAGGTGGCGCAGTAGGACACTCCTTTCCCCAGCAGCTCTTTCTCTCCGGGAACACCGAGTTCCCGCATCCGGCTGCCCGGGGCGACGATCAGGCTCCGGGCCGGATACAATCCCTTTCCGGTCTCAACCCGGATAATCTCCCCGGAAGGGACAACAGCTATCACCTCCTCGAACTCCCTGATCTCGACCCCGAATTTCAGCGCCTGAGCCTTGAACCGCGCGCTCAGTTCCATCCCGTTAATCCCCTCGGGGAAACCGGGAAAATTTTCGATGACGCCGGTGACGTTGGGCCAGCCGCCGCAAAGCATTTTTTCCATAACCAGCGTCCGCAGCCGCTCCCGGGCGGTATAGATCGCCGCGGTTAAACCGGCCGGACCGCCGCCAACGATTATCACGTCATAAATATCTTTTTTCATACCACTTCCCCCGGATTATTCATCAGAATTAACGGCAGTTATTACTACGAAAGCTCCCCTGCCATATCCTTTTCGGACAGGCTGAATTCCCCTTATATTCTCAGGCGGATCATAGAGAGTTTGTATTATATCAATGTCTCCCCATTTCTTTTTCCCCAGCAATCTTAAAACTTCCGGCACGGAAAAAAACCGGGCGTTGCCATAAAATGCACTTTCCTTTTTCCGCTCCTCATACCATCTGCCTAAAAAGCTTTCCTTATCCAGCATTCCTATTATCACGTTTCCGCCCTGCTTGAGAACTCTCCCTATTTCTTCGATCAATCTCTCCGGTTGCTTGATAAAGCAAAGGGCGGTAATCAGGAACACGCTTGCGAACACCCCATCGGCAAAAGGGAGGCATTCCCCGACCGCCTGAATTACCTCACATCCCCGTTGCCGGGCGATCCGGAGCATTTCCCGGGCAGGATCAATTCCAATTTTGATCCCCAGAGGTGCAGCAAAGCGCCCGGTACCCACGCCGATTTCCAGGGTGCGGCCCCCCGGCCCGATCACCTTTTTGATTGCCGCTAACTCAGAATAATACGCTGCCCGGTTTTGATCGTACCAGCTATCGTAATGCAGCGCTGATTCATTAAAAGAGCCGCGGGAATCGTTATTCATTTTTACAAGTTAGCGCCTCCGGCGCAACTTGTAGTGTAAAGTGTAATGTTTAAAGTGTAATGAAACTTCCCCCTTCACACCTTACACTTCATACTACGTTATTGAAATTCCGAAACAATAAGTTAGCGCCTCCGGCGCAACTCGGTCAGGGCAACGGTAACCCCGGTAACCACCGGGGTTTCGTTTGTCGGTTACGGTTACGTGCGCCAGGCGCAGCGGCCGTTACCCTAACCCTCACCGATACCCCGATGAATCGGGACAGGCTGGGCTTCGTTACCCTTACCGTTACCTTTTATTGTGAGCTGGAGGCTCACCCCGATAGCTATCGGGGAAATTCCGAAACAGTGAATTATTTATTTTACACTATATCATTGGAGGATTTGAATCACTATCCCGGATCGTCCACCAGCCAGAAGGTATTGTCTCGCCTGAGGAGGCTGGCCGGGAGTGACGGCTCCAGCCCGGCGGCGATCCGGCGAAAAATCAATCCTTTTTCCTTCCCGGGGGCCAGAACAACACGAAGACCGGCCTTGTTGATAACCGGGAGGGAGAGGGTAAGACGACGGGGCGGCGGTTTGGGACTGTCATAAACGGCTACCACCGGCTCTTTTCTCCGCAACGCCGGATGATCGGGAAAGAGGCTGGCGATATGGCCGTCCTCCCCGACACCGAGAAGGCAGGCATCAAGCGGCCGTCCCCCGGTCGCCCGCCGGAGAGTCTCGGCGTACTCCGCGGCCGCCCGCTCCAGGTCGCCTTCTCCGGCGGGCATCGGGCGGAGATGCGCCGGGAGTTCCCCCCCTTTTTTCCAGGCGGCCAGGGTGGCGGCATCGTTTCTATCCCGATGGCCCGGGGGGACTCCTCTCTCATCAACCCAGAAAAGATAAAGGTTCCGGCGCACTTCTTCCGGAAGCAAGCCGGTCACCAAGCCGAGCACCGGGACCGGCGACCGGCCTCCCGGAATGGCCAGGACGGCCCTCCCCCGTCCGGCAACGGCTTCCCGCAGCTTGTCGGCAAGTAATTCCGCGGCCAGTCGGGGATTATAGGGTAAAACCTTCACCGGCCAATCTCCTTTAGGTGCGGACCGGACTGGCGGACATCAGGTTAGTGCCCGAGAACACAGTACCGGTTCAATCCCAGTATCCGGGCCGGACCGGCGATGGTCGTTCCGTAAAAGACAACCGGCCGATCCAGACCCAGGAAAAGCTCGATTGTTTGGTTGACGATGGTGGTACCGGTCACCAGGAGCAGGTCCGCCCATTCGATAATCTCTCCCACGTCCTCCGGCGGCTCGATCAGAATCCCGTACCGGGTCGGCCCGATGTTCTCCGGATCGAGATCCGTGGCCCGCACCTGGTAGTCACGGGCCAGGGCTTGCAGCAGCCGGGGCTGGAGACCGACCAGGCCCACCCGTTTCACTTTGCCAAAGGTATCCTCCAGGTACAGCTTCAGGGACGACGCGCATTCTTCCAACTCCTGATCCCGGCAGTGAACGGTGCCCTCGATCAATCCCAGAGAACGCATAACCGCATTCAGTGAAGCGATGAAGACCGCCCGCTGGAAATTATTATCCAGGGGCAGATCCGCCACCCCGGCCAGAGAACCGGAATAATTGCCGAAAAGATCGGTATAAGCCTGCCCTTTGGCTCCCCGGAATTGCGCCTCCATCAGCCGCTCCTTCCCCTTCAGCAGGGGATAATCGCCCTCACGAGGAGTACCGATCGCTTCCCCGGGGGTCAAGGCGCGGGCATGAACCCAGATCTCTTCTTCTCCCAGCTCGTGTCTTTTGATCAAATCTTTAAAAAAGTTTTTCAGTCGCTCGTAGATCATCCTATTCTCCCGCATCAGAATTATTTTTCAATCAATCGATCTTTATGTATTGCTGCTCGGGAAAACAACATGGAGTACTGGGATGCTGGAGTGATGGAGTGTTGGGAACCGGCCCTCCCGGCCTCATCACTCCACAACCCCACTACTCCATCACTCCACCACTCCATTATGGACCTGTCCGAATTCTCAAGCAAAATATATTATGGCTATTTCATGCTGAGGCCAGTAATACCGTATCCCCCACCCGGCCGTTTACATGCCGGGCGACGACGTCGCATTTAATCTTAAAGAAGAAGAATATCCTCTTCTTCTCACCCCAGAGGGATTCGAAATTACCTTGCCCTTTACTGATGACCAGGTCGGAATTTTGATAGACCCCCGTAAAATCATCTGAACATTCCCCCAAAAGTGTCCCGGGAGCATTCACGCCGTTTGTGATCACCCGGCAGATCCGATCCATGCCGACCTGTTCGGCGTCTTTGAAGATAACATCATTGAGAACCGGCCCCCCACGAACGGCCGCCGTTATCACGACCGGGTAGTTTTCCTGAATCTCCTCGATCAGGAGTCGGTCGAAGACTATCTCCCCCGCGTTATCACAGAGGTAAAGCAACGTCTCAGACCGGTCGAGGGCGGTTAGAAAAACGTCATACTCGAATGCGCCGAACTCAGACCGCAGAACAACCTCAATTTCTTCCTGCAGATCGAAGGCGCGGGGAATACCGTAATCGATTATATTGCCGGCGATGGCCAGGCGCGCCGCCATCCGAAGGGGATCGGAAGCTTGCCTGATTCTCTTTTTCAATGCCGGGTATAATTCCAACGCATACCGATTCGACTTTTCGCGGATCTCACGGAAGGGATCACGACCGGCCCGTTTCATGATCGAGGCATAAAGAGATCGGGCAATCTCGGGGGGCGTACTCTCTATCGAAAAATCAGAGAGCCGCATACCGAATTCCACCAGAAGAGCCCGCTGATCTTTCTCACTCAAGCCTGTCAGGCGAGCAGTTCGCAGCACCTGTTTAAAAAAACAGGGAATACAGTCAAGATATGTTCTCATTACAAGTTAGCGCCTCCGGCGCAACTTGTAGTGGAAAGTGTAATGTTTAAAGTGTAATGATACTTTCCACTTTATATTTCACACTACGTTATCGGAATTCCGAAGCAGAAAATAGCGGCTTCGCCGCTCATTTAGTGAATTTCCGCTTTTAAACTTAACAGATTGATGATAGTCCACAAATTAGTTCATGTCCAACAGATCAATCCGCAACGGTAAGCTTTTAGCATTATATAGAACAACAAAAATTGTTACTTTGGTTGCTTTAATTAGGCCTTTCGTTCGCGATTTGATACATCCCGGTCAAAAACGGTAAACACCGCCGGTCATCAACGGCTGAAAATACCCTTTGAAGGCATCTCCCAGAACTTTTTCCGCCTTCTCTCCCGTGCAATGGCCGGCGAAGATCTTTTCCGTTCCCTCTTTCTTCAAAAGACGGACGACCCCGGCCAAGACGGAATGATCCGCCGAGCGCAGATGCAGTCCGCCGATCACCGACGCGACCTTTCTCCCCGACCACAAAGTATGAGCATGGAGCACGGTGTTGGTCAGCCCGGCGTGACAGCAGCCGGTGATCAGGATCATCTCTTCCCTGGTCATTATCGCCATAAACTGCTCCTCCCGGAAGGGGTCCGGAAGATATTTTCTTCCCTCCCGGACGGTGAGAAACGGTTCATCTCCTTCCCCCCGGGTGGAACGGGCCACTTCCCCGGATAGAAAAATCCCGGGGAAGATCTCTCTCATACGGGAACTAAAATCTAAGATTCCCCCTTGTTTCTCCAGTGCCACCGCTGTGTCAGGAATCCCGATGTATCGGGGAGACTTCCCTTCCCGGACGCGGTACTGTTTCCGGCCGAATACTCCCGGATGAGTGAAGATCTTCTTCGGGCCGCTTATCCCGAGGATTGATTTCAAGCCTCCGGTGTGATCATAATGCCCGTGGCTGAGGACGATGCCCTCTATATCCGTCAGATCGATCCCCAACCGGCGCGCGTTATCAGCCGCCGTCGGGCCCTGGCCGGTATCAAAGAGTAGTTTCCTGCCGTCTCTATCGAGAAACAGGGAAAGACCATGCTCCATCGCCAGGCCGGGAACGGCACTCCTCTCTTCCGCCAGTACCGTCACCTCAAGCATGGGGTTCAGCCTTCCCTCTTTGATCCCTGAAGGCCGTGCAGCGCCGCACCCCTTTCACCTGGCGATAAGAAGCTCCCTGACTGATATACCGGAGAGCCTCTTCCGGGTTATCGACCCGGGCACCGGAAATGGCGTCTACCCCGTATCGGAAGAGAACCGGAGAGAAGGGTGTCGATGGACCAAGCATCACGGTGTATGCCTGCGGACAGTATGAGAGGAGTCCCTCGGCGGTATGGTTGATAAAGGAACTGCCGGTAATGGCGACCACATCGGCCCGGGGGAGAATCTTTTTTGCTTCTCTCAATCCCTCTTCCCCTTCCCAGGGCGAGCGGCTGATGATCCAGAGTTTCTTAACCTCGGGACGGATCTTCTGCAAGAAAGGGAAGTCGCCGACCACGGCCACCTTCTTACCCCGGCCCTGCTCGAGCACAATCCGGGCGGCGTTGATCTCCCGGAAGTCGAACTTCGAGACATCGGTCAGTGAGTTGATGACGGCCATTCCCAGGGAAGCTTCCAGCAGACGGTCGGAGAGCGCGTAGCGGGCCAGCTCCCGGGCCTCCATCCCGATCAACTCTCCCGCTCTTCGGACCCAGGCCGGCGACGATCCCGAACAGGGGTCGCGGAAGGAAGAGGAGAGACCCCACTCCCGGCTCTTGACGGCGATATCGAAGGCGCAGATATGGACTTCGTCAACCCGCGGCTCCCCCGAAAGTGTTTCGATAATCTCCTCTAATAACTTCATGCCTTATTACTATGACCGGGCCATTGCTGCCCCGCATTTCGGGCACTTGGTCTCGGTACAGGGAACGCCGACCTGATGGGGAGCGATAGCGCCACACGCCGGGCAGACGCATCCTCCACCGGGGCCGGCACCCGGTCGGGTGCCACCCATTCTCCCCCTGCCCCCACCTCTTCCCATTCCCGCGCCGCCCATTCCTTTACCCGTTCCCGGTCCTCCCCCTCCTTTTGGTCCTGTTCCATCTCCAAACGGCATCATTGCACCTCCTATAATTTTTACTCCGTAAAAATTATATTGTTTTATACTCGATATCTAAAAAGCAAAAGGCTGCTCGAATAATATTTCGAAGAGGAAATTCTAAATCCTAATATCGAAATTCTAAATAAATCATAAATCCAAATGAACAAAGGTTCCAAATAGCGCGGGCGGTGGCGTGTTCATTTTGGATTTATGATTTTGGTCATTTGATATTATTTAGGATTTAGTATTTAGATATTAGGATTTTAGAGCTTACTAATGAGAACCCTAAGTAGTAGACGTTTATAATCTAAGCTATTTCTATGTCCCATTGGCAAGATAAGTCTTGCAACGTTAATCGCAGTATAAAAATGTCTACTATTTAGGGTTCTGAGTAATAAAAGCTTTTCTAGTAAGCTCTATCTATATGAGACTTTTTCTGTTCAACAACAGATAGTTGGCAACCGCGTTGTGGAGAGTACCCACCGCCAGAATAGAACAGTGAAGATGATCCTCCGGCAGCCCTCCCAGGTCGTCTATCAGCACTGCCGGGGAGATGGCCAGAACTTCCATCAGGGTCTTTCCCCGGGCCAATGCGGTAACGGCGCTCCCGACCGCGATCGTAGCTTCACAACCGTCGGTTTCAAAACCCGCATCCTTTACTCGGTCGTCTTTTATCTTCAGATAGATCTTCATCGTATCCCCGCAAATCCCCCGGATAATCCCGAATCCGTTCGGCTCCGGGATCACTCCCCTGTTGACCGGGTTCTCAAACAGCTCGATCACCCGGGGGGAGTATATCTTGCGGTACTGCTCCATGAGTGCGTCCCGCAGCTCGCGCTCGATGTCGTTCTTTTTTTTATCTTTATTCATGGCTCGACATGGATAAATATGGATTCGATTCTCGGTTAACCAATAATAAGGAGTAATGGAGTACTGGAGTGGTGGAAGACTGAGATCCCGGGTGACGGCCGGCGGCGCTTTTTTCATCATTCCATCACTCCATTATAACTCATTGATCATAATTCCGGCATGAAAAGCCGCTCCACAGGGAAGATAGTCCTTCATTCCGCGTGATCGCACTCCTCCTTCTCTACCCCGTAACCTTTTCCGTCTCCCGGGTGGCAGAGTGACTCACCTCCCTCCAGTTTTCCGGCAGCCAATTTCGCGATCGTCTCCTCGATCGGGCCGGTGACGCCGGCAATGGCTCTAATACCCAGCTGCTGAAATAGTTCCTGAGCCCTCATTCCCATCCCTCCGGCGACGATCGCCTCGACCCCCATCTCATGAAAAAACTTCGGGAGAAACCCCGGGTGATGGCCGGGATTGGGGATAATACTCCTCTCTTTAACTTCGCAGTCCACAATATTCACCAGGGTGAATTCCGGGCATCGGCCAAAATGGGCGGAGACCCGTCCGCTATCAGTTGAGATAATAACTTTCATAATAAATAATCTCCTTATTAAATGAGCGCCTGCGGCGCTAATTTAGTTTTGAACAATGAACATCGTTTATACTTAATAGTCAGCGTTAGTTCAATGCCTGCTCATTCTTATTTCTTTCTCCGCCCCGAAGCATTAATCGGGGGTAGAAGAAATAAGAGCAATAATATCGTTTAAAGCTCGCGCCGTCTTCGAGTCCGGGTACTCATCCACAAACGGCTTTCCCGTATCCCCGCTGATGACGAAACGAGGATCGACCGGGATCCGGCCTAAAAAGGGGAGGCCCAGTTCCCGGGCGGCGGCCTCGCCGCCGCCGCTTCCGAACAACTCAATCTCCCGGCCGCAATGAGGACAGCGGAAACCGCTCATATTTTCAATAATACCGAGGATCGGAACCTTGATCTGCCGGGCAAAATCAACACACTTGCGGCCGTCAAGAAGAGCCACCTCCTGCGATGTGGTAACGATGATCGCCCCTTTGAGATCGGGGATCAGCTGGGCAACGCTCAAAGGTTCATCCCCGGTACCGGGGGGGAGATCGACCACCAGGTAATCAAGATCCCCCCATTGAAAATCACTTAGAAACTGCCTGATCATCTGCATCTTTAACGGTCCCCGCCAGATAACGGCCCGCCCGGGATCATCGATTAGAAAAGACATGCTCACCATCTTCAGGCGCGGACGAATCGGGATCGGCTCAATCGCGCTCGTCCGGCCGGGGGAAAATCTTCTCCCTTCGCTCCCCAGCATGATGGCCACATTAGGTCCGTGAATATCCGCGTCGAGAAGCCCGACCGTGAACCCGTCCCGGGCCAATCCGGCCGCCAGATTGACGGCAACGGTGGTCTTGCCGACGCCGCCCTTGCCGCTGATTATCATGATCGTATTTTTTATCCGGGCCAGACTCTTTTCAAGCCGCAGACGCTGTTCATACTGCTCCTGGTTCTCTCCCTGCTTCCGGTGCAATTCGTAACCTTTACCGTCCGTATTATTCATAAAGCACCTCTCTCACCCGGTGATAGAGAGCCTCCAGAGTCCGCCGCAGGTCCTCCGTCGCCAGCTCCACGGCCGGTTTCTGTGCGACGGTTGCCGCACGGAATACCTCATCATACGGAATCTTTCCCGCCACCGGGAGACCATTATCGGCGCTGAACCGTTCGACATCCCGGGCCAGACTCCGGTCGAGATCGTACCGGTTGATTACGATCATCGTCTTCATCCGAAAGAAATCCAGCAGCCGGCAGACCCTCTCCAGATCGGCCAGTGCGCCCAGACCGGGCTCCGTCACCACCAGAGCGAGATCGCAGCCGCTTACGCTGGCGATCACCCGGCAGCCGAGGCCGGGTGAACCGTCCAGGAGGAGAAGGGTACCGGGGTCGGCCACCGCAATCTGCTCGCCTTTCATCCGCAGGGCGGTAACCAGTCCTCCGAAGCCGGGCTGCCCGGGGCGGAGACGGGCGTGAAAAAACCGGCCGTACGGGGTTTGCCTTTCAAAGATGGTGGCCGCCGGACGGTCCGTCATCGTTACCGCCCCCGTACCGCAGACCAGCGCGCAGACCCCGCAACCCACGCATTTCAGAGGGTCGACTTCACAGCCGGTGATGGCGCCGAAGGGACAGGACCGGTCACATGCCGCCGGCTCGGCAATCTTCGAACGATCGATGACCGCCAGTTTCGGGCCGGAAAAGGTCTCTTCCCCGACCACTCTTCCTCCCAAGAGAAGATGAAGGTTCGGCGCGTCCACGTCGCAATCAACCGTGACCGGCGATCGGCCGGCCAGGCGGGTCTCCAGCGCGGCAAAACAGCCGGTGATACTGGTCTTACCGGTCCCTCCTTTGCCGCTAATGACGACTACTTGCCTCATAAAATTTTTCCTTCAAAAAAATTTTAGTTTTGAATAATGCCCACAATCAAAAAGGTAGAAATATCAGAACAGGGCCAAGGCCTGCTTCGGGATTTTCAGCCTGAGTCTGATGCGCCTCCGGCGCACAATAATCTAATTTTTCCTCTGGAAAAATAAGAGTGGAAAAGCAATTAATCAACCTTGCCGAAATATTTTAAAAAGTAAATTCGTGTAATTCGCGAAATTCGTAGTTTTTTTAGTCGCCCGAGCCCCGGTAAACCGGGGTAGACTGCGCGAGGGCTAAGTTCCTGTTTCTGAATTTCAATAAAGCTGTGTAAAGTATCAGGTGTCAGGTGTAAAGATCCATTACACTTTACACTTTAAACTTTACACTACAAGTTGCGCCGGAGGCGCTAACTTGTTTTTCTGATATCCTCCCAGAGCTCTCGCAACCTCGGTGTCCAGGATGGGGCATTTTCCTGGAGGGTCTGGCCCCGAGCGGCCGACCGGGCGATCCCGATCTCAAATGGAATCTCCAGAAGGAGGGGAATTTTTTCAGCGCCGCACCATTCGCTCACCCCGCGGTAGACGTCAGCCGACCTGTTGACGATCACCCCGATCGGGATATCCAGAAGCCGGGCCAACTCCACATTTCCCCTGAGGTCCTCAAGCCCGAACGGAGTCGGCTCGGTGACAAGCAGGCAGAAGTCGCTTCCCCGGAGCGCCTCCAGAGCGGGACGGCCGTTCCCTGGGGGACAGTCGATGATGGTATCGGCGGAGGAAGAAAGACGTTCTTTTACGGCCCGGATCACCTCCACGGTCCTCTGCTCTCCCACCTTCAGCTCCCCCATCACGCATTCAATTCCGTCCCGGCCGCTCCCCACCCTGACGGTGCCGACTTGGTGAGCCGCCGGCCGTAGGGATTGCTGAGGGCAGAGAAGAAAACAGCCGCCGCAGGCCGTGCAGAGGGAGGGGAAAACCAGCATCTCGTCATTGACGACCGCCAGGGCCCCGTACCGGCAGAAGTCCGCGCCGGCCTGACATGCCTCCCCCTTCCATTTCCGCCAGGTCGGGATTTGGATATCGACCCGGTCGCTCCGCCGGGGGGTGAACTTCAGAAAAATATGGGCGTTCGGCTCCTCAACGTCACAATCCCCGAACCAGACCGGCGCGGCGGTCCGGGCCAGGCTGGTCGAGACCAGTGTCTTGCCCACGCCGCCCTTTCCGCCGGCAACCGCTACTATCACCGGCCGCCTCCCATGCCGTGATGGGCGCCGACCGTGGCGGAGGGGGATTCGCTCAATTTTCCGGCTTTTAACGCTTCCGCCGCCTGCCGGACGGTCCCCGATGCTCCCGTATAGACTTTCACCCCCGCGGCGCCGAGGACCCGGGCCGCGTTGGGTCCGATATTCCCGGTCACGACCGCCGCGACACCGAGCGAGGAGACAAACTGTCCCGCCTGGATTCCGGCGCCCCCCATCGCGGCGCGTGATTCATTCGAATGAGCGGTGATCTCCATCGACTCCGTGTCGACAACAACAAAATAGGCGCAGCGGCCGAAACGGGGATCCGAAGCCGATGACAACTCGGGACCCGTGGACGTAATCACTATCTTCATAAATAATTACTCCTTTTTAGAAAATTATCTGTTTAAAAGAATAATTTTACCACGAAGAACACGAAGGACACGAAGAAGAAATAAAGTAGTCACCCACTATATCTTTCTATAATTATCTTCGTGTCCCTCGTGTTCTTCGTGGTTTTCATGGCCTTGAGGCGTTAGGATTCGTCCGCACCGGATTTACCGGTCTTCCCGATCTCCTCCATCCGCTGCCGGATAGCCTCCAGTTCTTCCTGCAGTTCCCGAGCCTGCTGCTCCAGGAAGCCGCGCTCAACCGCCGGATCGGGCGGATTCGCGGTTCCGGGGGAGAACTGATAATACGGCCCCGGGGCGAATGTTCTCCAGCCGAAGCCGCGGCCGCCGCCCCAGGCTCGTCCCCGACCGCCGCCCCGGGGATACCCTCCCCGTCCGACGCCGTAATAGGCGCCGCGGTTAAACATCATTCCGGGTCCGGACCCGGGAGAGCAATAGCCAAAGCCTCCCCCGGTACGCGGCCCCATACCCATCGGACCAGTTCCATTAAAACCTGGCATGTTATACCTCCTTCCCATTATTCTCCTGCGGAGAATAATGGATTAAAATTTGCATGGCATTGATAACGCGCATCTATTGTTGTCTCATCCTGAAAAAGCCCCTCGACTGCTTCATCAAATCCCACCCCGGCGGGCACCTCCTCTTCCGCCGTGAGCACGGCAACGGCCCCCACCAAACCCGCGCACGGGCCCCAATCGACGATCCGGAGAGAGCTGATAACTGCCCCCCTCGATCATGATCGCGCGGCCATAAACCAGGGCCCCGGCTGTCTTCCCGTGGGCTGAGTTTAAAATACGCCCGAAGGTGGCGCGGGAGACATTCATCCGGGCGGCGGCCTGTTCCTGATCGAGTCCTTCGACGTCGTAGAGCCGCATCGCTTCATACTCGTCCACCCCGAGCCGCGTTACCTCCAGGGCCGCCAGGGGAATCCCCCGCGGCTTGAAGTAATCAGCCCCCGGCATTGAGTCAATGAATCGGCACTTCGGCGGTCGAGGCATGGTAATCTCCTTCTATTTATTATGAGCATATGCTCATAATCATATTCTGTCAACCCCTGAATGGAATTTTTTTCTTTTCAATGCGGTTGAAGAGGAAAAATAAGCGGAGAGATTCCCGGCTGTGCTGCCGCACAGGCGATACCTATTTTTCCGGAAAAAATCAGACCGGGACATGTACCGGGTCACGGCGGAGGGGAGAAACCGGGTGGTGACGGCGGAGTAACGATGATAAATTTCGAAACCCGAATGTCGAAACCCGAATGAATTCCGAATAACAAATGAGTAAAATCCTCATTTCCCCCGTCTAAGTGGCGTGAAGGCCACGAAGTGATTTCGTAAAACATTGAGTCCACATTTTGTTTATTATTTCTACTATATCTTCGTGCTCTTCATGATCTTCGTGGATTAAATATTATCGTTGATTCATAACTGGATTTCTCACGAGATCTTTCGAGCAGCGTCCATCTACCAAGCATCCGTTTGAAGAGTTCTTCGTACTGATCGGTGATCTTCTCCCAGGTGTACGCCTCCCTGATTCTCTGCGGGGCCCGGCGGCGGAACTCCTCAACCCGCTCGGGATGATCTTCCAGAAACTGGATTTTCTGCCGCAGGTCCTCCCTGTCCTTCCGAAAAAGGAGACCATAATCAAGGATGACTTCCCGGTTGAAGGGGACATCCAGCGCCAGAACGCAGTTCCCGAACCCCAGCGACTTGAGGAGGGAGGGGTTGGTCCCGCCGACGGAATGCCCGTGGATGTACGCGTAGCAGTTGCAGTGGAGTTCCTTGATGACCTCGTTGCTGTCGATGTGCCCCAGCGTTATCACCCGGGGGTCGGGGAAGGCCTTCAGTTTTTCCATCAGGGGACTCTGGTAATTCGCTCCCCCGGCGATCACCAGTTTTCGGGAAGTTTTGATCTCCGAAAAGGCCTCCACGATTAAATCGGGATGATTCTCGGGGATGATCCTGCTGGCGATCAGGTAATACTCTCCCGGCTCCAGCCCGTATTCCGCAAGGACACCGGGATTCGCGGAGGTCTCGATATAAGCACCGTAGGCGATGAAGACGGAGGGCACTCCGAACTCCTCCAGGTAAATCCTCTGCATCTCCAGGGAGTCGTTGACGATTTCCTGGCAGAAAACGGTCGCGCAACGGGCGGCCGCCTTGAAATAGGCCCGGGCGATCGGTCCCCACTTTCCCCGGGTCCACTCCAGTCCGTCCACGTTGATGGCAAGCTTTCTTCCCAGCAACCGGGGAAGGATACAATGAAAACCATTTCCCGGATTGACAAAAAAGAGCACGTCATACGGGCGCATGACGGCGTCAAGGACCGAAACCAGGGTATGGGTGAGGGTGCCCAGGTTCTTGGTCTCGATCGAGGGGAGATATCGCAGACGGACACCCTGAAACCTCTCCGGGCGGCGGGCGAAAAGGCTCTTCCGGCAGTAGACTGTTACTTCATGGCCCTTGGCCGCCAGCCGGGGGGCCAGCTCACCGACGAACGTCTCGTAACCGCTGTACGTGGAAGGATACCCCCGGCATCCAAGAATGGCGATACGCATCTTTCTTTCCTGCTTGTTCGGTTGCTTACCGCAACGCCCTTCGGCGATACAGGTGCCTGATCAAATAAGGAGTAATGGAATAATGGAGTACTGGAGTGATGGATTCCTGCCCTATTACCACTCGCCTGTCCAGATGCACAATCGTGAAGATTATAGTCACTGTACAGATTTTCTCTGAAATTGCAACGGAGATTACCGTTCCGGAACCGGGGAAGAAGTTCAGGAGATGGAGAGAGAACAGGCTGTCGAACGGGGATTCAGGTGAGGGAAGAGATACGGTGCCCGCAAAAGATCAGTATGCCCCGCGGCCGTTGATGATCGCTCCGAAGGTCTTGAAGAGGATCTTGAAATCGAGGCCCAGCGACCAGTTGTTCACATAGGCGAGGTCAAGCTTCATCCACTCGGGGAAGTCGAGCAGGTTTCTGCCGTTGATCTGCCAGAGACAGGTGATCCCCGGTTTGATACTGAATCTTCTCTTCTCCCAGCGGTCGCATTTTTCTGCTTCCGCGATGGGGAGGGGGCGCGGCCCGACCAGACTCATATCTCCCTTGAGGACGTTGATGATCTGGGGGAGTTCGTCCAGGCTGAACCTTCTCAGGAGCCGGCCGATCCCGGTCACCCGGGGATCGTTCTTTATCTTAAAGACGGGGCCGTTCATCTCATTGGCGCCCATGAGATGCTCCTTCTGCAATTCCGCGCCGTCGCACATGGTCCGAAACTTATACATCTTAAAGTGGAGACCGCGAAAGCCGGCTCTTTTCTGATGGAAGATGACCGGCCCGCGGGAGCCGAGTTTGATCAGGATGCCGATGAGAAGGAAGAGCGGAGCGAAAAAGAGAAGCAGTACCGCGGCCACGATCCGGTCGATGGTCCGTTTGAGAAGCATGGCGACAAAGTTGTCGGGGTTGGGCTGAAAAGAGATCAGGTTGGCCCATCCGAAACGCTCCATGGTGGGATGGATCTGACCGAATTTCGGTTTCGGTTCACCGACCGCCATCCGGATTCTAACCTGGAGCTCCTGGCCCAGACGGATGATATTGTTCAGACTCACGCCCATCTTCCCGTTCGGGAAGATCACTACCTCGTCGATGATCTGGTTGTTGAGGAGGATCTTTTCCCAGTTGCTGATCCGGCCGATGATCTTCACGCCTTCCACCGTGTCCCCCGGTTTCAGCGAGGGTTCATCGGTCAGGAGGCCGAAGAGATTGATGCCGCAGGGCCATTCTTCCCGCAGAGCGGCGATGAACTCGAGCGCGGCGGGACTGTTGCCGATCAGGAGAATCTCCCGGTGGGGCTGGGAGCGCGCCAGCAGACGCTCGAATCCGATCTGTTTCAGCAGGGCGAGAGTATAACTGATCAGACCGAAGAGGATGACGATCAGACGGCTGGTCTCATGGCTTCGACTGGCGAAAGAGAAGGCGATAATCAGGATAACCAGCTGGATGATCGCCCTGGCTGTCGGCCAGGCAAGGTGCCCCACCGGCGCCCGGGAGGGGAAGGAATGGGCGCGGTTAAGATACAGGAGGCTGGGGACGCCCAGGGCAACCACCGGGTAAAGCCAGACGGGGATGGAGAGTAAAACCAGCCCCAAATCATGGGAAGCAAGATACTGAAGGTAGATGGCATTTCCCAGGTGTACCGACATCCAGAGAGCGGCCACGCCGATCAGCCCTTCAATAATAAAACTTAAAATGTAATAGCTGGTATATTTCCTGATCATCTCATCCGGCTCGATTGGCGACGTAATTAACAATATATAAAGGAATATAGCAACTACCGTGCCAAACCGGAGAGAAAGGGAAATAACGTCATAAGCGATTTATAATAAATAAAATATAACTTGACAGGAACTGCGCTTCAAAACGGAGGGGTGTCAATAACCACCCTGTTTGGGGAGAATTCGCGAAGAGAAGAGTGTCAAAATGGCATCATTAATCAGAACCAGGGGGATATCATCCCCGGTGCATTTTTTGGTTCTTCGTCGGGAACGGGAGAATCATCCCGATCGCCTCTTGAACATCTCGGAGGCCGATTACATCCATACAAGCACCCCGCGGGGTGGCTGAATAAGGGCACTTCAGCTGCAGGCAGGGGCTGCAGGGGAACCTCTGGTAGACAGCATGAAAATTTTTCCGATCCGGGCGAGTCAAGTCCGGTCTCATGGGGCCGTAGAGCGCGACAATGGGGATCGCGGCCGCCGCGGCGAGGTGCATCAGCCCCCCTTCCACCCCGATGAAAAGCTGGCACGCATGGCAAAGGGCGCCCACCTCCAGGAGGGTTGTCTTCCCCGATAGATTGACCGGTTTGTATTTCATCCGTTCTTCTATCTCCCGGATCAGACCCGCGTCTTCCCGGCCGCCGACCAGGATCACTTTACCGTCGTACGATTCCATGATCCAGTCGGCCAGGCCGGCGAATTTCTCCGGTTCCCAGGTCCGAAGCCGGCTCCGGGCCGAGGGGGAAAGGATCACCTTGAATTCATTCCTACCGAGGTTTTCCCTCCGCAGCAGAGCGGCAACCGAGTCGCTGTCTTTCTTCCCCCACCAGATCCGGGGTGAAGATGATTTCATTTCAATCCCCAGGGCCCAAAGCAATCGTCGGTTCTTCTCCATCTCGCTCAGGGCAAAAAAGCCAGGAGAGGGAATGGCTGCCGTTAGCAAGCATCCTCCCCCGGAACGATCGTAAGCGACGCGTTCTTTCACTCCGGGGAGGAATAAAAAAAGCAGGATATGCCGGAGATCGCCCCGAAGGTCGATCCCGATATCGAAATGTTCCGCCCTGAGTTCCCGAAGGAGTTTTAAGTAGCGGCTCGTATAAGATACGATCCCTGCGCCCTTTCCTCTTTTCCCGGACCACCAGGGGCAGTCCAGTGTGACAATTCTATCGACGAATGGGTTGTGCCGGAGCAGTTCCGCGGCCCAGGGGCCGACCAGAACCGTCAGCCGGGCCCGGGGATATCTCTCTTTCAGCGCCTGGTATACGGGGGTGGAGAGCAGCACGTCCCCGATATGATCGGCCCGGACGACCAGAATACTCCTCGGTGGCCGACGCCGAGGCTCCTTCCGAGAAACGATACCCATATTAAGTTTACGAAGAATGCGTACCGGGGCGCAGAGGAGAAGATCGGCCAGCCGGGCCAGCTGCCTCCGGCCGGGATGGGCGACGGGGGCCGCGGGCAACGGGCCTTTGCGGCCGCGGCAATATAAACTCCATCCCAGCAGATTGTGCAGACCCACCACCACCCATCGTCGGCGCCGGGTCAACGCCCCGATCAATACGAGCAGTGGAGAAATGACGGCGTAGAGATAATTCCGATAAAGCCCGAACGTCAGCTCAGCGGGGTAAAAAGGCCGCAGTAAGTCGAGCAGGTCCCGCCGGCGAAAGAGTCTTCGATGGGTGGGATCATCGTAAAAGTTGAGCGGACCGGAGGCACGATCGGGCAGAAACGTGGACAGGGAGGGGACTTTCAGCGATTTTTCATCCGGCGTCTCCAGATAAAAACACCCCCCCGGTTTTAGCACCCGGAAAATTTCCCGCAGCGCCCGTTCCGGATGCTCCAGATGTTCGATGACATGAATCATCGTCACCCCGTCAAAACAGCCATCTGGATAAGGCAAACAGTCTGTCCCAAGATCCGACTGATGAAAAACCACTCGAGGGGGCAACAGCGGTGAAAAGTCTCGCTTGTCCACCCCGGAGATATTTATGTCCGGGCGAACCGCCATAAATCTTCTCAGTACTTTTCCTGAGCCGCAACCCACGTCAAGAAGATTGGCGCCGGGTGGCAGCTGACTGATGAAGTCAACCCTGGTTTCCAGGAAAGGAAACCTCTTTAACATGGCATAGAGCGCCTGTAAGATAATTTCTTTCACGGCGACCGTTTACGAGGGATTCCGGATCAGGGAATCGAAAATCCGGCCCAGAGTCAGAGTTTGATTTTTCCTGTTGAAGAGTTCAATTTCCCGCGCGCTGGTCACCGAAGTCAGCTTCTCTTCTGCTCCAAGATCAACAATTCTGGAAATCAATTCCGTTATCCGGGGAATATCTTCATAAGCAGAGAACAGGTTACAGCCGAGACGCTTTAAGAACCGGACGGTGGCTCCTCCGTCAGCCATGCAGAGAATGGGTTTCCCGGCGGCCAGGTATTCATAGACTTTCCCCGGGATGGCGGTCTCTCCTCCCTCGTTTTCCCTTTGAAAAACCAGACACACATCGGCTTCGGAGCACAATAGGCGGGCTACTTCTCTCGGAGATATGCTGCCCTGGCACCGCACCATATCCCGGACGCCGCTCTCTTCAATTAACTTTCGAATCTGTTCCGGGATAAAACCGATAAACCTGACCTCGATCCGGTCGGCCATCCCCGGTCGTAACGCGACGAATTGCTCCAGAGCCTGTAAAAAAAACCAGGGGGTTCGTTTGGGAGTCAACGATCCGGTGTAGACCAATCTGAGTTTGTCTGTCGGGATCGTCTCCGGTATTTGGCCGGCGGCGAAGTATTCGGGATCAAAACCGTTCCGAATAAGCACGTATTTTCCCTCCTCGATATCCCGGTACTTTGATTTAAAAAGGCGAATCGAATCCTCCGAAGCGCAGACAACCCAGCTGCTGCTCCTCACCATCGTTTTTTCCATTGATTTTTCCAGCTTCCTCTTTAAAGGGCAACGGGAGCTGTAGAGAGGATTGCCCACCCAGTCATCACGATAATCGAGGATATACGGTATCCGGGTCATTCTATGAAGCAGATAGGCGATCAAATTAGAGGTGAAGGGAGGGGAGGTTGATAATATCAGTTCAATTTTTTCGGAGGCGATGATTTTTAAAGCGCGGCGGAGGGCGAAGGGCAGCCAGGTAATGTTCCGGTCCGGAATCAACCAGGGCTTGATCAGGAATTTTCCTGCCGGCAGCGTAACACGATCTATCCCTCTTTTTTGGTGACACCGTACACTTTATCCTTGAATCCCCAGCGGGCCGGCTCCAGACATCCTGTTCTGATGAGAGAGATCTCCCCTCTTAACTCGTCAACAAGCTCCGCTGTGCGATAGGTATTTTCATAGTATTCGTCTTTCACGGTCAGAACTATCGGGAGATAGCCGGCCAGAGGAAGATATTTAACAAAATTATGGATTCGAATAACACCGCCGCCGCCATAGGGAGCAAAGTGATAAGCAATGATCAGTACCTTTCTCATAGTCGATGCCCTTATCTGCTCCATCTTGACATGCTGTTCATCGTGTTCAAAACCAACCCGTTTTACGAATACATTGGGATAAAGAAACGGTATAAAAATACACCGGCGGTTTATTGACCGGTTGCATATTCGCGCTCAAAGCGGGGCAGGAGTGGCAGCACCCCCGCCAGGAACCAGAAGGAGATGCCGCTCTCATCCAGGAAGGGGATATTGACCATGGCACAGGCTATATAGGCACACAGGACACCGAGCATTCCGGCCGCATACCTTCGGGAAAAAGTTTGCTTTCCTTTCAGGATCGAGAGCAGAGCAACAGAAGCAATCTTTACCAATAACGCGATAAAGAGAAGAAGTCCGGGCAGGCCCAGTTCGAGCCACCTCATCAAAAACTCGTTATGGGGCAGGTAGAAGGACTTGGCGGCAATGCCCGGCCGCGTGCGCCTCCCGCTACCCACGCCGATTCCCAGCGGATGGACCGAGATCAGACTCAATGACTCCTTCCAGGGCCGTTCCTGCCGGAAAGTGACCGTATCCGCTTTCATGGGATTGACGAGTTCGGAGAAACGGACCAGTCTCAGATCGTTGGATGATTGAAGAGAGGGGACATAAAACAGAAATACCAGCACGACCACGGCACCGATCAGGGCCACGGTCAGACGGTTTTTAGAAATGTTTCCTTTATGTATCCGATGAATAACCAGGTAACGGTTAAGCCGATCGCCAGCATCATCACCGGCGTCCGCGGAAGCTGAAAGACGGACATCAGAATAATACTGGCATATAAAAGCAGTATTCCCCATCGCCATTTTTTATCGAAGAACCGTAATCCCAGCGCCACGATAATAATGAGGATCGCTACCAGGGGGAATAAGAAGGGCATATCTCCGGTAGCAAAGGCAAAGGCCCGAAGACCGGATTTGGCGGCCGGATCCGCGTAAAAAGTCCCCTTGATGGTCGAGACCCAGAGCGCGTCAAAAGAGGTCATATAGAAATTCTGGTACAAGGCGTACAGGCAACTTATCGTCGCGTAAACGATCATGTATCTGAGAAAAATCTTAAGATCTCTCTCCTTCTTAAAAAACTCCCGGGCGAGAAAAAACATCAGGAGGGGAACCAGTTCCTGCTTAAAACCGTAAATCCCGACCAGTGCGCTCTGGTTGGGGTTCACTGTCTCCAATAAACACCAGCCCAGGTAGAAAACGACGTATTTATCGGTTGAATATTCCAGGATCCTCTCCCGGGCCACGACTTTTTTACCGAGATAGAAGGCGCCCAGCATGACAATAGCAAGGCTGACCGAGGTTCTGAACATGTTCCCCAGACCATGCTCCCGCCGAAAAGAACCCCCGCTGACCAGAAGCAACAACCGTTCCAGAAACGGCTGCAAACTGGTTAAGATGATGGCCAAAAAATGCCGGCCTCGAAATAAGTGAACGCTACCCACATAAAAATAATACCGAAAATGACCGCCGCGGCCGCGCTGAAAATCCCGGACGTTATAACCAAACTCAGCGCCATTCCCAGAACCAGGATAAAAACTACCTGGGCCACAGGGGACTACAGCACTTCCCGATACTGTCCCGCTGTATCGTTGACATGGTGTGACCAGAGTCCCATCGACTTATTTTTTCCCGACGAAGCCATATTCCCCACTGATTGCGTGCCGGCCCGTTCCCGAATATGATGGAATATTCCCGGCTGGGCTAAGGTTTTTCCCGGTCTCGCGTATCCGCCTATAAACGGTGATACCTGACCTCCGCGTTCTCCATTTTCCCGTGGAGCATGGGTTCGCCGCCGTCAGGACTGAAGAGAAAAAAACCGACGTCGATCCAATCTCGGATTTCCCCTCTCATAGAGATTACCTTACCCTTCTCCTTCCCCATAGTGCCGGATATCCACCCCTCATCCATAGTAATCTCCATCCCCTCTCCGTTTTATACCATTATAATCAGAAGGATCCTCCTCCCATCAGATACAATAATCGTAGTATCATTTATCCTGGTCCATCCTGGGTGAAAAATGAAAGGAAGAGGTGAACAAATGATTACCTTCCCCCGTGATTGAATCCTTGATTAGCCAGGACTGTTCCTTCCCGTTAAAATAGATTTTTCTTCGTGAGCGGCCGGCCGTTTCAAATGTCGCTATCCGTAATGCTCCGCGTCAAAAAAATCGGCGTCGGCAGTGTTTCCCAGCGGTGGCATATCATTAGAGCTTCGTTTTCCAACATAAACGGATTCCCGTCCACAAATCGGTTTTTGCTCTTCGCCATCAATCATAACTGTATTGTGATACGATGTCCCTCTGAAACACGTCGCTGAATTTGTTCAGTTGCCGGGATAGGTATAGCTCCCTGATCAAGATAATATCCCTTCCTTTCAAGTGAAGCTCGAAGGAAAGTTTATCGTCATGACAATGCCCTCCATTCCCGTTCTGCCCGTTCGGACCGGCGAGATAATCATGTAATCATCGTCGCATCTCATGCAATAGATTCCGGCATCAGAAAAGCGCGACTTTGGAATCGGGGGAAGGCAAGCCCGGTCAGGCGATCCCATATCCCGTATCTGGGAATAACCAGGAGGAGAAGGGCGGCGGGGGAATATCCGCATTTTCGCACTTTAAATTGCGGTTCCCGGAAAAACAGGGCCCGAGATCGACCAGATGCCGATAATCAAGAGCCGGACGGTGCGAGAATCGATTAAGCCGGCGGCTGTCATTGTCGCTGATCTGAGGCATCAACGGGTTCGTGTTCAGGCTGCACAGAATGAATTCGACCAGGCGAAATAATTTTCGGAAAAGCCTTCACTGAAATATTTCCGGGCGATTTCCGGTGAATCTCCCCATTAAAATCATGATCACCCATTACCGCGATCAGCGTGGCGAAGAGGAAACACTCCAGGACCAGGGCATGATAACAGGTCGATGATTCAAAATCCATGCCATCGTGATACACCTGCCGTTGCATTTCTTTTCTGAGGCCTTGGGGGGCTGTTCTCAGCCATTGTCGGATTTCTTCAATCCGGGAAACAACCCACCAGGTATATCAGAATGGTATAATTCTGCGATTGCGTGATTGGAAGCCAGGCTCCCGGGATGGATTCCCAGGTTATTCATAATATATCTTCCGTGGATAACCAAGAACTTTAAAAAGAAAACGACAAAATTTTTCGTCAGGGAGGGAGAAGCGGCAAGAAAAAAAAATCCCACGATCCAGTCCGCCGCCCGCATTGCCGCCTCCATGGGGCAGCTCCAGTTCACTCCGAAATACGGGGGATTCGGGTAATCTAGTCTTCTATCTCCTGTATCATCTCCCGGGCATATTTTTCATTACCGGCATACCAGTATGCCTTGCCCAGGTAATGAAATGCTGGCAGCGGCTAAGCTCCCAGGGCACTTTAATATCGTAGCCCCCCGGATCAGCAGCGGGCCCCATCGGTGAAGAAAGCGCTCTCCTCCCAGCGGTGGCCGTTTATAAAATCTCGATGCCAGTCTATCCGGGGTCCCAGACTCGTCTCTCCGGAGCCCAGAAGATCAAAGATGCTCGCAGATCCTGTCCGCCGCGGACACGGTCCGGGCTTCCTCATCGGGGAACTGCCGGCGAGAAGAAATACCAATTTCCCTGCTCCTCCACCCTGATGGGAAAAGCGGAAGAGCAGTGATTTCAGGGCTGCAAATCTCTGTCCCCGGAAAACGGCCTCCTCCAAACTGAACTGAAAGGGGAGAACCGCAAAAACCGCATCCTCCAACCTGACAGGCGTACTCTTAAAAGGAGAACTATTTTCAACTGGCGCTGAAAAAAAATCTTATCTGCTTCATGCTTTTTTCTTCTAAGCATCGGGTAACCTCACCTCCCCAATCGGCACTTCCGAAGGAGCAAAGCGCCTTTTTCACGAACAATCTCTCTTTCCCGTCGGCTGTAAAAATCTAACCAGAAAAAGTTGGAAGGGTAAACTGGCTCCCAACAAAAGTTTTACAACCAAAGAAATCCCGATATTTTCAATCGCAATATATCGGGAAAGAATAAACATCGCCACGGCTACTGATAAAATCTTAAGAATTCTCTTCCATTCATAAGGTATGTAGTAATAACGCCTGGAGCAACAAAGTATCTGAGCACTGCCCAGACAAAGTAGGAAATGAGAGTGGCAACAGCGGCGCCCATCATGCCGAAAGGAGGAACAAGGAAGTAGTTTAAAATTACATTCAGCGCGGCGGCGATGATCGTCATGATGGGGATGTACTTGGTTTTACGTTTGAGCAGATAACCAACGCTCCAGATGATGTTTACCCCCAGGAGCAAATAGGCCACGGAAATTAAGGGCACTATTTTGTAAGCCGGCCAGTATGCCGGCGGGGCAATGATTCAATGAGGTCTTCTGCCGGGCACGAAATAAGTAAAACCAGCGTACACCCGAAGAGAAGGAAATACGTCAGTAACCGGGAGTAATATTCATTCATATTATTTTTACCGGCCACGGAAAATATCATGACATCCCAGATTTTGCGAAACGGTTCGATGAGGAGAATGGAGATTAACATTCCCAACTTATATCCCAGGGAATAAATTCCCACCTCACTCAAATCGGAGTAATGGGCCAGAAAAAACCGATCGGCCGAAGTTATGACCATCCCGGCCAGACTATCGGGGACGAGGGGGACGCTGTAAAAGAGACATTTCTTTAAATTCGCTCCAGGAGAAAGTTAAGGCTAAATCTTTTTTCAAAGGGATGAGTAAGAAGACGCTTAACCCGGAAGAAAGTAATCCGCCCAGAACCACCCCCCGGACCCCCAATTTAAGGCAGGTGACCAGAAAAAGAATGGCGCCTAATTGGGTGATAAAAAAAGGGATGTAAAGAAGGAATACTTCTTCGACGATTTCTGGCTCCGGAATACGGTTAAGCACATGGTTTTGAACGCTTCCAGAAAAGCCGTCAGGAAGGTCAGATTGAGAAGCCCCTGATAGTCGGGGGCTGCCAAAGATCAAACAGGGAAAGTCTTCCAGAGAAAATAAGACTGAAGCCGAGAAATACGCCGGAAGTAACGAGGAATGGTATAGAGCGGTACTGACTACCATCCGGTGGCGATCGGGGGAGGGATAATCGTAATACGACCTGGTCAACCCCGCTCCCATTCCCAGGCTATACAGAATGGAAGCGACGGAAAAGACAATCATGAGAATGGAGAGGATCCCGTATTCTGCGGGGAGCAGATATCTGGTATAGACAGGGATCAGGATGAACCCCGTCATCTTGATCAGGATGTTGGTTACACCGTAAACCAGATAGTGCTGGAGAGTGTCTTTTATCTCCTGGTATATGTCTTTACCCTCCCCCAGTAATAGGTACCGGTTCGGGCGAGTCTGTCCAATCCAGCTCGCAGCAGTTTGTGACGTTGATATCTTCCGGCCGGCCGAGTAAATCCAGAAGATGTCTCGGGACCGGTACATACCGCAACCAGGGAATTATCAAGCCGGAGGGAGCTTTTTTCCTGAGGATTTTGCTGAATGCGAAAACCGGGGTCAAGTAAATCCCGTATATGGGGAGTGATGGAAGTCTTTTCCTTGCTGAGCGGAGGGGGGTGTTGCCCGTCCCAGGCCACACTTCACGCAATCGATCAACCGGGAACCGAATGGCACGCCATAGATAAACCGTTTCATCTTTCTCCTTGTTCTGACCAGGAATGTGCGGAATCGCTTGCCCGCGCGCCGGTTTTCACGGTTCAGCGCCAACCAGTCATTCCTGCGACATAGCTGTTGATGGAGCATCACTCCTTTAAAATACCGGTGCAGCAGAATCCTCTGACTCACCGGGGCTAAGCTCATGGAACATCATCCATATGACCGAGCGAATGATTCTTATTGGGGGTGGAACACAAGAAGGTCCCCTCCGGTTTCAACGATCGTCGGATTTCATGGAGATAGCCACTGCGGTCAATGATATGTTCTATGGTTTCAAAGGAGGTGACGAGATCGAAAGTCCGGGTGCGGAAAGGCAATGCACCGCAATCCGCTTGAATAAAATGGAGATTGGGGGAGGGGTAATTTTTTCTGGCAAAGACTATCGACTCCAGGGAATTGTCAACTCCGACTACCGTTTTCCCGGACTTGCTTAAATGATCAGCCCCATAGCCGACACCACAAGCCACGTCAAGAATGACGTTATGCCGGGAGAAACGGGAGGCAAAAACATATCTCCAGATATGCTGTTGGGCAAGCCATGGCAAGCAGTCGAGCAGCTTTTCGAATTTTTTAAAAGGCATCCGCACTCCCTTCTCTTCGCGAAATATCATCCCCGATGACATTCTCGATATACTTTTATCATCGCCAAGGCCGAAGCCTCCCAGGTGAAAAACCTGGCCCGCTCCAATCCCTTTCCTCTCAGTCTGTTGCGCTCCGCGGAATCCGATGCCACAACCCCAATGGCGTCGGCCATTGCGGTTATGTTATACGGATCTATCAGGATAGCCGCGTCGCCGGCTACCTCCGGCAACGAACTACCCGGGAAGTAATCACCGGACAACCGCAAGCCATTGCTTCCAGTACGGACAGCCCGAAGCCTTCATAGAGGGAAGGGAAAACGAACAGGTCGGCGCCGCTGTAAAGAGCCGGCAGGTCATCCTCCCGGATATATCCGGCAAGGATCACATCATCCTGTAAATTATGATCGGCTATTGCCTGATAGACCTTTTCATGCTGCCAACCCCCTCCTTTACCGGCGATAACCAGCGCATGCTTCAATCCCTGCCGTTTGCATTGAACGAAGGCATCGAGCAAACGAGGGATATTTTTCAGGGCCTGGTAGCTGCTGCAAACGTCAAGAATATAGGGGTAGGGTATAGCGGATGATCTTCGCAGATGGTCCCGGAGACCGGCGGTAACGGCCACGGATGAAAAGCGTCGGTATCCACGCCCAGGGGTACCACGGTGATTTTATGAGCCGGTATTTTGTAGTAGGTAATTATCTCCTTCCGGGCAAACTCCGAATCGGTAACGATTCTGGTGATGAAACGATGCAAATACCGTAGGCTGACCGACCAGCTCAGCGGCTGGGAGGCCGCGCGGCAATCCACCGGCAGGGAATGGAGGGGCGGCATGCACGGTAACGATAATTTTACGCCCGGCCAGCCAGAAAAGGGGCGAAAGATCTTCACAGGATAGTGAACAAGATCAAAATGATGCCGGCGAACTGCCGCCGGCATGTCTTGATTCCATGCGTCCGGGCAGTTGCCGCGGCCAATAAGGAGTGATATCCGGAAAATCGTTATAGAGAGGATCGTGGCCCGGCAACGCGTGAAACAGATGGAACTCAATGTCCCGCTCTTTCAAATTCCGGTAGGCGCGGAGCAAGCTTTTCAGCAGGCGGCTGACGCCTCCCTGACGGCTCCAATGCAGGCTGGATGTTTCGATACCGATGCGCATCCGACTCAACCGTTCGATACCGCCCTCCGGTAGAGTTGTTAAATCTGTTGATAATGAGCTTCCGCCTCGATCTTGAACCGGCTTTCCATATCTCGGGGAGCACGGGGATCCAGCCGGGCCAGTATCCTTACAAGTCCTCCGTTATGGATTCCCGGCTCCCGGCCCGGTATGAGAATAACCTTTTCCCGTCGGCCCGGAAATAGGGATTATTATCCGCGAACAGGCAGCAGCATCCCAGCTGATGAGCTTCGGCAATGACGATTCCGAATGAATCGCTGGATTTGGTTCTGACATAAGCGTGAGCCGAATTCAGTAAAGCGATCATCTGTGCCCGATCGAGCTGCCCGGTCTGGATAACCCGGTCGCCAACGCCGGCCGCGTCGATCGCCTCCTGAACGGCGGTTATTTCTTCTCTTGAACCGGTACCCACTATCACCCAGAGAAAATCAGTCTGCCGCGACTTCAAATCGGCTGCTATCTTCGGGATCATCGATAATCCGTAATGGGCCTCATAAAAACCGCTTGTAACCAGCAGTGCCTTATTATCCTTATTCTTTACGACCGCATCCAGACGGCCGGGGAAAGTAACCGGGGTGATGGCAGGTGGTTCCAACGGCAACAGACAGGGAATAAGCACTATCCTGTCGGAAGCAATCCCGAAAGAACTGACAAATTGAGCCAGCTCCGGACAGGCCGGGATAATGGTTCGAGCCTGCCGGAAGGACCAGACCGTCAATCGCCGGGACCAGAAAGACCAGCGGGAAAATTGTTCGGGGAATCGTTCCCCGTAGATCTGGTAAATCAAAGGCACCGACAGTAACCGGGCGATCAGGGCATCATATTTACGGACTGTAGAGGCATGCGAATGGAGCACGTCAGGGCCGCATTCCTTCACTTTCAACAGCAAGTTCCGGGAGGGATGCAACGAACGGGCCGGATACCAGTGTGTAACCGGGAGAGCGGATGCCTGTTCTTTCTCTTCGACAAATATTTTTACCTGGTATCCATCATCACGAAGAAGCCGGGAAAGATGCATAACATTTGTCGACACGCCTCCCAGGGGGGGGGGATACGGTCCAAGCAATGCTATTTTCATTAATTACTCCGCTATTGATATTAGCCCTGGCTTTGTTCAAGACTAACCCGATTTATGAATAAAATCGGGTTAAGGAGATGCTTGTTCCAGCCCATTCTTATTACTGGAGGCGGAGGAACAGGTCAAGCTATTTCCGATCAAAAAACTTTTACTACATTTATTACATTTTGCCTTTATAAAAAGAGCCTTTAATGATATGTATTTCCTGATCAAGACTGAATTCTAACCATAGCAAAACATCTTCAATCGGGAGGCCTTCAGCATGTCTGAACGGATACTGATAGTAGACGATATGCCGGAAATTCAGCGGGTTCTCGATCTGGCTCTCCGGTCGGAGGGGTACCGGGTAAAGACCGTGGGGACGGGAAAGGACGCCTGGAGCGAGATTGATGGCGCGGGGCCGGAGCAGGCGTACCACCTGGCCCTGGTCGACATCAAGTTGCCCGACATCAACGGCCTGGATCTGGTGGAACGCATCCGGCAGCTTTCACCCCAGACCGAGGTCATCCTGATGACCGGGCATGCCTCGGTGGAGACGGCGGTCAAGGCCATCAAGCTGGGTGCCTTCGCCTATCTCTCCAAGCCGATCCAGATGGAGGAACTCTATCAGATTGTCCGGCGGGCACTGGAACGACAGCGGCTGACAATAGAAAACCGCCGACTCCTCGCCAAGTTGAAAGAATCCAACAAGAGCCTGGAAGAGTTGAACAGGACTCTGGAGAAGAGGGTACAGGACCGGACGGCCGAACTGACGGAATCCCGGGCGGAAATTCAGATAAAGGCCCGCGAACTGGCAATCATCAACGAAATCACCAACGCGATCGCCTCCAGCCTGGACCTGAAAGAGATTCTGGGGCTGGCGGTGCGGGAGGCGAAAAAACTGGTCGCCTTCGACCGGGCCAGCATCTCTCTGGCTTGGGGGTCGGACACGATAAACGAGGTTTATTTTCTGGAGCCGGGAGACGGGCGGGAGACGGAGACGGGCCACACTTACCCGATCAAGGGTACCGGCATCGAATGGGTGATAAAAAACAAGCGGGCCCTGATCCGGGGTGAGCTTTCCCGAAAGGACGAGTTTCTCGAGGATGAGTTTATCAGAAAGACCGGGGCGCAATCGGGCATCGTGGTCCCCCTGATCCGGCGGGGACAGGCGATCGGCACGCTCAACCTCGGAAGCATGAAGTCGAACGCCTATGACAGATCCCACGAGATCATCCTCCGCCAGATCGCCGGGCAGCTCGCCGTCGCCATCGACAACGCGAACCTTTACCGGAGAATGGAGACATACAGTAAAAACCTGGAGGTCGAGGTAGCCAGGCGGACCGCGTCGCTGGAGCAGTCCCTCGATGATCTCAAAGAGGCCCAGGAAAAACTGGTCCAGTCCGAGAAACTGGCGGCCATCGCCAAGCTGATCGCGGGGGTGGCCCATGAGATCAAAAATCCCCTGAACTCGATGTCCTTTTCCACTGCCAACATAGAAACCATCTGTGACACCTCCACCGATATCGCCCAGGCGAGGGAACTGGCCCGGGAAAGCATCTCGATCCTGAGGTCAGATATCACCCGGCTGAAGGAGATGGTTGACCGCTTCATGTCGTTTGCCCGTCCGGGACGCCATGAACGGGAAGAAGTCGATCTTAACACCGTTATCCGGGAAGTGGTCCGGGGGCGCCGGATCGAACTGGAAGAGAAACGGATACAACTCTCGGAAGAGTACGACGAGACACTTCCGCCGGTGAAGCTGGAAAAAGACGAATTCCACCGCTCGATTCTCAACCTTCTCCTCAACGCGCTGGAAGCGGTCAAAACCGGCGGACGGATCGGGATCAGAACCATCAGCGTCCCCGAAGGCATATCCCTCGAGGTATCTGACAACGGGTGCGGGATCCCCCCCGAGATCCAGGACAAGATCTTCGACATCTTCTTCACCACCAAGGCCAAGGGGAGCGGCCTGGGGCTCTCCCAGGTATTCAGAACCGTCGAAAGCCACCGGGGAAGCATCACTTTTGAATCGCCTGAAGGAAAGGGCACTGTCTTCCGGATACAGATTCCGGCGGGGAGAACACCATGAAGCCGCTGCGGGTGCTGGTGCTGGACGACGAAGAGAACATTCGAAAAAGCCTGGGCACCTTTTTAAAGATGCACGATTATGAGGTGGAGACGGCGGCGCTTCCTTCCGAGGCGATGAAAAAGCTCCGGGAGGGTGATTTCCAGGTTCTGATCACCGACGTGAGGATGCCGGAGATGGATGGAATCCGGCTGGCGGAAGAACTGCACAAGGGATTCCCCGACCTCACCATCCTGGTCGTGACCGCCTACGGGAACGTCAAGGACGCGGTCCAGGCGATGAGGAAGGGAGCGTTCGATTACCTGACCAAACCCCTGGACCAGGAAGAGCTTCTCATCATCCTCCAGAGGATCGGCGAACACTACCGTCTGATCAAGGAGATTCAATCGCTCCGCCGGAGGCTGAAATCGGAAGCTTCCTACCAGGATCTGGTCGGGGAGAGCAAGGCGATCAGGGGCGTTTATGAACTGATCGATATCGCCGCCAAAAGTGATTACAGCGTTCTGATCACCGGGGAGACCGGAACCGGCAAGGAGATCGTGGCCCGGGCCATCCATCATAACAGCGACCGGAAGGAAGGGCCCCTGGTCGACGGTAAACTGCGGGGCGCTCCCGGAGACGATGATGGAGAGCGAACTCTTCGGCCATCTTAAGGGTTCTTTTACCGGAGCGGTCAAGGACCGTCAGGGGAAGATCCGCTCCGCCCATGGAGGGACCCTCTTCCTGGACGAGGTCGGGACTCTGAGTCCCTCCGCCCAGGTCAAGCTTCTTCGGGTCCTTGATGAACAGACGTTTGAGCCCCTGGGGAGCGATACCACCATCACGGTTGACATCAGGGTCCTGGCGGCCACCAATGAAGACCTCTACCGTGCAGTGGAAGAAGGGAAATTCCGGGAGGACCTCTACTATCGCCTGAACGTCATCCGCGTCAACATCCCCCCTCTGCGGGAGCATAAGGAAGACATCCCGCTGCTGACCCGGCATATACTCAAGAAACTGGGAAAGGAAGACCTGAAAATCTCCTCCGGCGCCATGAACCTTCTCCTCCAGTATAACTGGCCGGGCAATATCCGGGAGCTGGAAAACATCCTCAAGAGCATTGCGGCGTTGGTTGACGGGGATAACCTGGTTCTGGAGCACTTTCCCCGGCACCTTCGGGGGAACGGGGCGCTACAAACCCCCGATTTCAACCACCTGGCATCGTTTGATGATAAAGTCAGCTTATTTGAAAAGTATTTAATCGAGGAAAAACTCCAGCAGACCGGCGGTAACGTGACCCGGGCCGCCCAGGAACTTGATGTTCCCCTTCGCTCTTTACGCCGCAAGATGGATAAATATTCCCTGACATCCCGTCTTTTTAAATCAGACACAGATTCAAAATAATGTCATTTTTAGCATTATTTTTCTCCCATCCGCGATACCTTAACTGCTGTTTCTGACCTATCCCCTTCTCCCCGCGCCTTTCTGTTTTCTTCCCTATCCTGTTGTCTCTCAATTAGTCTTAAATAGAAAGTCCGGCACCTTTTCTATTCTGGCACGGTGCTTGCTATTCTATTAAGATGCTAATGAGGATACTGTCTTCTAATTTGATCTGTGTATTGTTCCTGGTATCGCCCATGTATTTCCGGGGCGCAGGGACTGGGAAAAACCTTTATAGATTACCCGGCCAACCCGGTCTTTACGACGGAGGGCGGGGTGGATTACACCTGCGTGGTCTTTGACGCCGCCGCCTTCGGAGAGAACGGCGGCACGTACAAGATGTGGTACAGCGCTTACGACCGGGGTCTGGAAAGGATGAGCCTCGGATGCGCTTCGTCCGCTGACGGGGTTACCTGGAAGAAAAGCTCGGCCGGGATGCTCGATGGTCTTTATTCGGGGGACAACGACCGGCCGGTGGTTCTCTACGACCAGGACCGCTTCGGCGACGTCGGCGGCCCTCTCTACAAGATATGGTACTGGACCGGTCCGGAGCAGGAAGACTCGATCGGGGCGATTCATTACGCCGCGTCGGAAGACGGGATCAACTGGTACGGTGACCGGGCGATCGAGCAGAGCCGGCTCTTTCCCCTGGTGACCGGGGGCGAGGCTGCCCCTCTTACCGGCGAGGCCACCGCCGGAGCCTTCAACAACGCCGCCTATTCGGAACTGCAGAACTGGTTTTACCGTCTCCAGGGGCCCGGGTACATTATCTATAACCCCAACGCGGCCAATACCGGGAGTAAGACGGCCCGGAACCGCTCCGACGACGCTCCTCTCTCCTATCGCTACGTGATGTATTACGACTCGGCCAGCGAGGGTTTTTCCCCGGACGGCAGCATGCGACAGATATCGCTGGCCTACTCCACCGACGGCATCTTCTGGATCCGTTACGGCGATCAGCCGGTGATCGTCCCCGGCGGCGCCGGAGGGTGGGACGGCATGTACGCCTACCGGGCAAGCGTTCTTATGATCGACGGACTCTACCACATGTGGTACGCGGGTGGCGACGGTCAGGCGCCGGCTTACGACGCAAAGGGCATCGGCCACGGGACGTCGGAGGATGGGATTTCCTGGGTGCTGGATGATGAGCCGGTCATCGATGTGGGCGACAACGAGTCCTGGAGACTCGACCGGACCGGTGCTCCCTGTGTGGTTGCCGGGACTGCTGCTCAATTACGATCGAGTAGCGGCATCAGTACCAAGATGTGGGCAATGGGCGAAGACATTGGCGGCGTTTCCGCGATTGGATACTGGGAAGCGGAAGAACTTTTACTCGACTGTGTGGAAGTCCCAAATAAGCGGAGTGAGCTCCAATCTTAGAGGGGTTGATTTTGTGACGGAGGATTCCGGCTGGGTAGTCGGCGATCAAGGAACCATCCTCCGGACTACGGATGGAGGAGATACCTGGAGACTCTGGCAGAGTCATTATAAAGTCAACGACCTGCTGGCGGTTTCATTCTACAAAGATCTGGGATGGGCGGTCGGTAAAAAGGGAACCGTTCTACATACCGAAGATGGTGGAGTTAGCTGGCATCAACAGCCAAGTTCAGTCGAAACCGACCTTTACGGCGTTTATTTTCTTGATGATCAACATGGCTGGACGGTCGGAGCAAAAGGAACGATCCTGAGAACGGAAGATGGCGGTAAAACCTGGAAGCAATGGATTTCCCAGATTCCGGTCATTCTCCCGGACTTACATGATGTGGTTTTTGTGAATAAAAAACAGGGCTGGGTGGCGGGTAATACCGGGCTTATTCTTTATACCGAGGATGGAGGAGAGAACTGGAAGACACAGGAAAGCGGTGTGCGGGAAGATCTCTTGGGGATAGATTTTCCCCAGCCGAAGCCATATTCCGGCTGGTCGATAGGAGAAACCGGAACGATTCTCTTTACCCAGGATACGGGACAGAACTGGAAACAACAGGAAAGTGGGACCAAAGCCTCGCTGGAAGACGTTGTCTTCATCAATAATAAAATCGGCTGGGTAGTAGGCGGCAAAGGGACGATCCTTCATACCGAGACCAGCGGCAATACCTGGGAACCGCGGATAAGCGGGACCGATCTAACATTGAACGGAGTGGATTTTCTCGACAGCCGCCACGGGTGGGCGGTTGGCGACAGAGGAACAATTTTAAAGTACACATCCTTGGTTCCCCCTCCTACTCCGACCCCGACCGTCGAGCCGACAGCTGCAATAACCCCGCTGCCAACCGCGACCCCGACGCCCCGGCCGAGCACAACTCACCCTCCGTCGCCGACAATGACACCGACTGTTCGGCCGACGGCGACCCCGACCGTCCGGCCGACGGCGACACCGACCGCCCAGCCGACCGCCACTCCGGATCCTTCGCCGATGGCCCCTATCCTGTGTGTAAGACCCGGTGGCGGAGGCGGTTGTTACGCAACAATCCAAGCCGCAATTGCCGCCGCGGCGAACGGAGATACGATCGAGGTCCACGAGGGGATCTACACCATCACTGCCGGAACCCAGCTTATTATCAATAAGTCGATCACCCTTCGCTCGGCTCCCGGCGAGACCACGCGTCCTAAGATCAAAACCGACTACCAAAACTGGAATAATTGCGCGGTCCAGATCGCGGCGGACAATGTCGTCCTGGATGGATTCGAAATCGATAACACCCGCAGCAACCCTCGCACCGGTTACATCGTCGGAGACTACAATAGCGCCAAGAACGGCTGGACGGTCCGGAATTGCGAGATCCACGATGGGGATCAGGGTATCCGATTGATGGGCAACAATGTCACGATTGCGAATAACAACATCCATGAGACCGCCGGGGACTGCATCGACGCCGAATATGGCGCCTGCATTGGCCTCAAAGTCACGGGTAACTGGCTTCACTCGCACCACCCCGATTCGGGGAGAAAACCTGCCGGTTTAACCTACAATGTCTCGTCCGCGGGTACCGCGACGGTTGAGATTACCTATAACTACTGTTGGGCCTGTCGGACGTTCATTGATTTCCAGAACAACGGAGGCTTGTCTCCTTCCTATGACGTACTGGTAGCGCACAATACGGTGGACTGGTGGATCGGGGACTTGCCGGATCCGATCCAGGGAACCGAACTGGCCCAGCAGATGTCCATTGCCTGGTGGGCGGGCAGCGGGAACTGGAATGGGCCGAGGTTTATTATCCGGGACAATATCTTCTCCCGTCAGAAATGGTACATGATCGTCGACACCGATTCCTTGATGCAAGGGACCGTCAACGTCCAGAACTGTCTTTTCTGGAAGTGGTACCTGCGCAACGATTGGTGGCCCACATATAAATATCCGTACGAATGGCCGGAGGAACGCGGGGCCGTAGGGTGGAACAATGCGCCGACCGATTTTGCCATGAATGACTGCATTACATCCGACCCGATGTTTATCGCTACCGGTACCACCCCGGACGAGTACTATGCGCTTCGCTATGGATCCCCCGCCCTTCTGGGCGCCAGTGACGGTACCAACATCGGGGCAAACCAGCAGATACCTGACCCACCCCAGGCGACTCCGACGCCAAATGCGACGGCCATCGTAACCCCGTCCGCCGACCGCTACCCCGACCGCCCAGCCAACGGCGACAGCGACGATAGAACCGACCACGACACCCGCGCCGCCGACCGCGACACCGACGGCCGGAGATCCCACTCCGCTCCCCTCCCCTTCCCCGGTCAATATAGCACTGGGCAAGACGGCGACCGCTTCCGCTTACCGCTATTCAAATGTTTCTCCCGATCATGTTACCGATGGAAGTTATTCGGAGAGTGTTCTTGATTACTGGCTTCTTCCCGACAGTACCACCGGGTGGGTGCGGGTGGATCTGGGCGGCCTATACTTCCTGGATCAGATTCGCTGGCTGAACACCCATAACGGCTCCTATCACGACCGGGCAACCACCGACTGGAGCCTGGAAGTTTCCCAGGACGGGGTGGTCTATACCGAGATCGCCGGCGGGACGGAGCCGTTCTCCGCGACCCCCTCCTGGGTGGCGATAACCGATTTCGCCCATGATGTTTCCTACCGTTACCTCCGCCTGAACGTCAACGGGTACTACAACCGCGGGGGCGGCATCAACGAGATCGAAGCCTGCGGGATCCCGGACAGCCCTCCCAGTCCCAACATCGCCCTGGGGAAACAGGCGGTCGCTTCCGCTTTCCGCTATGCCAATGTCAGTCCCGATCATGTCACCGACGGGAGTTACCTGGAGAATACTATTGATTACTGGCTTCTTCCCGACAATACCCCGGGGTGGGTGCGGGTGGATCTGGGCAATCCCTACTTCCTGGATGAGATCCGCTGGCTGAACACCCATGACGGGGCCTATAACGACCGGGCCGCCACCGACTGGAGTCTGAAAGTTTCCAAGGACGGGGTGGTCTATACCGAGATCGCCAGCGGGACCGAGGAATTTTCCGGATCACCCTCCTGGGTCATCATTCCCTGCGATCCGGAGATCTCCTACCGCTACATCCGCCTCCAGGTCGACGGGTATTACAACCGCGGGGGCGGCATCAACGAGATCGAAGCTCGCGGAACCCTGGATAATCCGGGAAGTCCCAACATAGCCCTGGGCAAGCCGGCGACCGCTTCCGCCACCAGCAATCCCAACGTGTGTCCCGACCATGTCACCGATGGGAGCACCCTGGAGAATATCCTTGATTACTGGCTCCTGCCGAATTCGACCACCGGCTGGGTGCAGGTTGACCTGGAAGGCATCTATGACATCCATAAGATCCGCTGGCTGAACACCCATAATGACGGGTATAACGACCGGGCCACCACTGACTGGAGGCTTGAAATCTCCAGCGACGGGACCTCCTTCACCGAGTACACCAGCGGGACCGAGGAATTTTCTTCCGAACCGACCTGGGTGGAATTCAAACACATTCAGGTTGATGCCCGTTACCTGCGGCTGTACGTGGATGGCTACTACAACCGGGGCGGCGGCGTGAATGAAATCGAGGCCTATGGTGATCTAAAAAATATCGCCCTGGGCAAGCCAGCGACCGCTTCCGCCACCAGCAATCCCAACGTTTGTCCCGATCATGTTACCGATGGAAGCATCCTGGAGGACATTCTTGATTACTGGCTTCTGCCGGATTCGACCCCCGGCTGGGTGCAGGTTGACCTGGGAAACCGCTACGAATTATGCCGGGTGGACTGGCTGAACACCCATAATGATGGCTATAACGACCGGGCAACCACTGAGTGGCATCTGGCGGTCAGCGAGGATGGCGTGACGTTTGAGGATGTGGCCGCGGGAGATGAAGAATTTTCGACAGACCCCGGCTGGGTGGAAGTTACCGCCGTCAGCGGCCTGGTGGGAAGGTATGTCCGCATTTATGTCGACGATTACTATAATCGGGGGGGAGGGTTGAATGAGATAAAAGTTTATGCTCTTTCCGAGATTTTACCCGACAACATAGCTCTGGGAAAACCGGTGACCGCTTCCGCCACCAGCAATCCCAACGTTGGTCCCGATCATGTTACCGACGGGAGTTGTTCAGAGGGTAGTCTTGATTACTGGCTTCTTCCCGACAATACCCTCGGCTGGGTGGAGGTGGACCTTGAGGATATCCACGACCTGTCGGAGATCCGCTGGCTCAACACTCATAATGACGGGTATAACGACCGGGCCGCCACCAGCTGGAGAGTCGAAATCTCCGAAGACGGCATTGATTACTCCGAGGTGGGAAGCGGTACCGAGTCGTTCTCGCCGACCCCTTCCTGGGTGGCGATACCCCTTGAGGAAGCGGCGGCCCGCTACATCCGACTTCATGTCGACGGCTACTACAACCGGGGCGGCGGCATCAACGAACTCGAAGCCTATGAGGTAGAAGATTAAAAAATCAGGGTTATTGATCTACTTATTAAAAATCCAGAACTTCTGCTATATAGAGGTTCTGGATTTTTTTACAATCTCTTGATTACACTCTGTCAGGAAGCTGAAAGTGCAAGACAGAATTATACCCCTACCCCACTGGAACCGACCCGGCAAAGTTCATCGACGGTAAAGCTGACCTCGGTAGCGGCTATGAGCTGGGGCTGGGGGATCGGTTCCTCTTTTTTGCCCCCGGCAGCCAGGGCAAATTCCTTTAGCTCTTCCAGATGTCCTTTCCGGATTTTTCGGGATTTAATCCCTTTGCGACGGTCTCCCCGTATAGTCAGTTCTTTGAAGTCATCAATAACGATGACTTTCCCACCGCAATATATCTCCAGATACTCTTTCCCCCAGGAGCCGTGTCCCAGCGCAGTGTACATGAGGGAACAGATGGAGCCATCATCGTATTTTAATTGGGCGGTAAAATTATCCGAGGAAGAAAGACTCCCGTCGCCTCTACCCGCACCCAGAACTTTGATTTCCCGCACCTCTGAATCAACAAAGAAGTTAAAGAGGTCGAACATATGACAGGCCTCGCCAATTATTCTTCCCCCTCCTTCCCGACTGTGTGTCCAGTGGTCCGGGAGCAGAAATCCGGCATTAACTCGATAATTGATCATACGCGGGGAGCCGGTTCCGGAAAGGACTTCCCGGGCTCTGATCGCACACGGGGAAAACCGCCGATTAAAGCCGACCATGAAGGGGAGGCGGCTGTCTCCTATTACTCCGATCAGTTCCTCCAGTTCTCTCCGGTTAACCGCCATCGGTTTCTCCAATAACACCGCTTTCCCGGCCTTGAGGGATTCGATAGCCAGAGAAGCATGGAGATTATGGCGTGTGGCTATAATCACCATGTCCACTTCCTGATCGGCAAGGACTTGCCGATAATCGGTCGTACAGTATTCGGCCCCGAATTGCCGGGCTGCCTGGTTGCTTCTCGTCCCCGAGATATCGGCCACCGCCTTGAGCGATATCAGCTCCGGCAATTTCTTGATATTGGGCAGATGAACTGCCCGGGCAAAACTTCCGGCCCCGATAACGGCAACCTGGATAATACCGGTCTTTTTCAGCCCGGGCCCTCTCAATTGAATCCTGTGCTCTTCACCAGTCGTAAGGGCACCGGTTGTTTCCTTTTTGGCGGCAGGGTAAAAAATCAGGTTGGCGAGATTCTCTTTCCCCTCTTCGGCAAGGTCCTGGTAAGCCCCGGCAGCTTCACTAAGAGGATATTCACCGGTTATCAGAGGGTTGCACTGTATCTTGCTTTCTGATATGAGCCGCAGATATTCCTCCATGTTGCGATTCTCTGTCCAGCGGACATAGGCGAACGGGTAATCGCGACCGTTAATCTCATAGATCGGGTCATATCTTCCCGGGCCGTAGGAGCAGGAGATCAGGAGGTCTATTTCTTTTTCATAGAAGGGCTTCCGTCGCACTTGCATACCCACCTCACCGACTATTACCACTCTCCCCTTCTTCCTGGTCATCTCCATGGCCTGCTGCAGAGGCAGGTGACTCCCGGTGGCGGCGCAGATGACGGTAACGTCGGTTCCCCGGCCGTAAGTGAGTCTCAATGCTTCAGAAACCGGATCGGCTTCGTTAATGTTAAAACTATGCTCCATACCCAGCGTCCCGGCCAGTGCTACCCGGCTCTTTTTTTGATCGAAGCCGATGACTCGGCAGCCCGAGTTTTTCAATAGTTGCGCGGTGAGCTGCCCGAGCAGACCGAGGCCGATAACTGCTACGGTCTCACCCAATTGTACCCCGGCCCTTCTTATCCCCTGTAAGGCAATCGAGCCCACCGCAACTGACGCCGCCTCTTTCAGACTTAGGCCAGCAGGAACCGTAACGACCAGATTTCGGGGGACAGATACGAATTCAGCGTGGGAGGCGATGCCGGCCCCGGCGCAAGCCACTTTTACACCCGGGCTCAAATCTTCAATATCTCGGGCGCATTCGACTACAATACCGGAGCAGCTATAACCCGGATACACTTCCGAGCTTTCTCGATCAACGGCTTTTGTCCTGGCCACCGCTTCCGCCACTCCTCCGGCTTTCACCATTTTTAATGCTTTTTGAACTTTCTCGGGTTGGTTGAGCGCTTTTTTCCAGATAGGCTGACCGGAGACCAGGAGATTACTCAACTCAGTCCCCGTTGAAATCAGAGAATACTGTACCTGCACGAGAACGGTTCCCGGTTGGAGGACCGGAACAGGCACATCAATAACGGAGACCTTTCCTTGGTTAAAAAAAACCTGCTTCATGGGAAAAAAGGGTACGGGATAGTTCTGGGGAGATATCAGGCTCTCTACAGATATATTTCTTCCTGAAAGGAATTAAAAAAAGCTTTGCGGGACGGTTATAATGTCACCCGGCTGAATTTCGATATCTTCTTCTTTGCCTTTTTGAATCTTCGAAATATCTATTTCTATTTTCTTGCTCTCGGAATTCTTCCCCCGCAGGATATAGACACTGCCCTTGGCCGCGTAATCGGCAAAACCCCCGGCCATGGAGATAGCCTTGAGGACGGTCATATCCCCCTCCAGATCATATGAACCCGGTTCCTTGACCTCTCCCAGCACAAAAAATTTCTTTTTCTGTATCTTGACCGAGACAGAGGGGTCTTTGATGTAATCCGCGCCCCAGAGTCCGGTGAGTTTTGTTTCTATCTCCTGTGAGGTCAACTCGGTCACCTGGACTGTCCCCAGCAGAGGAAGATTTATGTTCCCGTCTTTATCCACTTCCAAGACGGTGTCCAGATCCGGATGTCTCCAGACTTTTATCTCCAGGACATCTCGCGGCTGAACCAGATAGGATTTGTATTGCGGGGATCCGTCCGCGGCGGAGGCAAGCAGAAAAATGCCAATGAGAAAATAATAAACTTTTCTATATATACTCATCGTATACAGATCAAGCAGGTTTTTCCGCCCTCGGGCGGAAACCTGGTTCTTCATCCTTCTCGTACTGATAATATCGGTAATACATCTCTCCCCCCGTAAAATCAACCTTGTTGATAACCACGCCCAGAATCTTCGCCCCGGTGGTCTCCAGTTGCTGTTTGGCCTGGAGTACCATCGTGCGGGGGTAATGATTGGGTTCCACAACGAGTAATACTCCTTCCGCCGCCTCCGCCAGGTAAAAAGTATCGCTGATTCCCAATATTCGGGGCGAATCAAAAAGGATGATATCGTAACCGCCCTCTACATCCTTTAAAAATTTCCTGATCGTTTCCGAGTTAAGGAGGATGACCCCCTTCTCATAATCACTGCCGGTGGTGATGACATCCAGATTTTCTATATTCCGGGCATTTCTATGCAGAACCTCTCCCAGGCTCAGCCGCTGGGCAAGAAGATCGACCAATCCCGTTTCGTTGGGAAGTTTTAACAGCTTATGAATCCCGGGCCGGCGAAAATCAGGGTCGACAATTAAAACTTTATCCCCCATCTTCGCCATGCAGATTGCCAGATTCACCAGGGTAAAACTCTTCCCTTCCCCCTTCCCCGTGCTGGTCACCAGGAAGGTCGTATACTTCTTTTTCGGATTGCAGAAGTGGACATACGCCCTGAGCATCCGGTAGGGGTCGAGATGGGCGGCATCCTGCTCTCCCTCTACCAGCAGGGGAGTGTCTTTAGCGATAACGGACAGGATCGGCAAATTGAGGACCCTCTTCACTTCTGAAATTGAATCCAGGCCCTGGTTAAGATAATCGAAGAAAAAAGCTATTACAATACCGCTCACCAGCCCCATCAATACCCCCAAAGAAATATTCATCTTTTTGTTCGGCTTGATGGGAAATTTGGGGACGAGCGCGGGTTCGATAATTTCAAGTCCGATTTCGGGAAGACTTTGTGTCGCGGTCTCCTCCTCAATCCGGGCCTGCAACGCCAACAAAACAGCCCGGTTGGTCTCGACCTGACTTTTTAGATGTATATATTCGAGACGATTCTCGCCCTGTAAAAAATCTTCCAGCTTGATAAGCCCCAGAGCTTCCTGCAAACCTTCTTCTTCTTTCAGTTTCTTTTGATATTCCACCTCCAGGCCTTGAACTATCCCCTGGGCAAGTTTTTGCAAACTATCCTGGGTTTGGTTTATGCGGGCTTTGATCTCCAGTATAGCCGGGTGTTTCGGCTGATATTTTTCCTGAAGCTCCGCCAGTTCAGCCTTGTCATCATCCAGCTTATTGCGCAGATTTTGAAAATGCAGGTTGTCCTCCATTACGGCCAGGGCGGCTATCCGCTCTTCGGAGGGGAGTTTCTTCAACGATTCCAGCTGTCCTTTCTGGGCGAGCCTTTCTGTTTTCGCCGAAATATAGGCGCGGTTGAACTCGGCCAGGTTTTGTTCATCTATTACCCTGTCCCCGATGAAGATCAGCTCCTTCTCCCTTTTAAAGGCATCCAAGTCTGATTCTGATTTTTTGAGTATTTCCCGGTTGGCTTCGAGCTGGACACGAAGAATCCCGATGGCTCCTCCCAGATTCTGGCCTCTGACCTGCTCCCTCTGTTCGACAAAGACCGAGGCAATCGAATTTACGATTTCGGCAGCCAGAACCGGGTCGGAATCTTCATACGATATAACCAGAATATTAGCAGGGGGGATGTGCTCGACTTTCAGGTGATTGTCCAGATTCTTCAACGCCCTGTAGTCCCGGTCAGGGGAATTCGGATACCATTTTTCCGCCAGATGGAGTTTAGACATTACTTTTTCCAGAATAGGATCACTGGAGATCATTTCCGCCTGGGTCCTGATATGCCTGACCGGATCGAACGTCGAAATGGATTCATACTGCGGGAAGACTGATATCTCCGGACGATCTTTTTCCACCAGCATTTTGGCCCGCGCCTGGTATACAACCGGTTGCTTCAGTGTTATCACCGTCACCACAGTGGTGACGAGGCCGGTCATCGCGAGAATAATGCCCCACCTCCTGCGCAGTATTCTCCGGTAATCAGCTATGTGAACTTTTTCCATCATTACCCCGATAGGTTCTTAACCCGATTTATTCATAAATCGTGTTAGTTTTGACCCATGACAAGGATTAAATGAACAGACGCACGAAAAGATCTTCATTTAATCAAATTCTCCGGCAATGAATTACAGATAGAGGTCCACTTCTGCCGGCAGCGTTAACAGAAAGAATAACACGTTGTCCTTGCGGAAAAGAAAAAGCAGAGTGCTGTCGCCGTATAAACAAGATTGCTATTCATATATACATTGAACGAGAATTAATAACCTGGATTATTCATGAAAATTGAAAATTTTCATGAATAATCCAGGTTAAAGCACTAGATTGATTCTTGCGTACACCTGATTGCGCCGATACGATGCATCCACGAAGTCACTGTTATTATCGGTACGGATATAACCGACTTCAAGGAATAAATCCTTTTGCGCTTCATACGTTACACTGAGGATGTTTTTCAGATATTTTTCTTGGGCCGAGACCTGTTCTCCATCTTGCGATAAGCTGGCGGGGAAATTGGCCAATTCAGCGGATGAGGATAGAGTCAAAAATAACCGGGGAGAGATATGGACTGTCGCTTGCGCATTAATACCTTGCCCCTGATAGCCCAGATAGCTTAATTCGAACGTATCCTCTATCTTGTACCAGTACTTAAAATCGATTTCAAGAACCTGGCTGAGCAGTATCAAAACATCAGCCCCTGCGTAGGGACTTGTCAGTCTTCTCCCTGCTTTATAATATCGACTCTCGTACCCTCCCTTCAATGTGGCAATCAGATCTTTTCCCAACCGATACTCCACTTCCAGCGCCAGCAGGTGAGACTGATAATCTGAATCATACGTATCATAATCGTTCACCCGATAGCGATAATAGCATTCCAATTTATTACTCGGACTTTGTTGATAGCGAAAATGAGCCTCTCCATTATTGCTCCAGTAATCAAGGCCGGCGAGGCCGGATTCTTTATCGTATTCATCTCTCTCGTTACGATATTTCAAGAAAATAATGTATTTCCTGGTCAGATTATGGGTATAGGCTAATGTGAGATGATTGCGGTTATAGTCGGCATTGCGTTGCGTCGGCGCCGCCGCCGGCCGTATATCTTCCGGGTCCTCTTTTCTGATGAATAAATCTTCCAATCCTATGTTGTCGCGGGGAGTAAAATTTTGTTGAATATTAAGCATCGCATGCTGGTTAAGGTCCAGTACATCGTCTCTCGTCCAGTAAACAATAAACGTCGGGGTGTATGCTAAACGGAAATAGGTCTGGTCACCGGGGAATTCAAGCTGCACGGTAGGAGCTAGATATGTCTTCCAACTTCCCTCTTTAGGATCATCCGGTTCTAAGCCAATGTTATCGTCATATTCCTGAACAACCCGAACGGATGGTTTAAGCGCGTCATCCTTGTCGAAGAAGCGATTCATCGCGGAGGTAAAAAAGGCATCCTCCTCGATTACCTGCGCCGGTAACGGCATCCCGATCAGGAGCAAAATCAGACTTCCCAGCGGAATTATTATTATTCTCATACTTATACTCTTATTTTTAATATCGTCAAGAATAATAATCGATGCTCCGCCTTTTTACAAGGAATGATAACGCACACTGGCCGTCACCGGGCCGGATCGGGAGAGGGCGGGAAAATCAAGCGAAGAGCGGTTCTCTCATTCCCTTCGATCACTGAAAAATCGGCCCGGTGCAGTCGAGCGGCATGTCTGACGTATTCTATAAAAAGGAGATCGCGATGGCTATCGGCCGCGCCTGGGCCGTCCCTCAGGGCGATCTCTTTTTCCCATACCGTCTTAAAGCGCCCCCTGGCTCCAACCGTAAAGATAATACCCTCGTTATTTTCAACAGCCCCGATCGTTATCGGCAAACCGGCGGGTAGATGATGGTCAATAAATCGGACCTGGTAATAGAGGGCGCGGCCCAGGCTGTTCCGGTCGCATGGCAGCTCCATCGATCCCGGGGAGAAAAGTTTTACCTCCCGGGGGACGGTCTCCAGATAGCCGCGCAGATCTTCCATGATCCCCTCGAGTCTCTCGGTCTTTTCGGGCGCCCGCAGTTCCCGGCTATAGAATACCAGCACCTCGGTGAGATCCAGAAATAATGTCCGGAGGTTGCCCGCGGCTTTCAGGATGGTTCCCGTCTGATGTTCAAGTTCCCGGTTCCGAAACGCGGAGTGCATGGCGAGGATCTCCACCCCGGCCGTCACGCTGGTGAGGAGATTGGCCATGTCGTGTTCCAGCACGGAAAGAATCAGTTTCTGATTGCTGAAAAAGCGCTCGAGCAATAGGTGGTAGTTCACGAGAGTGTCGATCTGGATGAAAATGAAGTCGGTGGTGGCCTGCTTCGATATGAACGACTGAGCGCCGGCATGGAACGCTGCCTGCATATTTTCCATCGATGGATCAACCCCGGTGAAGAAAGCGATCGGGACCGGATCGAACCGGCGCTGGTCCCGGAGTTTACGGCAAAGGGTCAGGCCATCCATGCCGGGCATCAGCCAATCGATGATAAAGAGAGAGGGATCGAGTTGATCGAGCGTCTTCAGCAGGCTCCTCCCGGAATCGAAAGTACACACGGCGTACCGTTGTTCCAGCCGCTGCCTGTAGGAGGAACGGATGTCTTCCTCATCGTCCACCAGGATAATTAAATGCTTTTCCGGGTCCATATAAATTAGCTCCCTTCAGTCGCTAATTTATGCAGGATCGTCCTTCACTCCGCTCAGGACTTGTAGGAGATGTAGTAAATGTAGTATCGCCTTGCCGGAGGCAAGGCTTGCTGAACCGCAAGCGAAGCGATCCTACAATTCCTACAAAGAATGCCGAAGGCATTCTGATCCTACAAGTACTGTCGCGAAAGCGAAAGGACGATACTACACTGCAAGATTTCTCTTTTTCAAAAATTCCTAATAGTTCAAATTACTGGATGATCCCTTTCTCGCGCAGGAATTTTGTCAGCTGCGCCGGGAGCCAGGGTTTCTGCAGCACCAGGTCGGCCCGGGGGGAGACCGGTCCCAGAAGTTTGGTGTGGCCGGAGATGATGACAACCAGGAAAGAACGTTTGTCCGGGGGAAATTCATCGGAAATCTCCGTCAGCCATTCACCGCCGGTCTTATTGCTTCCCCGTTTGTCCACTCGCACGAATATATCGAGCGTTACCAGACGGATCGTGTCCAGGTGAGCCCGCAGGTATTTCTCAGCGTCGTCGATCGCGGAAACATGATGGCATTTCAATCCCACGCTGCGAAAATAACTCATGGCAGTCGCCGCGCAGTGGATGTCGTCCTCGACCACCAGCACCTCGGGCGCCTGCGGCAGCTTCGAATGAGATCTCTCCTCGCGGATATAATTGTCAACGGTCTTGATCCCGGTTCGCACGTCGGAGAGCAGGAGTTTCGGAATCTGCATCAGGATATCAAGGGGGATGAAGAACGGGGTGATCGACATGATGATCGCGACCGCGGGGATCATGGAGAGGGCGCCGGCGAAACCGGCTGCCACGTCAAGCCGCTCCACCTTTCCCAGTCCTCCCCAGTCCAGTACTTCCTTTCCAAGCGTGAAGAACATCGCCGCCGCGATGGCAATAAGAATCCCCGCCGCCAGCAGGGCCGGAATCCAGAGAAGCATCCGAGTCATCGAACCGCGGCCGCTTCCAACCAGGAGCACCCGGAGGATGATCCCCAGGTAGGCAAGATAGAATACGAACCCGGTGATGGCCTGGGCCGCCCGGTAATGCTGCATGCCGTCAACGGTGCGGGGCAACGCCGGGAAAAGGTCCCAGGTCGATACGATCCCCAGAAGGGCGCCGGCGGCAATGAGCATGACCGCGGCATGCGCCCAGGCCCGGGTTTTTCTCTTTGCCAGCCAGGCGGAAATTGATTTATGTTCATCCCTCATAAATATTCCTGGCCGGGATTATAATATATCCTGGCGGGGAACGGCGAGGGCAAATTCCGGAGCTAAATCCCGGGATAATAGTCATCTCCCGACAAATTAACCGCGTAATTTATCCGGGCCGCAGAGGCGCGAAGAGCACAAAGAAGAATAAAAAATAACCGGCGAGACAAGCGACGGCAATCAGGTCCCGGCCTCATCCGCCTCCCGGGAACGGTCCGGGGACATGTCATAGACCCGCTCCACATCCATCCTGATCAGAGCCTTAAGCGAGGGAAGCTGGAATTCCGACCTGCCGTGGGAAAAGCCTTTTCTCACGTTTTTGCTGATCCGACGTCCCAGGAGTCGGCTTTTTTTTGCCTGCCAATCAGCCTCCGCCTCCTTGAAAAGCGGGCCCGATTCGATGAGTTCCGCTCTCCCGATAAACTGGAAACCTCTAAATTCCTCAATACTGAAAACCAGTACGGATACCCGGGGGTTCCGCCTGATGTTCCGGAAGGTTTTTCCCCGGTAGAGATCGCTGAAATAGATACATCCTTCAGGGTCGACTTTCAGAAGCCCTTTCAGGGAGATGTTGGGAGAATCGTCGGGATTAACCGTTCCCACGATCACCACGTTCTGCCTGGTCAGCAACCGCTGCATGTCAGTCGTGATTTTCATTATAAATTAGCTCGCTTCGCTCTGACTTTTTGCCACTAAGACACCAAGGCACCAAGAATAAAAATTAAGGTGAGTATTTTCCTTTTCCTTCTTTTCTCAGTGTCTTGGTGCCTTGGTGGCAAATTCCCTGCCGGACTGAAGAGCGTCGCTAAACGCGGTGGGATGGCGGAGGATATCTCCCGTCCGGCTGATCTTCCTAAAGAGCAGGCTCCCGGTCTGGCGGATGTTGAGCGGTTCCAGAAAATACTTGAGGGTCAAAAGAGAGCCCCGGAAAAGTTCCTTTCCTCCCGTCGCTCCCAAAAGCAGCGCGAACGCTTCACCGGAAGGGTGGACCGGCGGCCTCCCCAGCAGGTGCTTCCGGGCCCAGAGGGCCTGACAACGGTCGATCAATGCCTTGAACTGGGCCGGCAGGCCATAAAAATAAATGGGAGCGGCTACAACGATCTTTTCGGCAGTCGTCAGCTTCGGATAAACGGCCTGCATCCCGTCATCAATGACGCATACCCCCGTCGTCTCGCAATCCAGACATTCCAAGCAGGGAGAGATGCTGAAGTCGCACACGGAAATCTTTTCATATTCCCCACCTTTTTCTTCTACCCCGGCCAGGAAAGCGTCAAGCAGCAGGTCTGAATTCCCCCCCTTTCTCGGGCTCCCCATTATTGCTAATACATCCATGATCAAGGTTATTGTAACCGGAACTTATTGGCTGGAAAGCGATTAAAACCACGAAGAACACGAAGAAAAATAAAAAAATAAATACGATTCCGTCTTTTCTCATTCTTCAGGTCCTTCATGTTCTTCATGGTAAATATTCTCTTATTCGACGAGCTCCAGGGCGCCGACCGGGCAGGTCTTCACGCAGACACCGCATTGCAGGCAGATGATGGCGCCGAAATCGGGATGAAACTTGATGCCGCCATAGGGGCAGACGTCGATACAGATTCCGCACGAAGTGCACTTCTTGCTGTCTATCTTAACCGAACCGTTTTTTTCGGAGATGGCGCCTTCCGGGCAGGCTTTCAGACAGGGGCGCTCGCGGCACTGGACGCAGACAGTCATCCGGGTCTCGGTATCGGAGATGCGGTCGATCTCCAGGCGGGCTTTTTTCGGGTTATTCACCTTAAAAAAGGTAAAAGCACAGATCATCTGGCAGCTCTGACAGCCGGAACAAATGTCGCTCTTATGAATCAGATGTTTCATCATCATTTCCCTGGGTAAGAATTTATTAGTTCGTTTCCAGACATTGGATTGCCCGGGAGTACTGGAGTATTGGAATGTTGGAATACTGGAACTGGGGGCTCGCTTCCATTACTCCCCCACTCCAATATTCCATCACTCCATCAGTTTTTATACAACTCCTCCTTCACGTCTTCTAGTCCCAGCTCGTCAAGAGTTTCGGGCCGGATCAAGCCATCCTCATCGTATCCCCAGAGACGATAGTAATCATCGAGCATGACATCAAGATGTACCACCTGGCCTTGGGCGGGGCCCTCTTCCTCCGGTTCTTTCAAGAAACGTTCCGGCAGCGTGTCGTCTTTCCGGCTCATCCCCTCCCGCTGGTTGAACGCTCTCCGGAGAACACAGATCCGCTTTCCGATCCTTTTCAGGTTTTCCTCATCGTTAAAGAGCTCGATACCGGTCAGACTATAGAGAATATCCGGGATATCCGGATAGTAATAGCAGAGCGGATACATGGTCCCGTACTTGCAGAGGATCATCGAGTCGACGACGGCGTAGAAATGCTCCACGTCGTATACCATCTGCCCCTTGAATTCCTCGCTGTGCCGGTCAAGAGCCGCTTTCAGCTTATCCTCTCCGTACCGGCGGAGTCCGATCTCGGGGTAGCCGATCTCATCGATCACGGAGAGGCCCCGGAGATGGTCGGCGCCCCGGACTGAAGTGGCGTGAGTCAATCCCCCCGAACGGTGGGCCCTCCCGTCCTGGCCGGATATTTCCTGCCCCTTGACGTGCATGGCGAACTTCTCCGCGCCGGCGCCGATCTTTGCGGAGGCTCGCCTGACCCCTTCGGCCAGCAGATCTCCCAGACCCTTCCGATAAGCGATATCCTTGACCATCTGGACGACTTTCTCGCCGTCGGTCCATTTGACTTCATCGGGGATCAGGCCGTGCTCGGAGCACTCCATCGCGAACCCGATCGCGCTCCCGCAGGAGATGGTATCCATCCCCAGGTCGTTGCAGAGATGATTGGCGTAAATCAGATCGTCCAGATCGGAGTTCAGGCAGCCGGTGCCCAGCGAAACGACCGTCTCATACTCCGGCCCCTCGCCGATGTTATCGTATTTTTTGGAGAGGGTTACCAGCTTGCACTGGATCTTGCAGTTGAAACAGGAGTTCTTGGCGACCCGGAACTCGTCCCGGATCCGGACGGAACCGACCCGGCCGACCAGGTCGAAGACCCCTTTCTTATGGTTCCGCGTGGGGAGTCTTCCGATCTCGTTTTCGATCTCGACCAGGCCGGCGGAACCGAACTCCCGTAAAGAAAGGCAGCCTTCCGAGTCCGGTCCTTCCTGAAACCGGTATTTCGCTTCCTGGAAGAGCTCTCCCAGGCGACGGGGATCGGCGGCGGTGATATCCCCCGTACCGAGGACGGCGATCGCTTTCAGGTTTTTGCTCCCCATGACCGCCCCCAGTCCCGAGCGGCCGAAGGCCCGGTGTTTATCGGTCATCACGGCGGCAAACCGGACCAGATTTTCCCCGGCGGGACCGATGCAGGCCACCCGTTCGATCGGGTGTTTGCTCCTCAGGTAATCGGTCGTCTCATTGACCGTCTTCCCCTTGATCGCGGACGCGTCAAGAAGCCGGACCTCGTCATCCATGATCAGCAGATAGACCAGTTTTTCGGAGCGTCCTTCGAAGATAATGAAATCGTAGCCGGCGTATTTCAGTTCCGGCCCGAGATGTCCCCCGCAGTGGGCTTCGGCCCATCCCCCGGTCAGCGGAGACTTGGCGGCCATCATATACCGGCCGCTCTGGGGGAAAAGCGTCCCGGTGGTCGGCCCCGTGGCCATGATAAGGATATTATCGGGAGAAAGAGGGTCGATACCCGGCTTTAATTCGTCCCAGAGAATCCGGGCGCAGATGCCGGTGCCCCCGATGTATTCGATCAGATTTTCGGGAAATGCCTCTTTCCTGATTGATCCGTCGGTTAGATTGATCCTGAGATATTTTCCGGCGTATCCGTGCATGATATTTCTCCTAAAAATGTATTCTTTTAATTAAACTCACCCTTCATGAAAGAGCCCCATATTAAAACCATAAGGGGTGTTGGAGTAGTGGAGTTTTGGAGTGATGGAAGCCCGCTGACAGCCCCCATTACTCCATCACTCCATCATTCCATCACTCCATCATGTGATCACATACGGATTGCCCGACCTGATTATTCCGTATAAAGCTTTCTTATACACTATCCGCTCACCCTCCCGCCACGGACGGGAAGATGGTCACGCTCTCTTCTTCATGCACCGTCCGATTGAGGTCCAGCTGGGTGACGCCGTTGATCAGGATGACAACCGGGGTCCGGCGCACTAATTCGCCTTCCCTTTCTTCCAGCAACAGGTCTCTGATCGGAGGGCCGTACTCTTTCGAAAGAACTTCCAGTATCTGCCGGATCGTCCTCTCCCCCCGGACAGAGACCCGGTCGGTCCCCGCCCGGTCCCGGAGTGCACCAAATAGCTTTACCGTCGGCATCTTAAAAACAGCTCATTTTATTTTCGAATAACGCTCTGAAATGTCTTCCATTCCGGCCACGGCCGAATCGGAATTTTTCCGGAAGGGGAAATTGTAGGCGAAACGGCAATGAAACAACAATAAAAAATACCTCCGTCTGGTCAACCTCCACCAAGCCTCAGTGTAATCTGCAAGTCCGAATCTTCCCTGATCGGTTCTTCCAACGCCACCAGGCGGCCGTCACGGCAGACCTGGAGAAATCCCAGTTCGCGGTCATCATACCCGAGCGCTTTTTTCAAAACCGTCCGGACCCTGGTCCCCCGGCGGATACGACATCCGAAATCCCGCCCCTGCGGGGGAAGACGAAGGGGACCGATCAATCTCAGGCGGACTTTCATGACAGAGACATGCTACCCGCCGGCGACGATCGGGATAAAACTGATCCGGTCCCCGTCCCGGATCGACTCGTTCGTGTCCGTTACGATAGCCGAGTTTCGGGTGATCTTTATGTTCCGGTGGGCGGCGACATCCAGGCCGTATTCAGTCTTGATCCAGGAGAGAAACTCCGGGAAAGTCTTTCCGGGGAAATCAAGCTCACTGGTCCGGGCCGGGAAATACTTTTGAAACTTGCTGATGGCGGTAACGGTGACTCTCATAAGACACTAACTTTTCTTCTTTTTGGAGAGTGAATCGAAGATATTAATAACATTTTTAGCTAAATCCCAAGTACCGAATTCCAAATAACAAATAAATCCCAATGACCAAAATTCCAAATCACAAACATCTATTATCAACGCCCATTGGGGACAATAGAAATGACACGATAAGTCACCCTTGTTATAAACGCCAATTGCGGCGGTTTTTCCTGGTATGTTTGGTGCTTGGGATTTGGAATTTGTTTGGAATTTGGTACTTGTGATTTGGAATTTATCTTACAATACATCTCTCTCTTATTGCAGTGGTCCTGTTATTCGGGAATCCCTAACTCATCTAATTTTTCCCTTGTCGGTCGTCCGTCTTCTCCCCAGCCTCTTACCTCATAATAACGAGGGAGCATCTTCTCCAGTTCGACGATCTGACCCTGGGCCGGTCCTTCCGGGAGAGGTTCCTCCAGGAAACGTTTGGGGAGGGAGTCCATGGCCGGGGTGAGTCCGCAGGCGACATTAAAGAGACGTTCGACATTGAGAATCCGCTCGCCCGCCTTCATGATACTTTCCTCGTCCCACTCGATACCGGTGGCGTACTGGATCAGTTCCGCCATATCCTGAGGAAGAATGGCGTAGGTGGCGAACATGCAGTACTTGCACATCTCGGCGGAGTCAACCACGGCGGCAAAATTCTCGTGCCAGAGAACCATATCCGCCTTTCCCTGCCAGGCGTAGGGATCGACGGTATGGGGATCACCGAACCACTTCACCCCTTCCTCCGGACTGTAACTGAGGAGTTCGAAGTTGGGCAGCGCCCGGAGATGATCTCCGCCCCGGGAGGCGACCGCCAGCCCCAGCCCGAAACCCTTCCCGGTCCGGGGATCGTAGGCGGGCAGTTCCATCCCCTTGGTCTGGAGCGCGAAATCCATGCTCCCCTGTCCGATCTTCTCGGCCAGGTATTTCATCCCCCGGGCCGCGTCATCCCCGATCCCTTCCCGGAAAGCGATCTTTCTCACCAGATCGATGACGGCATCCGCGTCACCCCACCGGTATTGCTCGGGGATCAATCCTTTCTCGCTGCACTCGAAGAGAAACCCGATGATGCCGCCCACCGAAATGGTGTCCATCCCGTAATCGTTACAAAGGTAGTTGGCATAGATGACCGGTTCCAGATCCGGAAGATCCGGGCGCGTGCCCAGCGCGACAAAGCTTTCGTACTCCGGCCCTTTGCCCCGGCAGAGGAATTTTTTATCCTTGACCACGGCATAATTCGAGCAGTGAATAATGCAGGAGAAGCAGCTCTCCGATCTCTCCACGAAGTGTTCCCGGTAATGATGACTGCTGTAGTTCTCGGGGTGATCGAAGACCCCGGTCTGCCCGTTCCGGGTGGAGAGCCCTCCGCTTTCGGCCGCGATGTCGGTGATGACCGAGGTCCCGTAATAGGCGAAATCCGCGTAGGTCTTGTCTTCAAAAATCTTCCGGTAGCAGTCCGCGGTCTTTTTCAGAAAAGCTTCCGGATCGAAGAGCTTCAGATCGCGGGTCCCGTTGATCGCGATCGCTTTCAGCCTTTTCGACCCCATCACCGCCCCCACCGCGCAGCGGGCCAGGTAATGGAACTTGTCATTGGCGATCGCCGCGCAGAAGACCAGATTCTCGCCCGCCGGGCCGATGCAGGCCACCTTGGTCTCTCTCCCCCGTTTTTCGACCAGAATATCCGTGGTCTCCATCACTCCTTTCCCGGCCAGATCGGCCGCGGGCAGAATATCCGCCTCTCCGTCCTGAATAGTGAGATAAACGAGTTCGTCGGCTCTGCCTTCCACGATGATGACGTCATACCCCGCGTATTTGATCTCCGCGCCGAAGGCCCCGCCGCTATTGGCGTCGCCGAGGAGGCCGGTCAGGGGAGACTTGGTCGTTACCGTGTACCGTCCCGATGAAGGGGACATGGTCCCATTCAGGGGCCCGGTGGAAAAGATAAGAACATTCTCCGGCCCCAGCGGATCGATGGGGCCCGGATCGGGCAGAAGATCGGAGAGAAGACGGCCGCCGAATCCCCTCCCCCCGATATAATTTTCCATCAGTTCCCGGGGCAGCGGTTCCCGCGAGATTTTGCCGGTGGTCAGATTGACCCGCAGAATCCAGCCCATGTAACCGTAATATTTGTTCCTCCCTTCCTGCGCCATCTTTCTTCTCCTTTGTTTAAGCGAATGGGTCCGATAAGACCGATAGAACCTATTAAGCCGGGGCTTGAGCTGTCTTCGCTTCCCGGAGGGTCAGGGCGTCGGTCGGGCAGTATTTCACGCACTGGGGATCACCAGCGCAAAGATCGCACTTGAGAAGTTCGCCATCGAAGATGCGCAGCGCGCCGGCGAAGGGGCAGGCCTCGATACAGGATCCGCAAACGATGCACTTTTCTCGGTCATGGACCGCCCGGCCGTCCTCGATGTGCATGGCGCCGGTGGGACAGGCAAGCACGCATTTCGGGTCCTTACAGAAACGGCAGGTCTCGATGACATCCCGGTCTTCTTCCCGGTACACCCGGATCCGGGAGCGCTGCGGGTTGATCAGGTTATAGTGCCGCAGGGAGCAGACCAGTTCACAGATCCGGCAGCCCACGCACTCTTTCTGGTTGATCTTTCTCGGATCGGAAGGCATTACACACCTCTTTCAGGTTCAAACTGTCCTGAAGAACAGGGACACGGGTCATGTTCAATACGCCCTTCCGATATAGAAACATAAAAATGGAGTATCTTCAAGGAGGAAATACCGGATAAAAAATGAACGTCGAATGTTCAACGCTCAACATCCAACGTTCACCGTCCAACGAAAAAGGCCGCGGCGGGAGAACTTTTGCGTTTTTTGCGCCTTTTCGCGGCTGAAAGAAAGGGGCCGCAGCGATGGGAAAAGCTGAACGTCGAACATCCAACGTTCAACGTTCAACGTCCAACTATTTTCAGAGAAATCAGAGTAATCAGGTATAACATTAACGGGGAGAAGGCGCTGGTCAGGCAACTTCAAACTTTAGGCACTTCAAACTTTAAACTTTCTTCTAACCCCGTTCCCGGAGTTGGACGGCCTCCAGGACCTTTTCCGGGGTAAAGGGGGCGCGGTGGAGGCGGACGTCAACCGCGTCGTAAATCGCGTTGGAAATGGCCGGAAGGGGCCCGCTGATGCAGATCTCTCCCACGCTTTTGGCGCCGAAGGGGCCGGTCGGCTCATAAGAGGGAACAAAGATAGTGGTGATCTTGGGGATGTCCCGGGTGGAATAAATCTTGTAGTACCCATAGTTGGGGTTGAGCATCACGCCCTTGTTATTGAATATGTAGCGCTCGGTGAGGGCGTAGCTGATCCCGTTGATCAGGGCCCCGATCGCCTGGCCCCGGGCCAGGGCCGGATTGATCGGCGTGCCGCAGTCAACAGCCTGAACGTATTCCAGGACGCGCACCTTGCCCGTGGCTCGATCGACCTCCACCTCTACAAAATGGGCGGCAAAGGGCGGCGGCGACTCGTGAGAAATCCGGGACGCGATGGCGGCGATCTGGAACTGGTCTTTCTCATACAGGGAACGGGTGCCGATCTCCTGCAGGGTCACTGATTTCTTCTTCGGCCCGATCACGTTCCCCCCGGACAGTTCCACCCGGTCCGGAGGGGCATTGAGCATCGCCGCGCCAACCTGGAGAATCTGCGCTTTTACCTTCTCGGCGGCCTCTTTGACGGCCATCCCGGAAAGGTAGGTGGTGGAAGAGGCATAAGCCCCGACGTCGAAGGGGGTGAGATCGGTATCGGAGGAATAGACGATTATCCGGTCGGTCGGAACCGTCAAAACCTCGGCCGCGATCTGGGAAAGGACCGTGTCCGATCCCTGCCCGATCTCGGTGGCCCCCATCAGGAGGTTGAAAGACCCGTCGTCATTTATCTTGATGAACGCGGACGCCATATCGATATAGGGGATGGAGGATCCCTGCATCATGATCGACATCCCCAGGCCGCGGCGGTAGCGCCCGCCTCCGGGTCGGCCGCGTTTCTTCTTCCATCCGATGGCCGCGGCGCCCGCCCGGATGCAGGCGGAAAGTTCGCAGGACCCGATATGCGGCTGACCGATGACCGGGCCCTCCCCGAGTTCCTTCAGGATCGGCACCTCCGTCCCGCCGCTGATCACATTCTTCAGATAAAAATCCGTCGGGTCCATCTCCAGCCGTTCCGCCAGGTCGTCCATGGCGATGGCGGTGGCCAGGATCCCCTGGGTGCCTCCATAGCCCCGGTAGGCTCCGGAAACCGGAAGGTTGGTATAGACCACGTCGCTGCTGAAGCGGAGATTCGGGCATTTGAACATGGGGAGAGTCCGGGTCCCCACGTTGGAGGCGACGGTCAGGCCATGGGTCCCGTAGGCGCCGGTGTTGGAAAGGGCGTAAAGATCGATCGCGGTCAGGGAGCCGTCTTTTTTGGCCGCCACCTGAACCTTGGTAATCATATTATGGCGTACCCGGGCGCTCATAAAGACTTCCCGCCGGGTCAGACGCATCTTGGCCGGTCGTCCGGTCTTGAGGGTGATCAAACCGACGTAAGGCTCGAGCAGTATCTCCTGCTTCCCCCCGAACCCTCCTCCCAGCCGGGGTTTGATGATCCGGATTCGGCGGCGGGGGATCTGCAAAGCCCGGCTGACAATCCGGCGGGCATGAAAGGGAACCTGGGTCGTGGAGATGATCACCAATCGCCCGTTTGCATCCAGCCAGCTCAACGCGCAGTGGGGTTCGATCGCCGAATGGCTGGCGGTCTGGTTCTCGAACTCGTCTTCAACCGTCATCTCCGCCTGCTTGACGCCCTTTTTGACATCCCCCACGGAAGCCTCCACCCGGGCTACCCGGTTCTTCTCCGGCTCGTAGGGAACCGGGATCATGATCCGGCATTCCTTCTCATCGTGAATGACCGGGGCGGAAGCCCTCATCGCCTTTCGCGGATCCAGCACCGCCGGGAGGACCTCATACTCAACCTCTATCAGCTTGAGTGCCTCCTCGGCGATCTCGCCCGTTTCCGCGGCCACCAGGGCGACCTTATCTCCGGCGAAGCGGACCTTGTTATCGAGTATGAATTCATCGTAGGGCGACGGTTCCGGGTACCCCTGTCCCGCCGTCGTGATCGGGACCCGGGGGACATCCTTCCAGGTCAGGACCTCCACCACCCCGGTCAAAGAACGCGCCTTTCCGGTCCGGATGGCTTTGATCCGGGCGTGGGCGTGGGGACTGCGCAGGAGACGGCAATGAAGCATCCCCGGCCGTTCGTAATCATCCGTGAATTTCGCCTGCCCGACGGCCAGACCGAGGGCATCTACTTTCTCCACGCCTTTGTTTATTTCATTGAATTTCTGAGATTTCATCTAAAACGACAAAGTAATTCACCACGAAGGTCATGAAGAACCCGAAGATTTTTAAAAAAAATGAGGTAAATCTTATTTAATTTTCTCCGCTATTCTTCGTGTCCTTCGTGGTTTTACTTGATTTAGTTGACTTACTTGTTTTCGAGGACTTCTTCTTTTTTGAGCGCAGCCTCCGGGCGGCCAGCTTGACCGCCTCGATAATTTGCACGTAGCCGGTGCACCGGCAGAGATTTCCGTCAAGGGCATCTTTGATCTCATCATCCGACGGGTTCTGGTTCCGGTCCAATAAAGCCTTAGCCGCCAGCAGCATCCCGGGGGTGCAGAAACCGCACTGGATCGCCGCCGACTCGACAAAGGCAAGCTGGAGAAGATGGGGCTTCTGCCGCGTACCCAGCCCCTCGACCGTGGTTATCTTTCTTCCGCCGGCGGTGACGGCGAGAATCAGGCAGGAGTTAACGGGGCGCGCGTCCATGATCACGGTACAGGCGCCGCAGGCTCCTTCCCCGCAGCCGAACTTGACGCTCTTGTACCCCAGCAGACGCAAGAGGTCGAGCAGTGTTTCCGACGGGCTGACCTCCGCCCGATGCTGCCGCCCGTTGACTGTTAGAATAATTTCCATTCGGGTACCTTTTGATCGAGCAGGATGCGTTCCAATATCCCCCTGACCTGGGCCCGGCAAAGATCCCGCTTATATCCCTCCGAGCAACGGATGTCCTTGCTGACCTTGATCTCTTCGGCGGCGATCTCCGAGGCCTCATTGACCAGTATCTGGGAGCCGATCTTGCCTTTTATCACTTCCTCCGCGGCCACAATCCTCTGGGGCAACAGTGTGGCGCCGCCGACCACGATCGTGATCTCTCGGCACCGGCGGTCGGTCCGGGAAAGACAGATCGCTACTTTCAGGAGGGCGAAGTCGTTTTCGGTCAGGGTGAATTTATCGTAGGCACACCGGGAATTCTTGGCGACGGCGGGAAGGATGATCTCAGTCACCAGCTCACCCGGCTTCAGCAGCTGCCGGGGCATCCGGGAAAAAAACTGCTCCGCCGGCAGCTCCCGGCTCTTCGGCCCCTGAATGACAATCCGGGCGTCCAGTGCCAGAAAAACGGTGGAGAGGTCCGACCAGATAAAGGGCTGCACCAGGTTTCCCCCCACCGTGATCAGGTTGCGGTTCAGGGTAGATCCGATCCGGCGGGCGGCGCCCCGGAGGACGCCATCGGCGTATTTCTTCACCGGGGCGGAAGCAACCAGATCGGCGATCGGGGTGGTGGCGCCGATCCGCAGACCACCGTTCTCCCCCTTGACATAGCTGAGCGGGAGACGGCTCAGGCAGACCAACTCCCGGACCGAAGCCATCGGCGCGAAGATGAAGGAGATGCCGCCGGCGAGGGGAACCGCTCCCCGCGTTTCATCGGAAAGGATCCGGACAGCCTCGGCGAGCGTCTCCGGATAATTGACTTTTTGTAAATCCGCCAGTTTCATTATAAATTAGCGCCTCCGGCGCTAATTTAGTGAATTTTCACTTATTAAGCTTAAAAAAGATTGATGATATTCCCAAAATCAGTTCTTATCCAACAGCTCAATCCATAACAGTAAGCCCTGAGCACTACACAGAAAAAACAAGATATGTTGGTTTGGGCACTTTTTCGTCTGTTTCGGAATTCCAATTGAAGCGCGGCACTATAGGGGATCGGCCAGTGGCAGGCAAGAGTTTTTTTCAGGAAGATCACGGAAGCGCCGGGGACGGTCTCGGCGGAGACGGGGTGGCGGGGGGATAATAGCCGCAGCCGATGTAGAGATTCTCTCCCGGAACCCTCATGATATAGGTTCTTTTCAGGCTCGGCTCTTCGGCCCCCGGTTTGGGCCACCTGTATTCGACCCAGCCCGAGCCCGCTTCCGAAGCCACCTTGACGAACTCGACGATGAAGGAAAACATCTGGCTGTTCTTGAACGTACTCAGATCCGGCCCGACCAGGAGCGGTCGGTAGGGGTGGGCGGAGAGCGTGATCTTGTCGAGGGGCCCGGCAAAAAGATAAAAATCTCCGACGATAAAAGGACCGTCGGGATCGCCGATGGCCCGGAGGGCCGCCGGGATCCCGGCAACCTGAGCCGTCTTAACTCCTTTCTCCACCAGGGCCTGAGCGGTGGCGGCATCGTCAGCCGGCGCCGGGAACGAGAGCATGAATATCATCACCGTTGTCAGTACCGCGACCATTGTTGCTTTATGCCTCATGCTCACCTCCCTCGGTTTTCTCCCGGTTTGAATCAAAGCCAAGGATACATCATCCGCAAAAACTGTCTTCATTTTACCCCGCGGGGAGAATCCGGGCAATAAAATATTTCCACCTTGTTGGACAAAAAAGGCAAAGCCTTTTTTGTCCAACAAGGTGGAAATAATTGGCTCCATCCCTGTCATACGCATTCCACCCGGGAGTAATCATCAATCTGGGCGGCACGTACTGGGCCCGTTGGTCTCACTCGGCGGGCGGGATGTGGAGCCACCAATCTCCCCTCTCATTTTCCGCTACCGCTTTGATCGCCTCAACGATCTGGGTGTAGCCGGTACAGCGGCAGAGGTTGCCGGAGATGGCGATCCGGATATCTTCTTCGGTGGGAGCCGGGTTCTGATCGAGAAGAGCGAGGGCGCTCATGATCATGCCCGGGGTACAGAAACCGCACTGGACGGCCCCGTGATCGATAAAGGACTGCTGAAGGGGGTGAAGCCTCTTTTGATCGGAAAGGCCTTCAATGGTAACAACCTCGCGACCAGCACACTGGCCGGCCAAGATCAGACAGGAATTGACGGCCTTCCCATCGAGAAGGACGGTACAGGCCCCGCACTCGCCGATCCCGCAGCCTTCCTTGGTGCCGGTGAGACGGAGTTCGTTTCGGAGAAGGTCGATCAGGCGCAGGTTAGGCCGAATTTTGAGGGAGTGTTTTTTACCGTTGATGGTAAGGTTGAGTTTAATCGTTTTCATAGTAAACTATCAGGGAGCAGCACGGAATAGAAGGGATTAGCAGGGAGAAGGATGGAATAGCACGGAATAATACGGAACAGCACGGATATCACCCGCCTCTTTCCTGCTGCTCCCTGCTCATCCCTACTTCCACGTTCCTTCTTTAGCCATCTTTCCTACAGATGCAATTTGCCGTTTAAGGAGATAATCGGTTGTCCCGCATAATTTATCCAATTCCTGAAATTCTTCCTCGGTTATCAATTCATCTTCCAAACAGTCATCTACATCACCGGAGAGTTCATTTAAAGACGTTCTGCTGATTACCAAGTAGCGAAACTACAAGCCGTTTATAACCTATTGTTTCATCCTTGCTCATCCCTGCTTTTCCATTCTCATCCCTGCTTCTCCCTGCTTTTCCACGCTTCCTTCAACGCCCTGGCTGTTAATGCCTCAATCACCGGCTTCTTGTAGGGTGTCGACCAGCGGACACCGGAGCGGGCGATCATCTCCCCGGAGACCGCCTCCCCGGCCCGTCGAAAAAGCTCCTTAGAGGGCTTCCGGCCGATCAACAGCTTCTCGGCGGCAGCGATCCGTTCCGGCATCGGCGTCGTGCTGCCCGGAGAGATCCGCGCCTCGACGATAGTCTCACCGTCCAGAAACAGGATGACCGCCACGTTCATCCGGGAGATGGCGAGAGCATTTCGCCGGCCCAGTTTGATAAAGGCGCTCCTGGCCTCCGGGGGAAGGCGACGGAATCGCACGGCCGTCAACATCTCGTCAGCACCGGCGTTGGTCTGATACGGCTTGACGTAGATCTCCGTAATCCCGACGACGCGTTCTCCTTTCTTGGACCGGAAGACCGCTTCGGCATCAAGCGCCACCAGAGCGGGAACACTGTCAGCCGCGGGGGAGGCGTTCATGATATTTCCGCCGATGGTGGCGATATTGCGATGCTGGGTAGCGCCGACGGTGGAGCAGGCCGATGCCAGGAGCGGTGCGTATTCCCGGATGACCGGAGAGGTGTGTATCTCCCAGTGGGTGGTCCCGGCCCCGATGGTGATGGTCCCGTCATCGTCCGTGATCCCCTTGATCTCGGCAATGGCGGAGATATCGAGGAGAGCGGTGGGGCCTTCCCCGCCGGAAGGGATCCCCCTCAATTCGACCAGGAGATCGGTCCCCCCGGCAATGATCTTTGACTCTCCGCCGGTCGCGGCCAGGAAATCCAACGCCGCATCGAGTGACTCGACCCTGACCAGGTTAAAGGCGATCACCGCTCCCTCCTTTTCGTCTTCACCAGCTTGTGGCCGAGAACGATCCGCTCCAGGTTCAGGGGGAGATCGCGGATCCGGCGGCCGGTGGCATGGAAAACGGCATTGGCGATGGCGGGAGCGCATAGTTCCGCCGTCGGTTCGGCGATGCACTTGGCGCCGTAAGGGCCGCACTTGTCCTCGTTCTCGATAATGAAAGAATGGATTTTGCCGACGTCCATCGCGGTCGGGATCAGGTATTCGTCCAGGTTCATGGTCTTGGTGACTCCGTCGACCAGTTCTACCTCCTCCAGGAGCCCGTAGCCGATGGCGGTAGCCACCCCGCCGCAGATCTGCCCCCGGACGGATTCCGGATTGATGGCCCGGCCGACGTCGTGAGCGGCCCAGACCTCGAGGACGTTCACTTTCCCGGTCTCGGGGTCGACCTCCACCTCGGCGATCTGGCAGCCGTACACGTAAGTGAAGTAAGCGTCACCTCTCCCCTCTTTTTCGTCCCACCAGATAGGGGGAGAGACATGCCAGGCAAATGATGACAGGTTCATCCCCGCGTCCAGGGCCAGTTTAATCGCTTCCCGGAAACTTACCGACCGAGCGGGATCGTCCCTGACCATAATCTTCTCGTCCGCTGCGATCAAACCGGCGGGGGGGACCCCCAGTTTCTTCGCCGCGGCGGCACAGAGCTTTTCCCGGGCGTCAATCGCCGCCTTGCGGACGGCCGATCCGCCCATGATGGTGGAGCGGGATGCAACGGTCGGACCGCCGTCAACGATAGTGGAAGTATCCGTCTCCTGATAACGGATGCGTTCAATCGGAAGACCGAGCTCTCCGGCCGCGATCTGGGAGAAAACGGTCTTCAGACCCTGCCCCATCTCGACCAGTCCGGTGGTGAGGTCGACCGAGCCGTCGGAGTGGATCCGCACGATCGCTCCGGTAGCATCGACCCCCTCCGCCCCCAGAGCCACCCCCCGATAGGAGCAGGCAAGACCGATCCCGCGCTTGAGGCGACGCCCCGCATTCTCCCCCGGGAAGCGTTTCCGCTTTTCATCCCACCCGGCGGCACGGGTGGTAACGTCCAGGGCCTCGCCGACGCTGACGGTATGGTCCAGTTTCTGCCCGGTGGCGGTGATGTCATTGTCGCGGAGAATGTTCTTCTTCCTGAATTCGAAGCGGATCCATCTTCAGCTCTCCGGCGATCTCGTCCATCAAGGACTCGTAGGCGAAGGTGATCTGGGGGGAACCGAAGCCCCGAAAAGCGCCGGTATAGGTGTTATTGGTATACGCGCCGTAGATGTCGGTCCTGACATGGGGAACACGGTAAGGGACCGGTGGCATGGACGACCGATCTCCAGGTCACGAAAGGGGTCATGGAAGCATAAGCGCCACCGTCGGCCACGATTTTTATCTCCATGGCGGTGATGGCGCCGCCAGCTTTCACCCCCACCTTGTAATCGAGGAAATACGGGTGACGTTTATAGCTCTCGACCAGGGAGTCCTCCCGGGTGTTGGAGAGCATGACCGGGCGCCCGGTTTTAAGAGCAAGGAGTCCCGCCCGGCAGCTCAGGACCGACATGCAGTCATCCTTGCCCCCGAAAGACCCCCCCAGAGAAGACTGAACGATTCTTACTCTGGAGAGAGGGAGGCCCAGAACACCGGCCACGGCGGAACGGATGTTGAATATGCTCTGGTGGGATCCTTTTATAACCAGGGTCCCATCCGGTTCGACATCGGCTACCACTACCTCGGTTTCGATGTAGGTATGATCGACCCGCTGGGTGGAGTATGACCGTTCGATAATCCGGTCGGCTTCGGCAAAACCTACCGCGACGTCTCCTTTCCGGGTCTTGTGATGGGCGATCAGGTTCCCGCCGGCGTGAATCTCGGGGGCGCCGGGCGCGAGGGCTTCCCGGGGGTCGAAAACAGGGGGAAGCTCCTCATAGGTGACCGTGATCAAAGCCACCGCCTTCTCCGCGATCTCCGGCGTCTCGGCGGCGACGACGGCCACCGCGTCGCCCCGGTAGCGGACCTTGTCCCCGGCGAGCGGTTGATTATCGATGATGACCGCGCCGAAAGCACGGTTGCCCGGAATATCGGCGGCGGTGACCACGGCGACGACGCCCGTGAGCTTTTTCGCCCGGGCGGTATCCATTCTGACGATCCGGGCATGGGGATACCCGGCATGTTTCACTTTCGCGTACAGCATCCCATCCAGCCGGAGATCCTGCCCATAGCGGGCGGCGCCGGTCACCTTCTCCCGGGCGTCCACCCGGGGAGGGGAAGTGCCGATTATTTTTAAGTTACAGTTCATCGGTTATTGCTGAAGTAAACAGTGACCAGTGATCAGTAATCAGTGGGCCAGCCGGCATCGCCGGCTACTGGTTACCGATTACCTATTACCGATTACTTTATTTCCTATTAGTCCTCTTTCAGAGCTCTGGTTTCTTCCTCATCACGGTCGCGGAGCGAGAGAGCGCCGGCGGGACAGAGGAAGGTGCACATTCCGCAGCCGATGCACTTCTCGGCGTCCGTCTCCGGGATCAGCTTATCATTGAGACTGATCGCCAGGTAGGGACAGTGGGTGCAGTTCCCACAGTGAACGCAGAGGTCCTCATCCACGCTGGAAATCTGCTTGATCGGGGTCAGCGCCATGAAATCGCGGATCGGTTCCGGCAGCGCGATCCCGATCAGATCGGGGACGGATTTAATCCCCCGGGCGGCCAGCAGATGGCTCAGCCCCGAGCAGAGTTCATTGATGATCCCGTAGCCGTATTTCTCCACGATGGTGCAGAACTGGACCGTTTTCACGCCCAGGGCCAGGAAATGGGCGGCGGCCATGTAGCCCATCGCCCCGCCGTTTCCGGAGACATGGACGTTGAGGTTGCCGACCTTGGCCAGGGTAAGATAGTTGATGGGAGCGACCGCGGCACCGCTCATCCCCACCACCGCGCCGTCTTCCCATTCCTCTTTGACCATCTCCCGGAAGTCGAGGCAGGGGAAGGTATTGCCGAGGGTAACACCGGCATTCTGTTTGGGATAACGGGCGAAGACTTCCTTGATGGCTTTGATGATGGTGGTGATCTCGGTCACCGCCGGGGTCAGCTTGAAGAGCTTGGGGATAGCGGGGTCGCTCACCTGGAGGACCCAATCGATGATCTTGGCGGTCAGGGCGGCGTTCTGGGAAACGATATCACCCTCGGCTCCTTCGCCGCCCTGCGGGCAGGAGAGGCTGTATTCGACCACCATCGCCCCCGCATTCTCCAGCATTTTCGTATTGCTCTGCCAGGACTTCATGTCGCTCTCGTCATTTCCGCTCACGTTCCCCCCGGTAGAAGCACCGGTGAGCCGGTCGGGGAATTCTTTGACCAGCCGCTCCACCTCCGGACATACCCGGTCGAGACGATGGCCGGAGACGTTGTCGCAGTTGGCGTAGGTATAAGGATCGAACTGATACATATAAGCGGCGGGGATATGGATCTCAGTTCCGGGGGAGAACGCGGTCTTCATGATCCCGCCGGCCCACCCGGCCTCGTAAGCCAGTTTCATCTGTTCGTAACCGTCACTGGGGGGAGCCGCTGAGAGCAGGAAAGGATTGATGATCTTTTTTCCGAAGAAGTCCGTCTCCAGTGAGACCGGGACCGGATCATAGCCAGGCAGTAAAACCTCGCTCTTGATCGGGTTCTCGATCACCGGCTCTTCTTCTTTCTGCAGGAAGGCGTCAATCTTCTCGGCGATATTCTTTCCCGACGCGACCGCTTCCACCACGGTGGTGGGACCATTGACGACATCCCCGGCATAGAAAACGGCCTGGTTCTTGATCCGGGGATAGCTTGACCGGTTCCCAACCGCGATAATCACATGATCGACGTCCTGCAGCAGCTCCCCCACCCCTTTCCGGGCGGTAACGCACTGAAGACTGAAGCAGGCTTTGGGGGGGATAGTGACCTTGGTCACTTTGAGGGCTTTCACCTTCCCATCTTCGGCAATGATCGCCGTCACCTGGGAACGGCCGTTGACATCGACGCCTTCGGCGATCAGTTCCTTCCTCTCGTCACCGGTGAGGGCCATTTCCCCGAAAGTTTCCAGGGCGAACATATCGACATAATCCGCTCCCCGTTTGGCCACGGTCACGGCGCAGTCGCAGGCGGTCGCGCCGCCGCCGATGACGGCAACCCGGCCCTTCATGGGGAAGGCGTCCGGGTCGAGAAGATAATCGAGCGCCGGGACGGCCATTTTCTCGTTGGGGATGCTCATGACCACGGGTTCCCAGCGGCCGACCGCGACCAGCACGGCTTCATATCCCTGTTCCAAAAGAGAGGCCGGATCATCAACCGCCGAGCCGCACTTGAGCGATATGCGTCCCAGGGAGAGAGCAAAATCGATATCAGCCTTCAGCACATCGGGGCGGAGACGGTAATCGGGAATACAGCGGACGACGCCGCCCGCTTCCCTTCCTTTCTCGAAGATATCGACCTGGTATCCCTTCCGGGCGAGCAGCGCGGCCGCTCCCAGGCCGGCCGGACCGGCGCCGATCACCGCCACTTTCCTGCCGTTGGCCTTTTCTTTCTCGAATACGGGCATAACGCCGAGCTGACGGGCCTTATGGATGATGGTGGCCTGAAGAGCGGGGATGTTGATCGGGGAATCGAGATTCTCGTGTACACAGGTCTGCATGCAATGCCGGTCGGGACAGACCAGCCCGCAGACCCCCCCGAAGGGATTGGCGGAAAGAATCAGGGCGGCGGCCCGTTGAATATCGGAAGGCTTCCCGCCCCGGGCGGCCATGATAAAATCCGGGGGGGAGACATTGGCCGGGCAGCCGTTCCCGCAGGTTTCACCCTCCAGGCAGCCGGTACGGCAGGGCTGTTCCTCACAGTATTCGCATCTCCACAATTCATCTTCAAACTGGGCATCCGGCAGAATCAAATCTTCGGTCAACTTCATCTCTATTCCTCCGTAAATAATGATACGTTATTTCATATCGGTTCAAGGATCACCATGGAGTACTGGAGTGATGGGATGGTGGAGTATTGGGGGGCGACTCAGCTGCGGCGCATTACTCCATCACTCCAATACTCCATCACTCCATTTTAAAATACCCCTGGGGGGAAAATCATCTTAACAATACGAAATATCCGGGTCAAGCGCCTATTACTCCACCTCGGGTTCGTCGATCAGAATGACCCGGGCCGTTGTTCCTTTCCGAAGGGGGCCCGCGTTCGGAGGAATAACCATCAGACCGTCGGCGAGAACGAGAGAACGGAGTATCCCCGACCCCTGAGGGCCGGTGGGGCGGACAAAATAGCCCCCCCCTTCCCTGCTCACGGAGACGCGCACCAGATGGGTCCGATCCGTTCTCTCATCGCAATCTTCCAGCAGAACCGCCTCCACTTCCGGCTTGTGGAGTTTCTTTTTCCCTTGCATCTTCAGGAGGGCCGGGCGGACAAACTGAAGGAATGAGACCAGGACCGATACCGGATTGCCGGGGAGGCTGAAGACGGGAACGCCGTTCACCACCGTGAAGGTGAGCGGCTTGCCCGGCTTCATCGCCACCTGCCGGATCAGAAGTTCCCCTCCCATCTCGCGAAGCGCTTCCCGGACCAGGTCGTATTTCCCGACCGATACCCCCCCGGAGGAGATCACCAGGTCGGTAGTGAGGGCGACACTGAATATTCTCTTCAGATCGTCCTTCCGGTCGGGAGCGATCCCGAGCGTGGCCGGGATGCCGCCGTATTGTCGGACGGCGGCGCCCAGGGAGTACCGGTTGCAGTCGCGGATCTTCCCGGGGAGAAGATCGTCCTCGATATTTTGCAACTCGTCGCCGGTACTGACAATCGTCACCCGGGGAGAAGGGATGACAATAACGTGAGCGTAACCCAGCGCCGCCAGCATCCCGATCTCCGGGGGCCGGAGGGCAATCCCCGCCGGGAGAACGATCTCGCCTTTCCGGACGCTCTCGCCGGCTTCCCGGACGTTCACCCCCTTCGTTACCGGTCGCAGTATCTCCACCCCGGCACCGTCCCGGGTGTCTTCCACCATCACCACCGCGTCGGCCCCGGCCGGCAGCGGCGCCCCGGTCATGATCCGGATTGCCCGGCCTGCTTCCACCGTCTTTTGGGAGACCTGACCGGCCGGAAGATCCTCGATCACGGCCAGCGTGACCGGGGTTTCCGGGGAGGCGCCTCGGATATCGGCGGAGCGGACCGCGTACCCGTCCATGGCCGAATTGGCGAACGGAGGGATATTCTCCCGGGCGGCAATATCTTCCGCCAGTACGCGCCCCGGGCAGTCGGCAAGAGGCAGTGATGTGCTCTCCAGGGGCTGAATACGGCCCATGATTATTTGCAGCGCTTCTTCAATCGTGATCATTTTATTAATCAGCGCCTCCGGCGCTGCTTAATAGCGGCCCCCGATTGGTTCAATCGGGGGCTATCTGTTCACTCAGATATTACCATCAAGTCTTTATTCTACAAAGGCTTCATAACCTCTTGAGATTTCTTATATTAATAATACGTTAACTAGTGCCCAAAAGATGCACAACTATTATTTTTCCGGAGAAAAACTAATAAAGCAGGAGAAACATTTTGCGATCTTCTATAGACTCTTGCCCGGCCACGTCGATTTGGACAACAGCCCCTTACGGCCAGATTTATTCTTGTCGCCCTGATTCCCATCCTGTACTATAGGACATCATACAGTAGGTCATACTGTCTCCGACTCTGTCTTCCCCGCCCCCTCATTGAGGGAAAGGAAACAGAGCGATAGGGTTCGGCCGGAAACGGCCGCGCCTCCCGTGTTTGGAAAGGAGATCAGCCTGGATGACGGGGAGTGTATGTTTCGGTCCCGGTCCCTGGCTAAATCAACCGATTTCTCCGCACGGGAGGATCGGTTTTTTTCTTCTATTTTATTTCATGCCCCGCGAGGGGAAAGGAGGGAGATGTGATAAGGAAACTTGCGGCAGCGGCAATGGTGCTGGCGCTCGCCGGCCTGGTTATCCCGGGGGGAAAAGCGCGCGCCGGAGATGACTGGGAATGGTGGCTCTACACGCCGGTCGGCGCCAAAATCACCAAGGAAGTTAAAGCGGACGTGACCGGGATGTTCCGCTGGAAGAACGACATGAAGGATTATTATTACCGGAGCGTCATCGCCAGCGCTTACTATTCCCTGCTTCCCTGGATGGAAGTCGGGGCCTCTTACTGGTATAAAGAGTCCCGCAAGACCAAGGATGACCCCTGGAGTTACGTCAATACCTACATCGCCCGGCTCAATTTCAAATATTCACCGACGGACTGGCTCACCCTCAAGGAAGCCAACCGGCTTGAATATGATAATGCCATCTACCGGTGGAAACTCCGGGCCAAGCCCGTGGCGGAGTTTCCGCTGTCCTGGCTGGGTTTGAAACAGATCAAGCTGTTCGTGGACAACGAATTTTTCTTTGCCTTCGATTACCCGAACGATCTGGACACCTTCTCCGAAAACCGCGCCTCCATCGGGGTCGACGCAGCGATCCTGGGACCCGTGGGAGCCTCCGTCGCCTACCGGAACGTGGGCAAAAAATCAGCATCCACCGGGAACTGGGATTTCGCTAACGTTCTGGCGACCTATGCGAAACTATCCTTTTAATTTGATCTCTGCCCATCTTTGACAGGCCGAGGAGCCTGTCCCAGTAATGATCTCCGACGCGCTGCCCGCCACTTGCAAGCGAATCAAAGCGCGAGGCCAAAGCCGGTAAGGATAGCAATGTACTATCCTGAATTATTCGTATTCTCATCGATAGCAGAGGGAATGGAGAAATGAGCATAAAAAAAATTACGCCGGCAGTATTGTGGCTGCTTCTCGGTTTCAGCTTCATAACCGGCGGCCAGACCGAGGAGGGAAAGACCGGGAGGGTGATCATCTTCCATGCCGGGAGTCTCTCGGTTCCCTTCGACGAGATGGAGAAAAATTTTGAGAAAGCACACCCCGGTATTGACATCGAAAGGGAATCGGGCGGCAGCCAGGCCTGCGCCCGCAAGATCACCGACCTGAAAAAACCCTGTGACATCATGGCCTCCGCCGATTACCGGGTGATCGACAAATTTCTCATCCCGGCCTACGCCGGCTGGAATGTTCGTTTCGCCACCAACCAAATGGTCCTGGTATACACCGACCGCAGCAAGTACGCCGATACGATCAACCAGGATAACTGGTTCGATATCCTGGCGAAGGAAGGGGTGGTCTGGGGCCATTCCGATCCGAATGCGGACCCCTGCGGCTATCGGGCCCTGATGGTCATCCAGCTGGCGGCGATCTATTACAAAAAGCCTGACCTCTTTCAGCAACTAACCGGGAATCGGCCGGAAGAAAATATCCGCCCCAAGGCGGACGAGCTGATTTCTCTCCTGCAGGCCGGGAAGATGGATTACGCCTGGGAGTATCGATCGGTGGCCGTGCAGCGGCGATTAAAGTACCTGGAGCTGCCGGCGGAGATCAATCTGGGCGATCCCGCGCTCGATGACTATTATCGGCAGGCCCGGGTTACTGTGGCCGGGAAAAAACCCGGTGAATTCATCGATCTGCGGGGGAACTCAATTACCTATGGCGTAACCATGCTTCAGGCAGCCCCCCAACGCCCGGCGGCGGAGCTTTTTCTTCGCTACCTGCTATCGCCTGAGGGGGGGCTGAAAATCCTCCGGGAAACCGGACAGTCACCCATTTCTCCTCCGGTCGTAGCTTCCCGGAAGATGCGGGAACTGCTCCCGGCGCAGCTGCGGTCCCTGGTCGTTCCCGTCTCGATAGACACTCCCCGATGAATATCGTGAGCCCGGATGCAGGGAGATCATCGATTCGTTTATGCGGGGAGCGTAAAGATGTAACCGGTGGTGGCAGTAAGTTTCCTTTCCGGTGGGACAATCTCATCTGGATAGCGTGATATTATTCACACAGGATGATTTTCCATTAATCATTCCGCCATGGAAAAAACCCGTTCAAGCCAGCCGGGCAAGATCGTGGAGATACGGATCGGTCGGGAGAAGGGAGCCCCCCGGACCCTTATCCGGGAAGGTTATTTCAAAGCCGATTTCGGTCTGACCGGCGACGCCCGCTCCGGGCCGGGAGAAAAACAGGTGACCATCCTGGGGAGAGAGGGGCGGGCAAAGCTGGGGAACATGTCCGAAGAGGGTCTCTGTTTCAAGCGGTTCGCGGAAACAATAACCACCGAGGGGATCGACCTCTTTAGATTCCCGGCCGGGACCAGGATAAAAATCGGGGAAAGCATACAGGAGATCAGCCGGGCGAAAAAAAAGTGCTACCCGGAATGCGATCTGATCAAGAAAAAAACCCCCTGCGTCATGCCGGCGGAAGTTGTCTTCACCCGGGTCATTAAGGGGGGAACGGTCCGGGTCGGTGACGTGGTCACGATTCTAAAGAATTAACCGGGAAAAACGCGTTGCCCGGCCATGCCCCCATAGTAAATATCCAACAACCAATTCTTACATTTCAGTGGCTGACTGATTACCGATAACCGATTACTTTTCCCCGGTTTCCGGTGATGGGAAATTCCAGTCGCTTCCCCTTTTACGGAGATGGTTTTTCGGGGGGGGTCTGCGTGGGCTGGGCCATCATCGAGATGCCTTCCTTGCTGTCGATTGCCTCGAAGATCATCTCGGCGGCGAAGCGGGCCAGCTCGCTGTCGAGAGAAACCACATCCAGGCGGGTCCGGTCGGGCCCCTCTTCCTTGAAGAAAAACCCCACCTCCGTGGTGTCGACACAGCGGGGGTAGACGCGGTTCCACCACATGGCCGTCACATACCGGCTACCGGGGCGGTCGAGGTAAATGTAGAGCTGTTTCTCCTCCAGGACCTCGATCAGGGCGGCATAGCTCTCATCGAATCCGGCCAGGACGATGCCGCTGAATCTGCCCTTCTCCTCCTCTTCCAAGGACTGGATGGAGGTGCCGATGACGCGCCGACCCATCTCGACAGGAGAGCAGGCCACTATAATAAATGAGAAACAGACACCAATGTATAGAATCTTCCGCATCTAATTACCATTCCTGGCAGCTAAAATCTCAGACACTGTTAATGACGAATGACGAATGAAATCCAAATGATAAATGAAAAAATTCCCCATTTATCCGCCGCGGCCCTGCGGGGGCGATGGGGTCGTATTTGGTTATTCAATAATTTGGTTTTGTCATTCTTTCCTCATTCATCATTCGGATTTCGTCATTCTAAATTGTTTCCCATTTATTTTAATCCATTATATTAGAAAAACACCCATTATTTTTATCCGGGCCTGGAAATCAATTGATTTTCATGCCCGGATAAAAATAGAGTCGGGGAAGACGTGTTCCACCGTCCCGCTGATGCTGGCGTGAATCGGAGCCCCCAGGGCATCGGGCGGAACATCGCCGATCATCTTTCCCTCCTCGACCCGGTCGCCGTCGGCTACCAAGGGCCGGCAGGGGACGCCCACATGCTGCTGAAGGGGAATATTAACCCGCTTGACAAAAAGCGGTTCCTTCTGAAGAGGGGCGTCCCGGTCATACTTCTTGACACCGATGCGGGAAGCGAACCGGGAGACCGGAATCTTCCGACCGTCCTTGAACGGATGAGGGGTCAGATCAGCGTTCCGGAGGGTCTTCTCGACCCCCTTCTCTTTCATCGTCTTCATCAGGCCGGCGATCACTTTATCCGGCGAGATGGTGGTGGGACAGGCATACATGCCGCAGACGCCGCACTGGCAGCAGAGGTAGGCCTTGGCCAGGTCTTCGGGCGGGATGCAGTCCGCCCGCTGCTGGCCGACCAGCCTCATGATGATGTGAGGCTCCATCCGATGGCCGTTCAGGTAGCGCGGACAATGATCGGTGCAATAACGGCACTGATCGCAGGCCCAGGCGGCCATTTTAACATCATTTTCAATCGCCCGGCGCTTATAAAGAACCTGTTTGTGGTCTTTCGGAAGCACGATCAGACCGGTGGTTTTCTTGGATATCTGTCCGGCGGAAAAACCCCCCATGATCGGGCCGCCGTCCAGCACTTCGTATTCATCGACGGTGGCCCCTCCGGCGGCGGCGATGATGTCTTCCACAAAAGCCCCGACGGGAACGGAGAGGGTGATCGGACGCCTCACCTCACCCGCGACCGTCAAGGCCCGGTGAGTGACCGGCTGCCCCCGGGCGGCCCGGCAGACGTTGATCAGCGTCCCCACGTTGTCCACGACCACGCCGACGTCCATCGGGATCCCCCCTTCCGGGACCAGGAGCCCGGTCACTTCGTAAACCAGGATGTGTTCATCGCCGGCCGGATAATAGCTCCCCATCAGGAAAAGCTCCACCCGCGAATCCCGGCGGGCGATCTCCCCCCGGAGGGCGTCGACCGCCCCCTGATATTTCTTCTTGAGCGCGATGACGACTTTCGAGGCCCCCACCGCCTCTCCCATCAGCTCCAGCCCCTCGATCAATTCAGAGGCGCCGGAGATCATCAACTGTTGATCGACCCGGAGAAGGGGCTCGCACTCGGCACCGTTGGCGATCACCCACCGGGCCCGGGCGGAGGCTTTCACATGAGTGGGAAACCCGGCCCCCCCGGCGCCCACGACCCCGGCCCTTTTAACCTGTTCCGCCAGCGTGTTCATGACCTATGAATCCCTCAACAGGCTCAACGCTTCCGCCCGTGTTCTCTCATCACGGCGAAAATTTCCCCGGACCGCCTCGGTCTTGACCAGGGTCCCCGGTTTTTTCACCCCCCGCATGTTCAGGCAGAGATGTTCCGCTTCTATCTGGACCAGGACACCCCTCGGCCGGAGCTTCTCCATGAGAAGATCGGCGATCTCGGTTGTCATCCGCTCCTGGACCTGAAGGCGTCGGCTGAACAGTTCCACCACCCTGACCAAAGTGCTGAGACCGGTGATCATGCTCTCCTTGGGGATATAAGCGATATGAACTCTCCCGAAAAACGGGAGGAGATGATGTTCGCAAATGGAATAAAAAGGGATATCCTTGAGAAGTACGATCTCGTCAAAACCGGGACAGGGGAAAACCCTGATTTCCGGGGCGATCTCCCTCCCCACCCCTTCCAGTATTTCCCCGCACATCTCGGCTACCCGGCCGGGCGTATCTTTCAGACCGGGCCGGGATGGGTCTTCACCGATCGCCTGCAGAAGATCGCTGACCGCTTTTTTTATCTTTTCCTGATCCATTTACAACTTACCCCCGTTCATCATATCACTTACTAAACAGATGATTACTTTCTATGGTTCCCTCCGCCGCGACCCCTTTATAAAACAGACGATTGAATGTGATTGAATAGGAAAATAAGTACTCTATCAATCTAATGCTTTATACATTCTTATTTTCCTGAAGGGGAAACAAGTCTTTCGATTATATTGCGGGGGCAGACTTCAATACATTTACCACAATTGATACACTTCTCATAATCGATTCTGGCCAGGTTGTCTTGCAGGGTAATCGCCTCGACCGGACATTCCTTCACACACTTGCTGCAGGCGATGCAGCCGACCGAACAGACTTTCACCACCGTTTTCCCTTTAGCCAGAGAAGAACAGAGTATGTCCACGGAAGCTTTTTTGGGAATAAGTCGGATGATTTTCCTCGGGCAATGCTGCACGCAAAGCCCGCAGGAACGGCATTTTTCCGGGATAACCACGGGGTTGCCGCGTTCGTCGATCCGGATCGCGTCAAAGGGGCAAATTTTCCGGCAGGTGTAATACCGGAGGCAGCCATAATCGCAGGCGGAAACGCCCCCCCCAATCTGATTAGCGGCGGCACAGTTCTGGATACCGGCATATTCATACCTGCGGGCGGCGTCATAGCCGCCCCGGCAGAAGATCCGAGCTTCCAGCTTCTCCTCCTCTTCCAGCAACTTTCCCAGCAGGCCGGCGATCTCCTTCCGGCATTCCGGGGAAGCGACCGGACACACCGAAGGCTCGGCTTTGCCGTCCAGCAGCGCCCGGGCGCAGTCCACGCAGCCCCCATAACCACAGGCGCCGCAGTTGAGCTGAGGCAGCAGTTCTTCGATTTTCTCCAGGCGGGGATCGATATGGGCGTAAAAAACCCGGCTCCCGACTGCCAGTCCCAGCCCGAAGATCAAACCCAGAACGCTGATTGTCAGCACCGCTGCCAGTATCTCAGTCATCAATGATCCCTGCTTAAAAACGTATCACCACGAAGAAAAAAATTAGAGAGAGTATATTTTGCTTTCTTACCAACCTTCGTGTACTTCGTGTCCTTCGTGGTTCAACAGGTTTTACTATATACAATCTTTTAAATAAGGCCCGAGAATCCCAGGAACGCCATCGACATCAGGGCCGCGATCAGGAAAGCGATCGGCGCCCCGCGAAGAGCCGGCGGGACGTCGGCCAGTTCCAAACGTTCCCGGATGGATGCCATCAAAAGCAACGCCAGGGTAAATCCCACCCCGGCGCCGAAACCCTGCACCAGACACTTGAACAAACTCCCCCGGACGGCCTCTCCGCCCTGGAAGAAGGTGTCGATATTCAACACTGTCACCCCGAGAACTGCGCAGTTGGTGGTGATCAGGGGGAGGTAGATCCCCAGCGCCCGATAAAGAGCGGGGCTGCTCTTGGTAATAACCATCTCCACCAGTTGGACCAGGGCGGCAATGACCAGGATAAAAGCGATTGTCCGCAGATAGCTGAAGTCGAAGGCCGCGGGTTCCATCCCATCGCCCCAGAGGCAAAACCAGAGGTTATGGGGACCCGGGGCCAGAAGATAGCGGTAAATAAACCAGGTGGCGGCCGAAGCCATGGTCATCACGAAGATGACCGCGAGCCCCATTCCGGCGGCCGACTTCAGGTCCTTGGAGACCCCGATGTACGGGCAGATGCCCAGGAAGCGGACCAGGACAAAGTTGTTGACCAGGACCACCCCGATGAAAATGATAAACAGCTCGCCGATCATGACATCTTAGTTACTCATTGCCTACAGACGATTAGTTCAATTCCCCACCCCACCCCCCCCGCCCCCTTTTTTAACAGACGATTGTCGTAGATCCGGCAGTTTTTGACGGAAATGTGATTGGATAGGACCTCTTCCCTCTACCTCAGCCCCGTTCGTTCGCTGCCCGCGGGTAAATTTGATATTATTCCTCCGGCGGAGTTCAGTTTTTTTCCAATCCACTGATCACCGATTACTGGTTACTGATTACCGATTTCAGCCTCCTTGGCTTCGCGCCGGGAGCGGATGAGGGCGAACAAGCCCAGGAGAAGACCGATGGTCAGGAAAGCTCCCGGGGGTAAAATCATGATCATGGCCGGCCGGAATCCCGGGACCAGTTCATAGCCAAGCAGCGCGTTCGACCCCAGGATCTCCCGGATCGTCCCCAGCAGCAGCAGAGAGAGGGTGAACCCCATACCCATCCCCAGGCCGTCAGCCAGGGAAAGTAAAACCGGGTTCCGGGAGGCGAATGCTTCCGCCCTCCCCAGGATAATACAGTTGACCACGATCAGAGGTATGAATATTCCCAGCCTGAGAAAAAGCGGGTAGGTATATGCCTGCATCACCAGTTCGACAACCGTGACAAAAGTAGCGATGACAACGATGAAACAGGGGATCCGGATTTTTTTCGGTATAAACTTTCTGATCAGGGAGACGATCAGGTTGGAAAAAACCAGTACAAACGTGGTCGCGGCGCCCATACCGACCGCGTTGGAAACGGAGGTCGAGACCGCCAGGGTTGGACAGAGCCCGAGAAGGAGGATAAAAACCGGGTTCCGCTTGAGAATACCCTTGGTAAATTCCTTAATCATTATTTTTCTTTCTGTTCTTTGAGAAAGGCTTCCACGCTCTCCCGGACCGCGTCCGTCACCGCCCGGCTGGTGATGGTGGCGCCGGTTAAAGCCTGAATCTCGGTATCGGTGGGGCCGGTGACCACGTGTAGGTCTTTCACCATCTTCCCGGCAAATTGATCTTCGAACCAGGGGCGCCCCGGTTCGGCGCCGGCTCCGCGACCCAGAAGCGCCTGCCAGAAAGTGCGGGTAGTGGGGACCTCGACCGCCTTGGTGCCCAGTCCCGGGGTTTCTTTCTGCTCGACGATTTGAATCCCGGCAACCGTACCCGTCGTATCCACCCCCACCATGACCTTGATCATACTGCTGTAGCCTTTGGCTTCGCCCTGGAAAGCGTACCCCACCACCGTACCCGTATCATCGAGGCCCCGGTAAAAGTTTATCTCGCTCCCCCTTTCGAGGCCGGAAAAGCGGGTGGCTAAAGGGAGGACGATCCGCAATGCCTGCAACTGATCATCCCGGGCCCTTTCCTCAATGATGCCCCGGGTGAGATGATAGGCGCCCGCCAGAGCGATCCCCGCGATCAGGCAGATCCCCATCAGTATAAATCCCAGTTTATATATCTTTTCCTGCTCCATTATAAATTAGCTCGCTGCACTCGCAAATTTATAAGTTTTGAACAATGACCGAATTGATTCCTCCGGGGCAAAGAAATTAAAGGATTTCTTTTGCGCATCGGCTGACATTAAACCTTGATTACCGAGATCTGCTGTCGGTCAAAGTACATATTTCTTATTTTCCCGAAGAAAAAACAAGATTTCGGAATCTCACTATAATCAATACACTTTGGTATTGCCCACTTTAATTCTTCTGACGCATCCTCAAATAAACGTAAATTTTTCGCAGAAAAATTTACGTGCCGAAAATACGCGGCCGAACAAATTTGTCGATCAGGGGGGTGAAGGCGTTCATGATCAAAATCGCATAACAGACCCCTTCCGGGAACCCCCCGTAGAGACGGATGATCGCCGTAATCAGTCCGCAACCGAGGCCGAAAATGAACATTCCGGTCCCGGTTACCGGCGAAGTAACCATATCGGTGGCCATGAAAATGGCGCCCAGAAGCAGCCCTCCCCCCAGAATATGCTGGTAAGGGGTGAGCGAGAGCGCCCCCTCTTTGACGGGGAGGATCCAGGTCAGGAGCGCCACCGTTCCGATAAAGGAGACCGGGGTCTGCCACCGGATGTAACCCCGGATCAGAAGAAAGCCTCCGCCGATCAAAAGGGCCAGCGCCGAGGTCTCCCCGATACAACCGCCGATATTTCCCCAGAACATGTCCATCGTTGAAAAAACCCCGTTCGGGGAGGGGATCAGGGCGGATATCCCTTCTTTGGCCGCCCCCAGGGGGGTCGCGTAGGTGAGCGCGTCGAGGTGGGCATAGAGCGCGGTCCGGGGAGGAGTCCAGGTAGTCATCTGCGGAAGCCAGGAATGCATCACGAAAACCCGGCCCACCAGGGCCGGATTGAAAATGTTGTGTCCCAGACCGCCGAAGGCCTGCTTTCCCACCGCGATGCCGAAGGCGGCGCCGACAGCCGGGAGCCAGAGAGGGACCCCCACCGGGAGGTTGAAGGCCAGAAGAAGCCCCGCCACCGCCGCGCTGCCGTCGGCGACAGTCACCGGACGACCGCGCAGTTTCTGGATCAGCGCTTCGGTCAAAATCGCCGAGACGACGGCGACGATCTCGATCTGAAGGGCTTTGAAACCGAAAAAGTAGAGACTGGCCAGGAGAGCCGGGAGCAGTGAAATCACCACCGCCCACATCACCCGGGGGATGGTCTCGCCGCCGTGAAACTGCGGGGCGGGGGTGACCTGAAAGAGCCGTTCCTTCTTGTTATTATTCAAAGCCATAAATCATTTGATTTTTTAATAAATATCCAAAGGATATGAAGGAGTAATGGAATAGTGGAATAATGGAGTATTGGAAAGCCGTTTCCCCGGCACCCCATTACTCCAACACTCCCCCACTCCATCACCCCTGTTTTTTGCTTTTCAACGCTTCTTTTCCCAGTTTGATCAACTGGACAAGGTCGCGTCCCGCTGAGCAGACGTAAGCGCAGCAGCCGCACTCGATACAGTTTTTTCCCCCCAGTTTTTCGAAATCATCCCACTGTTCTTTCTCGACCATTGTCCCCAGGTCGCTGGGTATCAGCCCCATCGGACAGCTCCGGAGGCAATCTCCGCAGCGGATACAGGGCATGTTGCGCTCCCGGGAGACGGCTCGCATCACCAGTAATCCGGAAGTTCCCTTGATGACCGGGGTCTCCATACTTGCCTGGGCGATCCCCATCATGGGGCCGCCGGATATTACTCTCAGATCTCCATCAGGCAGTCCTCCGGCCGCCTCCAAAAGGTACCGGAAAGGGGTACCTATCCGGACCCGGAAATTGCCGGGCTTTTTCACACCGGGACCACTGACGGTGACCACCCGGTCGATCAGCGGTTTTCCCTCGGCAACGGCCTCGGCAATCGCCACTGCGGTACCGACATTTTGAACGACGCACCCGACCGCCGAAGGAAGTCCCCCGGCCGGCACTTCCCGGTGAAAAAGGGAATAGATAAGCTGCTTTTCAGCTCCCTGGGGGTATTTAACCTTGAGCAGCCTGGTGGTGATATTTTTCTCCTTGTGAACCGCCGCCTGCAGCTTGTAAAAAGCATCCATCTTGTTGGCTTCGATCGCGATTACCCCCTCTCGGGCCCCGGTGGCCCGCATGATCAGGCGGAGACCGTCAATCACCTTCGTTCCTTCTTCCACCATCAGGCGGTAGTCAACGGTCAGGAAAGGTTCGCATTCGGCGCCGTTGATCACTGCGTACTCGATCTCGGTCTCGGCGGGAGGGCTGAGTTTGACCTGCGTCGGGAAGCCGGCGCCGCCCAACCCGACAACGCCCGCTGCGGCCACCCGGTTTCGAATATCATCCGGAGAGAGCCGGGAGAAATCCCGCAGAGGCGTCATCCGGCGCCGGGAAGAATCATGCAAGTCGGTCTCGATCTCGATGGCGGCGGACGGACCGGTCGGAGAAGGAAATACATCCAGCGCAATTACCGTACCGGAGACGGAAGCATGCAGAGTGGAAGAAATCGGTCCGCCCGGCTCGGCGATCACTTCTCCTTCCTCGACCTTACGGCCGGCCTTAACCACCGGCCGGGACGGCGTCCCGGCATTCTGATTAAGGGGTATCACCACCCGGGGAGGAAGCGGGAGCTCTTTGATCTTCTTTTGCTCCGTTTGCTCTTTGTGCTCGGGGAGATGAATCCCCCCCTTAAATGTCGGCAGCCTGACCATTAGAACTTAGCCCTCGCTTCGCTCGGGCGACTAAATAAAACTACGAATTACGCGAAACTTGTCCTGAGCGTAGCCGAAGGATTACACGAATTTTCTTTAAAATATCCCTGCACTGTCGGTTCAATGCTTGTACATTCCTATTTTTTCGGCCTCCCCCGAAGCATTAATCGGGGTAGAAAAAATAAGATTATTGAAATTCCTAAACAGGAACTTAGTTCCGCAACTTATTTAACCGCAAATCTTCGCTAATTCAAAAAATAAGAACTACGAATTTCACCCCCGATTAAAACTTCGGAGCGGAGAAATTACACGAATTAATCTTAAATATTCCTGCAATATCGATTCAATGCCTGCACATTATTATTTTTTCGCAGAAAAAATAATATTACCAGGCAACACCCGCCCCCCTGACCTCCATGACATACCGGATAACCGCTTTTCTTTTCCACAATCACCGCCCAGAGACGAACCTGACGGGACTGATACTTCTTCAAGTCGATAATATCGCCGGTCAGGTACCCGATCACAGCCGGATCGAACCGGGACCGGACCAGCTCATATGCATACTCCCGGTCGGCGGAAGTAAACGGCTGCTCCAGCTTCCGTATAAAACCGGTATAGGACCGGGCAATACCCGTCAAACCGGCCCGCTGATCGGGCGCGGGGGAGGCGGACGCCGGAACCCGAACAGGAGGAGGCGGGGATGGAGAAACGGGGGCGGGCGGGGGAGGAGTTTCCGTTCTCCGGCGCGTGATGAATTTTTCTCGGATGGAGGGCGCGGCGCGTGACGGAGAGACATCTCCCACCGGAATGACGGCCCGGGGACGGTCCGGCCCCTCCGGCGGGGAGGTCGAGACTGCTCGGGAGGAGGATGAGATATAGCGGGAATCCACCCAGAGCCTCCCGGTTTCCGGGAGCTCGATCCTCACCCATCCTGCTTCTTCCTGAAGAACCGTAACGGCGGTGCCCTTCCGGAGATAGGTCAGACGCCCGTAGGAAATTCCGGGTCCGCTCCGGACATTGACCCGGCTGCCGATGACCACCCCATCTTTAATATACGCGGCCGTGACCCAAGCCTCGATCCCCGGCGGGGGAACGATCGCCGACCATTCACCATCGGTCAGAATGACCTGTACCTGCTGCCCTTTCTGCAGCTGGCCGACAATCTCCGATTTCAGACTGGGACTGACCCGGAGATTAACGCTATTTCCGGTGACTGTTCGGGTGATGGGGATGACATCGCCGAAGACCGGGGGAATCGATAACAGGGAGAGCGCGAATACCGCAAAATATTTCATCAATCTATTCGGCGGGAAAATTATTCTTTTACCGTTATTTTTTGAAGTCCGAGGACGGATTGACCCTCATTCCACTTGCCTTTTTCCTGCAGATAACGGATCCGTTCATACCGTTTAAGCACGTTACGCTTGGCCTTGATCTTCCCTTTTCCTCCAAAACTCGGATGCTGAGACATCGAAATAACCTCCGTAAATAAATTAGCGCCTTCGGCGCCAATTTATGTGGACCCCGATTGAATCAATCGGGGTCTGTTAGTTAACTAAAATAATTCCCTCGAGGCAATTGCATCAAAAAGTCTTTCAACCATCAGCCGACATAAACCTCCCGGGACATGATTGTTTTTCGACTAGAAGTATACAGCTCTTATTTTTTCAGAGAAAAAAATAAGATTATTGTGCGCCAGAGGCGCATCCCGATAGCTATCGGGGAAATTCCGAAGCAGCAAGTTAGCGCCTTCGGCGCAATTTCCATACCCTGATTGATTCAATCGGGGTACACCTTCAATACCGTAAAACCTTTTTCCAGATTCCGGGAGTGTATATCTTTTCAGGAAGGAGGGGAAGGAAAGTTTTACCGGGGGGAAGTGCTGCTTCTTCGGAATGATTAAAAATTATTTATTCCGCTGCCTTCTCTTCTCCTGTCCTATCGAGACCGGCCAGGATATCCCCGGCGATACCGGCGAAACTGCTTTCCGGATATTCCTTCCGGAGGCGCTGAAGAATCTCCCGGGATGCCGCCGGGCGGCGCGCTTTCAGCTCGCTCAACCCCCAGCAGTAGAGGGCCTCCGCGCGATCGCCGAAGGCGGGGAATTTCGCCAGCAACTCCTGAAACTCCCGGCAGGCCCGGTCATAATTGCCCCGTTTCCCCTGGATATAGGCCCGGGCGAAAAGTGCATTATCCAGCAGGGTGCTTTCGTTGTTCGGATCGCTTTTGATGATCGTCTCCAGCAGCGGGCGGGCGTTCTCCCACTGTTCCTCTTCCATGTAGCATCCGGCCAGCTGCCAGGCGGTCTCCAGATCATGAGGAGAGGACTTCAGCCGAGCCCGGAGTCGGGGCACGCTCTTCTCTTTATCCAGGAGATCGAGCATCCTGTTCAGCAGCGCCTCGGCGCCGGCGGTACCGTCTATGCCCCCCAGCCGGCTTCCGTCGCTTCCCAGAAAGAGAATGGCGGGCACTGTGGCGACGCCGTAACTCGTGAAGGCGACGGGCGCCGTGCGGTGATCGAGCCAGACGGGGACAAATCGCTGGGCCGCGTCGATGATCTTTTCCTCGGTGAAAACCGCCCGCTCGAACTCCCGGCACAGTTTACTGCCGCCGCTCCGGAAATAAAGAAGCAGGGGTCGGCCGCTGGACCGGGAGTTGGCCAGCGCGGAGGGCAGATCGGTCTTCCAGCCGATCACCGAGTTCAGCCGGTCAATCGCCTGCTCGGCGGCCTTTCGGACCGGATAGGTGCCCCCCGAGGAATCATAATAGGGATCACTACCGGCCACCGCCCTGAGGGGGCTTAGCGCCCGGCGATCTCCCGATCGCCCCAGGGCGAAAGCGGCCGCCCAGCGAACCTCCCAGCTCCCGTCCTGGAGCAGGGGGACCAGCCCCTCAAGGTCCGCTTTCCCCATCATTCCCAACCCGAGGGCGGAGATGCGCCGCACGTCATTGCTCGATGAAACCAGTCCTTGCCGGAAGATATCTTCGACCGTCGGTCCCCCGATCCGGGAAAGGGCGTAGGCCGCGCAGTGACGGACCAGCATCGAGCGGTCCTGGAGCCGGGGCGCCAGCAGCCCGATCGCCGCCGCGCCTTCCGCCGCCAGCGAGAGGCAGGCATCGGACCGGACCTCGGCGTCGGGCGACTGCAGTTCCGTCTTCAACGTATCGATCCCCTCCCCCGCTATTGCAGACGTAGAGGCAAGTAACGTCATCATCCATATCAGCTTTATTTTCATGCTATACCCTGCTCGAAAAGGATTTCGAGCACCCCGGTAAAACCGGGGTAAATCCTAATATCGAAATCCTAAATAAATCTAAAATCCAAATGATCAAATGTTTCAAATATAGCCGATTTTAGCTCCATTGTTTTGGATTTTTTAGTTTTGGTCTTTTGATATTGTTTAGGATTTAGAATTTAGATATTAGGATTTGAGAGCTTACGAGCTTTTCCAGTAAGCTCATGCTATATCCTTAACTGATCCAGTATATCATCCGATATGGACTGGGCGGAAAACTTCTTTATCTCTCTCCCATCCGGTCCGCGGCAGAGGATCTCCAGAACCGATTTATCCTTTTCCTTGCTGTAACGGGCGCAGATGGCGGCGGCGATCTGAAGATCTTCCGGAGATGCTTCCCCTGCATTTCTCAGCAGGATCAGGCTCCCCGGTTTATCCGCCGCCTGGAAGAGGTAATCGCCGGGGCCGGCCTGATCTTCCAGTTGCAGGTTCTCCCCTTCGTTCCGGCCGGACACCACTCTGGCGCCGGAGGGAAGGCGAAAATGCCGTCCGATCCGAAGGAGTTCCAGGTCGGCACTGTTCCATCCCTCATGCTCTTTCAGCTCTTTCAGTCTCCGGCAGTAATTCTTTTCCGTCAGAAGACATCCCCCGGCCGGCGTGGAATATTCGGTCAACCCGTACCGGCGGGCCAGTTCCAACTGTTTCTTCCGGGAACGTCCGGAGAGACCCAGGAGCTTCGATCGGTCGACCCACCCCTCCTGCTCCGGGATCGTCTCCTCCAGAAGGAGCGCCGACAGGGGACGAAGAAGAAACCCCCGCGCGATCCCTTTCATGACCGAGTTCAGGGCATCCCTGGTCTGGGACTTGGGCCGCTGGCCGAGCACCTCGCCGGTGAATATGAAGGACGCTCCCCGTTCCTCCATTTGCCCGGCGGCGGTCTCCACCATCAGCCGATGACAGTCGGTACAGGGATTGCAGTTCTTGCCGTATCCGTATCGCGGTTTCTGAAGGATCCCGAGATATTTCTTCGTTATATCGAGGGAATAAAACGGTATCCCCAGTTGACCGGCGGCCCGGCGCCCCCGTCCGCTGCCGAAGAACGGGGTGGAAAAACCGATCCCGGAAACCTCGATCCCCTGGTCGAGAATCAGCCGGGCCGCCAGCATGCTGTCCAGGCCGCCGGAGAGTAAAGAAAGAGCTTTCATCGGAAACAAAAAGGAGTGATGGAGTGGTGGAATGATGGAGTGCTGGAAACCGCTCCGGGCCACGCCGTGCACCTCATCACTCCATCACTCCATCATTCCATTACTCCCTTCTGACTGGGGGTAAGTTGTTATGCCTCATTTAAAGAGAAAGCGTATCACATCACCTTCCCGCACCGGATACTCCCGTCCCTCGATCCGGAGCTGCCCCCGTTTCTTGACTTCGGCCATCGATCCCGCCGCCGATAGATCGTCGAAAGAAACCACCTCCGCTTTGATGAAACCCGCTTCCATGTCCGAGTGGATCAGGCCGGCAGCTTTCCGGGCGGGGGTCTCTGCCGGGATCATCCAGGCCCGCACCTCAGGTCCTTCCTTGGTGAAAAAAGTGACCAGACCCAGAGTTTTCCGGGCGGCGAGAATCAGCCGGTGCAGCCCCGCCTCCCCCATGGCCATCGCTTCCCGGAAAGTCGCTCGGTCTTCCTCCGGAAGAGAGATGATCTCCGCCTCGAGTTTGCCGCTGATGGGGATCAGTTCACACCCTTTTTCCCGGATTTTCTCCCGCAGGGCGACCAGACCGGCATCTTCGTCACACTCCTCGCCGGTATTGGCCACGAAAAGGACCGGCTTCAGGGTCAGAAGCGGCAGGTCGGGGACAACCGCCCGGACCCTCTCCGCCAGTTCCGTCCCCCGGCAATCGGCTCCCTCCCCCAGTCTCCTTTTCAGAAGTTCCAGGACTTCCCGCGGTTCTTCATCCTGATGGGGCGCGGCGGTCCTGCCCCGATTAATCTTTTCCAGCCGCTTCTCTACCATCTCCAGGTCGGCCAGGATCAGCTCCAGCCGCACCGCCTCGATATCCCTGACCGGGTCAATCCCGCCCATAACGTGAGCCACGTCAACCGCTGGGAAGCAGCGGGCCACGTGAGCCAGGGCGTCCATCTCCCGGATAGCGGCCAGAAACTGGTTTCCCAACCCCTCGCCCCGGCTGGCGCCCTCCACCAAGCCGGCGACATCGACGAACCTGATCGTCGCCGGCACCAGTCTCTCGGGTTGGAATATTTCCCGGAGCGTTTCCAGACGCCGGTCGGGGACAGGCACCATCCCCACATTGGGCTCGATGGTGGTAAAGGGATGCTTCCTGACCTCGACCTCGGTTCCGGCCAGGGCGTTAAAAACGGTCGATTTCCCGGCGTTGGGAAGCCCAATTATACCGATCTTCATTTTACTCTCCCGCCAGGCGGATCAGCTCCTGGACCACCCGGGCCGCCTTGACCAGCTCGAGGAGGGGCAAACTTTCTTCGCGGGTGTGCGGCTTCAGGTACCCCACACTCAAGACCAGGGCCGGGATACCAAGACCGTTGATGATGTTGGCGTCGCTGGCCCCGCAGGAGGATTCGGTGGTCATCTCCATTCCCAGCGATTGCAGCGCACGGCGGAAGAGGTCCAGGGGATAACTGTCTTCGGGAAAGTAGTATCCGGGGTAATCGCGATGGCAGTAGAAGACCGCCTTGCCGCCGGCTTCCGCGGCCGCCGTGTTGAAACAGCCTTCCATGTGGGCCGCCTGCGCGAGCAGCTTCTCCTCTTCCAGGCTCCGCACCTCTCCTACCACATCGACCAGTTCCGGGACAATATTCTGCGCCTGGCCGCCGGAGATGGTCCCGATATTGGCGGTGGTGACCTCGTCTATCCTTCCCAGCTTCATGGCGGCGATCGCCCGGCTGGCGATCACCACCGCGCTCACCCCGGATTCGGGATCGATCCCGGCGTGAGCGGCGGTCCCCTTGATCGTGACGGCGATCTTGACCCCGAAGGGGGCGCCGTTCACGATCCTCCCCACGGGGCCGTCCGAATCCAGCACGTAGAGCAGCTTCCCCTTCAGCCACTTCTTCTTCAAGGCCTTGGCGCCGAAGAGACCTCTCTCCTCCCCAACGGTGAAGAGAAATTCCAGGGGGACGGGACTCCCCTCCCCTTCTGCCAGGATCCGGGCACACTCGAGCATGACCGCGACGCCGGCCCGGTTGTCGGCGCCGAGGATGGTCGTGCCGTCCGAATGAAAGACACCGTCCTTCTCCAGAATCCGGAGCCGATCGGTGGGGAGGATGGTGTCGAGATGGGAGGCGATAATCAGCCCCGGGGCGGAAGTATATTTTCCCGGGATCCTGACCAGGAGATTCCCACAGTCCCCCCCGATCGCTTCCGCGGCCCCGTCTTCCTCAACGGTGTATCCCAGGCGGGAGAACTGTTCCTTGAGAAAGTCGGCCACCGGCCGTTCGGCCAGGCTGGGCCCGTTGATGACGGCCAGCTCCCGGAAGGTCCGCGCCAGTCTTTTTTCATCTATTCCTCGTTTCACGGAGTGGAGTGTATCGCAGGACCGGGAAGGAGTCCAATAATATCAAGAGTGAACGTCGAACGCCTGGCCGCCATAGCCGGCGGGGCGACGGCGGGTCGAACATTCAACGTCCAACGTTCAACATTCAACATCCAACGTTCAACGTTCAACGCCTACTGTGGGGGGAGAAAAGACGGGTACAGGTCGGTCGGCCAGGTCGGGATAGTCCTTTCGGATCTTCTCCCTCACCCGCTCCAGGTCCAGTCGGGCTTCATCATAGCGCTGCTGGGCGATATCCCGGGCGCGGCTGGTAAAGGTCACTTTCTTCAGGGCCAGTTCCAGCTGCAGCTCGGCCTGACGTCGCCGGGACTCGGCCAGCTTCTTCCCGACCTCCGCCCGGGAGACCCCGGGCTCAATGCTGTTCATCTCCTCTTCCAGGCTCCTGATGACCCGTTCATTCTCGCGGATCTCTTCACCCAGGGCCCTTACCTCCTGCCGGAACTGCTGGAACTGGATACCCGGTCCTCGGTGCCCCCGGCCGCGGTGATGCGGGCCGGGAGAGGGAGCCCCCCCGTCTCCGCCTGCCGGGGTTGCCGTTCCCGGAGAATAGATATCCGCAACTTCCTGCCCCCATAGTCCCGGAGCCAGAACCAGGGTGATGATACATATGTATCCGCCCATCCATTTCATGACATCCCTCCCGAAACTTTTTTTATCATCATACCGCAGCGGAGACTGACGGGACATATTTCCCGGCTTCCGACCCCGGCTCCGGCGCGGCTAAAAATATCGCCTGTATATCATCGATCTCTCCGCACATCTCCGCCACATCCTTGAACTCCTCCTCGACCGTTTCCGATATCGCGACCAGTTCGCTGACTTCAGCAGGCGGGAGCGACTGAATCCCCCGGGGAGGAGCGGCCGGTTGACGCGCAATCAAAACCGCGGCCACGACCGCGGCCGCCGCCAGGGCACCGGCCGCCGGCAGCAGGATCGGACGGGAAAACAGCCTCCAGGGCCGGGAGAGACCCTGGCCCAGCGACCGGGGCAACCGGGGCACCTCTTCTATCACCTTCATCCGCAACGCGGCCATTTCCCCGCTGGAGAAATGCGGCCCGGATCCTTCCCGCAGCAGGGAAACCGTCGCCGTCAACCCCCGGAGCAGCCGCCGGCAGCCGGGGCAGGAGGAAAGATGCCCTTGGAAGCGCTCCCGGTCGGCGGGGGATATCTCGCCGTAGAGATATTCCGGCAGCAATTTTTTAAATGTCCGGCAGTTCATGGTGATGAATCACCTCCCTTCGGGCGCTCATTCATAATATCCCTGCAATTCGTCTCTCAGTTTCCGCAGGGCCTGAAACAGGTTGGCCTTGACCGCGCCCAGCGAACAGCCCTGAATCCGGGCGATCTCCTTTAACGGAAACCCCTGGTACTGCCTGAGCACGAACACGTCGCGTTGTTTCGGCGGCAGTGAAGCCACGGCCCGCTCGATCAGGGCCGCCGTCTCCTTCCCTTCCAGAGCGGACCGGGGATGATGATGCTGTTTCGGATCGGACGGCGGCGCCAGATCATCGAGCGGAATTGTTCCTTTTCGGCTCATCTCCCTCCCCCGGTCCACGGAGAGATTCACGATCACGCGGTAGAGCCAGGTAAAAAGAGAGGCCTTCGGCTTCCAGTGGGGCAGTACCGTGTGCATCCTGATGAACGCTTCCTGGACAATATCCCGGGCGTCTTCCCGGTGCCCGGTCCGGTAATACGCCAGAGCGAGGGCCTTTTCCTGAAAAAGTCTCATGATCTCGTCGAAGGTTTCCCGATCCCCGGCCTGGAACCTGCGGATGAGCTCTTCTTCTCCTTCAATCATTCCACTCTCCCGGGAGCAACAGTACCCCTTCACTGTTATTGAACGAAAAAGAGATAAAAAGGTTTACCGGATTAATGCCTCCGGCGCAATTTGATGTAAAGTTTAAAATGCAAGAGGCGGGAAACGTTACACATTACACCTGAATATGTCACCCAGCGGTATTGATATTCCGAACTATTTCAGCCTCGATTTTACCGGGAAGGGAGACGCTTTCAAAGAGAATATTCGGGAAGGCACTGATACAACAATGAGGAGAATCGGGCAACGATGCCCGCTCCATCCGGCGGCGATAGCTCCACTGCCGGATGATTTTTTCCGGGAGGACAAAAATCGAGGGGTATATTACAGCTGGTGCCTCAATTCACCGATGACGGGAAGCAGCCGGGGTCCGAGATCAATTTGACCGAAGAATCTGGACAGCGGTATCCCGTCAATTCCAGCCGGTCTCAATCCGATGGACGGAAAGAAGAACCATCCGGTCATCCGGGATCGGGGAAATCATGATTTCCCCCAGGACCGTTATCTTGTCTCCGCTCTTCAAGCCCGATACCAGCGCCTTGTTCTCTTCGTCGTTGGGCAGGTAGCAAGGGACCGGGCAGAATTCTCCCCGGAATTTTAAGGAAGTGTTGTTGGACAGATTAAGGTCCTTCTCGAAGTTGGTGTAATAGGTGGAAAAGAGGGAAAAGATATCACGGAAACGGACGTATTCCCCTTCATAATCTTCCGGCCGGCCGGACAGCTCGCCCGGATCGATGTCCCGGTAGACCACCTGTTCTTCCCCGGACAGTGGTTCGAACACGGCTTCTCCCTCTCCCGGATCCCAGCCTTCCCTGATCTCATCCACCTTGAACAGGAACTTCGGATTAACCAGCCTCCGCATCCCTTTTCCGGCCCGTTCCAGCCGTCCCACCAGCGTTATCCGTTCTCCCCGTTTCACATTTTTAAAATCATCTCTCACCCGGCGGCTGTACTTATTTATGAAACAGGCGAGCTTGGAGTCCCTGAGGACGAACTTGTAATAGGAATGCTCCTTAAAACCGCGTTTCTTTTCCATGGGCAGGAAGTTGCTCTTCAGATCGGCGATGATATCCTGGATAACGATTTTTTTATAATCCAGCCGCTGCTCATCAATTGTTATCGGGTTCCAGTCCATCCCCCGGAGGACAGGCAGGTCCGGGGAGGGAGCGGCCCCACGGGGGTACCCCATTGCCGCCAGCAAAGCGGCGCCGATAAGATACAGTTTTATTTTCATCGTTTCACCTCTTGAGATGCCGGGCGTATTCCGGTTCTTATTGCTCCGCTGCATTCATTCCTCATCGTTTTCTGCTTCACCTGTCTCCCCGCTCCCGACGTCGCCTCCGCTGACTGCGCCGGTTTCTCCCCCCCCGGAATCGAGATCGATATCGGCACCACCGCGGCCGGCGTCGCGACCGGAAGAACGGGATTTATCGGGTTCTTCGTTATCGGAACCGGAACGGCGCGCAGCGTCGGATTCTTCTTCATCCCGGAAATCGTCAGCCCGGGCCAGGTCGTCGATCTTCCCCGCGACTTCCCCCATGCTGGAAGCCAGATCATCCACTACCCGGCCCAGAGCTGCCAACTGACCGTTTATTTTCTCCAGTGTCCGGTCGGTGTGCATGCCGATCTCCGTGACACCGGCAACCTCCGACGAAGTCCCGGACACTCCCAGAGCCACTGTGTCCATCCCCGAATTCAGCTCCCGAATACCCATCCCCATCTCGCCGCCCTGGTCCTCTATACGGGTCAGCTGCCGTCCGGCGGTCAACTGGCCCGAGCAGATGGCGTTCAGGGCCCGGATCATCTTCTCCTGATTGTCAACCAATGAGTATGACGAAGGAGAAGGCGCCCCTGTCTCATCCTTGATCTCGACCGAGAGAACCACGGTGGAGGAAGATGCGCCGGGGCGGGGAATAAGCAAGCTCCCCTGACCGTCATCGCCGTAACGCAATTCCCTAACCAGTACCGCCTTTCCCTCCCGGGAGGCTTTCATAATCAATTCCCGGACGGCATTACCGAACTGGTCTCCGGACCGCGCGATGGGGGGGAGGACATACTCATCAGCCGGGAGATTTTCCGTCCGGACGGGGAGGGGGAAAACAATCATCCGGAGGGCGATGGTTGCCGTGATCATTCCCGTCGGGAAAAACTTCCAGCCCGGAGCCGGGCGAAAGATAAGCCGGCGCGTTATCATCTTCATTACTCCATACCAGACAGCGTATCCTGAATATCCTTTATGTCGGCACCGATCTCCGCGGTTGCCTCCGAGATATCACCGACCTCCGCCGACGTGCTGGACATGTCGATCCGGCCCATGTCCAGGCCGTACGCGATATCTTTTTCTCCCAGCGTCATGTCGCGGAGCATGTTTTCATTGCGGGCCAGCCGGCGTTCGAGAACCGACTGGTGACGGACGATAACTTCCAGGGCGTTGAGGAGAGCCAGCTGGCTCCGGAGGATGCTCTTCTGCATATCCAGCATCCGCCGCATATCCCCGTCCTCCTTATCCACTTTCAGCAGGTAAACCTTCTTCTTTTCGCCCTCTTCTCCCTCGACGAACCGGTCGGACGGCCGGGTTTCGTCCACCCGGATAACGGCGCCTGAATCGAGGCCGCCGATATCCGCGGCGGTGAGCGGAGAGCCGGCGGCTATCTTTTCCGCGAGGGCGCCCCCACCGCCGGGAACAGGGGATGGGGATGGAACCGGATCACCCCGGACGGAACTGGCGATCATAAGGATTATTCCGGCTATTACCGGGCGCGCTCGCATCAGAATCCTCCCCCCCCTTCGGGTTCGATATCTCCAACCGTTTCCAGGATCTCATCGGCGGTGTCGGAGACGCCGGCGAGCGCGACCTCGATATTGCTGAGCTGTTTCTGGATTTCCAGCACCTCCTGGTGAATACTGGCGGTCACCTCGGACACGTCCGCCGTCTCCGCCAGGTTGCTGGCCAGATCGGTCCGGGCGGCGGCAATACCGGCGCCATTATCGGTCAGCCCGAGCGCCGTTTCCCGGTTCAGGTTTTCCATCCGGGCCAGCTTGTTCCCGAGCATCCCCTGATGCGCGCCCAGGACGCCCAGGACCCGCATCACCGCGAGCTGGTTGGAGAGAAGATTTCTCTGAAGCTCCAGCATCTCGCGGTCCGGGGGTTTTCCCGAATCCAGCTTGAGCAGGTAGATCTTCTTCTCCACCCCCTCTTCATTGATTTCGCGGCCGGGATACCTCCCCCCCGGACCGGGGGGGACGACGACTCCGCCGGCGGCACCAGTCGTGCTTGAACAGAGAAGTATCTCCGCGGCGGTCCGGTTCTGTTCCTGCGGCGGTGCGGCGGCAACGTCAACGACACGGGAAGAGCCCGGCGGCGAATCCTCTCCGATGCTTGACATCCCCGAAAACAAACATCCCAGTAAAGCCGCGGCCCCCGCCAGCAATTTACCAGCCTCTTTCACGCTCATCTTCGGCTCCCGGGTAATCCTTTTCTTCGAGAGGACTGGTATCTTCATCGACCTCCTCCCCGTCATCGTATCCGTCTCCATCGGTATCAAGATCGGTGGGGTCCGTACACCATTCTTCGACCTCCTCTTTATCACCAAGATTGTCTTCATCGGTGTCCTCCAGGAGGGGGTCGGAACCGTATTTCAGAACCTCGTCTCCGTCGAAGAGGCCGTCCCCGTCGGTATCGTCCTGGTTGGGATCGGTCTGGTAAATGTAGACTTCCTCCCCGTCGTCAAGTTGGTCCCCGTCGGTATCGATATTATTGGGGTCCGTCTCATATAACGCTGTTTCCTCCCTGTCGGTCAGGGTGTCGCCGTCGCTGTCTTGCTCGTCGGCGAGGGAAAAACCATTGACAAGGGCAAAACCGAGCAAAGCAGCGGCTGCCAGCCAGAGATTTTTCTTCATGTCTGTTGCCTCCCAATTGATTGACGCTTTCCGATTCATGGAACTGTCACTTTTTTATCCACTGGAAAGATCGCACAGGAGCCCCGGAAAGTTGTCACGGAATTGTCATCAGAACGTAAAAAAAACTCCGTGCAGAAGAAACCTGCGCGGAGTCGGCAGTGCGACCGGAACCGGCGAAATTCCAGGCATAATCCCGGTTTAAAGCGATTCAGTATTCATTCGGACTATTTCCTGGTCTCGACTTCTTTGAGGCGGTCAATCAGGGTACGGAGGCGCTCGGCTTGACCGGCCGGAGCTTTATTAGCCGCTTCCTTGTAATACCAGACGGCAACTCGGGGTTTACTCTGGAAACACTCACTGAGAAAGGCCAGCCGGTAGGGAGGATACCAGCTATCCGGATAAAGTTTACGGGCTCGCCCGTATATTTCCGCCGCTTCTTTATAACGTCCCTCCCGGGTCCGGGTCTCACCGAGATCAAGGAGAGACTGCAGTTCTCCGGAAATTGTTTTTGCTTCTTGGGCGCCCACGGCTTCATTGAGAAGATGAAGCTCGAAATCAATTCGGTTCTTTTCCTCCGGCGGGGACCGGCGCGAATAGATTCCCCAGATCCTGATCCCCTCTTCCGGCGTGCCGGCTTCCCGGTAACACACCGCCAGGTCACGGTAGGCGGCGAAGTTATTCTGATATTCGGGCGATTTGATCACCTGATTGTAATAATAGATCGCCTCCTGATACTGCCCGAACTCCCGGCAGGCCTGGGCCATCAGGAACTGGAGATAGCGATTCTGGGGATCGAGCGCAAGCGCTTCCTTAAAGGCTTCCCGGGCTTCCTCCGGATTCCCGTCGTCAAGGTTGCCCAAGCCGCGACTGATCAAAGCCGGAAGAGGGATTGATTCCTTCTCCTCCGTTTCGACGGACATGCCGGAGTATAATCTCACCAGTCCCTCCGAGACCTGCTCTCGGATCGAGGGAAACTCGCCGAACTCGTCGCGGGCATGCTGATAGCATTCGATGGCTTCCACCACCCGGCCCATCTTTTCCAGACAACCCCCCAGCCGGACCGTGGCTCTCCCGGCCAGCCGAGGAGTGCTGGCGGGATTCGCGGCGATCGCTCGATAGATCTCCACCGCCGCCGCAGGCTCTCCGAGGGCGATCTCCCGATAGAGACCCTGGTAAAAAAGATAGTCCGCGGCTTGTTCCGACGAATCGGACGCCGCGGTGTCGTCGGACGACAGGCCCGGGGAACAAGTCAGCAGAAACACTCCCATCGTCGACAGTATCCATCGATTCCTCATGGATCAATCTCCCGTCAGCTTGTAGCCGGCCCCGTAAACGGTCACGATATACCGCGGATTCTTCGGATCGTTTTCGATCTTCTTCCGTAATTTCAGGATCAGGTTGTCGACCGTCCGCGTTGTGGGATATACATCAAACCCCCAGATTTCATCGAGCAGTTCGTCCCTGGTCACAACCGTATCTCGGTGGACAAGCAGATAGCCGAGGATCCTGGTCTCCAGGGCCGTCATGCTCCTTCTCTCCCCATCTCGAACGACCTGGAAACTGTCCAGATCGATCTCGACGTTTCCGATGGCGTGCCGTCCCCTCCTCGTCGCCGTCTCTTCTCCTCGCCGGGAGAGAACTTTGACCCGGGCCAGCAGTTCCCGGACCCCGAACGGTTTGGTCATGTAATCATCAGCTCCCAGCTCCAAGCCGTGAACCTTATCCGCCTCCTCGCCCCGGGCGGAGAGCATGAGAACCCGGATCGTCGGAATCTCTTTCTTGAGACACCGGCAGATATCATACCCGCTGATGTCGGGAAGCATAACGTCCAGGATCACCACCGCCGGGCGCTTTTTCCGGGCCAGGTCTATACCCGCTTCCCCGGTTGCGGCAGTCACTGTCTCATACCCCTGGGTCCGGAAAAAATCCTCCAGACTCTTCAACAGCTTTTCCTCGTCCTCGATGATCAATATCCTTTCCATCGGCTTCTCCTTCTCTATCGGATCAATCCCCTGTTTAATTCTTATTCGTCTTAATCGGGCGCTTATATCCCGCACCGCGGCAAACTGCTATGACTCCCGCTTTATCGGGATAATGAGTGTAAAAACACTCCCCCGACCGGGCTGGCTCTCCACATCAACCCGGCCTCCATGAGCCTCGGCTATGTTCCTGACGATGGCCAGACCGAGACCGGCTCCTTTCCGGGAACGGCTTGATACCTGCCGGGAACGGTAGAACTGATCGAAAATCCGTTTGATCTCTTCCCGGCTGATTCCGATTCCCCGATCCTTGACACTGAGGATTATTTCATCGCCGCGGCGGCGCAGATCGACCCATATTCTTCTATCTATCCGTGAAAACATGACCGCATTGTGCATCAGGTTGATCAGAGCCTGGGAAAGCGCGTCACCGTCAACTGCGACCCGGGGGATATCATTTTCCGCCTGATAAATAATCTCAAAACCCTCGGTTTTCGCGTATTCCTCGAAAGCCCTGACCGTCCGGGAGACGGTCTCCTGGATATCGGTTATCTGGACGATATACCGTTTATTGCCGGCGCCGATCTTGGAAAAATCCAGCACATTGTCTATCAGCCGGCTGAGCCGTTCACTCTCGGAGGTGATGAACCCGAAATATTCTTTCTCCTTCTCCCGGCTGGAGACCGCTCCCATTTCCAGCATCTCCCCCACCGCTCGAATGGTCGCCAGGGGGGTCCTCAGCTCATGTGAAACCCGCGAGATAAAATCGCTTTTCAGGCGGGCAAGCTCGGTATCCTTTTTTAGAAGGCGATAAATCACGTAAATACCGAGAAAAATGATCGCCAGCAGGAAGAGAATGTATCCCAAGCGGTTCCGCCTCTCCTGCCGGGAGAACTCCAGGAAAAATCCCCGGCTCTGATAAGTCACTCTGACATCCCAGCCCGGCAGGAGGGGGGACAGGGATTGCACGACCCGGTATCGGGAACCGTTGGCGGGATCGCCGACCCGGGCCTCTTCGTTCCCCTGTCCGTTACGGACAATGATGTTAACATCCGTTTCCGCCTCCATCACCGCGGCGATAGCTTCTTGCACCGTTTCTTGGAGTTGGGTAGGATCGAGGATGACCCCCAGGATCGTTCCTCCGCCGGAGATATCCTCCGGGAGCCTTTCGATCAGGGCGATCGCTTCCTCGCCGTCAACGCTGCCTGCAAAGACCTTCAATTCCGGTTCATCCCCTTTCTCTCCGGTATAGGGGAGCAGCCGAGCATACTCGCCGCGGACGGCTTCCTGGATTCGCTCCCCCCGAAGAGCGGTCTGCTGCCGATGAAGCCAGCGGGCGTCCTGCCGGTCGATCTCCTGGCAGGCTGCGCGGTCAAGTATCCCTTCATCCTTGAGGGCGGCGGCTGTTTCCGAGGCCTGCCGGGCGAAGAAGGATGCCTCCTCGACGCTCCCCGCCAGATTTCCCCGGGCAAGTCCTTCCAGGATCTGCCGGCAATATTCGAGAGAGCGGTCGTAATTGAAGAGGCTGCGTTCGATTTCGGCTAGACGGAGAAGTGCCACCAGCCGGAGAGAGAGTCCACCCAGGGAAACACGGCCGCCGGGAAGCTCGGACAGCCGCCGGTAATACGCGACGGCCGCGCGATAATCCCGGGCTTTGAAACATACCCGGCCCAGAAGGTGGAGCGCAAGCGCGGCGGTAAGATCGGATCGGCTCAGAGAGAGCGCCTCCCGGTATTTCCGGAGGACCAGGGGGAGATCTTCCCCGGAAAACTCATCCCTTTCCCCCTCCAATATCTTTCGCGCGAACGCTCGGTCGTCGCCGGGGAGGAAGGCGAGTTCCCGGATATCGGGCAATTCCACCGCGGAAGGGCCAAAGGGGAACTGGCGGTTGAGGGCGCTGTCAAAGAGGAAAAATTCCTCGCAGATGGGGGACGACTCGCAGGCAGCCTGAAGAACTTCAGTCGGCTCCCGGACCGGATCCGCGTCGTCCAGATACCGCGACACCCCTCCCTCTTTCTCGAGTACCGCGTCAAAGATCATCTTCCGGCAGACCTCCCCGACACGGTTCAGATAGGCCGTGATCTTCTGATCGATTGTTTCCGGTTTCTCGGCCAGAGAACGGGAAACGAGGAAGGCCAGGATAACGGCTGGAATAAAAACGAAGAAGACAAAGAGGAAGAGAAATCTACCTCTCCGCAACCTGTCGATTACCGGAGCTAATCGTCGGGGAAGCATTACCGTTTTTCTAGGACACTGAAATTAATTCCTTGCACTTGATAGTAATAATCACGAAAATTCATTATTGATCAATGGAAGTTTTATGATTATCGAAGATAATTCTACAATGAGACAGGCCAACAATGCAAATAAAGCCGGGCTTCTGGAGAGGTTGGTTACCGTCGTCCGAAATCACCGGCGATTCGCCGTTTTTTCACATGAGGAGCCGGACGGCGATGCCATCGGCTCGCAGATCGCCCTCACCGCCGCGCTGAAAACGTTGGGTAAAGACGTTATCTCTCTCCGGGTCGATCCGTCGCCACCCGCCCTGGCATTTCTTAACCGGTCCGGACTGGTCGGAGAATACCGCCCGACGGACGACGATCCGGGGATCCTCTCCGCCCAGGTTATTATCGTTGTCGACTGCTGTAATTATTTCCGCCTGGGCAGTTTGGCTGGAATCGTGGAGAGCGCTCCCGCTTTTATTATCAATATCGATCATCACCGGGATAACGCCTTCTTCGGCGATCTGAATTACGTCCGTTTCACGGCCGGGGGGGCGGCGGAGTTGATCTTCGAGGTCATCCGGGCCTTGCAGGTTTTGATTTCCGGTACCATCGCCGAGGCTATTTATGTGGGGCTGTCAACCGACACGGTTGGCTTCCGGTACATCGACCCGGAGGGGAACATGCTCGGAGTCATCCGGGATCTGATCAAAGGCGGTATCGACGTCGAGGACCTTCAGGAAAAAATCTACTGCAATCAGCCCGACGGTTATCTCGACGATCTGGCATCCCTGCTCCGGACGGTTCATTATGAACGTGACGGCGCACTGGCCTGGTTTACCATGTTTAAAAGCGATTATCTTTCCTTTTATCAGAGGGAGTTGGCCTCCGAGGCTCTGAAGCAGCTTCTCAGCATCAAACGGATCCGGGCGGCGGTGATGCTCCATCAGGAGCGGGCCGGTATCGAGGTATGGCTCCGCTCGAAGCGGGACGTCAACGTCTGCCGGGCGGCGATGAGAGTTGGCGGCGGCGGCCATCATACCGCCGCCGGGGCGCTGGTCAGGGAAAAAAGCCTGGAAGAGGCAACGGAAGAAGTCTTGCGGAGCGTTCGGAAAGAGATGGGGGAAACGAAGCAAACGACCTCGATTCCATCGGGCAAAGCGAAAGTAGACCCGAAAAATCAAAGATCCCGCGGTAGCGGAGCTACTCCGCGGGCTGCTCTCTGATCATCTCGGGTTAAAAATGACGCATCTCGGAGGACGAAATCCGAAAGGGAAAACCGCGATGATGAACTTCGCGGTCTCCCCTGATCTGATCACTGTTGTTATTCCACGTTCAGGATGTTACTGTTACTATCCCTCTTGGCCAAGCAGAGAAACCAACGGATCACAGGGAGGATGTCACGCATGAACGAAAAAGGGTTTTCCCCCGGCGAAGCCATCCGGTACGGCTGGGAGACGATGAAGAACAACATCGGTTTTTTTATCGGGCTCCTGATCGTCGCCGGCATCGTCACCATCGTTCCCAGGATTATCCAGGCTCTTACGGAGAAATCGCTGCCCGTCTTCTCGATCCTCTTCGGGATCCTGGCCGCGGTTCTTCAAATGATCGTCTCCCTGGGGCTGATCAGAATCGCCCTCAATTTTGTCGACAATGTCGAGAGTCGCACGAGCGATCTCTTCTCCTGTATCCCGCTCTTTTTTAAATACCTGCTGGCATCTATTCTCTACGGGTTAATCGTCATGCTCGGGTTGATCCTGCTCATCGTCCCCGGAATTATCTGGGCGATCAAGTTCCAGTTTTACGGTTATCTCATCGTGGACCGTAACCTGGGGCCGATCGAGGCACTGAAAGGCAGCAGCGCCGTCACCCGGGGAGCGAAAGGAGACCTCTTCGTCCTCGGCTTCCTGCTCGGCCTGATCAACCTCCTGGGCGCTCTCTGCCTGCTGATCGGCCTTTTCGCCACCATCCCCACCGCGATGGTCTCCCTGGCGTTCGTCTTCCGCCGGCTCCAGGCCCTCTCCCGGCCGGCTCAAGCAACCGGAGAGATCCCCCTACCGGGACCCCCGGCTGCCGGTTGATGCGATAATTTTAACAAATCAGTCATCCAGGCGCAAATTACACTACAAGTTGCCCGGAGGGGCTGACTTGTTGTTCGGAATTTCAATAACGTAGTGTGGAGTGTAAGGTATAAAGTGGAAAGTTTCATTACACTTTAAACTTTACGCTTTACACTACAAGTTGCGCCGGAGGCGCTAACTTGTATATGAAATATTCGGAAGCCAAACAGGGCCGCACTTTCATCATCCGCCTGGAAGACGGCGAGGTTCTCCACGAGGTCCTGGAAAAGTTTGCCGCCGACCGCGGCATCAAGCGGGCTTTTCTGATCGCGCTCGGAGGCGCCGGTAAAGACAGCACTCTGGTGGTGGGCCCGGAAGAGGCCGACGCCCGTCCGGTTATCCCCCTCACCCATACTCTCGCCGACGTGCATGAAATCGCCGGCGTCGGCACACTCTTTCCCGACCGCAACGGCTCTCCCCTCCTCCATCTCCATCTTGCCTGCGGCAGAGGGGACCGGACCGTCACCGGGTGCGGGCGGACCGGGGTCCGGACCTGGCAGGTGGCCGAGGTTATCCTGGTTGAGTTGCTCGACACTCCCGCCCGGCGCGTCGCCGACCCCGATACCGGCTTCGAGCTCCTCCAGCCTTAGTACAATTATGTGCCTTTAAAATTCCAGCCGTGGTATACTTCTCATCTGAAGGTTAAAACCATATGACCAGGGAAACGGATAACAAACACCCCCAGCAGACCGGGCCACGCGGCCAGCACGACGTGGAGGCCTTCCGGCAGGCCATGCTCGACAATCTCTACATTCTCCGCGGGCAGGGGTTGCAGTCGGCCAGCATTAATGACGGGTACTTCAGCCTCGCCTACACGGTGCGGGATTACCTGATGCGCCGCTGGCGAGACACCACCACCACTCATTATCAGACAAATCCGCGTTTCGTGTACTATCTCTCCGCCGAGTATTTGCTGGGTCCGCAGTTGCGGAAAAATCTCCTCTATACGGGAACCACCGACCTGGCCCGCAGCTCCCTGGAAGGAGTCGGACTCGATTACAACGCCTTTCTGGCCCAGGACATCGAACCCGGACTCGGGACCGGAGGCCTGGGGCGGCTGGCGGCCTGTTTTCTCGACTCCCTGGCCACCCTCGATATCCCCACCGTCGGCTACGGTATCCGTTACGAGTACGGGATATTCAAGCAGAAGTTTGAGAACGGCTGGCAGGTTGAAAGCCCGGACGACTGGCTCGCCTACGGCTGCCCCTGGGAATACGGCCACCCGGACGCTCTGGTCGAGGTCAAATTTGGAGGCCATACGGAGTGGTATGTAGACAGTACCGGGACGCCCCGCAAACGCTGGACCGGGGGAAAAACGGTGCTGGGCGAACCCTACATGATGATGGTGCCGGGTTACCGTACCCGTACGGTCAACCTGCTCCGCCTCTGGCGGGCCCGGGCGTCCCGGGCCTTCGACTTCCAGCTTTTCGACGAAGGAGACTATGCTGAAGCGGTGGAGCAAAAGGTGCTCTCCGAGAACATCACCAAGGTGCTCTATCCCAACGATAACACCCCGCAGGGCAAGGAATTGCGCCTTAAACAACAATACTTCTTCGTCGCCTGCTCCCTGCGCGACATCATCCGCCGTTTCAAAATCCGCAACGATGACTGGAACATCCTCCCGGAGAAGGTGGTCATCCAGCTCAATGACACCCATCCGGTCCTGGCCATCCCTGAACTGATGCGGATACTGATCGATGAACTCCTGCTGGACTGGGACCGGGCCTGGCTGATCACCAGGAAAGTTTTCGCTTACACCTGTCACACGCTGCTGCCGGAAGCGCTGGAGAAGTGGCCGCTCGATCTCTTCGGGCGTCTTCTGCCCCGCCATCTGGAGATTATCTCTGAGATCAACCGCCGTTTCCTCGACCAGGTAAACGCCCGCTTCCCCGGGGAGCCTGAACGTCTGGTCCGGATGTCGCTGATCGGAAAAGCCCCTGAAAATCTGGTGCGGATGGCTAACCTGGCCTGCGTGGGCAGCTTCTCCATCAACGGCGTCGCCGAACTCCATTCCCGGCTGCTCCGGGAGCGAACTCTCCGTGACTTCGCCGAATTCTGGCCGGAAAAATTCAATAATATAACCAACGGTGTCACCCCGCGCCGATTCCTGCGTCTGGCCAACCCGCGCCTGGCCGCGATTATCAACGAAAAAATCGGAGAGGCCTGGTTGACCGATCTGGAGCAACTGAAAAACCTGGAGCGCTTCGCGCAAGACCCGGACTTTCGATCCTCCTGGCGAGCCGTCAAGCGGGCCAACAAGCAGGACCTGGCCGACCTCATCCGGGAGGCCCTCCGGATTGAGGTGAACCCCGACTCGATCTTTGACGTGATGGCCAAGCGGCTGCACGAATATAAGCGCCAGCATCTGAAAGCGCTGCATATTATCACGCTCTACCAGCGCCTGAAAGCGAACCCCGGAGTTGAAATCGTTCCCCGCACCTTTATCTTCGGGGCGAAGGCGGCGCCCGGCTACCGGATGGCCAAACTGATCATCAAGCTCATCAACAACGTCGCGGCCGTGGTCAATCACGACCCGGCCACCGCCGGACTGCTGAAGGTCGCTTTCCTGCCCGACTTCAATGTCACCCTGGCTCAAAAAATCTACCCGGCCGCCGATATCTCGGAACAGATTTCCCTGGCGGGGACGGAGGCGTCGGGCACGGGCAACATGAAGTTCGCCCTCAATGGCGCACTGACCGTCGGCACCCTGGACGGCGCCAATGTCGAGATCCGGGACCGGGTGGGACCGGAGAATTTCTTCCTCTTCGGACTGACGGCTGATGAGGTCTTCAGCCGGAAAGAAAAGGGTTACCGCCCCCGAGACTATTACGAAAGCAACCCCGATCTGCGGCGCGCGATTGACGCCGTCGCCGACGGCGCCTTCTCCCCCAATGACCGCCAGCTCTTTCACCCCCTCATTGAATCCCTCCTGAACCGGGACGAATACATGGTCCTGGCCGATTACATTCCCTACCTGGAATGCCAGGCCCGGGCCGAGCAAACCTACCGGGACAGTGAGGGCTGGACGCGGATGTCGATCCTGAACACGGCCCGCTGCGGCTTTTTTTCCTCCGACCGCGCCGTTCGCCAGTACTGCGACGAGATCTGGAAGGTCAGCCCGCTCCCGATTCAGGAAGGGATCAAGGAAGTTATCGTACGGCCCAAAGACAGAGCTTGATTATACCCTGCTCGAAAAGTTATTTAAAAATATCACCTGGAACAACGAAGTGATTCACCACGAAGGACACGAAGTACACGAAGGATAATTGAGGGAATACAAGATTTAGCTCCTTTTTTTAGAAATCTTCGTGATCTTCGTGTCCTTCATGGTTTTTATTATTTATGTTTTAATGGGATACATTTCATGAACAGGGCTTAATTGACTGGAATGTCTCCCGTCTGGCCGAAATATATCCTGGTCACCCCTCGCAGGGCCCATAATCCACTGGAGTCGCGGAAGATGCCGGTATCCGTCCGGCCATCCCCGGTATAATCGGCCGGGACCGGCGTATCGATCGAGGAGCCGAAGTATGTCCTGGTCACCCCCCGTATCGACCAGAGACCGGAGGACGCCCGGAAGATCGCGGGCACCAGGATGCCGGAACCCAGATAATCGGCCGGGACCGCCCTATCCCCGCTCCCCCCGAAATAAACCCGGGTGACCCCCCGGACCGCCCAGAGCCCACCTGCCCCCGTGGGGCGGAAAAGACCCGGTTCAAATCCGCCGTCACCGTTGTAATCCCCGGGGATCGGCCGGTCGCCGCTGGCGCCGAAATAAACCCGGGACATTCCCCGCATCGCCCAGAGACCGGAAGACTCCCTAAAGATCCCGACATCGAAGGTGCCGTCGCCGTCGTAATCACCCGGAACAGGGGAGTCCGAGACTGCGCCGAAGTAGAACCGGTTAAAACCCCGCACCGCCCAGAGACCGGAAACGCTCCGGAAGATCCCGGGGTCGGATGTCCCGTCCCCGTTATAGTCGCCGGGAACGGGTATATCCCCCGGAGAGCCGAAGTAGAACCGGCTCATCCCCCGGATCGCCCATAACCCCGAACTTTCCCGAAAGACAGCGATCTCAGCTGATCCGTCGCCGTTAAAATCGCTTACCGGGATGGGGGAATGGGGCGGGGACGAACCGTATTCGTCCGCTCCGATATCCGGCCGGCCGTCCGTAATGAGGGCACAGTCAATGTCCGTGATACGGTCGGCGGTGGCCGTTCCCGCGTTGACCGCCGGAATGGCGCCCGAGGACAGGTGAAGATCGCCGCTGCCGGAATCGACAAAATACGCGGCCCCGGCCCCGATGGCGTTCGTGACCCGGGCCGGGTTATTGGACTCGAAACGATCGGTATAGAACTCCTCATCGGCCAGGTTGTTCATCAGCAGACAGTTGGATGATGCCGCGTACTGGACCTCGATCGAATACGGCCAGTTCCCCGGCGAATAGATAGTGTTGTTGATTACCTTCGCGTTCGGTGACTTGGAAACGCAGATCCCGAAGTCGGAGTTTCCGTACCCCTTGATGACATTATTCCGGATGATGCCGCCGGTGTGGCTGGGCGCCTGATCGTAACTGTTCCCGAATGATATCCCCATGTCGCAGTCGATGAGACGGTTGCGCTCGATAATAGTATTGGAAGATCCCTTCCAGCAGAGTATGGCCGGCCCGGCCAGGATCCCTCCCGGACCCGCCTTGATGTTCCTGAAGGTGTTGTCCCGGATGACCCAGTTATGAGAATTCAAAATATCGATCCCGTTGGTGTAATCACCTTCGGCCAGGGTGGTGGTGTATTCAAACAAAGAGCACTCGATGATTCCGTCTTCTTTCCTCCCGGTATCGAGACCGCCGCTGGATTTGAAGAGCTGCTCTCCGCAGTCCACCACCCGGATGTTGTGAAAAAGAAAATCCGACGGCGACGTCGAGGGATCGATGAAGACCCCGTGGTAGCGGACGTCCCGGACCGTGAGATCGGCCAGGGTGATCCCGCCGGCGTTGATGTAAACCCCGAAATAGGTGTCCCCGGAAACCATCCCTTCACCCCGGATCACCGCCTCATCCCGGTTTCCGGAGGCGGAGCGTATGGTAATGTCCGGCCGGTCGATCACGATCCCGTAGCCGGTAATCGGGTAGATCCCGCTATTCAGGAAGATTGTCGTTTTCCCGCTCGCGGTCGAGACCGCGTTCTGGAGTGCGGAGGTGGTGCTCACGTAGACCACGGTTTCGCCGGCGGGCGGGGGAAGGTGACCGCAGTCGCAATCCGCTTTCAATCCGGAGGAGATAAGCGGCAGCATGACGAATAAAGTTAGCGTGGATATAACCTTCATCTATTGTTAATATACACTGGATTCCGGCATGCGGCCAGGGATGCGGATATTAGATATATAGTGTCGGGGCGAACCCCGGTGTTGGTCCGAATATTCAATGACCAACGCCCCATAACCACTTTCCAAATACAGATGGCTCGTATCCAATGGAAATATTCTTAACAAACAATATCCTGCGGTTGAAAAAAAAAGGAGAGGCGGCGGTACTGGTCCGTCCCGCCTCGATTCGTTCGACCGCGCCGACGGAGGCGGGCGGGGGGATTCTGATCGGGGAAGCAGGCAGGATCCAGGGCTCTCTCGGCGGCGGTGAAGTCGAAGAACGGATTATCGGGCAAGCCCGGGAAGTTATCCGGGACGGGCGATCACGGCGACTGGAGATCGGTGTCAGCCCTCGGGAAGAGAAGGAGCGAGGTATGCGTCCGGGGGGGACGCTGAAATTTTATGCCGAGCCGGTCAGTGAGATTCCCACTCTCTGCATCTTCGGCGCCGGCGCGCTGGGCGCCGTCCTGGCCCGGATGGGGAGCCTGGCCGGATTCCTGGTCATCGCGGTCGACGTCGATCCGGTCTTCGCCTCCCCGGAGAGGTTCCCGGATGCGGCGATCATCCTGACCGACCAGTACCGGGATCTGGCCGGACGGCTCCCGGCCGATCTTTCCTGGTACCTGGTGATCGCGACCAGAAACCACCATCGTGACAAACGGGTCCTCAAGCAAGCCGTCGAGATGAACGCGGCCTATGTGGGAATTCTTTTCAGCCGCAAGAAAAAGGACGCCTTTTTCGCCCAGCTGGAAAAAGAAGGGATTTCCCGGGAACTCCTGGACCGCGTCCACCTGCCCGCGGGCCTCCCGATCGGCGCCGCGACCATACAAGAAATGGCGGTCAGTATCCTGGCTGAGATAATAGAGGTGAGGCACACCCGGACATGCGGCCGGGAAAATAATAAATTCCAAACACCTCAGCCAAAGGCTGATCAGCCTCCGGCTGAAAATAACAAATAAATTTCAAAGCCCAATATCCAAACTGGCTGGTTCGCGGCCGGCAAAGCTGTTGCCACGGACGCGCAAGTTAATAAACCTCCGGATAAAAAGGTTTGGGATTTTGGATTTCGGTCATTGGAATTTGTTTATTATTTGTGATTTGTAATTTGGGATTTTGTTGATACCTTGATGTCGCATTCAGCCATTGAGCATGTTCTATCGGAAAACGCTAACTTCAATTGGAGTCACATCATGCTTGCCAAACGCACCAAAAAGATCGACTCGTCGGGGATCCGCAAGATCTTCGACCTCGGCCAGTCGATTAAAAGCCCCATCAATCTGAGTATCGGCCAGCCCCATTTCGATGTCCCGGAAGAAGTCCAGGAAGCGGCGATCCGGGCGATCCGTTCCGGAAGAAACGCCTACACCCTGACCCAGGGCCTTCCTGCTCTCAACGAAAAGATCATGTCCGCCCTGACTGAACAGGTCGGGCGACCCTTTGATGCTTCCATCGTCACCTGCGGGGTTTCGGGGGGACTGGTACTGGCCTTCATGGCGCTGGTGGACACGGGGGACGAGGTCCTCTGTCCGGACCCCTATTTCGTCATGTACAAACACCTGATCAACCTCTTCGGGGGAAAACCGGTCTTCTACGACACCTATCCCGACTTCCTCCTGCGCGGTGAAAAGATCGAAAAACTGATCACCCCCCGCACCAAGATCATCATCGTCAGTTCCCCGGCCAACCCCACCGGGGCGGTACATTCGGAGGAAGAATTAAAGGAAATCGGCCGCATCGCCGAGAAGCACGGCATCTTGATCATCACCGACGAAATCTACGCCCTCTTCAGTTATGACGGGCCTCATCTCTCGATGGCTTCCTACGCGGAGAACTGCCTGCTGCTGGGGGGATATTCCAAGTCTCATTCGCTGACCGGGTGGCGGCTCGGCTACGCCCTCGGGCCGGCCGCACTGATCGGCGAGATGACCAAGCTCCAGCAGTACACCTTCGTCTGCGCCCCTTCCTTTGCCCAGGAAGCCGCGCTGGCGGCGATGGACATCGACACGTCCCCCCGGCGCGATGATTACCGGCGGAAACGGGACCTCATTTATGAAGGGTTGCAAGATCTCGGCTACCGGGTGGAGAAACCGGGCGGGGCGTTTTACATTTTCCCCGAGTGCCCGTGGGGGACCGATCAGGAATTCGTTTCCGAGGCGATCATGAACAAGCTTCTCGTCATCCCCGGATCGGTCTTCTCGGAGCGGAATACCCACTTCCGCATCTCCTACGCCGCCGAGGACGAGACGATCAAACGCGGGCTGGAGGTGCTGGGAAAGCTGTTGGAGCGGGGCTAGTCAGCGAACAGTTCCTGCAGTACCGCGAGGACATTACACCGGGTCAGCGACGAAATACTTCCGAGTCTGCGAATCAGTCGCCCCTTATCCACCGTTCGGATCTGGTCGAGCACAATCTGTCCGCTTTTACCTTTAAAAGTGCATGGCACTCGAGTCGGATAATCTCTCCCCTTGGTCGTCAGGGGAGCCACGATGACGGTTCTGATATTTCGGTTCATCTCATCAGGGGAGATCACCAAGCAGGGACGTGTCTTCCTGATCTCGCTTCCACGGGTCGGATCAAGTGATATGAGAAAGACATCGAATCTATCGACTACCATTCCCATTCTTCTTGATCCCACGGCTGCCTGGTTTCCGCCACCTGATCGAGGAGCCGGTCATCATCGTTTGCTGCCATTCCGGCGAAGGCTTCATCCCAGCCCTGGCGGGGACCATGAGCGGAACGAATCACAAGCTCATGATTGTGGACTTCCATTTCCACCTCATCCTGAAATCCGCACTGCTTCAGCACCGGCTTGGGCAGACGAATGCCCTTGCTGTTTCCGATTCTGATGATGGCCGCTTTCATGATTACAATGTAATTACTGTGCTCTTTGCCGTCAAGAAGATTCTATCCGGCTCCTCGCAATGACCTTCATTTTGCGAAATACAGTTTCTTCGGGATAGTTTTACATTCAGGTTTTTGTCCGGTATTCCGCGGGCACCGGGTCGGATCCTTCCCAGACAACCTGCCGGAAGTGAAACGGATCAGTGTTTCCCTCGGTATTGATCAGGAGGACCTGAGAGTCCGGGCCCAGCTGCAGTTGGTTTTTTAACTCCCGGCAGCACGGCTGCTGCATGATGAACATCAGGGCCCCCAGGGTGACCGCGCCCGACTCGCCGGAGACGATGAACGGGTCCCCTTCCAGGGGCACCCCGTAGACCCGCATCCCCTTGGCCGCCACGTAGTCCGGGCAGGTGATGAAAAAATCGGCGCAGTCCCGGAGGATCTCCCAGGCGATCGGGTTCGGATCACCGCAGGCCAATCCGGCCATGATCGTGTCCAGGCCGCCCCGGAAGGAATGGGGCTTCCCGTCCCCGATCCGGGCGGATTCGAAGATACAGGCCGCCGCCTCCGGCTCGACCACGATCGAACGGGGAGATTCGGTCCCGAACAATCCCCCATAGAAACCGATCGTCGAGGCCGCCAACGAGCCGACACCCGCCTGCACGAATAGATGAGACGGCTTGATAAAACCCTGGGCGGAAAGCTGCTCCTGAATCTCCGCGAACATGGTGGTGTACCCCTGCATCACCCAGATCGGGATCTCCTCGTAGCCTTCCCAGGAGGTGTCCTCGATAACCTGCCAGCCGAATTTTTCCGCGTCTGATTTTATCTGCCTGACGGCATCGTCATAGGTCCCCTTGATGATCTTCACCGTGGCCCCGTAGCCCTCGATCGCCCTGATCCGGGCCGGAGAGGTGTCCTCGTGAACGTAGATAACCGCCGGACGCCCGAGCCGGGCGGCGGCCCAGGCGACCCCTCGGCCGTGATTACCGTCGGTAGCGGCGGCGAAGGTGAGATCGCCCAGCTCTCGGGCGACTTCGGGTGTGGTCAGAGCGGAAAAAGGGACTTCCCTGTCTTCTATACCGAGACGGCGTTTGAGGTACGTGTAAATGGCGAAGGAGCCGCCCAGGACCTTGAATGAATTGAGCGTCAGCCGCTGAGATTCATCCTTGACCCAGATATTGCCCAGCCCGAGTAGAGTCGAGAGATTGTCCAGCCCTTTCAGAGGACTCATCCGGTAACCCAGGATCTGGCGGTGGAATTCCCGTGCCCGCTGTGCGATCCCGGGCGGTATCACCTTGCACACCTTCTCCGGGGAGCACGCCGTCCAGGCACGGGGATTCCTCATCCATCTGATCGGTTCTCTATTTTTCATTTTCTTACTCAGCTCCGCGGTCTGCCCCGTCACCGCCCCGAAGCCTTAATCGGGGCTCCGGCCCGAAGTTTCAATCGGGATACAATCGGGGGCGCTGCTTATTACTGACCCCGATTGTATCCATCGGGGCAGAAATAATACATTTGCTTCGTCACAAAATCAACTGTACAATATTCCATTGCTTAGGGTTTTTCCGTTCCAATTTCAGGGAGAAAAATCATGACGCATATGGATACCGAGACACTACAACAGGAACTGGAGCAGTTCCGCAAGGAGAAAGAAAAGATCCGCCAGCTGGTGGGGATGATCGGGGGGAAGAACCTCGCCCAGCGGGATCGGATCATCAATATCGCCTTCATCGTCCTGATCTCCGTCGTCTTCCTGCTCGACATTATCAGGCACCTGGCGGCCGTCCCCATTCCCCTCCCCCCCCTGCTCCTGGTCGATCTGGGGGTGCTTCTGATCTCCATTAAAATAATCTGGATGATTCACAAGCAGAGCAAGGTAGAGCATTTCCAATTTTGGATCCTATCGGCGATGGAGTGGAGGCTGAACGAGATCATTAAGGAAATCAAGGAACTGCATAAAAAACAGTGAGGGATGCCAAAATCCGTATGGCTGGTAGTGCCTGCAAATATCCTACAGTCAGCTCGTGTAGCCAAAAGGAGTGATGGAGTATTGGAGTGATGGAGTGCTGGCGACTCGATGCCCGGGAGAGAGCCGGGTTTCCATTACTCCACCATTCCATCACTCCAGTACTCCCTGCCTCTCCCTGTTTTATTACACCTTATCCCTGAATCATTGCCGATACTTTTCCGGTAGAGCTAAGTACCTCCTTCCTTCCTCCTCCCTCCCCCGCTTGAGGCAGCCTTCCCCGTAGATCCGGCATTTGATGTGAAGCTCGGAGACCGCTAGAGCCCTCTGTGCTCCCGAGAGGTCCTCGCGCTGAAGGAGATTGACGATCGAACGGATCCGGAAACGGTCCATCCCCACCCGGTAGATGACCGAGACCTGATCGGCCCTCCCCCCTTCCTTGAATGTCAGGGGATTGTCAACCAAAAGGAAGGGGTGCCGGACCGACGCCCGGAGCCAGAAATCGTAATCCTCGCAGCAGGGAAGAGTTTCGTCAAAGAAACCGATCCGATCGAACAGCTTCCTCCGGGCGATCACGGTGGACATGCTTACCATGCACATTTTTAGAGAGCGGGCAAATATGTCCCCGTGCAGCTTTTCGTGTTTTTTCTTCTGAGGGAAAACAGACCCCTGTTTATACCAGACCTCCCTGGTGTGGGAGATCAGATAACCGGGTTCGCGGTCCATCGCCGCGACCTGACGTGACAGTTTATCTTTGTGCCAACGATCATCGGAATCAAGAAACGCGATCAGATCCGCGCGGCCGGACCGGATCCCCCGATTTCGGGCGGCGGAAGGTCCCCGGTTTTCCTGGCGGATACAGGTGATGGAGGAAGCGAATTCCCTTAACAGAGCGCCGGTATCATCCGTGGAGCCGTCATCGATCACGATCAGTCTGAAGTCACGGAATGTCTGGGAGAGAACGGATTCAATGGCCATCCGGAGAAAGCCACCCCGGTTGTAGACGGGAATAATAACATCTATCTTGTTATTGGCGTCCACGATGTTCAATAGATTGAATTTTACAGATAATCATGTTATCTATATTATAAATTACCTTCCATTTTCAAAACAAGTTTTACCCCTTTTGGCAGCCGCACTCTTTAGGGTGCGCAATAAACCGCTTCGCTTGATCGTAGATTTTTTATCTTCGCGGAGATGAGCGGGATTCGCGGTTCAAAGTTGCTTTGCTGGTTCAATGTAAGGGCATCGTATCGTTCCAGGGAGGACACCGGATTGAAAAGGAAGCCGATCATTCTCAGCATCGATGACGACCGGGAAGGGCTTGATCTCCTGATGACCCTGCTCCCGCCGGAAGAGTATGAACATGCGGGTGCCGAAAACGGCCGGGACGGCATTGAGAAAGCCCGGGCACTGAAACCAGACCTGATCCTGCTCGACGTCCGGCTCCCGGATATCGACGGTTTTGAAGTTTGCCGACGGCTCCGGGGCGAGACGGGGCTGGCTGAAATTCCTATTATAATGATCACGGCGCTCGGCGAACACGAGGCGCGGTTGCGGGGGATTGAGTCCGGGGCGGACGACTTCATTACTAAGCCGTTTGATCGGACGGAATTGATAGCCCGGATCCGCACCATCACCCGGCTCCATCGGTATCGAACCCTTCTGGCCGAACGGGAACGATTCCAGTGGGTGATGGACCAATCCGAAGATGGTTTCCTGATCCTGAATGAAAACGACGAGATACTCCGTGCCAACCCTCAGGCGCGGCTGTTCCTCAGTTTACCCCCCACCGCCGCCTTCCCCGGGAAGACCTTGTTTCTGGAGGCGGTAAAAAGAGAATATCGTTTTGAACCCGCGGCCGCCTGGAAGGGCTGGCCTCATTCAGCCGGTGACCCGATCCCCGGGCGATATCTGATCCGTCCCCAGACGGCCGTATCCCGGGCCTTCTGGCTGGAGGTGATAACACTGAGACAGTTGACCGGCGAAACAAGCAACCTGATCATCAGGCTTCGGGACGTCACCGAGCAGAAAAAAAGCCTGGGCCGGATTCGCTCCTTTGAAGCGTCAATCTCGCAGAAGTTCCGGAACCGGCTGCTGGGGACGGTCAGCCTCATCAAGACCCTGGCCAGAAAAGATATTGCACTCGATCAAACGGAATTCAGGGAATTGTTCGCCGATATCGTGGAAAACGCTAAAATCCTGGAAAGCGACCTGACCGGCATCCTGCGATATCTGGAATCCCCCGGATTGCTTTATTCCGACGCCGGGTTTTCCTTTCGGGAGCTGAAGCCGGTCCTGGAGCAGATCAGCGAGGGGCTGGGGATCAGCGTCCCGGAGATATCGGGGGGCGCGGATCTGGAGGAAATTCAGACCACGATCTCGGATTTGGCGATGGAATCCATCCTGGGAGAACTCCTGCAGAACGCGAAAAAATTTCATCCGGCAAAACTCCCGGAAATTTCAATTGCCCTCGACCGGCCCAAGAAAGATCTCGTCAGAATGAAGATCATGGATAACGGGCTCACCCTCTCCCCGGAACAACTCAGCCGGGTCTGGCTCCCTTACTATCAGGGGGACGATTTTCTTTCCGGTGGTATCGAGGGGATGGGATTGGGGCTCCCCATGATCGCGTCTTTCATCTGGCACTGGGGGGGTAGCTGCCGGCTTTATAATCACGATGACGGGCCCGGGGTGGTGGTAGAACTCCTCCTGCCCGTGAATAATAAAGGTTCTTAGTCATATTGTGTGGGTAAAAGTTACTTATGGGCATTACCTCTATCCAATATGACTAAATCACAAATTCCAAATCACAAATAACAAATAAATCACAAATTCCAAATCACAAATCACAAATCCGCCGGGCGAAGTCCGGGATCGCAAAAGCATCCCACCAAATGACATAGGCTTTGCAATAGGATTGAGAGTAACTCCCTCTATTTTGGTGATTTGTTTGGAATTTTGGTCATTGTTATTTGGAGTTTGTTTGTTATTTTCAGCCGGAGGCTGATCAGCCTTTGGCTGAGGTGCTTGGGATTTGGGATTTCTTGTTAGTATTAATTCGTATAATCCATGGATTCAATTCACAGTTAAAAGGGAAAGTTGAGTTGTAACTCCTTCCACATGGCCTTATTCTCCATGCAGAGATAGATCGGGAGAGAACGGTTTTCCTTCAGCAGTTCATCGATCAGAAAGCGGTATATCCGGGAACGAACCCGGGGCGGATAACGAAGCTTGCCGTCGTATCCCAACACCATCTCGGCGTCGAGGATCTTGTTTCCCGGGAAACGAGCTTCAATTATCTTCTTTAACCGAGGCTTGAACCGGAAGGTCCCCAGGCTGATCCAGGCGACCCGGCCGGGGTCGATCGTCTCGAACAGTTCCCCGATAACGTCCCGGTAAGATTCCTCCCAGCCGGGGAAGAAAAAAACCGGGTCGAAGTGGAAAGCCGTCCGGTAGCCGGCTTCCGAAACCAGGGAGGCGGCGGACAACCGTGCATCCAGAGCAGCGGTATAGAGTTCGTTTTGGGAGATGATCTCCCGGGGATTCAATGACCAGGCGACAACGATATTTCCCCGCGGGTCCTTTTTGAGCAGATTTTCTATATTCGCGCTCTTGGTCTTGAGCTCGAATACCACGTCATCGCGTCCTCTGAAAAACTCCACCAGCGGAAGAGAGTACCCGGTTAGATTGTCCAGCATCAATGAATCGGAAAATTCTCCCGTCCCCAGCCGCAGCCGCCGGCCTCTCTGCCAGAGGCGGGTGGCGGGATGAATCAGATAGTCGGATAACCGTTCCAGGAAACGGTCGATATCGGCGGGGAAGAGCAGTCCGGGGGTGTTGACATATTCCTGGAGATAACAGTAAGCGCACTCATAGATACAACCGAAGCTCAGATTGAAGATGTGATACCCGCAGGGAACCGCCTGCCGGGTACAGGGACAGCGCTTGAAAAAATCCCGTTCTTCGTCGATGACAAAAACCGTCTCCGAACGCCGATTGTAATCGACGATTCTTCCGCCGGGATACTCTCCCATAAAGGCTCTCAGGCTCGGAATCTCCGCGTAGGCGGCGGACGGGAATGACTCTTTGAAGACGGCGGCCAGCCGGGACTGCGAGACGGCCTTCTCGACGAATATCCTCCGGGGGGCGAAAGGAACCGGGCGCTCCTGCCGGCAATCCTCTTCTTCCAGTTCCAGTGCGGGCAAATAAAAGCGATCGGGAACTCGTTCGTGGTCCAGGGAGGGGAAGCGGCGCTTGAGGAGATACGCCTTCAGTTCCCCGAAAGCCGCGGGCGGTTCGGGAGAGACAACCTCCCCCGGATCGATGCCGTCCCGTTTGGAGATCTCATAGATCAGCCGGACGATCTCCCGCTCTTTGTTGACGCCGAAACGAGGATACTTCTCCCGGACCAGTTTCCGGGCCCGGCTCAGTCTCTCAGCTTCTCTTTGATAAACCCGCATAGCAGCCGGGACGCCCTGACGAACGCCTTCCCCAGGATAGCTGTTTCTCTGATGCCCAATCGCCGCCAGTACGGCTTCTCCCCCACGATGTCAGTAACCACCAGCAGGGCCGCTGCTCGTTTCCCAATCATACTGGCGGCGGCGAAGAAGGCGGAGCTCTCCAGGTCGATTACCCGGGCGCCCCTTTCCGTCCAGAGGTTTTTATGCCGCTCCTGCAGCCGGAGCGAGCCGACGCTTATTCCCCTCGCCGCCGCGTCAGGAGGGGCGTCGATATAGGAATGAAGCGCCCCGGCGAGTTCGGGATCGGCCTCCGCCGGCATACCCGGTTCCGCGTTTCCGGCGAGAAGTTCTACGAAACTCTCCTGCGCGAAGCTGGCGGGGGGGACAATCAGACTGCCGATCTTGAGACCGGTTGGCTGTCCCAGCAGGCCGCAGGCGCCGAAGAGGATGATATTTTCACAGGGGGTTCCTTCCAGGTACAGGACCGCGTCGCCCGTGAAAGCCGGCCCCATCAGGCTGTGAATGACGGTAGCGCACGGTCCCCGGGCGGCGGCGTACAGACATCCCCGGTTAAGCTTTTCGACGCCGAAAGGCCGGAGAAAGATCTTCCTGACAAAAGGCATCAGGACACAGGTGCGCTGCACCGAGGAGGCGGGAAGACCGAAAAGTCTCTTGAAAGGTTCCATTTATGATTTTTCCTCTGGAAAAATCATCTGGTAACGGGGATATCGCCCGAGCGGCCATAATAGGAGCGGGTCACTTTTCGGATGGCCCAGAGGCCGGCGGAGGGCCGGAAGACGCCGATGGCCGTCGGACCGGCACCGATGTAATCGGCCGGGACCGGTCGGTCGGCCGAGGAGCCGAAGTAAACCCGGGTAACGCCCCGGATCGCCCACAGACCTGAAGAAGCCCGGAAGATGCCGGCCGAACCGGTCCCGTTGCCCTTATAATCGGCGGGGACGACCGCGTCGCCGCCCCCGCCGAAATAAAAGCGACTCACCCCTTTCAACGCCCAGAGACCGGAGGCACTTCGGAAAAGACCGGGTTCAGCTGTCCCGTCGCCGTTATAATCCCCCGGGACCGGGTTGTCGCCGGCGGCGCCGAAGTAGCTCCTGATCCCGCCGCGGATCGCCCAGAGGCCGATCGATCCCCGAAATATCCCCGGATCACAGAATCCATCGCCGTCATAATCAGCGGGGACCGGGAGATCGGAAGCCCCCCCGAAATAGACCCGGGTGACCCCCTTGATCGCCCAGACCCCGGATCCACCCCGGAAGATCCCGATCTCGGAGGTCGCGTCGCCGTCATAATCGCCGGGGACCGGGAGATCGGAAGCCCCCCCGAAGTAGGTCCGGGTCACCCCCCGGATCGACCAGAGCCCCCCCACCTTCCGGAAGATGGCGATATCGGCCGCGCCGTCACCATTATAATCCCCCGAGGAGACCGCCGACCAGGGGACCCCGGTAAAAGGGCTCGGAGTGGGTTTCGCCTGGGCAAGGTTGCAGAGCTTCCGATCTAAATACGTATTGCCGTCGACGTCGGGATACCAGAGCCTCCCGGTGGATTCCGGGGACCCGATCGTCCGGGGCAGAAAGATGTTCAACTCCTGCCCGCCATCATACTCCACGGTCAGGTAATCCGCGGTCTGGATGTTCCATAACTCCGTCCCCGGCTTCAGGTTGATCCGGAACTGGGCGAAGGACGGGAACTCGCTGCTTTCGACGAAAAAGTTGGCACTGTCCCTGATATAACCCACTGTTAACCAGACTTCCGTGGGAGTAACTTGGGTACAGACGTCGAAATAATATGTCCAGCCGTCGGGCAATGACGAGCGGCTGCTTTGGATATCGGCATCTTCCAGATTTTTCAGATAAAGAGGCATCTCGCAGAGCCCGGTTTCGGGGGTCGGCGTCGTGGTCGGCGTCACGCTCGGTGTGGGTGAAGTGGACGGAGTGGCTGTGACCGAAGGAGTCGGTGTAATGGAGGGGGTGGGCGTTGAGGTCGGAGTGGGGGTCGAAGACGGCGTTATCGACGGCGTGGGGGTACCGGTCGGGGACGGTGTTATCCACTTCATCCTGCCGAGAAAAACATCGGTGCTCCCGGCCCGGGACGGTTGGTAGGGGTTGAGCGTCGGGAAATTGTCGGATCCGGTCGAGCCGACGATGAAACCCCAGCCCGCCGGGCCGACGGCGGGAGCGGTTCCGAAATCATCCCCTCCCCCGCCGAAATACGTTGAATAAACCAATGACGTACCGCCGGGATAGAACTCGCAGATAAAGGCGTCCCCAGGCCCCGTCCCTTCTCCATAAGAGGCCTGGTAAGCCGCACGGGTCGGGAAATCGGTCGATTCGGTGCGACCGGTCAGGTAAACCCGCCCGGCCGCGTCGATGGCCACCCCCTTCCCGCTGCCGAGATCCCCCCGCAGGCCGCCACCGTATTCCAGCCCACTCCCGCCCAGGTAGGTGGAAAAGGTCAGTGATGAGCCGGATGATGAGAGCATGGACAACCAGGAGTCATATGACCCGGCGTTGCTGGCCTGGTACGAATTCCGGGTGGGGAAGTTGGAGGAGAATGTGTTTCCGGCGACAACGACGGCGGCGGCGGTGTTCACGGCAACGCCAACGGCGAGATCAATGCTGGTTCCGCCGAGGTAGGTCGAATAGATCAGTGTGGAGGTTGAAGAGGAGACCTTGCAGATAAAAGCGTCGAAGGTGGAACCGCCGGTACCGTCAAGGGACGGCTGATAAGAATTTTTAGTGGGGAAGTTCTGTGATTTTGTGTAACCGGCGATGCAGGCGCTCCCCCCGGGATCAACCGCGAGATCATTGCCCCGCTCATCATAGGTCCCTCCCAGATAGGTGGAACCGGTCAACTCCGAACCGGAGGAGGAAATCACGGCGAGAAAGACATCGTCAGATCCGGCTCGGGAGGGCTGATAGGCATTAATGGTCGGAAAATTGTCGGAGGCGGAGTACCCGGATAAAAAGGCCGCTCCTCCAACCAGCGCGATGCCGTAGCCGGCGTCATTGCCGGAGCCGCCGAGATAGGTTGAGTAATCCAGCCCGTCGCCCGCAGAGGTGAACCGGACGATAAACACATCGGTCCCCCCGGCATTGCTGGACTGGTACGGGTTCACGGTGGGAAAATCGGATGAGCCGGTACTCCCGCAGACATACGCCGCGCCGGATGCATCAATCGCGACCGAGTAGCCGTAATCACTCCCGCCCCCCCCCAGGTAGGTGGAATAGATCAAACCGCTGCCCGACGAGGTGAACTTAAGGATAAACGCGTCCGGCATGACCGCGGCCGGGCTCAGCTGGTAGGCATTCGTGGTGGGAAAATCAAGAGACTGAGTCTCTCCGCAGAGAAACGCATTGCCGTTAGAACCGACAGCTACCGCCCAGCCATAATCAGCATCCGCTCCTCCCAGGTAGGTGGAATAATCGAGGTGGAATGTTCCTCCCCAAGAAAGACCGGGAATGGCGACAGTGCCGAGCAGCACGATTCTGAAAATAATGCTTTTAATGGCCAGGGCTTTCACGGATCAGCTCACTATCATATTTCATTGATTCTCTTCCATGACCAATCATCAGGACACATAAAAGCAGCAGAATATTTGAATTCCCCACACGCAATTGAAGAAAACCAATATAGTATACCATACTTCAACGTGCCACGGCAGGAAAAGGCTGCCGCTTAAGAAAAAATCTCCATGCAAGAAACCATTACCCCCATTATAATGTTCCGGAGGTGCCGGAGTTTGAATCAACGACATGAGAAATAACTGGCAGACATTCCAGGCTGTTATCAGGAGCGTCGGCTCCCTGCTCTTTATCCTGGGAGTGTTCCTCCTTCTGCCGCTGGTTCCGGTATTCATTTACGGCGAATATGCTGCCGGCCCGCTCACTCTCTTCGCTTTCATTGTTCCCGCCGGCCTCGCCATCATCCTCGGCATGATCACCCGGAAATACCTTCCTCCGGGCGAGATCACCAATACCCAGGCGATGCTGGTCTGCTGTCTGGGCTGGATCGTCTTTTCTCTCATCGGCGCCCTCCCTTTTTGCATCGCTCTGGGCGCCGGTTATCTCGACGCCGTCTTCGAGACGATGAGCGGATTCACCACCACCGGCATCACCCTCTTCTCCGGCCTGGACGCGATGCCGAAAAGCATCCTCTTCTGGAGAAGCCTCACCCAGTGGATCGGGGGATTGGGGATACTCACCTTCTTTCTGGCCGTCGGTTTCCGAGGAGGGAGTGCCCACCGCCTCTTCGGGGCGGAGAGCCACAAGATCGAGACGGGGCGCCCGGTGCCGGGTCTCGCCAACACCCTGAAGATACTCTGGGGGATCTACATCCTCTTCACCCTCTTGATCTGCGCCGGGCTGGTTATGAGCGGGATGCCTTTTTTCGACGGTGTCTGCCATACGTTTACCGCCCTCTCGACCGGAGGGTTCTCCCCCCATGACGCCAGCATCGGATATTACCGAAGCCCGGCGCACCCTCACTTCATCGCGATCGAGTACGTCATCATGGTGGGGATGTTCCTCGGAGGTACCAACTTTCTTATTCATTATCGGATCCTGAAAGGACGGTTCCGGTCGCTCTACGACAATACCGAGATGCGATACTGGCTGGGGTTTATCGCTCTCTTCATCATCCTCATCCTGCTGGAGGAGGTTATCGCCCCCGGAGGCGATCGGAGGATGGTACCTCCGGGCACCGCCTCCTGGCTCGGGGAGATCGAATATCATCTCCGGACGGTGGCATTCCAGGTTATCTCCATCATCACGACCACCGGTTTCGCCACCAAGGACATCGGCAGCCCCTATTTCGGACCCCTGGCCAGGCAGCTTTTCCTGGTCATGATGGTGATCGGGGGCTGCGTCGGTTCCACCGGCGGCGGATTTAAAGTCCTGCGGACGGCGATCATGCTCAAGGCGGTACGGAGAGAAATCTTCCGTCTTCGGGCTCCCCGCAGCGCCGTCTCCAATGTCGTCGTCGACGGCAAAACGGTCTCGATCGAAGAGATCCGCCGGGTTGGCGGACTCTTCTTCGCGTGGATGCTGCTGCTGGCGATCGGAGGAGGGATCACGGCCCTGTTTTCCGGGCTTTCCGGCTTCAGTTCTTTCTCCGGCATATGCAGTGCCCTCGGGAACATTGGTCCCTGTTATATTTCGGTCACAGAGATGGCGAAACTTCACCCGATCATAAAATTAACCTACATTTTCGGGATGCTGGCCGGAAGGCTGGAGATTTTCCCGGTCCTGCTTCTCTTCAGCAGAAGAGCATGGAGAAGCTGATGACTTGCATCTTGCCCATTTTTTCTGGTATTATTCATCGATCCATTGACTTGCTTTCATTCTTTTCAACCACGAAGGGCAGGAATATAGATAGCAAAGAAATCTATACTCGCTCCTCATGATTGTGTTCTTCGTTTCCTTCGCGGTCAAATCAGATTTGAGAGGAAACAGATTATGTACGTTATCGTCGCCGGCGCGGGGTTGATCGGTCATGAAATCACCGTTATGTTGATCGGGAATAAGCATGACGTGGTGGTAATCGACAGCGACCGGGAAGTTTGCGACAAGGTGCACGCGGAGACCGGTGCCATGGCCATCAACGGTAACGCGACCGACATCAGGGTTCTTACCGATGCCGGTGCGTCCCGGGCGGATGTCATCATTTGCGTCATGCACAGTGACGCGGATAATATCGCCTGCGCCCTTCTGGCCAGAAGCCTGGGGGTCCCCCGGATCGTCGCCCGGCTCCGGGATCCCCGCTACGAGCAGGCGTACAAGTTGGCCGGTGTGACTTCCATCGTCAGAATGGCCGATCTGATTTTGAACCGGATAATCATGGAAGTGGAGCAGCCCCGCGTACGGAAAATCATGGTCCTGGGTGGGGGGAAGGCTCAGCTGTACGCGGTGAAGATCCCCGGCAACGCCCGGAGCATCGGAATGTCGATCCGGGACATAACCCGGGGGAAAAAATTTCCTCAGGAATGCGTATTCACCGGCGTCTACCGGGAGGAGAAGGGGGAATTTCTCTTTCCCCGGGGAGACTATGTCATTCAGGGCGAGGATACCGTCTCCCTGGTTTCAACCAGTCAGTATATTAAACCGGCCACTGATTTTCTGACCAGAGCATGATTTAGATATGCATTCCCGCGCCCCTGTCAGCGACAGATCGATCGGTGCCTTCCGCCGGAGAATTTATCGCTTCTACAACGCCCAGGGGCGATCTCTGCCCTGGCGGGAGACCGGTGACCCCTATCACGTCCTGGTCTCCGAATTCATGCTCCAGCAGACCCGGGTGGATCGGGTGATCGAAAAATATCCCCGTTTCATCGCCGCCTTCCCCGATCTCCCTTTTCTGGCCCGGGCTCCCTTTCGTGAAGTCCTCCACGGCTGGGAGGGACTCGGATACAACCGCCGGGCGCTCTTTCTGAAAAAAAGCGCGGAGACGGTCGTGGCCCGTTACGGAGGGCGTATCCCCTCCGACCCGGCGGATCTGATCGCGCTGCCCGGGATCGGACCCGCCACCGCCGCCTCGATCGCCGTCTTCGCTTTTAACGCGCCCCTCATCTTTATCGAGACAAACGTCAGGACCGTTTTTCTCCACACCTTCTTCCCGGAGGGGCGCGGCATCATGGACTCCGCACTCCTCCCTTTGATCGGCCGGGCGCTCGATCGACAAAATCCCGCCCGGTGGTACAACGCCCTGATGGACTATGGCTCGATGCTGAAGAAAAAATTCGGCAACCCCGGGCGGAGGAGCGCGCATTACTCGCGGCAGGCCCCGTTTCCAGGTTCGAACCGTCAGATCCGCGGTCTCATTCTGAAACTCCTGAACAATGCCGGGGGGCTCAGCGAAGCGATCCTGATCGACCGGGTGGGACAATGCCCGGAGAAGGTACGGAGAATGATCGCCTCTTTGCAGAGAGAAGGGTTCCTGCGGGAAGAACGGGGAAGATATGAGATAGCTTAACCCGATGTATGCCAGTCAAATGTTTATTTCTGCCGATAGCATTATCAGGAAGAATAACATGTTGTCCTGCCGGAGAAGTAAAAGCAGCATGCTGTAGCCGTATAAACAAGATTGCTATTCCTAAATATATTAAACGACAATATAATAGCCTGGATTATTCGTGAAAATATTTCATTTTCACGAATAATTCAGGCTAAGCCGATGAAGATCGCAATCGCCCAGCTCAATCCTACTGTGGGAGACATCGACGGGAACCTGGCTAAGATCGAGGCCGCTCTCGGATTTTTGCAATCGGATGTCGACCTGATCGTTTTCCCGGAGTTGTTCCTGACCGGGTACCCCCCCCGGGATCTTCTGGAAAAATCCTGGTTTATCGACCGGGTGAAGGGGGCTCTGCGTCGGGTCGGCGGGATGTCACGCCGTTTGCCCGGGACCGGGATCCTGCTGGGCGCGCCGATTCCGAGCGGAAAGAAGAAAGGGAAGGGGCTTTATAACGCCGCCGTCCTTTTTGAAAAAGGCAAGATCCTGCTCCGGCAGCCCAAGACGCTGCTCCCCACCTATGACGTCTTCGATGAGGTCCGTTACTTCGACCCGGCGCCCGATCAGACGCCGGTCGCTTTCAAGGATGAGAAGATCGGCGTCTCCATCTGTGAGGATGCCTGGAACGATCCCGGATTCTGGCCCCGGCGGTATTATGCCACGGATCCGATTCAGGCCCTGGCGCGAAAAGGAGCTACCCTCCTGATTAATATCTCGGCCTCTCCCTTTTCCGCCGGGAAGGAAATGCTCCGGTTCAATCTGCTGGGCAGGCAGGCCCGCAAGTACCGGCTCCCCTTCATTTATGTCAACCAGGTCGGCGGGAATGATGAGCTTATTTTCGACGGGAGAAGCCTGGTTTTCGATGGGCGGGGGAGGCCGGCGGCCGTCCTGGCCGCTTTCGAAGAAGAACTGCGAACGATAGAAAGCCGGGATGAAGGGAACGAGGGCTCCTTCACTCCTCTGGGAAACAGTGAATCGGTATCCCGGGCGTTGATCCTGGGGCTTCGTGACTATATGCGGAAATGCGGCTTTGGCAGCGCGTTGGTCGGGCTCTCGGGAGGAATAGACTCAGCCGTCACCGCCGCCCTGGCCGCCCGGGCGATCGGCAATGACAACCTTTTCGGCATCGCCATGCCTTCGCCCTATACTTCACCGGAAAGCAATCTCCTGGCGGCGGATCTCGCCGAGAATCTCGGCATTTCCTTGACCACGGTACCGATATCCCCCATTTATCAATCCTATCTCCGCTCCCTGAAAAAAATTCTGCCGGCGGGGAACGAAAACGCGGACCTGGCCAGTGAAAACATCCAGGCCAGGATCCGGGGTAACATCCTGATGGCATTTTCCAATCGTTTCGGCTCTCTGGTGCTTTCGACCGGCAATAAGAGTGAGATGGCGACCGGCTACTGCACTCTTTATGGGGACATGTCCGGCGGCCTGGCGGTTCTCTCCGATGTCCCCAAGACGATGGTGTATGAACTGGCCGCTTACATCAACCGGGAATCCAAGATAATCCCCCGGGGGATTATCGATCGCCCCCCGTCGGCGGAATTGAAGCCGGATCAGACCGACCAGGATACTCTCCCCCCCTACCCTCTCCTCGACCGTATCCTTTTTCGTTACATCGAAGAGGGCCGGGCCCCGGCGGATATTGTGGGGTTGGGCTTCGAGGAGAAAGTCGTGGACTGGGTGGTAAAAGCGGTCAATAACAACGAGTATAAACGGCGGCAGGCCCCCCCCGGCCTCAAGGTCACCAGCAAGGCGTTTGGTTGCGGTCGGAGAATGCCGATCGCGGCAACATACTGATCGATTCCGTGGACTTATTGGCAGCCCTGGACCCTGATGCAATAATAATAAAACCACGAAGGACACGAAGTTCACGAAGACTTTTTATATCGGGGGAAAGCCATTCTTTTTTATTTATTCTTCGTGTACTTCGTGCTCTTCGTGGTTCATTTAAATATCGCTCCCTTCACGGCAGTTCGACGATATTGCTCAGAACGACCGGATTGGCATAAGGATTGTCGGTATACTCGGCCAGGAAGAGAGGCCATCCGGCGGGAACAACGAGAGTAAGAGTATATTCCCCCCCCTCGCTCCGGAAAAGATCCTGATTGTTCCGGTCCAGGAGAATGGTGTTGTTCGGGGTGTTCATGGTTTGAACACATATCCGGGCATCACCGTCATAGGGCTTCAAGCGGGTAAACGAAAAGTGGAGGCGGGACCTGTCTTCACCGGAAACCGTTATTCGATATATATCCCCTTCTTCCGGCTCGAAATCGGAATCGGCGATCAGAGGTTTCCACAAGCAGGTAATCATCTTTTCATCGAAGGGAGAAGGAGACGATGCCGGCGGCACGCCCCCCCCCTGGCAGGCGGCCAGGCTTTCCTCTATCGCGGGGGGATCCCATTGGGGGAAATCCTGTCGTATTTTTTCCAGCAGATAAGCCGCCGTTTCGTATTTTTGAGAGGCCTCCGCATTCTTTCCCTCCGCCTGCAGGGCGCGGGCTTCTTCGACCAGGGTTCGGGCATTTTTGAAAAGGAGTTCGGCGGTGGTCTCAGATCCCCTGCTCTGTCCGGCAAGCAAAAGAGCGAGCAACCCCGACAAGAAAACCATCTGTATCTTCATCCCAGCCTCCGTGACAGTTACTGATCCTCTTTCAGGGTCGGGTCAGAGATCTTTACTCGGACCGGCTCTCAGCGTATTCTCCTCGAGTTCTTCCCGAATCTTTTTTCCCAGGATCTCCGTCTCCACCGGTTTTTCCAGGCAGCGGGTAATTCCCAGCCGGGCCGCCCTCTCCCGGGCCTGGTGATCAAGGCATCCGCTGATGATGATGCATTTCTGCCGGGGACAAATTTCAAGAATCCGGCCGTACACATCAAGGCCGGTAGTATAATCCAGCTTCAGATCCATCACAATCAGGTCCGCCGGATGTCTCTTGACGTAGGCATAAGCAGCTTCTCCGTCGGGGACGGAGGCGGCATCATATCCCAGCAAAATCAGCTGGCGTTCGATCTTTTTGCGATCGTCCTCGCTGTTATCCACAACCAGCAGCCGGGCAGGACCCGGATGATCTACGGGAGTCGGCCCGGTCACCTGGCGCTCGGCCCGAAGATACATGCTGAAAGTCGTGCCCTTCCCGGCTTCGGAAGTGACGTCTATGTAGCCATGATGATCTTCGATCACCCCCGCCACCACCACCAGGCCGAGGCCGGATCCCGAACTCCCCATCTGTTTCCCCGAGGAGAAAGGGGTGAATATTTTACTCAGAGAGTCCCGCGAGAAACCTTTTCCCGAATCGGATACCCGGATGACCACATATTCTCCCCGCGGGATCTGCTGCAGCCCCCGGTGGGGGGCCTCAAGTTTCCGGATGAAAGTGGCCACCGTCAGTTCCCCGCCCGACTCCATTGCCTCGCATCCGTTTCTGACCAGGTTCATGATGACACACAGTAACTGGGGTGCCAGACCCCGAACCGGAGGCAACTCCTCGGCCAGCTGCAGCTTCACCTGAACCTGCGGGAACCGGCTCTCCAGGGTCTTGAAACCCATGGACTGGATATAGTTCCTGACCACGCCGTTGACATCAACCGGACAGAGGTCGGTCCGACCGCGCCGGGCCAGGGTGAGGAAATTCTGGACCAATTCAGCGGCCCGGGAGGCGGCATCCTTGATTCTCAGCACCGGTACCCGGAGTTCGCTGTCGGTGGGCAGTTTTTCCGAGATAAAATCCGGATAGGAAAGTATGGGGTTAAAGAGATTCTTCAGATCATGGGCGATCCCGCCGGCCATAATACCGAGTGTCTCCATCCGGGCGGAAAGAGCAAGTTTCCGTTTCAGTTCCGCTTCCTCAGCCTCGAATTGACAGACGGCGGTGATGTCAACACCGGAGAGCAGGATGCCCTGGGGCACGAATTCTTTGACAATAGTGAGATGCCGCTCCCCGAACAGTATCGTACGGACGCCCTGCTTCCCCGGAAAGGCGACTTCCTCTTCGGAAGTATATTTATCTTCCCGGTGTCGGAGCAGATAGTGAGAGAACCGTTCCCGCCCGGAGGGGACCGCCAGATCCAGAAGGTCTTTCCCTATCATTTCTTCTTTCGCCCGGTCAAAAATGTTCAGGAAAGAGCGATTCAAGTCCAGAACTTTCCCGTCCATCCCGATGACCACGTTGATAATCTGGGCTTCCTCGAAAAAAAAGCGATAGCCGGCTTCCAGACGGCGCAGTTGATCCTGCAGTTCCTCGATTTTGAGACTGCGGACGCCTTTAATTCTTTCAATCTCTCCCTCCGCGAAAGAAGACATACGGAACTGGATTTTTTTTAATTTTACCAAAAGCATGATCAGCCAGATAACCAGGCCGATGGAAAGAACAGCCAGGCTGAGAGAGATTATTTCCCACATGTGGTTCATTGTACTTCCCGGCTCTAAATGAGCGCCTTTGGCGCACGTTTAGAAAAATTCCATTTTTCAGAATATAGATAAATTGAAAAGGATCTGATAATCAGTTCATATTCAACTGATCAGCCCGGAACGGTAAGCCCTTGGTATACGAAAGGAAAAGCTGCAAATAACCCCGCGAAACAGAACTTTAACAATAGTGCGCGGAAAAGTCAAACGGGCAAACCGGAATTGCTCCGCCTGCTCGCGTCCAGGATCCGCCCGGGGTTATCCGTCACTGCCGACGCGGGGGCGGTTACGATAATCCCTGATCCCTTTCTTCATCTGATCCCGCCAATAATCGAGTATGGCCTCCAGCGTCTCATCGATGCCATACTCCGGCTGCCAGCCGGTCACCGATGTAAAACGGGAGTGCTCCCCCTGAAAAAGCGGGATCTCGGCTTCCCGCAGACGTCCTTTGTCCTGCCTGACCTCGATCGCGGATTTGGTCAAGGCCAGCAGTTTGTCCAGGATTTCTTTGATCATATAAGTCCGCCCCGAGCAAACGTTATAGGGTGTCGCCGCGGCGCAGTGATCGACGGCCAGTCGATACGCCCTGACCATGTCCCGGACATCGGTAAAATCACGGAACGCATCGAGATTTCCCACCTCCAGGAATGGTTCCTGCCTGCCGGCTTCTATCTTCGCGATCTGAAAGGCGAATGACGCGGTAACAAAACTCGGGCGTTGCCCGGGTCCGATGTGATTGAAAGGCCGCAGGATTACGGCATCAAGAGACCGGGCACGGGAGTAATAGAAAGCGGCTTCCTCGGCACAAAGCTTGGTTAAACCGTAGATACTCGCGGGCCGTGAAGCCTTCTCTTCGGTCAGCGGCATTTCCCCGGTCGGTACCTTCCCGTATACCTCGGCTGAACTGACGAGAATCACCCGGGCGACGGGAGCATTCGCACAGGTCTCTTCCAGCACATTCAGACTTCCTTTGACATTGGTTTCAAAGGCCAGCTGGGGCGCGCTCTGGGCCATGGGAACCACCGAGGTCCCGGCCAGATGAAAAATCACTTCCGGATGGTGTTTCCTGATCACTCTCCCCACGTCCTGGGCGCTGAGAATGTCGCACTCTTCCACGCGAATTTTATTTAAAAGGAAAACCGGGGCGTCCAGCACCGCTCCGTGGCGTTCAATCCCGGTCACCTCCCATCCTTCATCAACCAGATTGCTCGCCAGGTGACTGCCGGCAAAACCCGCGATTCCGGTAATCAATGCGCGTTTCATGGGGTGTAATAAATACGTTACGTAAGGTTACGGTTAAATAAGGTTAAGAGAAGTTACGGAAGGTTACGGAAAGTTACGAGAGGTTACGGTGACACCGGAGCAATCATTTAAAAGAGAAAACCGTGCGAATAAGGAGAAACTTTTATTCTCACTGTAACCCATCGCGATCTCTCGTAACCTTTTTTTCAACCGTAACCCCGCGTAACCTCCCGTAACCTTCCGTAACCTGTTTTGCAATCGTAACCTCTCGTAACCTCCCGTAACCTTCCGTAATCTGTTTTGCAATCGTAACCTCTCGTAACTTTTCGTCCCCTATTTCTCCCCCCTCTTCCCTCCGATCACCCCCCACTTGATCAGGTTCTTCACCCGCTCCACGTCGGCATCGACCATCATCTCGATCAAGCCCTGGAAAGTCACCTTTGGCTGCCACCCCAGACGGGTGCGGGCTTTCGTGCTGTCCCCCAACAAAAGTTGAACCTCGGCGGGGCGGTAAAATTTCTGATCGACGACGACAAAATCCTGCCAGTCGAGGCCGACCCGGGCAAAGGCGATCTCACACATTTTTTTTACCGTATTCGTCTCACCGGTGGCGATGACATAATCTTCCGGTTTATCCTGCTGAAGCATCAGCCACATCGCCCGGACATAGTCTCCGGCAAATCCCCAGTCTCTCTTGGCTTCCAGGTTCCCCAGACGAAGCTCCTTCTGGATACCGGCTTTGATCAGGGCGACTCCCCTGGTGACTTTCCTGGTCACGAACTCCAGACCTCTCCGGGGAGACTCATGATTGAAAAGAATTCCCGAAACGGCGTACATATCATAACTTTCCCGGTAATTGACCGTGATCCAGTGGCCGTATACCTTGGCAACTCCATACGGACTACGGGGATAAAAAGGGGTTGACTCACTCTGGGGCGTTTCCCTGACCTTGCCGAACATTTCGCTTGAGGACGCCTGATAAAACCGGATTTTCGGGTTGACCAGGCGGATAGCCTCGAGCATCCTGGTCACTCCCAGTCCGGTCACCTCGCCGGTAAGAATCGGCTGGTTCCAGGAGGCGGGGACGAATGACTGGGCTCCCAGGTTATACACCTCATCCGGCTCCGATTCCTCCAGCGCTTTGATCAAAGAATTTTCATCGATCAGGTCTCCCGAGATCAGCTCGAGTCCCTCTTCCAGTAAATGATCGAGGCGTTCGGTGGTGATGGTGCTGCTCCGGCGCTGCAGACCGTATACCCGGTAGCCCTTCTCCAACAAAAATTCCGTCAGGTACGAACCGTCCTGGCCGGTGATACCCGTTATCAGTGTTTTTTTCATAATTGAACTCCCTGTTTCTTCACGGTAAAGACAGATACTACACCAGTATCGGCTTGATGTTAAAGAAGAAATCCATTATAAAGTTGCAAGAGAATCGCGTTACTATACTGCTTCAGAATTTCAAAACATTGTAAAAAGTGTAAAGTGTAATGTGTAAAGACCCTTTACACTTTCCACTTGAAACTTTACACCAAGTTGCGCCGGAGGCGCCAACTTGATGATTTATCGTCTGGAAAATACGGTCCAGAAATATGCCTGGGGTTCCAGGACTTTTATTTCCGACCTGTTGGGGAGGGCAATTCCCTCCGGAAAGCCGGAGGCTGAATTATGGATGGGATCTCATCCCCGGGCACCGTCGCGGGCACGGGACCGGGGGGATTCGGTCCCCCTGGATAAACTGATCCGGCGGGACCCCGCTGGTATGCTCGGCGAACGGGCGGCAACGAAATTCCAGGGGAGACTGCCCTTTCTCCTGAAAGTCCTGGCAGCCGATTCCCCCCTTTCCATCCAGGCTCATCCTGACCGGGAGCAGGCCCGGGCCGGTTTTCTAAAGGAACATCGGGCCGGAATCCCCGTGAATGGTCCACAGCGCAATTATCAGGACTCTAACCATAAACCGGAGCTACTTTGCGCGCTGACTCCTTTTGACGCCCTGTGCGGGTTTCGTCCTCTCCCGGAGATCGCCGACCTGCTCTCATTTCTCCATCTCGCTGACGCCATCCCGGAAGCCGAAACTTTCCGGCGCTCCCCGACGGAAGAAGGACTCCGTTCCCTGTTCAAGACACTTTTTTCTCTCCGCGGACGGAAGAAAGAACACCTCCTGGAAACCCTGGTCGAACGGGCGGCCACCAACCCTCCACGTTCCGAAGACGAAACTCTGACCCTCCGCTGGATCGCCCGGCTCGCCGGGCGATACCCCGGCGACATCGGTATCTGCGCTCCGGTTCTTCTCAACACGATCCGCCTCCATCCCGGGAAAGCACTCTATCTGAACGCGGGCGTTCTTCATTCATATCTGGAGGGGGCCGGGATAGAGATTATGGCCAACTCCGACAATGTTCTCCGGGGAGGGCTGACAGCCAAGCATGTGGACCGGACGGAATTGTTGAAGATTCTCTCTTTCTCCGGCAAACCGGTTTCCGTTTTGCATGGACAGTCGGCTGATGGCATCGAGTTTGTTTATCGAACACCGGCCGAAGAGTTCCGACTTTCCCGGATGAGCCTGTCGGTCGGATTTCCGTTTCGGGCCGCCCATCGAAACGGCCCGGAGATCATCCTCTGCGGCGGGGGAAGCTGCCGGATAACCGGGGACGCCGGCGAAAAGCTGAAAGTGGAGAAAGGCGAATCCGTTTTTATCCCCTTCAACGCCGGGGGATACCGAATCGAGGGTGAATCTACACTCTACCGCGCTTCTCTTCCAGGCGACGAATGATTATTAAAGCCGGCCCGAGGAGCCTGTCCGTCGTCATTCTTCAAAACTAAAATTTTCACGCAGTGAAAATTTTACACTTGACTTCTTCTCTTTTTGGGGTATGGTTCTGTTTTTATACAATGCACGGCATCAGCCGCAACTTCCAACTTTCCAATCCAATCAAGGAGGAGAGAAAAATGGCAATGACCAAGAAGGACATTATCGCCCAGATGGCGAAGGACGCAGGGATCTCCAAGAAAGCAGCCCTGGCGGCATACGAATCATTGGTAAACGTGGCCTATAAGGGCGCCAAGGCCAAAGATGGGATTATCATTCCCGGTTTGGGGAAATTCGTCAAGGTCCGTCGGAAAGCCCGCATGGGCAGGAACCCGGCCACCGGACAGAAGATCAAGATCGCGGCCAAAACGGTATTAAAATTCCGGGTTGCCAAAGCGGCCCAGGACGCGGTCGTATAATTGCCTGAAAGCCGCGCGTTCTCTACCGCGGCCCTCAAAAAGGTGAGAAGCGGGGCACGGCATGCCGTGCCCCGCTTTTTTATTCGTCTCCGCCACCGGATTCAGCGACCGGAGGCGGTTATCAGTTCCGAGAGGAGAACAGACAGATCTCCGCTCAGAGCTTCTTCCCGGAAACGCCACTCCCACTGCCCGGTCGGGCGTCCCGGGATGTTCATCCGGGCCGCGCTGCCCAGTCCGAGGATATCCTGGAAAGGGACGACGGCCGTATCGGCGACCGAGTCGAAAACGGCCCGGATCATACCCCAGTTCACGTCACGCTTTCCGACACCCAGAAACGCGAGAACCTTCTTTTGCTTCTTCGGCTCCAGGTGACGAAACCAGCCGATAGAGGTGTCGTTGTCGTGGAGGCCGGTATAAAAGGCGGAGTTCCGGGGAATACTTTCGGGATGATGATATCCTGAGGGGCCGCCTTCCAGTCCAAACTGCAGTTCCCGGACACCGGGGATGGAGAACTCTTTCATAAGCCGGTCCACCGGTTTCTGAATCTCGGCTTCCAGCGCTTCGGCGATAATCGGCAGCCCCCCCCCTCTATCATCCTGGAGCAATCGGAAAAGAGCCGCGCCGGGACCTTTTACCCATCTTCCTTTTCGGGAGGAGGGATTTTTCACCGAAATATGCCAGCAGGCATGGAAACCCGAGAAATGGTCCACCCGGACGATATCCACCAGATTGAGAACCCGGCCGAACCGGTCCCGCCACCATTTGAAGCCCTCCGCCTTCATCACCTTCCAGTCGTAAAGGGGATTACCCCAGATCTGCCCGACTTTCCTCCCTTTCGGGGGGGGGACACCGGAAAGAGCGCGGCGACGGCCGTGGGCGTCCATGAGAAAAAGTGAACGGTTGGCCCAGGCGTCGGCGCTGTCCTGATTGACGAAGAACGGGATATCCCCGATGATCCTGATCCCGCGCTTGTTGACCGATGCGCGGAATCGCGCCCACTGCCGGAAGAAGAGATACTGCCTGAATTGAACCTGGGTGATCTCTTCGGAGAGTTCCTCTCTCGATTGTTCCAGTACGGACTCTTCCCGCAGCCGCAGTGGCGCGGGCCAGTAGAACCAGGGTTTGCCCTTACACTGCTTTTCCAGGGAGACGAAGAGCGCGTAATCTTCCAGCCAGAAGGAGTTTTTTTCCTTAAAGGCCTCGAACCGGCGACGGTCTTCTCTCCCGGCCTCCCGGGAGAAACGGTCAAATGCTGTCTCCAGCAGCCGGCTTTTATAGCCGATGACCTTGGGGAAATTGACCCGCCGCGAGGGAAAGGCAGGGCGACGCGCCAGGTCGGTGCGGGGGATCAACCCTTCCTCCGCCAGTGATTCCAGGCTGATCAGCAGAGGGTTGCCCGCGAAGGCGGAAGGACTGGAGTACGGACAGTTGCCGGCACCGATCGGGTTCACGGGCAGGATCTGCCACAGTTTCATCCCCGATACAGCCAGAAAATCAGCGAAGCGGGAGGACTCCGGACCGAGATCGCCGATGCCCGACGGCCCCGGTAAAGACGTGATATGGAGCAGAACACCTGCCTGACGGGGAAATTCCATTCTCTTACCTCCCGGAACTCCTGGTGTATTCCAGAAACCTCTTTACCATCCCGGCGGTAATCATCTCCGGACGATACCGCCACTCCCATTGCCCGGAGACGGCGCCGGGGAGGTTCATTCTCGCTTCACTTCCCAGGCCAAGAACATCCTGAAGCGGGATAATGACCGTATCCGCGGCCGACTGGAGAACCGCTTCGATGACTTTCCAGTTGATCCCCCGGGCGGTTCTGGTCCCCAGGCAATCACGGATGCGTTTTTTTATCCCGGGGGATTGGGCGGCGAACCAGCCGATTATGGTATCGTCATCATGGGTCCCCGTGTAGGCGGCGCATTGCTCCGGGTACTCCTTTGGCAGGTGGGGATTGTCCGGACGACCATGAAAACCGTGCTGCAGGATCCGGATACCCGGGTAGCCGAGGTCGGTCAGCAGCTCATTCGTCTCCCACTTGATCCGCGGCTCCATGCTCTCGGCGATGAGGGGCAAAGGGCCCAGTTCTTCTTCAATCGACCGGAAAAGCGAGGCCCCGGGGCCAAGAACCCATCGCCCCTCGGCGGATGTTCTCGCGCCCGCATCGACGTGCCAGCAGGCAAAAAATCCCGAGAAATGGTCCACCCGAACGATATCAACTTCGCCCAGAACCTCGGAGAAACGGAGGCTCCACCACGGGAATCCGGCATCGGCCATCGCTTCCCAGTTATACAGCGGCATATCCCAGATCTGGCTGACCCCGGCCCGGCTGGGGGGAACCCCGGAGAAGACGAGGCGCCGTCCGGCGGCGTCCAAAAGAAAGAACTGGCGGCGAACCCAGACATCGACGCTGTCATGATTGACGAAAAACGGCAGATCCCCGATAATGCTGATCCCGCGCTGATTCGCGTATTCGCGGAGCCGGCGCCATTGCCGGGAAAAAAGATACTGACGGAAGCGGGCTCCTTCGATCTCGCGGGCAAATTCCTCACGGGCTTGCTTGATGGCCGACTCTTCCCGGAAAGCAAGCGGCCGGGGCCAGGTGTACCAGGGCCGACCCTGATGACGCTCCTTCAGAGCGGCGTAGAGCGCGTAATCATCCAGCCAGCATGCGTTCTCGGCGCAGAAAACCTCCAGCGCCTCCCTTTCCTCCCTGCCGGCATTGGCCCGGAAACGATCATGGGCCCTCTCCAGCAGCTTCATCTTCACGGTGCCGGCCCGGCCGAAGTCAACCCGGCCGAAGGATCCGCGTTCGGGAGCGGGGATATCTTCCCGGGAAAGAATGCCTTCCCGGGGCAGTTCCTCCGGGCTGATGAGCAGGGGGTTGCCGGCCAGGGCGGAGGGACAGGAGTAGGGCGAGTTACCGAAACTTAAAGGCGCCAGCGGAAGGACTTCCCACAGCCGTTGCCCGGCATCGACCAGAAAATCGACAAAGCGGTACGCCCCCTCCCCCAGATCACCGATCCCATAGGGTGAAGGGAGGGACGTAATATGAAGCAGGACACCGGACCTGCGGGAAAATTTCACTATTATTTTTCCTCCGGAAAAATAAGACTTAGGTTTTTGCGGGCTTCGGTCAGGCCGGGGTTGATCCGGAGTGCTCGCTGATAAAAATTCCGGGCCTCCTCGATTTTTCCCTGGCGGGCATAGATGATGCCCAGGTTATTGTACGCCATCGCGTACCCGGGGTTGAGACGGATCGCTTCCCGGTACTGTCCGGCCGCCTCCGCCAGTTCCCCCCGGGCGGCCAGGGCATTCCCCAGGTTATTGTGGGCATCGGCGTAACCGGGGTTAATCCGCAGCGCTTCCCGATAGAAGCTGACGGCCCCCGGCAGATCTCCCTTTGCCGCCGATCTCAAGCCCAGGTCATTATAGGCGCTGTAGAGGTTAAAAAAAGCCTGTTGATTCCCGGGTTCGAGCCGGTATGCCTCGGCGTAGTGCGGGATGGCCTCGGCAAATCTCCCCTGCTCGGTCAAAATCGCCCCCAGATTGTTATGAGCACGGCTGTAGTCCGGCTTGATCTCGATTGCCCGCTGATAATGATGAATAGCCTCCAGTGGTTCCCCCTCCCCGGCCAGGGTCAGCCCCAGGTTGTAATGAGCCATGTAACTGTCGGGGTTCACATTCAGGGCATGCCGGAAGAGGGATCCGTTTTCCGACCAGTACCTCACCTGAAAGAAACTGAGCACCGCGCAGACAACCGGGATGGCGACACAGGCAATCCCGGTCCACCGGCGGCGATGCCGGAGAAAAACCCAGGAAAGGGCCAGAGCCGGGGCGATCATCGAGAGATACAGAAAACGGTCCGCCACCGTTGAAAATACCTGATACCCGTGCGGGACCAGCCCCAATACCGGAAGAAGTCCCGCGATGAAAACCCCCAGAATGACCAGCCAGTGACGGCGATCTTTCACAAATACCATGGATGCCGCGATGACGGCCGGCAGGAGCCAGCTGAAGTAAAGCCACCCCTGCTCCAGCACCCGGGCCGGGGTCCGGCCGTAATCAATGCTCAGCTGAATGGGTATAAACAACTTATAGAGATAAAAGGCGAGCGCGTCCAGCGCCAGGAGAAAACGAGCCGGGAGCGGAGCGATATACCCCAGCGGGATCTCCCGTTCCGAAAACTTGGCCAGAAAGATAATCGGCAGGGCTATCAGCAGCCAGAGAAGGAGCAGGCTGAAGGGCGGGGAGAAAAAAGCGGCCGACAAACCGCGGCGCCCGGTCAGCCGTTCCTCGCTCCAGCGGAAATGGATGAGCAGCCATCCGATCGCCACGACCGGAACTGCCGCCGGTTTCGAGAGCAGGGCCAGGGCAAAAGCCGCCGTCGCGTATGCTCCGTAGCGCTTTCTCTGCCGGCGATTGACGCCGCTGAGTTGCCGGTTGACCTCTACCGCCTGAGCGTACCTGAGGTAGTTTCGGAGCGAGAGAAGAGAAAAAAATCCGCAAAGCACGTCTTTCAAGCTGGAGATCCAGACCACCGGCTCGACCTGGACCGGATGGAGGGCGAAAAGAAGCGCGCCCAGGGCGGCGGACCATTCTATCCGTCCGGGATCGTTGCTGCTCCCCCGGAGGAGAATTCTAATGATCCCGTAGAGGAGAAGGACATTGAGAAGATGGAGGATCAGGTTCGCGTGATGGAAAACCGAGGGCAGCAAACCGAAAGAGGAACCGGTGGGGGAAATCAGACGGGAAAAGGCGGCCAGAAACGACCAGGCGGTGAAAGTCGCCGGGATATACATCGCCTCGTGGGGGGATATCCAGAAATGGACGATATTTCCGGGGGTCAAGGCGGCAAGATACCGATTCGCGTAGACATGGATGTCATCGTCCCATCCTACAAAACCGTAATGAACGGCCGGCCCCAGGACCAGGAGGGGAGCGATAATCAGCAGCAAGATGATCAGGGAACTGTGAGGGATTGCTGGCCGGGTTTTCATAGTGAAAAAAACAAACATCCAACGTTCAACGTCCAACGTCCAACAGGGTCCGCGCGTGGGCGGCGATGGAAGAGGACAAGGCGTCAAGGTCGTATCCTCCCTCCAGGACCGAGACCAGACGGCCGAGGGCGTATTCATCGGCGATATCGGCCACCAGGGACGTCAGCCCCGCGTATCCGGCATCGGTCAGATCCATCCCGGCCAACGGATCCCGCCGGTGACCGTCAAAACCGGCCGAGATAAAGACAAACTCGGGCCGGAAACGATCCATGGCGGGGACCAGTTGATCTCGAAAGACGCTCAGGTATTCCCTGTCCCCTGATCCGGCCGGAAGCGGGACGTTCAGGGTGTAGCCCTCTCCCTTCCCCGTGCCGGTCTCTTCGGCGGATCCGGACCCCGGGTAATGGGGGAACTGGTGGACACTGAAATAAAATACGCTCCGATCCGCGTAAAACGCGTCCTGGGTGCCGTTTCCGTGATGCACGTCCCAGTCAACGATAACCACCCGCCGGAGACTGTACTTCCGCTGCACATAACGCGCCCCGATCGCCGTGTTATTAAAAACACAGAACCCCATCGCCCGGTCGGCCAAGGCGTGGTGGCCCGGGGGGCGGACCGCGCAGAAGCAGTTCCGGACCGTCCCGGCCATCACCGCGTCCACGGCGGAGAGCACGCCCCCGGCCGCGTAAAGGGCGGCCCGGTAGGATCCGGGGGAGACAACGGTCTCAATCCCGTCGAGCAGCCGGACGCCCCGCCTGCTCATCTCCTGAGCCCACGCGACGTAGGCGGGGTCATGCACCATTTCGATCTCCGACGGTTCGGCCGCGCGGGGTTCAATCCCGAACAGGTGATTGAGTATCCCTCGCGATCTCAGTCCGTCCATGATCGCGGTCAGCCGCCGCCCGGATTCAGGGTGCCCCCCGGTATCGTGTTCCAGGTATATATCCGAATAGACCAGACCGGTCTTGTGTTCCATCGTCACACCGTGACTTGTTCCCGGGCAATGGGTGTAAAATATTCAACGTTGAACGTTCAACGTTGAACGTTCAACGAAAAGCGGACCCGGTATCCTGGTTGATACGGCGCATCTCGTCGATTCCGTATTGCGTCCCGATCCTCCGGTCCGCCTCGGGGAGCGAATCAACCGGGAGGATGATCTCCCGATTGAACTCCTCCATGATAAAACGATGGAACCCTCTCTCGGGATGCCCGAGGGCTTCAACAACGTCCTCCAATTTCCCGATCGGACGCCCGTTCACCTTCGACACGACCATGTCCTCCATCCTCTGGTAGCCGAGATTGATGCCATCGGGGAGGAGCCTGTTCAGGATTACGATCCGTTCCCGGCCCGGGCGACGGTGACGGGAGTTATAAAAATAATGATAAAGGAATTTCTTATTCGCGGCCGTCTGCCAGTTCGGGCCCCATTCCTTCAAATAATCGGCGGTCAGTTCCTGGAGAATCAGACCGCCAACGATAAGATATTTCGTGGGCGTACCGCAGCTGTAAGGAGGGATCAGATAATCCGATCGAACCCACCTCTTCATCTCGATCGGCAACCGGAGAATAGTGCCGTCCCGGAAAATCTCGACCTCAACCGTATCCCCGGGATAATGGAAGCGGGAAAAAAGATCACGGTAATCGAGCCGGCCCCAGAGAGTGTCCCGGTAATACCCGTCGGCGTCAATGGCATGGCCGGCCACCGAAAGAAGAACATCCCCTTCTTTCAGCGTCCCCGCGGCCGACCCGCCGGGAAAAATCGTGTGAATATAGAGGCCTCCGACGTCGGGGGGAAGACGCAGGAACTTCCGGAAAACAGGATCCCGAACCGCCGATCCCGCGAAACCGTGGAAGGGGAAGCCCCGGTACCGGCCGCCGCTGGATGCTTCCAGGAAATGTCGGATGATGGAGGACGGGATGATGGTGGCATACTGCTCCTTGCTGTTGTAAGACATAGTAAGGCCAACCAGCTTGCCGTCGGCAAAGACCGGCTCGCTCCAGCCGCCGCCCCGGTCCTCGAAGTTAACGGCCGCGCCGTAGGCGAGAAAACTGTCGAGGCCCAGGTAATACTGCTCCACCGAGACTTTCACGATCTCTCCCGGGATCGCCCGGATATTGTCCGACTCCTCGAATACCAGGAACTTGACCGGCTGATCGATCCTGACCTTCTCTTCCAATTCGACCGGCTTGAGATCGTTAAAAAAAGAGTCGTCATCGACGGTTAAAACCGCCAGGTCGGCGTCGTAGTCAATGGCCTCGATTTTACCCGGATAGTATTTCTTCTCCGTGTTCTTCTCCACCTTGATCATGGTGGCATCCTTTACAATATCGGCCGTCGTCAAGATCTTCCGGGAGGGGAGGATACAGCCATAACCCGAACGGGAGGCGGCCTTTTTCTTCTGCCAGGGGCTGGAATAATTAGTTTCCTGATACGTCACGTAGAGTTTCACGGGGGTATCCACGGCGGGGAACGACGGGGCCGCGCAGAGATGAATTCCCAAACAGACAATACCGTAAAGAAACAACGTTTTCTTCATCGCCGGTTAATTTCCCGCCTCTTCGTGCTCTTCTTCCGCTGGACCGAGGAACCGGTCGGTCCGGATCTGATATCTCTCCAGTATTCGGGCATTCGCTTCCTTCAGCTGCCCGGCGTCCAGAATACAGGGGGGGCTGTCGCCTGCAAATTTGATGATGTGAAAACCACCGGTCTCCTCGTCAAAGGCGGCGACCAGATCGCGCAGGGAATCTATCTTCCGGCCGTTCACGCTGCTGACCACCTGGTCGGAAAGATCCGTATAGTACTGGTTGACCGGCGCCGGCAGGACCCGGGAGAGAAGAATTATTTGGGGGTGCTCGCGGTATAACCTATCCTGGTCATAATAATAAAAATAATAAAGCAGACGGGGATCGGATCGATCCCACCAATCGTTCTTCCAGGTCTTCAAATACTCCCGGGTGAGCGGCTGGAAAAGAAATCCCCCATAGACGAAATACTCCGGCTGTTCTTCGTATTCGTTCCAGGACTTCAGCGACTCCCTGTTTTTTTCCAGCGGGATCCGGCAGGGAATAATCTCCCCTCCTCTCATGACCTCGATCACCACCTCGTCACCCACCTGCTTGCGCTCCACTACCTCCTCGAGCTGGTAGCTCTCCTGGTCGATCAGGATCGTCCCGTCGTTTCTGATCGGATTGCCGTCGATGGCCAGGAGAACATCCCCGGGGAAGATAAAGCCGCTGGCGGAATGGCCTTCAACCACATCCGAGACCGCGACCCCCGTCTTCCCGGCTGGCAGGCCCACGAAATCGCGATAAGCAGGGTTCAGGAGATCGGCCGTGATAATGCCAAGGTCCGGATATCCGTCATACCGGCCGTCCGCAATGTCTTCCAGAAAATGATTGATCACCGTGATCGGGATGACGTGGCCGACGTTTTCCGAAGGCTCGACGGCCTGGAAGGCAATCCCGGCGATTTCACCGTTCTGCAGAACCGGACCACCGGAATTGCCGGGGTTGATGGCGGCATCGATCTGCAGAATAAGATGATAGTCCCGGGCGGAATGACTGTAGAGTGTATAGTCGATGCGGGAAACAATGCCCCGGGTAACCGAGATGCGCCGGCCGCCGGCGGGGAAACCGTATACCAGCACCATCGACCCGAGTTCGGGTATTTTCTCGCTGAAGGGGATATATGTGGTGTCGTCGAAAAAAGAGGGGTCAAGGACATCGACCAGTGCCAGATCGCAATCATGCCCGATGTACGACACCACCCCCCGGTATGGTGTTCCGCTGTTTTCCTGCTCGATCTCCAGATAGGTGGAATCGCTGACGACATGAGCGCTGGTAAGGATGTGGTTGCCGGCAATAATAACCCCGGAACCGCGGCCGGTCGAGAAATCCCTTTTTCCCCAGGGCGCCTCGTAATCCGGACGCTGGCTGACATTTCTGACCTTGACCACCGCCGATCGGACGCGGGCGTTGCTCCCCTCCCCCTCTGCCGGGCCCGGGAAGCCGGCCGGGGCGGCGGAGACGGAAAGAACCGAAACCGCCGTTATTATCCCGAAGAGGAGATGTGTTATTGGGTTTTTCATACTTATAACCGGCGGAATTCAGAGTCAAACCATCACTTCACTTGAATAACTGACGGGGGTGTTGGAGTAATGGAATCCGGGATGGGGGGAGGGCGAAATCCAATACTCCACTATTCCAATACTCCATTACTCCATCTTTTTATGAGTTCGCGTCCGCTTTCACCTTGTCCTCTTCAGGTTACGGAACGTTCACCAACATATATTCCCGGGAACCGATCCCGGCGGCGGCGGCGGCGGCCAGAAACGGCTCCACCTCGATACCGAAAAGAGTCTTGAACGGGTCCTTCACCCGGGGAAGACAACAATACCGGGCGATGACGGCCGGGGACACCTTCTTCATCGAGACCCGGAGTTTTTTCACCACCGCCGTCGATCCCGGGATCAGGGGAGATTGCCGAACCAGATCAATCGAGGCCTGGTCAACGGCGACGATGTCCCGCGAGGCCAGAATTCCCTGGTCGGGGATGAAGGGGGGCTCGCTCCAATCGCAGCAATCGCAGTCCGGGGCGACGGTGATCAGGAAGTTCAGGTAGAGAGACTTTTTGCCCTTCCCGGCCAGGACCGACCGCGCGTAGGCGGCCGATTTCTCGGCCAGGGGGCCGGAATCCGTCTTCCAGATCGGAGGGATGGCGCCCGCCGGACAGACGGCGATACACTCTCCGCAGCCGATACAAACCCGGGGGTTGATCCGGGCGGGACCGTCATCTTCCCGGGAGATGGCGCTGACCGGGCAATATCTGACACAGGTCCCGCACCGGGAGCATTTCTTCGTGTTTACCACCGGTTTCAGATCGCTGTGCATGACCTGCTTTCCCGCGGGGGAGGCAAGCCCCATGCTGACGTTCTTGATCGCCCCCGCATAGCCGAAGACGACATGCCCGGTGACATGGGTGATGGCCAGGATCCCATCAGCCTCCCGGGCCATCCGGGCGATCCGGACTGGTCGGTCTCCGATGGAGTTGTTCCTCTCCTCAATGAACTCATCGGCAATGACAATCGGCGCCCCGATATACTCTTCCGAGAAACCGTGGTGACGCGCGGTGAGCAGGTGATCTTGCGTTTCATGGCGGCTGCCCCGGTAAAGGGTATTGGTATCGGTCAGGAAGGGCTCTGCTCCCAGATCTTTGAGCTTCGCCACCAGGAGACGGGCAAAAGCCGGATTGAGATACGTGGTATTTCCTTCCTCGCCGAAATGGACCTTTACCGCCACCCGGTCTCCGCGGCCGAAGATCTTCGCCCCGCCGCTCCGGTCGAACAGATCGGAAAGTTTATCCAGGAGAGAGCGACGGGCATGGGCGGTTGGATCCGTAAAATATACTTTTGATTTCATTGCCGGCCATTATAACCACGAAGAACACGAAGGGCACGAAGAAAAACATTCAGGAACTTCGTGTCCTTTGTGTTCTTTCTTGTAATTAACGGTGCGTTGATCTAGGAGTCTGTCCGAGTAATGGCTCTCGACGCGTTTCGAGCGCCGGGCAGTCGGATGCAAGGCGCGGTGACGCAGGCGATGCTGAACGCATCGTTCCCGGCAAGCCGGGACAACGCAGCAGACGGCTGCCCGCCGCCGAATCCCCTTGGGCAGCCGCCACTTGCGGCGCGACTCTGCGTTGCTGCGGCCACGTAGTACCGCAGTGGGTACGACTTCGGCCTCGCGCCTTGATTCGCTGGCAAGTGGCAGGCTGCGCGTCAGAGATCATTACTCGGACAGACTCCTAGAGCAGTTTATCGAATTCGGATTCGGAGATGATCTTTACTCCCAGTTTTTTCGCCTGCTCCGCCTTGGCGCCGGGGTTTTCCCCGGCCACGACCAGGTCGGTTTTATTACTGACGCTGGAGGAAGGGCGCCCCCCCCGCTCCGCCACCAGGTCTTCGGCTTCCAGGCGGGTATACTTGGCCAGGGAGCCCGTAAAAACGACCGTCTTCCCCGCTAACCGTCCGGTGGGACGCGGAGACTTTTTTATGGGGGCGGCACCGACGCCTTGTTTTCGCAGTTCCCGAATAATCTCGCGGTTCTGCCTATTGGCGAAGAAATGTTCGATGCTGGCGGCCATGACGGGCCCGATCTCGGGGATCTCTTCTAATCTTTCCGCGGGCGTCTTCTCCAATCCTTTCAACGTCATCCCCGCTCCGATCAGCACCCGGGCCGCCGTCCGGCCGACATGGCGGATTCCCAGGGCATAGAGGAGCCGTTCCGGAGACCGCGCCTTGCTTTCTTCAATCGACTCCAGAAGATTGTGGGCCGACTTCTTCGCCATCCGGGGCAGAGCGACCAGTTCGTCCTCCTGAAGCCGATAAAGATCGGCCGGATTCTTCACTATGCTATTATCAACCAGCTGGGAGATCAGTTTCGGTCCCAGCCCCCTGATATACATGGCCGTCCGGGAGGCGAAATGCCCGAGGCGCTCCTTGATCTGCGCGGGACAGGAGATATTCTCACATCGGTAAGCGACCGCGCCTTCCGGCCTGATCACCGGGCTGTGGCAGGCCGGACAGCGAGCGGGCATCGTGAATTTTTTCTCCTTCCCCGACCGTTTCTCTTTCAGAACGCTCACCACCTGGGGAATGATCTCGCCCGCTTTCTCTACCAGCACCATGTCCCCTTCCCGGATGTCCTTGCGGTCGATCTCATCCTGGTTGTGAAGACTGGCCCGGCGCACGGTGGTGCCGGAGATGAAGACCGGATCCAGTTCAGCGACCGGTGTTATGGTGCCCAGCCTTCCGACCTGGACATTGATCCGGTTCAGCCGGGTTGCCTTCCGTTCGGCGGGGAATTTGTAGGCGATCTGCCAGCGCGGCGCCTTGGAAGTCTCTCCCAGCCTTTCCTGCAGGGCATAGGAGTCCACCTTAACCACCATCCCGTCCACCATGTACGCCAGCTCGCTCTTTTTCTCCTGCCAGCTCCGGCAGTAGGCGATCACCTCGTCCATATTTTCGCACCGCCGGAAGTGAGGCTCGACCCGGAAACCGAGCGACTCGAGTTTTTTCAACATCTGGTAATGACTCGTGCAGGCGAGGACCTCGGGATGAGGCGTGGAGTAAACCCAGCAGTTTAACCCCCGGGTGGCGGTCACCGCCGGATTCAGCTGTTTGAGAGATCCGGCGGCCAGGTTGCGGGGGTTGGCGTAAACCGCCTCGCCCCGCTCCTCCTGCTGGAGATTGATCCGGGCGAAACGAGACTTGTCGATGTACACTTCTCCCCGTACCTCAAGTTCCGGGGGGACCGAGCGATCCTCCAGGTGGAGCGGGATGGAGCGGATGGTCTTGATGTTGGCGGTGACATTATCTCCGATCACCCCGTCCCCCCGGGTCGCCCCGACCTCGAGTACTCCATCGCGGTAGATCAAAGCCACTGAGACGCCGTCTATCTTCAGCTCCACGGTGTACGTGAAGACCGCGTCGGGCAGAAGGCGGCGGTTACGTCTTTCGAATTCACGCAGCTCCTCCTCGGAATACGTGTTATCCATGCTCAGCATCGGCTTTTCATGGCGATAGGGGGTGAACTCCTTGATGGCCTGGCCGCCCACCCGCTGGGTGGGAGAATAGGGAGTTATCAGTTCCGGGAATTGCGACTCCAGATCAACCAGCTCTCGATACAGACGGTCGTACTCATCATCCGGAAGCTGAGGCGAGTCTTTCACATAGTAAAGATAGTCGTGATGACGAAGCTCCTTGCGGAGACCGGCTATCCTCTTCTCTGCTTCTCGCTTCTTCATAATCCCCTGAAAGCAGCCCCTTCGGCGCCATTTATTGCCACCAAGGCACCAAGACACCAAGAAAAAACAAATAAGTTAGGTCTTTTGCTCATCTCTGTTTTTTCCTTTGTGCCTTGGTGCCTTGGTGGCTAATAATTATTGAGATGTCGAAGAAATAACTACCGTCCGACTGCGAGGCGTTCGGCCAGAAAGCGGGGCAGCCCGGCGGCAAGAATTTTTTCCTGGGCTTTCCGGATCGGGTAGGCAACCCGGACGATCCGGATGATCTCCGCGCGGTCATCGAAGAGGATAAAAGACGCCCGGGGGTCACGATCCCGGGGTTGCCCGACACTCCCCGCGTTAATGAGATACCGGCAGCCGGGAGCCAGCCGCACTTCCTCATCCGGAACAAAATCGATGACGCCTTCCTTCTCCCGGAAGAAACCGGGGAGATGGGAATGCCCGAAAAAGCAAAGTCGGCCGGGAAGACGATTAAACGATGGGCGGGCGTCGGCGGGAGAAAGCACATACTCCCAGTCCGGCGGAGCCGAAAGACTGCCGTGGACGAGGGCGATTTCGTCGATGAGCCGGGTAAGCGGGAGAGCGGCTAGATACTCCTTCTCGGCTTGATCGAGCAGACCTTCAGTCCAGAAAATCGCCTGCCGCGCGCGCTCGTTGAAACTTTCGGCCGTGTCGAGGCCGCAGGCGGCGGCATCATGATTGCCGAGCACCCCCAGCGGATTCAGCAACCGGAGTGTTTCCAGACAGGCCTTTGGATCGGCGCCGTAACCGACACTATCCCCCAGGCAGATATATCTATCTATCGAGAGCCGGCGGACGGCGGCGAGGACCGTTTGCAGTGCTTCCAGGTTACCATGAATGTCGGAGAGGATGGCGTATCTCATTTAAAATTTTTTCTGTGAAAAAATTTTAATCGGGCAGGCTCCACAGGGATAGAGAATGCGCCTAATTATGATACTTTAGTCGGGGCGGGGAGATTTGAACTCCCGACCTCACGGTCCCGAACCGTGCGCGCTAGCCGGACTGCGCTACGCCCCGAAAAATGAAACCTAAGGGACAAAGGTTAACCCGATTTATTCATAAATCGGGTTAGTTTTGAACCATGACCAAGCTTACATGAATAGCCACACGAAAAGATATTAATTTTATCAAATTATCCGGCAACGGATTACAGCCAAAGGCATACTTCTACGGGCCGCTTACCATGAAGAATAATATGTTTCCATTCCAGAGAAGAAAAAGGTTCCTCGCTATTTTCAGTGGCCCAAGAGTTCGGTATAAGGCATCATCTTATGCATGAAGACACCAGAAAAGTTGTTCAGTGAGTTGTTGGGTTTGGGCCCGGCGTGGGCAGTTGAGGATGCGACATTCAAGGCCGAGAATAATATCGTAGAATTGCGCGTTAAAGAGACGCCTGAACTTTGGAAGATAGAACGCTGCCCTCACGATGGAAGCGATGGCGTGACCTGCCATGATCACATACGAGGGCTTCGATGGCGACATTTGAACGTGTTCAACAAAGAAGTTGAAATCGTCTGCGATCTGCCTAGAGGGAAGTGTCCGAGGTGCGGAAAAGTATGGCGCGTGACCCCACCGTGGGAAGGACGGGCGAAGCATTTTACGAAAGAGTTTGAAGCCTTTGCCCTGACCTTGATGCGGGAGATGCCGGTTAAAAAGGCCGCGGAGATTCTTGGCGAGCAAGACACCAGGATGTGGCGGGTTGTGAGTGCCTATGTGGAAGAGGCGTACAAGAGAGTGGATATGTCGGATGTTGTTTCCGTCGGGGTTGATGAGATGTCTCGAGCGAAGGGACATCGCTACCTGACGGTGTTTGCCGATTTGGTGCTCAAGCGAGTGTTGTTTGCAACCCCAGGTAAAGACAGCGAGACGTGGGCGCAGTTTACCAATGCGTTGGAGGACCATGAGGGGAAAGCGGAATCGCTTACGAGCGTATCGATGGATATGAGCAAGGCCTATGCGAAGGGAGTGCGCGAGAACTGCAGCAATGCCCGGGTAGTCTACGACAAGTTTCACGTGATTGCCCATGCCAACAAAGCGGTGGATCTTGTCCGCCAGAGCGAATCCCAGAGTGGGCGCCCGATAGTCCGGGAGACATTGGCCAAGAGTCGTTGGATCTGGCTGAAGAACCCGGAAAATCTGACCAAGAAACAGAAAGCCCGGTTGAAGCGGATTGATCAGGATATGCTGCTGACCGGAAGAGCATACCAGATGCGGCTGGCGCTGCAGGAGATTTACCGGCTCGGTTCTGTCACTGAGGCGGCCAAGCGATTTGGCGAATGGTGCCGCTGGGTTCAACGAGAAGCTCGCAAAACCAGCCGATGGCTTCTTTGTCATATGTCCCAGGTTGCCGATATGATCGAATCCCACATCGCTGGAATCCTGGCACACTGGGATCAGGGTGTGACCAATGCTTTTATGGAAGGGATTAATAGTGTTTTCTCCGCTGTTCGACGCAAGGCTCGTGGGTATCGAAGCTCCCGGAATATGATTACTATGCTCTACTTTGTCGCCGGTAAACTTCCTTCACCTGCTGAACTCAGCCACTGAAAATAGCGAGGAACCAAGAAAAAGCACAGTGCTGTCGCCGCATAAACAAGACTGCTATTCATAATACATTGAACGACAATTAGTAACCTGGATTATTCATGAAAAATGAAAATTTTCATGAATAATCCAGGTTAAGGGTTAAGTTGTCAAGCAGCATTATCTGACTTTCGCCTCATGACCTTTTTATGCAACCAGATATAGACAACCAGGATCGCGATACAGGCTGATAGAATCCAGATCATATTCTCGCTGACCAGCTCTTTACCCTGACGGACTATCTCCGTATAGGTCATGGCCGTGGTCTGAAGGCCGAGATGGTAGCCGATCGCCATCAGCACGATAATCCAGATCCCGGCCCCCAGGGCGGTAAAAAGACTGAACCGCCCGAAACGCATCCGGGAGAGTCCGGCCGGAAGGGATATCAGCTGTCGTATCGCGGGGATCAGCCGGGAGACGAACGTTGCCACCTCTCCGTATTCACGGAATATCTCCTCCGCCCGTTCCATTTTCTCGCGGGGAAGAAAGAAAAATCGACCGTATTTGTGCAGAAAGGGACGTCCCAATTTGAGGGCCAGGAAGTAATTGAAGTATGCTCCGGCTAATGAACCGGCCAGGCCGCAGAGAAAGGCCGTGGCCAGAGCCGCGGTGGGATCTCCCGGGAAAAACTCCGCCCGGGCCGCCCAGAAACCGGCGGGGATCATGATCACTTCGCTCGGAAAAGGTATCAGAGATGACTCGATCGCCATGAAAAAGAAGACCAGCAGCGGCCCGCGCCAGGTGATCATCAGGTCGACCACGTTTTCCAGAATCGGCACCAAAGATTCGGTCATAGGAGATGCTCCTGATTTGTTGTTTTGGACAAATGAACGGAAGCGGCCTTATTCTCCCCAGCCGTACTCCCCGATCAGCGGAACGAAGACGCAGCCGCCGTCATCTCTCTGGACAAACTTCCCCCCGGGCCTTTTTTCCACGATCAGGAGGCGCTGAGAATAACCGGCCCCGGCGGGTATGATCAGGCGCCCCCCCTCGGCCAGTTGTTCCAGCAGGGGGGGAGGGATGCCGGGTGAGCCGGCGGTAACGATAATGCCGTCATAGGGCGCGAACTCGGGCCAGCCCAGTGTCCCGTCGCCCACTTTGATGGCAATGTTGTCATACCCCCCTTTTTTAAGGATTTCACCGGTACGGAGGGCGATCGATTCGAGACGCTCCACGGAGTAGACCATGGCTGCCAGGCGGGAGAGAATCGCCGCCTGGTAACCGGATCCCGTCCCGATCTCCAAAATTTTTTCTCCGCCGTTCAGGCACAGATTCTGGGTCATCACCGCGACCATGTAAGGCTGGGAAATCGTCTGCCCCCCGCCGATCGGCACCGGATGGTCTCCGTAGGCCTCAGGCAGGCTTACCCCCGGGATGAATGCGTGCCGTGGCACTTCACGAAACGCGCGCAATACGCCGGGAGCGGTGATCCCCCGCGGCTCCAGCTGACGGGAAACCATGGCATCCCGCAGACGCGCTGCTGTTTCATCGGCACCGTTTGTGTGCATAATGAGATATCAGTTACCGCTCCGGAGTAATGGAGTGGTGGAGTAGTGGAGTGTTGGGGGCTGGTACTCCATCACTCCATCACTCCATCATTCCATCACTCCATTTTTCTATTTTTCTTTCCCGCAGGAAAAATAAGAATTCTTAAAATCAACATTAGAAATCGCACCGTATCCCTGCCCGGACGGATCTTGCTCGTCTGCCCGGTATAGATGGCTTTCACCGGGGTCGAGCGGATCGTGAAGCCACGGCGGGAGGCCTGGACCAGCATCTCCGATTCGGTGTCATAATTACCGGTTGTCAGTGAAAGCTTCTCCAGAACCCTCCTGCTCAGCAGCCGGTAGCCGCACTGGCTGTCGGGAATATCCTGCCCGCTCAGCCGGGAGAGTACCCACGACATCACCCGGTTGGTATAATAACGGACTAACGGCATCGAGGAGGTCGCTCCCATCCGGTTGCCGACAACGATGTCAGCTCCGGTCCCGCGGGCCATCTCGATGAAAGCCGGAATCTCTTCCGGATCGTGCTGGCCGTCGCCGTCAAGCACGATCACCCCCTCGGCTCCGCTGGAAAGCAAAGCCTCAAAGCCCCTTCGCAAAGCGACCCCTTTTCCCCGGTTGATCGGATGACGGATAACCTCGGCCCCCGCGGCGGCGGCCGTCGACGCCGTGGCGTCAAGCGATCCGTCGTCAACCACCAGGACCCGGGAGACGAATCGTTTCGCCCCTCTCACCACCGCCGCGATATGTTCGGCTTCATCATGCGCGGGGATCAAAACGGCGATACCCGATGATGATTTGTCTTCTTTATTCAATGCCGAAAGATCTGCTGAAAACGTAATGTTATGATACCGTGATTGAAAACTTTTTTATTACAAAAACGATTAAAACCACGAAGAACACGAAGATCACGAAGGTTTGCTAAAAATGAGCTGAATCTCATTTTTTTTCAAAATTATCCTTCGTGTACTTCGTGTTCTTCGTGGTAAATATTTTCTTTATTCCAGACAAGATTTCCAAAATACATTTGGGGGGTAGGATCAGTCACTCCCCCAGATCGGGTAGTACATATACCACTGATCCAGGTTTTCGACAATACACTCCTCCATCTCCCGGACCAGGTTCCTGATAATTTCCGCTTCCTGCTCCCGCCGGGAAGCGGTTCGGTCAAACGGCAGGGGGGGACTGAAGACCGCTTGATAGTGGTGCGTCGATCGCCGGACAAAATATCCGAAGAAAAGAGCGGCCCCGGAACGGACCGCCAGAACGGCCGGACCGCGGGGGATCTGAACCGGTTCTCCGAAAAAAAGAACCTCGATGCCGCGTTCGGTCACATCCCTGTCTCCCAGGATCAGAATCAGCTCATTCTTCTTCAAAGCGCGCAGACTCTTCAACGCCGCGTGGCCGACCGGGATGACGGTCATTCCGGAAAGAGCCCGCTGGTTGACGAAAAGACGGTTCAGGCGCGTATTCTGATGAGAAAGGGCGATAGCGTTCACGTGATAGCCCGAACCGGCCAGGACCATCCCCCCCAGCTCCCAGTTCCCGATGTGTGCGGTCACGCCCAGTGCTCCCTTCCCGCCGGCCAGAGCCAGATCTATATTCTCTTCCCCGGTAAACTCAACCAGGTTTTTGATATCATCCGGCCGGAGCCGGGAGAAACGGAAAAAATCAACCAGGTAATATGAAAAGTTACGAAAATTCTTCCGGGTCAAAACCCGCATCTTTCTTCTGGTTTCGACTCCCCCGACATCCTCGCCCAGGTATCGCAACACATGAAGCAGATTTTTCTGAAAATTGCGTTTGCTTCGGCGCGAAAAAAGATACGTGGCCTCGGCCAGAACCGCACCGATCGCATAGGCCATCCGGGGAGGGATGACCCGGACACAAAACCGCAACAGTTCAAAAAGATAATACTTGATCATAGCAAATTAGTGCTTCGCGCTAATTTGTAGTGGAAAGTGTAAAGTTGGAGGTGTAAAGGGACCTTCAACTTTCAATTTCTCACGTTACACCACATTATTGAAATTCCGAGGCAGCAAGTTGCCTCCTCGGGCGCAAATTATCGTGTAAAATGTCAAGAGGAAGGCGTAAGGGATCATTACACTTTACACCTTACACTTTACACAATGTTTTGAAATTCCGAAACCGTTGCCAGGATATACCGCGCCGCCTGCAAGGCGGCGGCGGGCTTTCGTATCTCCTCCATCGCTGTCTTCATCTCCTGCCTCAGACCGTCGTTCCGGAGTAATTCAGCCGCCGATCGCGAAGCCTGGAATTCATCGGCTGCCTGAAGTGCTGCGCCGTGTTCCCGGAGAAACCGAGCGTTAAATTCTTCCTGTCCGGGCAGAGGGGCAATCAATACCATCGGTACTTTTTTCACCAGTGCCTCCGCCGTGGTCAGCCCTCCCGGCTTGGTAATGATAATATCCACCGTGGCCATCAGCTCGTCAACATAATCGGTGAAACTGAATACCGCCAGAGAATGGCGAATCCGGCGGCGAAGTTCCTTCAGATCGGCATGTTGCTTCAGATTCCGCCCGGTGAGGGCCGCGATCTGGAATTCTTCCTCTCGCCGGTCAAGTGTCAGTATCAGGCGCTTCAGAGAAATAGTTCCTTCCCCTCCCCCCATCAGGAGAATCGCGGGGAGTTTGGGATCAAGTCCGTATTTCAGTTTGAGCTTCCCCGCGTCTAGGGCGCGGTCGAAGATAGGATGCACGGGGATCCCACTCACGCGATTCAAGCCGGAAGGAACGCCGCGAGAGATCATCAGAGTTTTGCTCTCCAGTGAGGGCAAAAGGTAGAGATTCACCTGATCATAAATCCAGTAGGCGTGGACCCGATAATCCGTGGGGACGGCAACCAGGGAAAATGGTACCCGGGACAGGGCTTTGCAAGTGGCGGCCAGCGCGCAGGGAAAAGCTTGCGTGCAGACTACCGCTGAGGGGGAGAGTTCCTGGATGAGAAGACAGACCCGGTTTCGGGCCAGCCGATGAAGCAGATCGAGGGGGCGGCTTATCTTCTCTTTAATTCTCTGATGATCGTAGAGATAGGCCCAGAAACGGGGGACAAAATGGATCAGGGCCCGGTACCCTCCGACGATGAATCTGCCCAGCCACGGTTTCCAGAGTTCCATCAGATCGAGACAAACAATCCGGCAAAAAGGGTTTTCCGCATTGAGCGCGTCCCTGATGGCGAACGCCGCCTGGCGATGCCCTTGTCCCACGGTGACATAGAGGATTAAAATCGTATTGGAACCCATTTCCGGGGGTAAAATGTATCGGTTTCGCAATTTTCAATCTGAGGCTGATCCGCTTCCGGCGCACAATAAACCGCGGATTAAACGGATTAAGCGGATTGTTTTTCCCTTTAATCAGCATAATCCGTCAAAGATCCTGAGCGCAGCCGAAGGGCACAATCCGCGGTTAAATAAGTTGCCCGAGGACCGATAAATCGGGGTAGACTGTGCGAGGGCTACGTTCTGTGATAGCCTTCCAGGAAACGGGCAATACTCCGGTAAGCCTTCTCCAGCACGTCTTCCGGGGCCAGATACACCACCCGGAAATGTCTGGTGCCCGGCTTCTGCCCGAATCCGCTGCCGGGAACAACGACCACCCCGGTCGTCTTGATCAGTTTCCGCACGAACTCATCATCCGAAGTCTCGATGTGGAGTCGAGGGAAAGCGTAAAAAGCGCCGGCGGGCTTGACGCAGCTGATCTGGGGGATCGCGTTCAGCATCTCGACGGTGAGATCGCGCCGGCGGGTCAATTTTTCCCGGGTCTCGACCAGGTGGGTCTGTTCGCCTTCCAGGGCGGCCTTGATCGCCCACTGAACGGGGTGGTTGGCGCAGAGCCGGGCCCGCAGCAGTTTATTGATCGCTTCCAGGTAATCATGGAGCGTCTCTTCCCGGCCGCTGACGATTCCCCAGCCGATCCGGAAGCCCGGGGCAAGAAAATTTTTTGAGAGACCGTTCAAGGTGATAACCGGCACATCCACATCCAGCGAAGCGGTGGGTATGTGTTTATTTCCGTCCAGAGTCAGATTGTCGTAAATTTCATCGGAAAAAATCACCAGGTTATGCTCCCGTGCCAGGTCGACGATACTTTTTAGAATATCTTCCCGGTATATGGAGCCGGTGGGATTATTGGGGTTGATGATAACAATGGCCCGGGTTCCGCTGTCTATCTTGGCGGCGATATCCTCTATATCGGGCTGCCAGCCATTTTCTTCATTCAGGTAATACGGCCGCGGCTCGGCGCTCAACTTATACGCGATCGCGCTGTAAAGGGGATACCCTGGTGATGGAACCAGGACATTCTCTCCCGGATCGAGCAAAGCGGTCAGGCAGATGTCGATCGCTTCCGAGGCCCCGGTAGTGATAAAGACGTCCCGGATCCCGCGGATACCCTTGCGCCGGGCCGAGCCGGCCACTGCCGTGCGCGCCTCTTCAATGCCCGATGAGGGAGCGTATCCGTTGTGATTCTCCCGCATCGCCCGGTAAACGGCTTCAATAATCTCGGGCGAGGTGCTGAAGTCGAACTGGTTGGGGTCGCCGATGTTCAAATAGAGCATCTCCTTCCCCTGCCGGGCGACTTCATCCGCCAGAACCACGACATCGCGAACCGCGTAAGTGATGTTTTCAGTGCGATGAGCCGGGATGATCTTTCGCTTCTTCATTAACTTGTTTACCCCGAAATATTTTCTTTCATCAATGAGCGCCTTCGGCACAAATTTAAAATATACGGAGAAATCGGGGTGATAGCAAGAGTATTTGCCGAGGAGCCTGTCCACTGTTTAATCATAAAAATAATGGGAGGGCGGCGGCGGGAACCAATCCGGGTAACCTGCCAGAGGAGGCGGGGGGAACAATCAGAGTCCCCGCAAAGTGCCTTCGGCACCGCGGGGTAAAAATCTGTGTAAACTTGTGGTGTCTTTAGACCCTGAGCAAAGTCGAAGGGAGCGGAGTTGAATCCATCTGTGGACTGAATAAGGGGGCGAGGCGGGGGAAGCAAGACTGAACAGACTGAACGTTCAACTCTCAACTCCCAACGCTCAACGTTCAACGCCGAACGAGAACGGTAATTCGCGTAATTCGTGTAATTCGTGTAATTCGTAGTTTTATTATTGGGGCCGAGGCGGGGGAGGAAATCAATTCGCACAATCCGCGGTTCTACATCGCCTCCGGGGCCGAGACGCCCAGGATGGCGAGTCCTTCCGCCAGGACCGACTGCACCCCCCGGGCCAGGGCCAGACGGGAGTTGGTGGTTGCGGCGTCGTCGGTGATCACCCGGGAGATGTTATAATAGCTGTGGAAAAGAGAAGCCAGTTCTTCCAGATACATGGGGATGATGTGGCACTGATTCGTCAGGGCCGCGGCCTGGACCGTGTCGGGGAAAAAAATCAATTTCTTGATAATCTCTCGCTCTTCCGGAGTCCCCAGCGGGCTGAGATCGACCTCCGCGAAAGAGGGAAGCCGGCGGCCGGTCTTTTCCTGAAATCGCTTGAAGATGCTGTTGATGCGGGCGTGGGCGTACTGGACGTAATACACCGGGTTATCGTTCGACTTTTTCTGAGCCAGCTCGAGATCGAAATCGAGGTGGCTTTCCTTGCGCCGCCGGACGAAAAAATACCGGGCGGCGTCTTTGCCCACCTTGTCCATCACCTGTCTCAGAGAGATGAACTCGCCCAGCCTGGTTGACATCGAGAGCTTCTTCTTGCCTTCGTAGAGCGTGCTCAGCTGGACGATAATCACCTCCAGAAGCCCGGAGTTCAAGCCCAGCGCATCCATCGCTCCTTTCAGGCGGGCGATGTATCCATGGTGATCGGGCCCCCAGAAATCAATCATCAGGTCAAAACCCCGGCTGTATTTGCCGCGGTGATAGGCGATGTCCGAACTGAGGTAGGTCAGATCCCCGCCGCGTTTCCTCAGGACATGGTCTTTTTCGTCACCCCAGGCCGAGGACCTGAACCAGAGCGCCCCGTCTTGCTCGTATGTGCTCCCTCGAAGGGCCAGATCCTTCAGCGCCTCTTCCACCTGCCCGGAAGCAACCAGTTCCTTCTCGCTCACCCAGGAATCGATCCTCACTCCGAAGTCATCCAATTCACCCTTGATCATTTCCAGCAGCACGCCGCTGGCATAGGTTCCGCAGTAAGCGACCGCGCCGGAAAGCGCTTCTCCGGTTTCCCGGTGATCGTCGCCCGTCGGGATCTCCTCCGGAAGCCTCCGGGCCAGGCCGATGATATAATCCCCCTGGTAATACTCGGGGGGGAATTCAATCCTCTCTCCCCTCAGCTCCCGCCACCGCAGATAAACCGAACTCCCCAGGATATCCATCTGCCGCCCCCGATCGTTCAGGTAATACTCCCGGCAGACCCGGAAACCGGCCTTGGTCAGCAGGTTGGCCAGGACATCGCCCACCGCCGCCTGCCGCCCATGGGCCACCGTGAGGGGTCCGGTCGGGTTGGCGCTGATGAATTCAAGCAATACCTTCTTGCCGGCGCCGGCTTCACTCTCGCCCCAATGACCGGGATTAGCCAAAAGCTGTCCCAGCGCGCGCAGGAACGCGCTGGGGGAGATCGTGAAGTTGAGGAACCCCCGGCGGGGATCGGCTTCGACCCCGGCGACAGCCGTTTTATCCTTGAGAAGCGGTCCCATGAGAGAAGCGAGTATCGCGGCCGTCTCGGCGGGCGGGCGGCGGACCTGGGAAGCGACCTGCATGGCTATATTCGAGGCCATGTCTCCGTGATCTTTCTCCCGGGGCGTTTGCAGTTCGATGGGAGGGAGGGCGACGGGCGGGAGAAGCCCCCGGTCCGCGGCGAGGCGAAAAGCCTCGGTAATCAACCCCGAAATTGAGCTGTTAATCTCCGGCAGCATGGCTATACCCTACTCGAAAAGAATTTCGAGCACCCCGGTAGAACCGGGGTAAATCCTAATATCGAAATCTTAAATAAATCCAAAATCAAAATGATCAAATGTTTCAAATATCGCCGATTTTAGCCCATTGTTTTGGATTTTTTAGTTTGGGTCATTTGATATTATTTAGGATTTAGTATTTAGATATTAGAATTTGAGTACTCTAACCGGGGCGCATCCCCCCAGAGCGTCTCCAGGGAGTAGTATTCGCGGGCATTCTTTAGAAAAACATGGACCAGAACAATACCGTAATCCATCACCAACCAGCGGGCCGGGGGCAGTCCTTCCGTTCGTAATAACCGCAATCCGGCCTCTTTCAAGCGCGCCCGGATCTCTTGCCCGATGGCGGCAGCCTGCCGTGTGTTCTCCGCGCTGCATAAGAAGAAGAAATCGGCTAATGACGAGATCCCCCGCATGTCGAGGGCGATGATATCTTCCGCCTTCTTCTCGCGGGCAACCCCGGCGATAATCTTCAGGATATCTTCCGTCTTCATGAAAATTTCAATTCCGCCATCATTTTACCGGTAAAGATTTTTTTCCTCGATATAACTCGCGACAACAGGCGGTACCAGCCCGGAGAGGTCCCGGCCGAGCCGGATGGCCTGACGGACTTCGCTGGAAGAGATGGGAACGGAGAGCGGGATGACGCATCCCCCGCCCTTCCGGATTACTTGCTCCGCCCAGTATTTATTATCGCCGGTCACGGCCCCCAACCCGCAGCCGGGCCGGCCGATGATAATGAAGCGGCAGAGAGCAATCAACGATTCAATTTCTTTCCAGCCGGCAATCTGAAGGAGATTATCCATCCCCATGATCAGGTGGAACACCGCGGACGGCCCGTATTCGTCCCGCAGCTGCCGGACGCTCTCTATGGTATAGGAAACGCCACCCCGGTCCAGCTCTATTTCGGAGAGCAGGAATCCCGGCTGATCGGCAAGTGCCCGGCGCAGCATGGCTACCCGATCCCGAGGGGCGGCATGGGGAGCCTCCGGTTTGTAGGGCGAAATCGAAGCCGGGATGAAGATAACCCGGTCCAACCCGCACTTCTGCATCGCCGCCCGGGCCATTTCCAGGTGGCCGTTATGGACGGGATCGAAGGCCCCGCCGAGGAGGCCGATTTTAAGTAATCGTTTTTTTACATCCGTCATTATTCAAAACTTAACCGATTTATAAATAAATCAGATCATGGCCTGAAATGTTGGACCTAGACTAATTCCACATCTGTTATCCATCTAATTTCACTAAAAAAATAAAAATTAACTTTTATAAATTTGCGAACGAAGTGAGTAAATTTATAAAATCAGCATATTGTCCCGGTGGACTACTTCATCATAGTACTTATACCCCAGAATGTTTTTGATACGAGCAGTTTGCGCGCCGCCGATTTTCTCCAGTTCCCCGGAGCTATAGTTCACCAGGCCCCGGCAAAATTCCCCGCCGTCCTCGCCGCTGATGCTCACCATGTCACCGGTCTGGAATTTCCCTTCCACCCTGATGATGCCGGAAGCGAGCAGGCTTTTGCCCTTTTTTACCAGGGCATCCCGGGCGCCGGCATCGACCACGATCCGCCCTTTTTTCAGACAGGAGAAGGCGATCCAGCACTTCCGGGAACGCAACCGGGAGAAAGTCGTCGGGAAAAAGGTCCCGACCTTCGCTCCTTCGACAATCTTGTTCACAATTTCAGGATGAGCGCCGTTCGCAATGACAGCCTGTCCTCCGGCTCGGGTTACGATCCCCACCGCCGCCAGCTTGCTCCCCATCCCCCCCCGCGAATACTCCCGGCGGCCGTCTTTCACCATCGCTAGAATCTCGGGCGTTATCTCCTCGACCCGTTCGATCACCTCCCGTTTTTGGGACCCGCGGGACGGGCGGAGCAGTCCGTCGACGTCAGTCAGAAGAATGAGCAGGTCGGCCCGGACCAGATTCGCGACCTGAGCGGCCAGATGGTCATTATCGCCGAACTTGATCTCCTCCACGGCGACGGAATCATTTTCATTGATGATCGGGATAATCCTTTTCTCCAGAAGAGCCAGCAGTGTGTGCCGTGCGTTCAGATGGCGATCCCGGTGATGCAGGCCGTCTCGCGTAAGCAGGATCTGGCCCACGCAAAAACCCTCCCGGCGAAAGTGCTGGTAGTAAATGTGCATTAAAACGGTCTGTCCCACGGAAGCCGCCGCCTGAAGGTCGGGAAGGTCACGGGGGCGTCTTTTCATCCCTAACTCCTGCCTGCCGGCGGCAATCGCTCCCGAAGTCACCAGGAGGACTTCCCTCCCTTCCCGCATCAATTCGGCCAGCTGAGCCGTCAGCCGCCCGATCAGGCCTTGATCTATCAGCCCCTTCCCTCCGGCCAGAAGCTGGCTGCCCACCTTGACCACTATGCGCTTGGCCGCCCGCAACTCCTGTCTATTTTTCAGGTTTTCAATCATATTGTCGGGGGAAATAGTCTCGATTATTCAATTGTTCCAGGCTAAATTAACAATAAATCACCAATTTCAAGCACTAAAGAACAAATAAATTCCAAATAACAATGACTGAAAATCATTTTTCCCATCATTCCAATACTCCATCATTCCATCACTCCATCACTCCGCCTCTGTCTTTTCTCCGATATCATTAGATGTATTATCTTGAGATAATTTATCTTCACGCACAAAATGGAACAGCGCCTTCTTCAGTTCCGTTAATCCTTCTTTTTTCAGCGCCGATATCGGCAGCACCCGGGAGGGAGAAAGCCGGGTGGAGCGAAGAAAGCTCCGGTATGCTTTCTCCGCCCCCGGCAGGTCCATTTTATTCGCCGCGATCAAAAACGGCCGGGCGGCCAGCTCATCCTTATACAGTTCCAGTTCCCGGCGCAGGCGGGCGTAGTCTTCCTCCGGCCGGCGGCCATCCGCTCCCGCCATATCCAGGACGAACAGCAGAAGCCGGCTCCGTTCGACGTGTCGGAGAAAGGCATGCCCCAGACCGACATTCCGGTGAGCTCCCTCGATCAGCCCCGGAATATCGGCGGCCGTGATCGACTCCGATACGCCGTCGGGGTCCCTGACGATGCCCAGACTCGGGCTCAGGGTGGTAAATGGATAGGCGGCAATCCGGGGATGGGCATTGGAAATGCCGGAGATCAGGGTGGATTTTCCCGCGTTGGGATATCCGACCAAGCCCACCGCGGCCAGGAGCTTCAATTCGAGAGTAAATACACCCTCTTCACCGGGCTTCCCCTTTTCCGCTATGCGGGGAGCGCGGCGGGTGGAGGTGGCGAAACTGGAATTGCCTCTCCCCCCTTTCCCCCCTCGGGCCAGCAAAAGGCGTTCACCGTCCGACACCAGGTCCGCGACGAAATCGCCGCTCTCGGCCCGGCAGACAAGCGTTCCGAGAGGAACCTGCCGGATAAGATCCCTCCCGTTCCTCCCCGTCATATTCTTCCCCCGGCCATGACCCCCGTTTTCGGCCGCAAGCAGGGGACGGTAATAGAAAGGGATCAATGAACCCGCTTGACTGGAAGCTTCCAGATAAACACTTCCCCCCTCACCGCCGGCGCCTCCGTCCGGGCCCCCTCGGGAAATATACTTCTCCCTTCTGAAGCTGAGGCACCCGTCCCCTCCCTGCCCGGCTTTAACGGTAACCCTCGCTCTGTCAACAAAGGTTTTTTTCAAACTACGAAATACCGCGGAGGGTATGACTTCCGTTCCGGGGGGTTGCTACGGGACCTGCTCAGGCGACTGCTGCCGGGGTAATCGAGACATGCTTCTTCTGGCCGTGACTCTCGAAGTTGACCACGCCGTCGATGAGGGCAAAGAGCGTGTCATCCCTGCCCCGCCCGACATTCCTGCCCGGGAGAACGCGGGTGCCCCGCTGGCGGATGATGATGGTCCCCCCCCGTACAAACTGGCCTGAGTTTCTTTTCACTCCCAGTCGCTTGGAATGGCTTTCTCTTCCGTTCCGAGTACTGCCCTGTCCTGTTTTATGAGACACAATCGCCTCCTATTATAAATTAGCTTGCGCAGTCTACCCCGATTTATCGGGGCTCGAAATTTATGTAGGATCGTCCTTCATTCCGTGAAGGACTTGCAGGAGATGTAGTAAATGTAGTATCGCCTTGCCGGAGGCAAGGCTTGCTGAGCCGCAAGCGAAGCGATCCTACAATTCCTACAAAGAATGCCGCAGGCATTCTGATCCTACAAGTCCTGTCGCGCAAGCGACTGGACGATACTACACTATCGGATTTCTCTTCCTTTGAAATTTCGCGGCAGTAAATAAGATACACGCCAGCGCGGACTTAAGACGCTTTCTTCCGGGCCTTCGGTTTCGCTTTGCTTCCGGTTTTTTTCTTGCCGGCTTTTTTCCCGGCCGCCGCGGTTTTTTTCTTGGCACCTTTCGCCGCTGCCGGCTTTTTCACCGGTTTCTTCTTTTCTGCCGGAGGACTCATCTCTTCCGACTCGACCCGGCGCCCTTTACCCGGAGGGGTGATCTCCTCGATCTCCACCGTGCAAAAACCCTGGCGATGTCCCATTTTCCGGTGTGAGTCTTTTCTCCGCTTATACTTATAAACAATAACCTTCGGGGCTTTGCTGAACCCGATAATTCGTCCCGCAACGGCGAAGCCGTCGAGCAGGGGACGTCCCACCGCCAGTGTTTCCCCGTCCCAGTGAAGAAGGACTTGCGTGAAAGTCACTTGTTCACCTTTGGCGGCCGGGAGCGTCGGCGTTTTGATAGTATCTCCCTTCTGGACCAGGTATTGTTTCCCGGCTATTTCCACTACCGCAAAATTCATCATTATTCCTCCAGTTTCAATCAAATCTAAGGAAGGACGTGCGTCCTGTCAATTGAAATCAATATCCTAACTTACCTTTTCCTGGCCGTCGCCGGAGAGGGCCCAGACAATATACTCCTGAAACCCGAGATCGGCGTTATCGATGATGCTGAGCCGGATCCCATACTGGCGACCGAATCTCCGCAACTGATCCCATCCCTCTTCCAGCAGAAAACGGGCCAGAGGCGGCGCGGCTTCGATCCGGAATCTCTTCACTTTGGGAAATCTAAGCATCCCCGAACCGAGCCGCCGCTCGATCTCCAACCCCATGCTGAACAATGACTTGACCACCCCCAGCCCCTGGCAATACGGGCAGCATTCATATACTTTCATTAAAAAGCTTTCTTCTTCCCGTTGCCGCGTCAACTGGACCAGCCCGAATTCGGAGAACGGTAAAACCCGGGTCTTGGCCTTGTCCTTTTTCAGTTCCTTGAGGAGGGCGCCCATCACCCGCTTCTGATATTTCCGGGAGACCATGTCGATGAAGTCGATCACGATAATCCCCCCCACGTTCCGAAGGCGAAGCTGGGTCGCCACCTCTTCGGCGGCTTCCATATTCGCCTTCAAAGCCGTCTCTTCCTGTCCCTTCCCGCCCTTGTGTTTCCCCGAGTTGACGTCAACCGCCACCAGGGCCTCCGTCTGATTGAAAACCAGAAACCCCCCGCATTTCAGCCAAATCTTCGGCTTGAAAAGTTTTTCGATCTCCCCCTCCAGGCCGTGCTTTTCGAAAAGCGGGGTGCGGCCCCGATAATAAACCAGCTGGGATTGCGCCTCGGGAGAGAAACTGGACAGGAAGCGATTGATTTTTTTATACTCCGTCTTGGAATCAACGATAATGTGTTCGACATCGGTCAGCAGGGATTCACGGATTATCTTCATCACCAGTCCCAGTTCCTCGTGCAAAAGAGAAGGGATGGCGGCTTTCTTCTCCTGTTTCTGTACGTTTTTCCAGGTATTGAGCAGATAGTGGAGATCTTTTTTCAGATTCTTTTTGGTCGCTGTGATGGCCGCCGTTCTGACGATCACTCCGGCTTCCTCTCCGGCTTTAAGCTCCATCATCATCTTCCGCAACCGCTGCCGGTGATCGGGTTGAGTAATTTTACGCGATATCCCGATCCGCTTTTCGCGGGGGGTCAGGACCAGATAGCGCCCGGGAAGACTGATCTGGGTGGTTAATCGCGCTCCCTTGCCGCTGATCGGTTCCTTGACGACCTGGACCGTGATCTCCTGATCTTTGCGCAAAAGTTGCTGAATAGTCCGGACCGGACGGGCAGGGGAATTCCGGGAGGGGGACGCATCTTCATCATCAATATATTCTTCCCAGAGGGACGATGATTGTGCCGTTTCCCTCATCGGCAGAAAACCGTCTTTTTCCAGACCGATGGAGACAAAGGCGGCCGCCAGCCCGGGAAGGATGGTGGAAACCTTGCCCTTATAAATATTTCCCAACGGACGCTGGGACTCGCCGCGCTCGAGAAAGAACTGCTCCAGTTTACCGTCCGCCAGGACTGCCACCCTGTTTTCCCGCGGATGACAGTTGATGAGGATCTCCTTGCTCATTGCAATTTTCCTTCGGAAAATTGTAGTTGATCTTGCGGCAACGACAATTTTCGTTTCATGCGATTTATTTTATACATCGGGGTATTTGATTTCCCCATTGCTCCCGCATTGTAAGAGGTAAAACCGAAATTATCAACCCGAAATAATGATATAATAAGAGGAGTTACTGATGACCTTGTCCGATTAATCGAAATTTTGTTTGCATTCATGGTCATTCAGACTGTGTCATAACCATCACAATGTCATCGAAAGGAGCCCTGATAAATCGGGGTAGACTACGGAACGAAGCAATCTCAACTGGTCAATCTAATCCCGGGCCGAAAAATTTTACCCTCTGCCAGCGCAGGGCCGGCAGATATCCCCCCTCCGCCCCGGAAAGGGCCGAGAGGACCTCGTAGGGGCGCCCGTTCTCCTCTACGGAAAGGAGCAGTCGTAAAGTGGTCCCCTCCCCTTCCAGTTCGATCTCCTCCACCCCCCGGCGGGCGTTAACCGTTTTCGTCTCCGGCCCCTGCCGATAGGTCACCGGGACATCATCAGCGCTCAGAAATGCCGCGACCGCGCCGGAGGTTACCAGAACCGGATCGTGTATTATCACCCGGTACTCGGCTTTTTTGATGGTTTTTCCCAGGGTGGGGGTGCCGGGTGAAACAATCCGGCCGGTTTTGACCGTGATCCCCTCGGGAAGACTCTCGTTCAGGATCGTGCAGGCTGGTTCCTCCTCGACGGGACGGGACACGGTGATCTCCAGCAGCTCGTTCAATCCTTCCATCCCGACTTTCAGGGGCGGACAAAAAGTTGCCCGGGGATGAGGACTGTACCCTTCCGAATAGGTGATCGGGAAACCGGTTCGGGAGAATGCCCGGAAAAAAAGCCGGAGGAGGTCACGATGGGAGATAAACCGGATCAAACCGGTTTTGGAATACGTCAGCCGAAGCCTGATGGGTGTCATTACCATGCCTGAAGTGCAATAGTTGTACCTTCCCTCGAAATGAAATAATTCACCACGAAGGTCACGAAGTACACGAAGAAAAGTGGAGAAAACAGGTTCTTTCCCATTGATAAAACTGGTAATGACTGAGCTTGTCGAAGGGAGGCCAAGATCCCGATACATCGGGACTCTGCCCGGAAACAAGTTAATTGATCATTACGAACAGTTGATTTAACCCATATGCAATAGACGAGAATCTTTACTTTTAAACCCTTCGTGTTCTTCGTGTCCTTCGTGGTTAATTAGTTTAATGACAAGGGATGCGTCCTTTAAATAGGACACAATTATTTATCGATTGATTCTCCGAAGGCCCTGCGTGATTCCCTGACTAGTATCTTTTTTTCCGGCCCGGCATCGATGTGATCCCAGGGTAAAGGATCGTCAAAGTTATACGGAGGATTCAGGTACTTCTCCCTCTCGACCCCGGTTTTACGAAAGGCCGCCGCCCATTTTTCTTCGCTGAAATGCTCCGTCCAGCCGTCAAAACGGCATCCCTCCCCCCAGGCCGATCGGAGAACCGCGCCGAGAAGACGATCGCCGCGGGCGAAGATACCTTCCAGCCGGCTCAAGACCGCCGGGTGGAACTTGAGTTTGACTTTTCGGGAATGAACCAGCCGCCGCAGCAATCCTTGCTTTCGGATAATTTCATCGGGTTGCGCCATCGACGTCCACTGGAAAGGAGTCCCCGGCTTGGGAACAAAATTCGATACCGTTACGTTTAACTGCCCCCCCCAGCCGGCGGTCCGGTTAATGAGCGCCGCGATCGCTTCCAGATCCTCATCGGTCTCGGTGGGCAGTCCGATCATAAAATAGAGCTTGAGGATGCGCCAGCCCAGTTCACGGAGCTTCCGGGAGATATCTCCGAGGAGACCGGCGTCCAGATGTTTGTTGATAACGCCCTGCAGCCGGTCGCTGCCCGCTTCCGGCGCCAGGGTGACCCCGCTTTTCTTCAGACGCTTCAATTCTTTCAGCATCCGCTCACTCACGGTCGCTATGTTCAGGGAGGGAAGAGACAGCCGCGCCTTCTTTCCGGCCAGCATCGGGGAGAGCTCTTCCAGCAAGGGCTCTATTCCCCGGTAATCGCCGGCGGAGAGAGAGAGCAGGGATACTTCTTCGAATCCGCCCTTCTCAACAAGATCGCAGGCCTGCCGGATCACCATACCGGGATCCTTTTCCCGAACGGGCCGGCCGACCCAGCCGGCCTGGCAGAAACGGCAGCCCCGGCGGCAGCCTCTCATGATCTCCACCACCGCCCGGTCGTGCACGATTTCGGTGATCGGGACCAGCGGACGTTCAATTCGCGAACTGTCGATATTCTCCAGTATCCTCCTTTTCACCCGTTTCGGGATCGAGGGGACGCTGGGGGTGATGGTCCGGAAACGACCGGATGCGTCATAAGTTACTTCATAGAGAGAAGGCGCGTAAAGACCGGGGACTTTCTCGACCAGATGGCGGAGCAAGTCCTCTTTTTTGCGGCGACCGGAGGAGCCGGCATCAGCCGTCTCCCTCTTCCATGAACGATACGCGCCAAGGATTTCCACGACGGCTTCTTCGCCGTCCCCGATTAAAAAAAGGTCGAAGAAATCAGCCAGGGGTTCCGGATTGGTGGTATTCGCTCCTCCCCCCAGGATCAGGGGATACCCGGGCCAGGGGCGTTCCCGGGATTCCAACGGGACCCCGGCCAGATCAAGCATGGCCAGGATATTGGTATAGGTCAGTTCTACCTGGAGGGAGAACCCCCAGATATCAAACTCCGCGGCCGGGGTAAACGACTCCAGCGAGCAAAGGGGGATCTCCTTGCGGCGCAGTTCCGCCTCCATGTCATCCCAGACGGCGAACGCTCTTTCCGCGGATGCCCAGCTTAAGCGATTGACGACGTCATAGAGGATCCGGAGCCCATGATGACTCATCCCGACTTCATAAAGATCGGGATAACTGAGCAGGAACCTGATCTCGGCCGCGGGCCGGCAGGTGGCATTTATCTCTCCCCCGATGTAGCGTGCCGGACGCTGGACAAAGGGAAGAACCTCCGTCTCCAGTAACTCTCTAATGTTCATTTGGAAAAAATGCTACCCTGGCGTCGCCCTTTCTTCAATTTGATGGAATGTTGGAGTGATGGAGTATTGGAAAGCCGGCCCCCTGATCCCACCACTCCATCACTCTACCACTCCATTACTCCATCAAGCCATTCTTTCGCGCTTGATATTATCCATGACATTCGTTGCGCATCATAAATGTTAATAGTAGTACCGATGCGTATACACGCTCTGGCACAGCCCCAGCAGGGCCAGGACCGACGTTGTTACCGAACCCCCGTAGCTGATCAGCGGCAGCGGTAAGCCGGTGGCCGGAAGCAGGCCGGCCGCCATCCCGATGTTGATCCCCACGTGGCTGGCCAAAACCAGTATCGCCCCGGCCACCAGGAGCTTCCCGGTCGGTTCCCGGCATTTTCCGGCGATCAGGAAGAGACGCAGGAAAAGGACCGCATAGAGGCCGATCGTCAGCAGGCAGCCGGTAAAACCCCACTCTTCGGCCAGCACCGAGAAAATAAAATCGGTCTGGCGTTCGGGAAGAAAACTCAGCATATTCTGAGTCCCGGAGAGCCAGCCTTTTCCCCAGATGCCGCCCGATCCAATCGCTATTTTCGACTGGAGGATGGTATAGCCCGCTCCGGACGGTTCCAGCCCCGGGTTCATAAAAACCAGAAGACGGGTTTTCTGGTACTCTTTGAGAAATAACCATAATCCCGGCGCCAGCAGGGCCAGGAGCAGGAGGAGGATCAAAATGTACTTGATGCGGCCGCCCGCGAGGAAGATCAGCCCCAGGGTTACCGGCAGAAAAATAAGAGCGGTCCCCAGATCCGGCTGCTGGCGGATGAGAAAAGCCGGAACCGCGGCCAGGCAGCAGGGAATAATGATGTAAGACCAGCGATTCCGGTAGTCGGATTTCGCGGTGAGGTAGCGGGAGAGCATCAGGATCAAGGTTATCTTGGCGAATTCCGACGGCTGGATGGTGAAGCCCCCCAGCTGAATCCAGCGGCGGGCGCCGTACCGCGACTCTCCCAGGACCACGATGACCGCCAACATCAGGGTCGTGCATCCGGCCAGGAAGTAACCGCCGGCGACGGCTTTCCGGTAGTCGCTGGCGGCCAGAAAGAAGAAGAGAAGGAGTCCCAGAACCAGCCAGAAGACCTGCCTTTTAAAAAAAAGGGTCCCGGTAGCTTCGCTCAGCTGGAAGGAAGCGCTGTAGACAGCCATAGTCCCGATCGCGGATAATGCCAAAACGGCGATCAGGAGAGCCCAGTCAAGATATTTAAGGTTTCTGAAAAAATCCATCATTACTACCTTAGAACTCTGCCCTCGCTCCGTTCGGGCAGTGTTCTGGAGTGTTGGAGTATGGGAATAGTGGAATAGTGGGGGGCATTTCTCCATTACTCCAATACTCCAGTACTCCACCACTCCATTTCATTTTCCCCCGGATAATACTACCTCCCCGGCTCATCTTGACAAACCTCTCTTCGTGTCGAAATAGCGACGCATGAATTCCCCCGCCAGCGGGGCCGCGGACTGTCCTCCGGATTCCGCGTCTTCCAGGAGTATGGCCAGGACAATTTCCGGTTTCTCTGCCGGGGCCAGGGCCAGAAACCAGGCGTGTTTGCCGTATTCGGAAGGAGATCCTACCTGAATTGTCCCCGTTTTCCCGGCAATTTTAATCGACGGCTGGGCGGCCAGATGCCCGGTCCCGTTCACATCATTGACAACCCGAGTCATGCCCGCGAGTATTTCATCCCAGATCCTGCCCGGGAGATCGAGCTGTTTCCTGACGAACGGCTCCACTTCTTTTATGGGCTCCCCATTCGGCGAATCTATTTTCCTCACAATCCTCGGACTGTAGAGTGTGCCTTTTTCGGCGATCATGGAGCCCAGAGAGGCCATCTGGAGCGGCGTCACCAGAAGATACCCCTGCCCGATGGAAAGATTGACCGTATCCCCGGGATACCAGGGTTCCCCGAAAACTTCCTTCTTCCAGAAGCGGTCGGGAACTATCCCTGCGCTCTCCCCCGCTATCTCGATCCCGGACCGCTCTCCCATTCCCAGTTCCCGGGCCATGGCGGCGATTCGATCCACCCCCAGCTCCTGGCCCAGGTTATAAAAAAAGACGTTGCAGGAATGCTTGATCGCCTCCTGAAGACACAACGGTCCGTGGCCGGACGGCCGCCAGCATTTAAAATAACTGTTGCCCAGAACAAATATCCCCTCGCAATCATAGGTGGTTGACGGGGAAATAACCCGATATTTCAGGCCGGCCAGGGCCAGAACCAACTTGAAAGGAGAGCCCGGGGGGTATTCCCCGGTTAACGCCCGGTTCAACAGCGGGGCGCCCGGATTGGAGAATACACTGTCGGCATCTTCTTTGCGAACAGGCCGGGTCAAAAGATTCGGATCAAAAGATGGGTGACTGACCATGGCCAGGATATCGCCGTTGCGGGGATCCATCGCGACCGCCGCCCCCTTCCAGTCCTCCATCAGTTCATCCAGAATCTTCTGTGCCCGGATATCCATCGTCAGATATATGTTATCTCCGGGGAGCGGCTCCGTCCTGCTCAATACCTTATCCCGGTATAACCGGGCATTCACCTGCAGCTGCTCCACGCCCGGGGACCCCTTCAGATAACGGTCATAAGCATCCTCCACGCCCATCTTACCGATGTCATCTTGGGCCCGGTAGCCGGAATCTTGCAGCCGGGCGAGTTCGCCGGGGCTGATCTGCCCGACATAACCGAGCAGATGGACGGGAATGGAGCCGTAAGGGTAATACCGGACCGGGTTTACCTGCACATCAACACCGGCCAGTTCCGGGCTCCTCTCCCTGAGGGCGGTGGCGGACGCGATCCCGATATCCGCGGCCAATCGCACCGGCTCGAAGGGCCGTTCCTTGAACATGTCAAGCCGGGAGTTCAGACGTGCTGCCGGTATATCGAGGATAGCGCTGAGGACCGCGATTAACTTTCCCCGGTTTTCTATCTCGGTAGGATTAACCACCACGTCAAAACTGGGACGGTTGTCGGCCAATACCACCTCGTTCCGGTCAAAAATTTTCCCCCGGGGGGGAGGGATCCGCACCAGGCGGATTCTATTTTTAACCGCGCGCTCCTGATACTCCTCCCCCTTGACTACCTGCATATACCAGAGAGTAATGATGATAACCGCCCCCCAGATAATCAGGAAGATGGCCAGAACCCGCAGTCTCGCGTCAATCGCTGTCTTCATCTATGAATTAGCTCGCTGCTCTCGCAAATTTATGTAGGATCGTCCTTCTCCCTGTTCAGGACTTGCAGGAGATGTAGTAAATGTAGTATCGCCTTGCCGGAGGCAAGGCTTGCAGAACTGCAAGCGAAGCGATCCTGCAATTACTACAAAGAATGCCGAAGGCATTCTGATCCTACAAGTCCTGTCGCGAAAGCGAAAGGACGATACTACATTACCGGATTTCTCTTTTTTGAAATTCCCGAACATTAAGTTACTCCCCTGCGGAGCTAATGTGTGTTCTCTAATGATTACGGTTGCCGCACCCGCCTCAGAGCGACGTCCGTCAGCCACAGCCAGAGAGGCGCGATCAGGGTGGTCTGCCAGATGGTGGGCCAGAGCACCGAGCGCCAGACGACGGTCCAGGGCATCGCGACGGAGAAAACAAGCAGCAACAGGTAATAGAGAAGCCCGCTGATACCGGCCCCGACGGCGACCATGATAATACGCGTGGTAAAGTGTCCCCGGTAGAGAGAACTGCTGCCGAAGGCTATCAGCACCGCCGTCACCGCCAGGGAAACCGAGTGCAGTCCCAGTATCCCGGCGGAGAAGAGGTCGGCCATGATTCCCCCCGCCATCCCCGCGAACCAGCCCGGGACCGGGCCTTCCTGCAAGGACCAGTAAATCACTACAATCAGGACCAGATCGGGCCGGAAATTGAATAAAATACCGGCTCCCCCGGAGACGCCCTGGATAATGACTGAAGCCAACAGGAGAAGAAACAGAATAAACCGTGCTCTCCATTTTTTACCCCGGGTGGGGCTGAAGTGATGAAAAGGACGCCGGACGGTGACGCTCATGGTCTAATTATTGTCCCCCTCATCTTTATAGATAACGTGGAATAATGAAGACATTGTTACCCATTGCGTAAATTTCTAAATCCTAATTTCCTAAATCCTAAACAAATACAAAATCAGAAATTCAAATGTCAAAACCCAGATCGCCGGGCAAGGGGCAAGTAAAGAAAGGAGCCATTGGAAGATAGCCGATGCTCTAACCTTGGTTAATCATAATCGGTCCAGGGTCCTGGTTGCGAGTCGGTTTGGGTCATTTGTCTTTGGGTCATTATTTAGGATTTCGAAATTAGGATTTAGGGTTTCCAATAAGCGCTATGTATATCTTCTTAATGAGCTTGTTGCCCAATCCCTAAAAACTTTGGGCGGTTTTCTACTGCAATACCATCACCTGTTCCAGCCGGTCGAACCGGGTGGCCGGTTCCAGATCGGCATACTGGTAGAGACCGTTCTTTTGTTCATACACGCGGATTATGGTGCCGATAAGGAGACCGGGAGGATAAATCTGCCCGAGGCCCGAAGTGAGAACGATCTCGCCCGGGGATATCGGAGGCCGGCGCGGTATATACTTCATGACGCATCCTCCCTCGGCGGTTCCTTCCACAATCCCGGTCTGGCGGGAACTCTGGATTAATCCCCCCACCCCGCTGGTCCGATCTATGATCAGCAATACCCGGCTCAGATGGGGAGCGACCTCCACGATTTTCCCCACCACCCCCTGGGCCGAAACCACCGCCGCCGCCCTGACCACCCCATCCGCCCCGCCTTTATCGATCAGGACACTCTGGTTCCAATGATAGAGGTCCCGGCCGATGACACGCGCGACGACCCCGTTGTAGTGTTGTTCGCGCTTGAAATCCAGCAAAGCTCTCAGCGCTTTATTCTCATTCTCAACCTCCCTGAGTCGGATGACCTCGGCCTCCAGGGATGTGTTCCGTTCTTCCAGACGGGGGTTTATCCGGGCGGCGTGGATGACACGGCCGATATTTTCCGCCAGAGTGCCCAGCGGCGAAAAAATGGTGCTGGCGGCGGATTGGATCGGGGAGAAGATCTCGGCGACATGGATCTTCAGAAAAGAGGAATAAGAAGGAGAAAGGCTGAGAAGAGTGATCAGGAAGAGAGCGACTGCCACCGCGACAACAATCCTCCTCATGGCAACAGCCCCTAGAGGGTCGACTTCTCAGCGACCACTATTCTTTTCAGGAAACGGAGTTCTTGCAGTACCTTCCCGGTTCCCAGGACGACCGCCTCGATCGGTTCGTCGGCTACGTTGACCGGAAGCCCTGTTTCCTCGCCCAATAACTTGTCGAGACCGCGGAGGAGAGCGCCCCCCCCGGCCAGAATCATCCCCCGGTCGACCAGATCGGCCGATAATTCGGGCGGACACCGTTCCAGACTGATACGGACGGCCTCGATGATGGTGGAGATCGGTTCCGCAAGGGCTTCCCGGACTTCCTCGGAATTGATGATCATGGTCTTGGGGAGGCCCGCCACCAGGTCCCGGCCCTTGACTTCCATGGTGAGTTCTTCCTCCAGAGGATAGGTGGAACCGATGTTGATCTTGATCATCTCCGCCATTCGGGGCCCGATCAGCAGGTTGTAGGTCCGTTTCAGGTATTGGATGATGGCTTCGTCCAGCTCATCGCCGCCCACCCTGACCGAACGGCTGAATACGATGCCCGCCAGGGAGATAATGGCTACCTCTGAAGTACCTCCACCAATATCGACGATCATATTCCCGGCCGCTTCCTGGACCGGGAGACCGACCCCGATGGCGGCGGCCATCGGTTCTTCGATCAGGTAGACCTCCCGGGCACCGGCGTGCTCGGCGGAATCTTTGACGGCCCGTTTTTCCACCTCGGTAATACCCGAAGGAATCGCGACTACGATCCGGGGGCGAACCAGCGCCTTGCGGTTGTGAACCTTGCGGATAAAGTACCGGAGCATGCTCTCGGTAATCTCGAAGTCAGCGATCACTCCATCCTTGAGCGGACGGATAGCCACGATACTGCCCGGGGTTCTTCCCAGCATGTTCTTCGCCTCTTCCCCCACCGCCAGAACATTATTGGTGCCTTTCTGGATTGCGACCACCGAAGGCTCATTGAGAACGATACCGCGCCCTTTGACAAAGACCAGGGTAGAGGCGGTCCCGAGATCGATACCCATGTCCGCGGAAAACATCCCCAGAAAGCGATCGAATAGCATTGTATCCTCCTTACAATTTTCCGTCGGAAAATCTTAAACTATCTTTACATCAATAGTGTGAAATAACCCATGATAATAGAACATATTATAATTATGGCAAGTTAAATCAGTGCCTTTTTGCGTTGCCGCTCCGGGGAATTGTGGCCTTATGCGGAACTATCCCTTGATGAGAAAAGCCCTCGATTCTCCCAGCGCCCCGTCTTCGATCATGACTTCCACATATACATCTTTCTGGTGATAATCAACCTTGACGACCTTCCCATCCTGATGGAGACGGGCGACCAGGTCCGCCCGGCTTTGCGGGATGAGGAGGCGGAAACGGCTTCGCCGGGATTCCAAATGCGCATCGATCGCCTTCAGCAGATCGACAAGACCGGTCTGTTGGAGAGCTGAAATCGGGATTCCTCCCTCCAGCCGGGCGCGGGCTTCATCAATCAGGAAAGGATCCTCCACCCGGTCGGTCTTGTTAAGGGCGACGATTACCGGTTTCTCATCCGCCTTCAGTTCTCGCAGCACCGCCTCGACCGCTTTTTGACGCTCCCAGACCATCCGATGAGATATATCCAGCACCTCTAAAAGCAGATCGGCTTCCCCGACCTCTTCGAGGGTGGCCCGGAAAGAGTCGATCAAATGGTGGGGAAGATTACGGATGAACCCGACCGTGTCGCTGAAAAGGACCGGGCGGCCGGAGGGGAGGATGGCCTTCCGGGTAATCGGATCCAGGGTGGCGAAGAGTCTGTTCTCGGCCGGGACCGAGGCCTCGGTCAGGGCGTTAAGGAGGGTCGACTTCCCGGAGTTGGTATACCCGATAATCGAGATAACGGGGATCCCGGTCTGGATACGATGTTTCCTCTGCGCCTCCCGATGGAGCCTGACTTTCTCGATCTCTTTCTCCAGGCGATGGATCCTGGTCCGGGCGATCCTCCGGTCGACTTCAACCTGTTTCTCTCCCGCGTCCCGGGTTCCCATCATCCCTCCCTTCTGCCGGGACAGATGAGCCCATGCCCCCGTCAGGCGCGGGAGGGCATACTGGAGCTGCGCCAGTTCGATCTGAAGACGCGCTTCCCGGGTCCGGGCGCGCCGGGCGAAGATGCTCAGGATCAGTTCGGTGCGGTCGTTGACCCTGACCCCGGTCACGTCCTGGAGGTTCCTGAGCTGTACGGGGGAGAGATCTCCGTTAAAGACCAGGACCGCGATGTTGTCCCGGCGGCAGCGGGCGGCGAGCTCTTTTGCCTTTCCGGGACCGATGTACGTGGCGGGATGAGGCCGTGTACGCCGTGAGATATCCTCACCGATTATCTCCAGGCCGGCGGTCCTGGCCAGCTGGGCGAGTTCGGTCAGCATATCTTTTATCTCCCAGCGATCGGCACGCGGCAACTCTACCCCCAGCAGGAGAGCCCGGCGCGCCGGTTCCATCTCTTTTTTGATCTCGATCACCTTAATTTTTTCCTCTTACTTTTTTCCTCCGGAAAAAAGTAGTTTCGAACAAAGACAAAGATGAGAGGTCCAGCAACATGAAAACATATTGATTATATCAACTTATGTGGCGAAGAATTCAAATCAACCATATATTTTCACCCGCACTATTTAAGAGAAAGAATACCATATTATTCTATCAACCACATCCTCGGGTGTGTCATCGGCGCCGATGTCAATCCATTGAATTCTTCCGTCCCTTCGCCACCAGGTCAGCTGACGTTTGGCAAAATGCCTGGTATTAGCTGCCAGGCGGCGGACGGCTTCCTCCCGGGGGTACTCGCCGTGTAAATAACCGATTGTTTCCTTGTAACCCAGTGCCTGCCGGGCAACAGGGTTTTCTCCGACATCCAGTGCCAGGAGCCGCTTCGTCTCTTCAATCAGCCCCCCCTCAAACATCTCCTCCGCTCTGCGTTCGATCCGCGCGTAGAGGTCGGCTCGGTCCCGCCGGAGCCCGATCATCAAGTAGGCAGTGGACAGTGGGCAGTGGACAGTGGTCGGCTTCTCCCCGGATAGGAGGGCGTTCTGCCCCACCTCGTTGAACGTTGAACGTTGAGCGTTGAGCGTTGAACGTTCGTCCCGTCCCCCGGCCTCCTGCTCCCCGCGCTCGGCGATCTGCCCCACCCCGTTGAACGTTGAACGTTGAGCGTTGAACGTTGAGCGTTCGTCCTGTCCCCCGGCCTCCTGCTCTCCGTGCGCGACATTCTGCCCCTCCTCGTTGAACGTTGAACGTTGAATGTTGGACGTTGAACGTTCGTCCCCGGGTGCTCTACCTTCATCCCGCCCCGCACCCCTCTCCCCCTTCGGGGGGAGAGGGTGGACGCCGCAGCTCGGAGAGCGAAGGCGGCCGGGTGAGGGGGACGGCAACCGACCTCCGTCCGGGACATTATGCGCTATGCCCTCTGCACTATGCTCCCCTCTCCACTGTGTCTGCCATTGGGAAATGGGAATACCGGTCGCCTCGTATACTTCCAGTGCCCGGATAATTCTTTTTCGGTTATGAGGATGAATCCGGGCGGCGGCGGCCGGATCCAGCTCCTGAAGAATCCGGTGCAGGTACTCGGGCCCCTTCTCTTCTTCTTCTCTTCTCAGGTATTCACGATAGGAATAATCGGCGGGGGGCGACTCAAAGATTCCGTCCACCAGGACCTTGAGGTACAATCCGGCCCCGCCCACCACGATCGGGATCGCCTGGCGGCTTTTGATCCCGGCGATCAGGGGAAGAGCCAGATCCCGAAACCGGGCCGCGCTGTATTGTTCGGAAGGATCGAGGATGTCGATCAGGTGGTGGGGCACACGCGAGAGGTCCCGGGGGGACGGTTTGGCGGTGGCGATATCCAGTCCACGGTACACCTGGAAAGCATCGGCGCTGATGATCTCTCCTCCGATTCTTTCCGCCAAAAGGAGAGAGACCGCGGTTTTCCCGACCGCGGTCGGTCCCAGGATAATGAGCGTCTCATCCAAAATGTAAACTCTTCCTCAATTGCGATTGAACCACGAAGGACACGAAGAGCACGAAGAATACTATTCAAAGAGAGGGGAATCGGTCCGGTAAATCAATCAAGGCTTGATCCCTTTCGAGACGAAGGTTGATACACGATATGTCACTACAATCCGCTATATTTAAATCGCCAGTGAATATATAAACTTTTCCCGAATAGGTACGGCTTTTTCCTATATACATTTCCTTCGTGTTCTTCGTGTCCTTCGTGATTCTATTTATTTTGCGTTTTTTGTCGAGGATCCTGAGCAGAGTCGAAGGGCGTCTTTTTGTGGCTGAATAAAGGGGCCGAGGCGAGGCACCTTTTGCGTTTTTTGCGCCTTTTTGCGGCTACATAAAGGGGCCGAGGCGGGGCACCTTTTGCGTTTTTTACGCCTTTTTGCGGCTACATAAAGGGGCCGAGGCGGGGCACCTTTTGCGTTTTTTGCGCCTTTTTGCGGCTACATAAAGGGGCCGAGGCGGGGCACCTTTTGCGTTTTTTGCGCCTTTTTGCGGCTGAATAAAGAGGCCGAGGCGGGGGTACTTTTCACGTTTTTACGCCTTTTTGCGGCTTCTTTCACCGCCTCCCGAAACGCTTTCCCAGATCTTCCCAGGTATGGCTCACCATGGTCGGCCGACCGTGCGGGCAATGGCCGGGCTCGGCACAGGCATACAGTTCCTCGACCAGGCGGCTCAGTTCAACCGGCTCCAGGCGGTCGTGGGCCTTGACCGCGGCCTGGCAGGCCATCCGGATGATAATCTTCTCCCGGGGGTCGGCCGGGCCTTCTCCCTTCTCGTCGAGACGGCAGATCGCGTCTAAAATCAGCTCTTCCCGGTCCCCCTCGGAGAGGATAGACGGCAACGCGGTTATGATGAAAGAATCGCCGCCGAACGGTTCAATCTCGATACCAAGCTCCTTGAAGAGGGGGATATTTTCCTCCAGCAACGCTGCCTGCTCCGGGGAGAGATCGACCGCGATCGGTGCCAGGAGAGACTGGACCTTGATCCGCTCCTGCCGGAAAGCTTTCCGGAAACGTTCATAAACAACCCGCTCATGGGCGGCATGCTGGTCGATGATGGCAACTCCTTCCGGGGTCTCGACCAGCAGGTAACGGTTCCCGGCCTGCCCCAGAATCCGGCAGGGACCGGCAACACCGGCGGCGTGCCTCTCTCCTTCCGGGAGACCCGCAACGGCCCCGGCCGGGGAGAGATCGATCTCCTTCTGCTCGCCCGGATAGGTCGGCCCGGCAGGCTCGCCCACCCCGCCGGCGGGACGGCCTTCTCCGGGGGCGGAAGAAACGCGAACCGGCGCGGCCTTCTTCAGGGCATCCGTCACGGCCCTGATCACCAGTCTTCGAACCCGGTCGGGGCGCGTGAACCTGACCTCTTTTTTGGCCGGATGAATATTTACGTCCACGCCGGTCCCGGCCAGGTCGATCGAGATCACCCCTGCCGGGTATCCGCGGCCGGGTAGGCGGACGCCGTACCCTTCCCGCACGGCGGAGGCGATCATCCGGTCCTGGATCGGACGGTTATTGATAAAAAGCGAAAGGCCCTTGCTGACAGTGGCCGCTCGGCCGGGTGAAACGATAAGACCGCGGACGACGATACCATCTTCACTTGCCTGCAGGGGGATCAGACGATCGACCGTGTCATGCCCCCAGAGATCGCCCAACCGCGACCGCAAAGTATCTACCGCCGGCAGGAAAAACACTTCCTCTCCTTCTCTCACGAACCGGAAAGCCACTTGCGGATTGGCCAGGGCATGGGCGATGACCTCGGCCGTAATATGCCCCATTTCAGTCCGGGGGGACTTTAAAAATTTCAGGCGCGCGGGAGTGTTGAAGAAGAGCCGGCGCACTTCGATAACCGTCCCCGCCGGGGCGCCGGCCGCGGAGACATCCCGGATCGAGCCGGCGATAATGTGGATGCGGATCCCGGATAGGGCCCCCGCCGGCCGGGTGGTGAGCCTGACCTCAGAGACACCGGCGATACTGGGCAGGGCTTCTCCCCGGAAACCGAGTGTGGAGAGCTGTTCCAGATCGGAGAAATTTTTCAGTTTGCTGGTTGAATGCCGCTCGAAAGCCAAAAGCAGATCATCCCGCTCCATCCCGCTGCCGTCGTCCTCCACCCTGATCAGCTTCCTTCCCCCGCCCCGCACCTCTACCCCGATGTTCTTCGCTCCCGCGTCAAGAGAATTCTCCATCAATTCCCTGACCACGGAAGCGGGCCGTTCCACGACCTCTCCGGCGGCAATCTTATTGACCACCGCTTCCGGTAGTATTTTTACTCGGGCCATAAAAATTCCGCTTATAAATTAGCTCGCTGCGCTCGCAACTTTTGCCACCAAGACACCAAGACACCAAGAAAAAACAAATAAGGTGAGTATTTTACTCTTTTTAGTGTCTTTGTGCCTTGGTGGCATATGATTATTGAAATTTTGAAGCAGCAACTTAGCGCCTTCGGCGCATATTTATTTTACCAAGCCTTCCTTTAAAACCACCGCCCAGATATGCCGGCAGGCAAAGCCGAATTTTTTCCCTCGATAGGTGTAATCCGGTCCGCTGCACGAGGCCCCCAGGAGTGGTCCTTCCCTGACCAGCGTTACCGTGTTCTCACCCACCTCATACCGGTTATCGTCGATTTTCTTTACCTTGCCGGCATCGATCCTTCCCTTGTCGTAGCGGTCCCCTTCCTTTACCATCCCGGGTTCGATCTCTATATACCCGTCGGGGAGCTTGAAGATTCTCCGGCCGATCGTATCGGCCTCTTTCCGGCATTCTTCGGTCTTGATCCGCATCGCATCCGGCTGCCAGTCCGGAAAATGACCGGTAATCTCATCATAAACCCCGATCGCCTCGGTGAACTTATCGTAGGCCAGTCGGTCATCTTTCCCGTAGAGCGCTTTTTTGGCTTCCCGGACCAGGAGATACGCCTTCTGGTTCAGCTCCCCCGGAGTCATTTCCGTTTCTTCTCCCGTAATCCGAGCCGGGGACATCAATGCCAGGACCCATACCGACACCAACAACATGCATACATTTTTCATGTCTTTCCTCCCCCCAATCATAAATAGTCCATTTAATGTAATATCGAAGATGCTTCACATAAATTATTTCCCGTGCCGTCTTGCCGGCACGGGAAATAATTTATAACCAGAGCTTCCGGTCAAGGACACGGTATTGGATCGCCTCCGAAACGTGGGCCGGCTGCAAATCTTCTTCCCCCGCCAGATCGGCGATGGTCCGGGAGACTTTGAGGATTCTATCGTAGGCGCGGGCGGAGAGGCCCATCTCATCCATCGCGGTCTCCAAAAGTTCCCTCCCCGTCCGGGAGAGACGGGAAAACTTTCGGAGAGAGGACGATTCCATGTCGGCATTGCAGTAGATGCCCGTCCCTCGGAAGCGATTCTGCTGAATGGCACGTGCTTTCCCTACCCGTCGACGAATCGATTCCGAGTTGGCAGCTGGTTCCCCTCCGGAAAGATCCCGGTAATCCACCGCTCCCACCTCGACATGAATATCGATCCTGTCGAGCAGGGGTCCTGATATCTTGGCCATGTATTTCTGGATCTGCCCCGGCGTACATCGACATTGCCGCCGGGGATCCGTGTAATAGCCGCAGGGACACGGGTTCATCGCCGCTACCAGCATAAAACGGGCGGGGAAGGTAAGCGAACCGGTAGCCCGGGAGATCGTCACTTCCCCGTTTTCGATCGGCTGGCGAAGGACTTCCAGGACGTTGCGATGAAACTCGGGCAGTTCATCCAGGAAGAGAACCCCGTTATGGGCCAGGCTGACTTCCCCGGGCTTGATCTTCGCTCCTCCTCCTATTAAAGCGATGTCACTGATGGTATGGTGCGGACTCCGGACCGGACGGGTGGCGAGCAGGGCGGCGCCTTTTCCGAGCAGCCCCACCGAACTGTGGATCCTCGTCGTCTCCAGAGCCTCCTCCAGCGACATCACCGGCAGGATGGTCGGGATCCGCTTGGCCAGCATGGATTTCCCGGCCCCGGGAGGGCCGATCATGATCAGGTTGTGTCCTCCGGCCACGGCCACCTCGATGGCGCGTTTGACATCCTGCTGCCCCTTGACGTCGGAAAAATCGATCGGGTATCCGCTGGATTCCTTGAAGATCTCGTTCAGGTCGATCCGGACCTGAGGGAGATCGATCTCACCGGACAGATACTTGACCGCCTGGGAAAGGTTTTTCACCGCCCTCACCTCCAACCCCTGAACGATGGCGGCTTCCCGGGCGTTATCCGCCGGCACCAGAAGCGAGCTCGCCCCCCACCCTCGGGCCGCCATGGCGATCGAGAGAATCCCGTTAACCGGCCGGATGGCCCCGTTCAGAGCCAGTTCCCCCAGTATGACATTACCGGGAAGACCGGCAGCGGGCATCTGGCCGCTGGCGGCCAGGACCCCCAGAGCGATCGGGAGATCGAAACTGGGACCTTCCTTTTTGACGTCGGCGGGAGCCAGATTGACGGTGATCTTGTCGTCGGGATACTCGAACCCGGAGTTATTGAGCGCCGTCCGGACCCGGTCCTTGCTCTCTTTCACCGCCGCGTCCGGAAGCCCCACCACCACCTCCACGGGTAGCCCCCCGCTCACGTCCACCTCGATCTCGATCGGATAGGCGTCTATTCCCAGCAGTCCCGCCGAGAAAACCTTGGCCAGCATTTTAAATTATTTCTCCGAAATAATTTAGTTCTCCCCGATTCAATCAATCGGGGAGCGATCATTTCTCATCTCGAAACTTCTACCCTGTCAATTCCTTATTAACCAAGAATAACAATTCCTTTTGTATCGAACAATAATTTATTAATGTTCTCTCCATGGCCGCGGTAAAAAGGTGTTGTGTTTCCCTCTCCCCCCCATGTTATACGCCCATACCGGCTAACCTCCGGGCCATTCCTGATGAGCGCTATCGTCACATTGAAGATTGAGGACGTCGTCTATCCCGGCCGGGGCCTGGCGCGCCGGGACGGATGCGTCATCTTCATCGCGGGGGTGCTCCCCGGAGAAACCGTCACCGCGGAGATAACCCGGCAGCGCAAGACCTACGCCGAGGCGCGACTTGTCCATGTCGAGACCCCCTCGCTCCGGCGGATCGAACCCGCCTGTCCCCTGGCCGGCACCTGCCCCGGATGCTGCTACCAGCACATGGAGTACGGGGAGGAACTGCGGCTGAAACAGGCTCAGTTTGAAAACCTGCTGCGACGGATCGGCCGCGTCGAAAAAATTTCCCCGGCCCCGCCCGTACCCTCACCGGCGTCGCTCGGCTATCGAAACCGGATTACCCTACACGCGGCAGGGGCCGGAGCATCATCTCCGGATCCGGAGAGGGAAATCCGCCTCGGCTATTTCGGTTTTGATAACAGGTCGGTTATCGACGTCCCGCACTGCCCCCTGGCGATCGATGAGATCAATCGCCTGCTCAAGCATGCCCGGGACGATCGTCAATGGCTGGCCGCTCTGAGCAGCGGAGATACCGTCTCACTCCGTTACACGGAGACCGAGGGGGCGATCCTCTGGCTGAACCGCGCCTCCCCGGAGAAGGAATCTCTGATCGAGACCACCTGTCTTGGTCCGATATCGGTTCCTTACCGCTCTTTTTTCCAGGTGAACATTCCCATCGCCGACGCCCTGATCCGTCGGGTGCAGGACCTCCTTCGCGCTTTCAGTCCCGCGGCCATGGTCGATCTCTACTGCGGGGCCGGCATTTTCGCCCTGGCGGCCGGGAAAGCCGGCGTTCCCGCCGTGCTGGGGATTGACAGAAATCGAGCCGCGATCAGGATCGCCCGGAAGAACGCCCGCCGTCACGGACTGCCCGGCGTGAGGTTCGAGGCAATGGCGGCGGCCGAGGGCCTGCAGTTCGGTCTCGCTCCCCTCCTGCCGGCGGAGACGGCGCTCATCGTGGACCCCCCCCGGGCGGGCTTGTCGGAAGAGGTGATCGCCGGCATCGCGTCTCATAAACCCGCGACGGTCATCTACTTATCCTGCGCCCCCGACACGCTTTCCCGGGATGCCGCCCTCCTGGCCGCCGCCGGGTACCGGATCGAAGAAACGCAGATCTTCGACATGTTTCCCCGCACTCCGTATTTCGAGTCCTTGACCGTCTTCGTCACAGATTATTCATAAAAAATTTTAATACATAGTCATTGTACTGCTACCGATACCGGTTAACCTGGATTATTCATGAAAATTTTCAATTTTCATGAATAATCCAGGTTACCAATCGTCGTTCAGTGTATTATGAATAGCAATCTTGTTTATACGGCGACAGCACTCTGCTTTTTCTTCTCCGAATGGACAACGTGTTATTCTTCCGATTACCGTTGCCAGCAGAAGTAGACCTTTGACTGTAATTCATTGCCCAAGAATTTTGATAAAATCAATATGTTTTAGGGTGGCTGTTCATTTAAGCCTGGTCATGGTTCAAAACTAACCCGATTTATGAATAAATCGGGTTAAGGCATAGTTCAAATCTAATCTGTTCCTTTTATGTTTTTTGCTATAATATAATCCGATTTATTCATACATCGGATTATGTTTTATGAAATCCATTCCCCGGGACACAGATTTAAAATCGGCACGCCTCCGGTATTCAGTTCTCCGGAACAACAGCTCTGCCGACAGGTTTAATATGGCCATCGAGCTGAGCTATTTTCTGCGGGAGACACTGGATGCCGGTATCAGGCAACGGCATCCCGATTACTCCAGGGATAGGGTCCGAAGGGAGATTCTTCGCCTAACGCTCGGGAAAACACTCTTTGAAAAATATGAGTCTCACTCTGTCCGGGAGAGGCCATGACGCAAAAAAATTTTTTCGGGGGCTTGATTGGGAAGATCGAAAGCGCCGGGATCCCTTACATGGTGACCGGCTCTTTTGCCAGTAGTTTTCACGGCGAGCCCCGGGCTTCCAATGACTCGGATATCATTATCGCTCCGACCATCGAACAGCTCGAAACATTTCTCGGATTGCTTGGTTCCGGCTATTATGTTGATCCTGATACGGCACGGGATGCCTTTCATCGAAGAACGATGTTCAATGTCATCGATGTCCGGAGAGGATGGAAAGCTGACCTGATTATCCGGAAGGATCGGGCGTTCAGCCGGGAAGAATTTCGGAGAAAAATTGTCGCCCGAATCGGTGAAACAACGGCAATGATGGCTTCCCCGGAAGATGTAATCCTCGCTAAACTGGAATGGGCAAAGTCCGGGCAGTCTGAACTGCAGTTCCGTGACGCCCTCGGCGTTGCCGCTATCCAATGGCAAGAACTCGATATTGATTATCTGATGAAGTGGGGGAAAGAATTGAAAATTGATCAGATCCTCCAGGTCCTGTTTGAGCAGGCAAAACAGCTTCAGTCTCCTGAATAGGCCAAACATGCCGATGCAAGTGTTTTCAATGAATTCACGTAATTATGCCCTGCTCGAAAAGGATTTCGAGCACCCCGGTAGAACCGGGGTAAATTCTAATAGCGAAATCCTAAATAAATCCAAAATCAAAATGATCAAATGTGTCAAATATCGTCGGTTTTAGCCCCATTGTTTTGGATTTTTCAGTTTTGGTCATTTGATATTATTTAGGATTTAGATATTAGGATTTGAGAGCTTACGAGCTTTTATAATAAGCTTTAATTAGTGTCAATTCGTGTAATTCGTGGACTAAAACGGGCCGAGGCGGGGGAATAAATTCGCGCAATTCGTAGTTTCTGAAGGGGGCCGAGGCGGGGCACTATTCAGTGTAATCTGTGTAAACTTGTGGTGAGCGGAGTCGAATCCATCTGTGGACTGAAAAGGGGCCGAGGCGGGGGATATTCGCGCTATTCGTGGTTCCTCAGCAGCCGGGCCGCGAAAAGGGAGAGGGACGGCTCGCTGGTCCAGATTCTCTTCAAAGCATAGGGATCGGAGGAGGCATCAGTGACGCCCTCGATCGTTGAGCAGGCGTATTCATACCCGGCATGTCGGACCATCCCCTTGATCACCTCATCGAAATCTCCTTCCTCCCCATTGGGGTAACAGAAGCCCCGCACTTCCTGTCGGAGGATTTTCTCCAGCTGTGACTTGGATTCCTTGATCTCTTCCTGGGCCAGCCGGGGCGGGACCCTGCTCAGGATGGGATGATAAACCGTGTGAGCGCCGAAGTCGATCCCCGCGTCTGCCATCTCCCGGATCTCTTTACTGCTCAGGATCCGGGCGGGATTCTTTTTCGCCACCGCCAACTGATCGGCGATCTGCCGGAAAAGATTTTCCCGTTCCTCCTCGTAGAGCGTCTTCAGGATCGCCTTGATCTCGCGGAAGACACCGATCTTCGAGGCCTGGTCGGACCAGCGGAACACTTCTTTCTTTTCTCCCCGCGCGATCTCCAGGGCGGTTATTGCCGTCTCCTTGAAGAGAAACCCCAGTTCGTCGGTCCAGGGAAGCCGGGCGGTATCGACAAATCCGGTCGTTATGAAAACCGTGGCCGGCAGGTTTAACCCTTTCAGGAGCGGGAAGGCGTTTTGGTAAACGTCCGCATACTCATCATCAAACGTGATCGCGATCGATCCGGGGGGCGGGTTCTCGCCCTTCTTTATCAACTCCACCAGCCTGTCCAGATCGAGAACGCGATACCATCTCCTGAGATATTTCATCTGCCGGACGAAGATCCGTACCGGCACATGGGGAAGAAACGGCTCATCGCCGGCGGTTACGTGATGATACATCAGTATCGGGCAGAATCCTTTTCCCCGGCGCCCGGCAATTAGTTTGGTTATACCGGCATAAAAACCGATCCTGGCCAGCAATTTCTTCATACTTTCCTTGTACGCATTCTGCATTTCATTCCCCCTCCCTTGTTGGACAAAAAAGGCTTTGCCTTTTTTGTCCAACAAGGGAGGGGATATTGTCTAATTTATTCGGTTTTTGTTTTGAGGCTATTATAAACGGAGGACTTTGATATTCCCAGTAAATCAATGATCTCCTGTACGGAATAGCCGCGGGATCTTAGCTGTCGGACAGCGAATGCGCGCGCCTGTAATTCCGTCGGCGTATTCAGTCGTTTCTTATTCCTGAGATCCTTAATAATCCGATCGATCGTTTCATTGTCCATATATCCCGCTTTGTCTTGTTCCATGCCCCCATTAACGATCAGGTCCGGGAATTTCTTTTTAATCCAGATCCCGAACCGGCCTAATGCTTTTTTATGCTCCAGCACTTCCCGCTGCTTATATTTTAATGCTTCGACCAGCAGACCCCGGTACTTCTGACGAGCTTTGACGATATTCCTGTCGAGCATATTAAGTATAAAGCGCCAGTCAATATACGTATTAAATGTACCGTTGTTGCAATACAGGCGCCATGTCGACCATGGATACTTTCGATAATTTGAGCATATAGCCGCCCGAACGGGGTTTAAATGGATATATACGGACGCGGCCAGTAAATAATAATCGTCAAAGCATGCTGCCTGACCGAAAGGTCCGCAGAAAAGGTGACCCTTTCTATTGTACTTATGATTGAAGTATATTGCATAACAAGTGAAAAGATGGTGCATGGATTTCGTGAGGTTAGCCTCTCTCTGGCGCAGAAGGATATGAACGTGATTCGACATCAAACAAAAGGCGAATATTGATAAATCATAATTAATTGCAGTTTCTTTAAAGAGCTTAAGCATATAAAGGTAATCACTTTTTTCCAGAAAGAGGGGCGTATCACCGACCGCTCTCTGGGTAATATGAGAAACTAATCCCTCATAATCCAACTTATGCCGGGTTCTTAAATATCTTTTTAGCTTCCCGGCTCTGATTAAATCATAAACTTTCATCTCATTTACCAAATAATTATCATCTTATTGGACAAAAAAGGCAAAGCCTTTTTTGTCCAATAAGATGACTAAAAGGGGTCACGGACGAGGGTGCAGGAAAGGAAGGCGGCCGGCGAGGAGGCTTCTCCAACCTCCTTCGACCGAGCCAGCACGGACCAGGGCGTGGAGGAGGTATCCGGCCCGGTAATAAAATTTACGGTTGGCGATTCTACACTTGCTGCAAGGAATGCCGAGGACATTCCGATCCTGCAAGCCCGGAAGCGCAAGCTTCAGGACGAAACTATCTTCTTTTTAAGCTTTGCCCACTTAATCCCCAGGTATTCCTTGAGAATCTGCGGATAAACCCGGATATTAAAGAGGATATTCAGAGTCAGGAAGCACTCGTAGGTGCAGAAACATTTCGTCTCCCTGATCACCCTCCTGGCTTCATCGGCTTTCTTGCTGAACCAGATTTTTTTAAAGTCGTAATTAAAGTCACGGACGTTTCCCAGTTTCAGATCGTCGTGGAGTTCGCAGGGGAGCACCTCGCCGTTGGCGAAGAGAGCCGCGCCCAAAGTCCCCCCGTAACAGGGGAGGATCATCCGGTTTTCCCGGATGACCCGGGCGATGACCCGGTGACGGATGATCCTTTTCGCGTTGATCACGTCGGCGAAGGGAAATCGGTCATACCCCGTGAGCATCCGCTCCTTGATCCCCTGCTCCATCGCCCGGGCGTATTTCTCATAATTGTCGATGTTGAAGAACTTGGCCGACGGCTCCATCGGCTTCCCCCGGCAGAGGAGCGTGAAGATGGTATCCGCCTCCGTTTTGCTGGTGAAGTACTTATACATATCAAGCAGTTTGGCATCGTTATAGGAGGAGACCGTGGTCTCGATCGTGCTCGTGAAACGGGGATAGGCCCGCTCGATCTTCTTCAGTTCGGAGAAGGTGGCCATCGCCTGCTTGAAGAGACCCGGCGTCTGCCTGATCTCGTCGTGATCTGCCCCGATCCCGTCCACGGAGACGTCAACCATCAGATCAAGATCCGGGCAGGTATCGAGCACGCTCTTCACCGTCTCCACCACCTGAGCGGTCAGGCCGCCGTTGGTGGGGATCCCCACGTTGCAGACGTGATTGTTGCGGTGAAAAATCCGGATGATCTCGGCCAGGTCCTTCCTCAGAAACGGTTCGCCGCCGGTGGGGAGGAGAAAGAGGAAATCATCCATGCTCGCCGACACCTTCTCGATCTCGTCGATCGTCAGCTCGTCGCCGCCCGGGTGAATGCCGCCCAGGAGACAATGCTTGCAGTTGGCGTTGCACCGCTCGGTAATAAAAAATACCAGGTAGACCGGAGAGACATGCTTTTTATAAAAAATGCGGGAAGCGTATTTCAGGTAATTCAAACCGGACATTTCAAACCACCTTCTTGATGTAATATTCAGGAATTTTTAAGAGAGTACCACTTTAGCTTTTTGAAAATTTAGGCCACTACCGGGTTTATCCCGGCGGGGCCGTGACTGGAAACTAAATCGGGCTGCATCCCCCCTCACCCTTCCCCCTGTCTCCGCGCCATCGGCGCGGAGACAGGGGGAAGGGTGAGGGGGGAAGAGTTGGGGACATTGTTATTAGTTCCCAGTCATTATCCCACCGACACAAGGTCGGTGGTGCCATAAAAGTTATTACCGCTTAATTAGTTTCAAAGAGCTAAAGTGTTACCTAAAATATAACACCACATCCGGATGTAACCAGATAATTTTTCTGGCGACGGCAGCCGTGACCAAAGCCAGAGCCTGAAAAATCTTTACTTACTAAGGAGATCAGTACCGGCGGAAGAGGGACGTGAGGAGTTCCCATTTGTGACCGAGAACAAGGGCGGGCATCAGGTCGCACTGGGAAAAACAGGCGCATTTCCCTTCCGCGATGAATCGGCGGATGCGGGTCATGGGTTGGCCGTACCAGATTTCTTCAAAAGACTGGTCGGTCAGATCGCCGACCGGCTTCAGTAATGTGGGGCAATTATAGACTTTCCCGTCATTATGGACCAGGAGGGAGATCGAGGATGAGAAACATCGGCTGGCGGGGAGCGATTTTTTTTCAATAAAACTCTTTCTCATGTATCCGATCAGCTCCCGATGGAAAATAATCTCCGCCTGGCGGTAAATCCGGTGCATAAAGGTATTGTGCTGGAGAGGGGACCGTTTCTGGCTCCGGACTATTTCCTCCAGCTGAGATATGATCTCCCGGGTTTCCTCAGGGGTAAAAACATAGCTTTTGTCACCGACATTGTCGGTAAACCCGAACTCACTGGCCGGCTTGGTCGTGAACTCGGCCCCCAATTCCCGGGAGAGTTGAAACACCGGCAATAACTGCCGGTAATTATCCCGCATGATGGTGAATTTAATCGTCGGTTTAAGATTTGCATGCCGGCGGCTTAACTCCATCAGACCGGTCAGAGTCTCCAGAGCCCGATCGAATGTTCCCGGCACACCTCTGATCCGGTCGTGTTCTTCTTTTAAACCATCGAGGGAAATGTCCATCACCAGGGTAAAACGATATTTCCTGATCAGGCTATTAATCGTCCGCAGGGTCTTGTCGGGCAGCGTGCCATTGGACGAAAAGAGAACCGTCTGATAGCGCTCTCCCCCCGCCAATTCGATCAGGCGTTCAACATCGGTTAAAAAAGGCTCGCCTCCGGTAATATCGAGCACCTGGAGTCCACGAGCGAGAGGAGAGCGATTGAGATTGATCAGGGCCTGTTCGGGGAGATCAATTTTCGGTTCCTGTTTCCAGAGGTTGCACATCTGGCATTTCAGATTGCACCGGTTGGTGGTGGTGAGATGAAGAATAACCGGCCGCAGGAGGCGGTCGTTCTTCAAGCGCATCCCCAGATCGGTCAGCAAAATATTTTTAAGCAGCTTGATCATCACTTCCGAAGCCCGGATCATCAATCCTTATTTAACATATAACGCTTTACCTTATATGTTAAATAAGGATTACTGGTATCCATTTTGACGGAGAAAGGCGCCGATTTGTTGGGCGGCAATTTCATTCGCTTTTTCATTCCAGTGATTATCGTGGATAAAATACAGGTTCGTACCCGACGAAGAGGCCTCAATAAAAGAAGCGGTCAGATCGATTACCGGGATCCCGGCTTGCCGCAGACGGGAAACCAGCTCCCGGACGGCTTCCTCCCTCCTGATAATCTCGGCATCTTTTAACTTGATAAGAAATTTTTTCCCGGCCCCCGCGGGGAGGTGGAAATTAATCACCTCTTTGGACGGCACCATCAGAACCAGAAGCTTACCTCCGGTTTCCGCCGCTTTTTCCTGCAGACGCTCGATAATGGCGCCGGTCAGATGAACATCTTCGGACACCGGTCTCTCCGGTTCCACCAATTTGATTTTAACCAGGGCCCTCCGGAGAGGCTCGATCATCTTCAACCGACCGCTTAAAAAAGTATAGAGTCGTGAATGGGAGAGGACGCGATGTTTGATAAAATATAAAATACCGTCCTCTCCGGAATCCGCAGCCGTGATCTTCTTTTCAGTCTCCTGATCAGGCGAAGAATCATCGAGGCGGGGAACAGGGATGCCGTGCCGTTCCAGTGTGTCCCCCCGCAGCGTAAAATACGGCTTAGCCTTCCCGTAATTGGCTTTTAAGCCATTATGAAAGATGTCGGTGTCATGGACCAGCAGGATAATCAGATCCGGGCCATACTTGATCCCCTCACGCTCAAATAAGGTACACTCCTGATCGGTACTGTACCCCACCACCCCCATATTAATAACCTGGGTGTCGGGAAAATCCCTGCCCAGGATATCCGAGAACCGTTCCTCGGTCTTCAATCCATAACCCCAGGCAAAGGAGTCTCCCAGGACCACGATCCTCTTCACCCCGGCCGGTTTTTGATAGCCGATATCCCGATCCCGCAGACCGCGGGAATTGATCTTGAGAGGAGAAACCCGGTTATCCGGTCCATAGCTGAACCCTGAAACTCCCGGTTTATTCACCCAGCCAACAAACGAGTCATATTGCTCCGATTTTGGAGATTGGCCCGGATCAGGCGTGAATGATGTGGGGAGGGGAGATACCGACCGAGGAGCATTCAGATCACCCATGCTGGGGATAAAAAGGCGCACACCCAGTTCCAGTATAATGACAAGAACAATTACACTGGAAAGCAACAGAAGAATATTTTTAAGAACCCGCGCCAATAACGTCTTTCCTCTCCCACTTCTTGATGCCTTTAAACCGGAGCTGGAACAAGAAGAACCAGTTAGTAAACCCATCCTTCCAGAGATTGAGGGCGCTTTCTCCCACCCGGTCAAAATAGAGGATGGGGACTTCGGCGGCCTTGACGTCATCCCGGATAAACGCCCGCAGCTTTATCTCCTCGGAGAAGCCCATCCCGTCGCTGATCGGCTCGATTTTCGGGAAGATCTTCTTATAGAAAACCCACATGCCCGACTGGGAATCGAGGATATTCCTGAAGAAAAGTATCTTGGTCGAGGCCGTGAGAACGATATTCCCGATCAGGCGCAGCAGCCCGTTGAGATTTCGCCAGCGGTCGGGCATCCGGCGGCAGCTGATGAAATCGAGGTCCCGGCTGATCAGGTTGTCCACCACCCGCTGAATGCTCTCACAGGGGTAGGTTACATCGCCGTCCATCGTCACGATAATGTCCCCTTCGGCGGCCTTGATCCCCGCTCGGTGGGCGGCCCCATACCCCGGGATAGTCTCGGTGACAACCCGGGCGCCCCCTTCTTGCGCCACCTGAGCCGTACTATCCGTGCAGTTGTTGTCAACCACCACGACTTCATCGACAATGTCAGGGATAATCTTCAATAGTTGTTTAATCCCCTCTTCCTCGTTATGACACGGGATCACCATGGAAATCTTTTTTTCTTTGTACATTATTCACTCCTGTATATTTATAAATTAGCTCGCTACGCTCGCAAATTTATGTAGGATCGTCCTTCACTCCGTTCAGGACTTGTAGGATCAGAATACCTCCGGCATTCTTTGTGGGAATTGTAGGATCGCTTCGCTTGCGGTCAGCAAGCCTTGCCTCCGGCAAGGTGATACTGCATTTACTACATCTACTGCAAGTCCTTCACAGAGTGAAGGACGATACTACATTATTTGGTTTCTCTTCTTTGAAATTGCGGAATAGGAACTTAGCCCTCGCTTACCTCGGACAACTAAATAAAACTACGAATTACGCGAAACTTGTCCTGAGCGTAGCCGAAGGATTACACTAATTTACTTAAAAATCACCCTGCAATGCTGATTTAATGCCTGCACATTCTTATTTTCCCTTCCCCGATCTTTAGTCGGGGAAGGGAAAATAAGAGAGTAGTCTGAAATCAGCCTGTTGGCAAGCAGGAAAGGTCTTGGTGGAGAATGCTCCCGGAGGAGGAGCCCGGAACTCCATCCAGGCCACTGATGAAAAACGCGATACGGTGAACTCACCGGGTAATCGGAATGTCCCCATCGATACCAAAATAAACCCGGCTGGAATGGCGGATCAGCCAGAGGCCCTCCTGCGATCTGAAGATACCGGCTTTGTCAACGCCGGTGCCACCGAAGTCAGCCGGGGCCGGCTGATCTCCCGGACTGCCGTAATAAAATCTGGTTAAACCCTTTATCGCCCATAAGCCGGTTGACGGGCGGAAGACAGCGGGACTCCAGCTCCCATCCCCGTTATAATCCCCCGGGATAAGCCGATCCGTGGCCCCGCCGAAATATAACCGGCTGATATGACGGATTGACCAGAGCCCGGAAGCAGGGCGATAAATAGCGGCGTCAAATCTCCCATCGGCGTCATAATCGCCGGGCACGGATTGGTCGTAGGGGTTGCCGAAATACCAGCGCTGGCCGTTCAGGAGCGCCCAGAGCCCCAGGGGATTTCTGAACACGGCTATCTCGTCCGTCCCATCCCCATCGTAATCACCCGGAACCGGCAGGTCGATGATTGTGCCGAAATACCTGCGGGTGATACCCCGGATGGCCCAGAGGCCGGAACCACCCCGGAAAATGCCTATATCCGCGCAACCGTCGCCGTCATAATCAGCCGGCACCAGGTCATCCCGCCAGTGGCCGAAATAAACACGACTGATGCCGCGGATAGACCAGAGAGAATTGGACGGGCGGAAAACGGCGAGATCGGAGATACCGTCACCGTTGTAATCACCGGAAACAATGCCGGGACGGAGCGAGTCCGATGACAATGAAATGTTCAGGCCGGTGACCGTCGACCACTCGGTGTATTTACCGTCCGCCTTCATCGGCAGGTATTCTTTCTTCCGGGCGCCCGCCAGAACAAATTCATCGGGGAAATGAGTACAGATGGTGACCTGGTAATTCCCGGCACTGTCCGTCACCCCGAGGGAGGAAACTCCGTCAGGGAGATACGCTCTCACCTGGGCATCGGACAACGGCCCGGAGGTTCCTTTATCAGTCACTTTCCCCGAAACAGTAAAACACCGGATGATAGTGGCGGTCGGGCTAGGAGTCGGCGTGGGGGTAGTTGACGGCGTCGGACTCGGAGTCGAGGTGGGTGTCGG
>CAWGIE010000037.1:0-9238 GCA_963822585.1 uncultured bacterium
AGCGGACGTGATGGGGTGACGTGGAATGTCCTGCATGGCGTCAAAAAGCCCATCTTAAGCGCTTAAGTTCGCTGGAGTACGTTGGCTTACTTGGAGAATATTTGTTTGCAGTTGCACTCCCTTTCCGCTAATTTGGCTTTCTCGAATTTTCTCTCACCCGATTTGACGTAGCGAAGAAGCCCAGTCTTCGCGGACTTTCTCCAACAAAGCTCCGCACGACGCGACTACGGCTCAGGCCAGAAATTCTCTCCGTCAGGCCATTTCTCTCTAAAACTCCCCTTCTCGGAGCCTTGTTATAGCGGATGCCAGCGCTCTGCCGGCGACGCTGGGGCCCGGGCTCGAGGAGGCGGCAGGCTACGCCCGTGCCGAGAAGGCAGCCGCCACCAGGCGGGCCTACAGGTCGGATTTTCAGCTGTTCCGCTCCTGGTGCGAGACCAAGCGCGTCCCTGCCCTGCCCGCCGCCCTGAGACCGTCGCGGCCTTCCTCGCCGCCGAGGCCAACCGCGGGACAAAGCCCTCCACGATCGGCCGTCGGCTGGCAGCAATCCGTTATGCCCATAAGCTTGCCGGCCACGAGCCGCCAACGAACTCTGAGGCCGTTAAAGCAACACTGCGAGGCATTCGGCGGACCGCAGGAAGCGCCCCTGCCCGCAAAGCGCCGGCCACCGCCGACAAGGTCCTTGCGATGGTGGGAAAAGCCGACACCGACGTCAAAGGACTGCGTGACCGCGCCCTCCTCCTGCTCGGCTTTGCCGGCGCGTTCCGCCGCTCCGAACTCGTGGCCCTCGACGTTGCCGATCTTCAATTTTGCGATGGCGGGCTGCGCGTGATCATCCGCAAGAGCAAAACTGATCAGGAAGGCTTGGGCGCTACGATCGCGATCACGCGCGGCTCGATCGCCTGCCCTGTCGATGCGGTGCGCGCCTGGATCAAGGTAGCGGGCATTGTTGATGGCCCCTTATTCCGTCCTGTTACAAGGAACAGGAAAGATCTCGGCTCGCCGGCTGTCCGCCAGAGCCGTCGCCGAGCTCGTGAAAAGCTTATGCGCGACGCGCTGGTCTAAAGGCGGCGGATTTTAGCGGGCATTCGCTGCGGTCAGGATTTCTAACGTCGGCCGCCGCGCGCGGCGCATCGATCTTCAAAATGATGGACGTCAGCCGCCACAAGAGCATTGACACATTGCGTGGTTATGTCCGCGATGCTGAGATGTTTCGCGATCATGCCGGGAGCGGATTGCTTTAGTCGGTAAGCCCAATACTTGCACGCCGCGGCGTTGCGCCACTGGGGGTGAGGGTGCCTTTTTAAACGGTAGCGACACCGGGCGGCAGAACGATTGGTTCAGACGGAACGATCGGCACAGCAATCATGGCCTGACGCAAATTATTCAAGGCTTGCTGAATATCGGCGTCATCCTGGGCCGCAAGCTCAACGTTGATATATCCGTGAGCACTAGACTGTGCCTGTCCGCTCGGAGTTACAGACCATCCCCACTTGGAGCTCCAGAGAAGAGCGCCTGCGTTATGCCAGCGGCGTCCATTGCCCTGCTCGGCGTAAATAGTCCGTTCCTTCATTCGAAGGAGCGCGATCAATGCCTGAAGCGCCTCTTCAATATGGGTAGCCTTGTCAGTGAGAGAAAATTCAGCATTGGGAATGACCAGCGATTGAACGAGGGCAGACAAATGTTCAGGCATCGCCAACGCGACAAGCTCCTTGCAGGCGAATACCTGGGACAATGCTGACGCCTGTGGGATCATTTGGCGCGCGGGCGCATCGGCGATCGTCGAAAGTGAGGCCAGCAGCGCCGACCACAAGGTCCCTTCGCCCACGGCGCGAAGGAACTCCTCCTGCCGATGCAGCCGCGCGTACCGATCTTGAACAACGCGAAAGAGACCTTTTGGCCGGTTAGGTCCATAGGTTCTTACAAGCATGACTTCGACGACACGGATGGCCACCGAAGCGAGAGTTGTGCTCTCACGCTTTTTGGCCATTACTGCATAAGCACCGCCAGTCAGCCCCGGATCAGCCGCGCCGCTTGCAATGGAATGACGGCTGCTCCCGTGCGAAGCTGATCGAGATAGTCAGCCCATGCCTACATCATCTCGACCCGCTTGGCCCAAAACTCCGCCGCGTGCATGTAGGCATTTCGGACCTCGTCCTGTTCCTGATGAGCCAGTTGCCGCTCAATGGCGTCGCGATTTCATCGCCCCATCTCATTGAGGAGCGTTGAGGTGGTTGTGCGAAAGCCGTGCGCGGTCACCTCCTCTTTGCTGTAGCCGAGCCGGCGCAGCGCCCCGTTCAGAGTGTTTTCGCTCATCGGACGCCGGACCGAGGTGATCGCCGGAAACAGGAACTCGAAACCACCGGTAATTTTTTGCAGGTCCCGCAAAATGGCGCCCGCCTGCCGCGCGAGCGGTACCCGATGCGGCCGATCCATTTTCATCGTTTCGGCCGGAATTCTCCACATCGCCTCCGATAGATCAAACTCTCGCCAGCGGGCGTGGCGGATTTCACCGGGGCGGACGAACACAAGCGGGCACAGTTGCAGTGCAATCCGCGTGGTTGGTTGACCGGTGTAACCATCGATGGCGCGCAATAGAGCGCCGACCTCGCTCGGCTCGATGATGGCGGCGCGGTGACGGACCTTGGGCGTCGTGAGCGCGCCGCGCAGATCGAGCGAAATATCCCGACTCGCTCGACCCGTCGCAATGGCATAGCGGAACACCATACCGGCGACGGTTCGCATCCGCCGGGCACTCTCGTAGCGTCCCCGAGCTTCAAACTTGCGCAACGCATGGAGGAGTTCGGGGGCGGTGATCTCACCGATGGGGCGGTCACCAAACGTCTCGAACGCGGGCTCAAGTAGCCAGCGGTTCTTTTTCAGGGTCATCGCAGCCCGTCCCTCACGGGCTTGCTTGTCGAGCAATTCCTCGGCGACTTCGCGGAACGTGTTGCCGCCTGCAGCTGCGGCAATCTTCTCCAGGCGGCGCTGAAGGCTCGGATCGGTGCCGTTGGCGAGGAGCTTGCGAGCCGCATCACGGCGCTCGCGCGCCTCCGCCAGCGTCACGCTTGGATAGGCGCCGAGTGCGAGTAATTTTTGTTTGCCCTGGAATCGATAGGCGAGCCGCCACAGTTTGCCGCCGCTGGGCCGCACCAAGAGATAGAGGCCGTCATAGTCGGACAGCTTGTAATCGCGTTCGCGCGGTTTGGCCTGACGGATCGAGTGTCGCTGAGCATGTGTTGGTACCGGGACTATAAACCTGCTGGCTGTACCAACAGCGATACCAACACAGGCCGCGATTGCCAACGGCAGACGACGATCGTCCACAACCGAAACGGACTTAAACCATTGATTTTATTTGTGAGAATGGTCAGTCGCGAACCGCGGCGAACAGATGCGAACGGTGGCGTGGTGCCCAGGGGCGGAATCGAACCACCGACACCGTGATTTTCAGTCACGTACACCGCCCTCACTCAAACTTCGATGCCGCAAGCGGTTTTCCGTGTCCGCATCAAAATATTAATAATATCAAGCGGTTTTTGATGACGCCCCGTGACATTGAGCGCACGCTCGCCGACATACAGGTAAACTGACAGTGCGGACACAGTGCGGACACGATGCTCGCCATGAAACCCCAAAGGTTGAGCGAGGAGACGATTAAGCGGCTGCCGGTCCCCGGCGCTGGGAATTCCATTACCTATTTCGCTGGCGCCACAATCCAAGGCGCGAAAGCGCCCCGGGGCTTTGGTGTTCGCGTCACGGCCGCTGGTGCTCGTGCGTTCATACTCAACTACCGCCTGCGTGGGCGTGAGCACCGCTTCACAATTGGTGCCTGGCCAGACTGGTCCGCCCTCAAGGCAGTTCGCGAAGCTCGCAATCTGCGCCAGCGTGTAGATCGAGGCGAAAACCCGCTTGAGGGGCGATTGCCTCCTCCCACAATTAGGACCGTCTCGAATGTCCTCGACGAGTACATCATCCGACATGTCCGCAATAGGGAAAAGCCATTAAGGAGCGCAGGCCACATTGAGAGCGCCTTCAACCGGCTCGTGAAGCCGAACATCGGTAAACTTGGCGTCTATGAGCTGCGCCGCTCCCATATCGCTGCAATGCTCGACTGGATCGAAGACGCCGCCGGCCCTGTCATGGCCGACCGGACACGCGCCTATCTTCGGAAGGCACTTAGTTGGTACGCCGAACGAGATGACCAGTTCAATCTAACAGCCGCTTTCGTTCAGGTTAAATCAAGAGCAAACCCCAAGGATCGCGCTCGCACCCGGGTCTTGTCCGACGAGGAAATCCGCCTCATTTGGCCGGTTCTTGGCCAGTCAGGCACCTTCGGAGCTATCGTAAAAATGCTGCTCTTGACGGCGCAGCGGCGCGATGAAGTCGCGCATATGAGCTGGAGAGAGATCAGTAATGACGGGATTTGGACGATCCCCGCCGAGCGGTACAAAACTAAGCGGCCTAACCATGTCCCACTGTCAAAGGCAGCACTCGCTCTCGTAGACGCGCAGCCAAAGCTCGATGATTGCGATTTCATTTTTCCGTCGCGGGCAAAGACGCCCTACTCTGGCTTCGGCAAGAGCAAAGCCGCCCTCGACAAGGCTGTGCTGGCCGAGATGAAGAAGCGGGCAAAAAATGGCGCGAAACTCGAACCATTGCCAAACTGGACGCTCCATGACCTGAGACGAACAGCTAAGACGCTGATGGTGCGCGCTGGTGTGCGGCCCGATATTTCCGAACGTGTGCTCGGTCATGTCATCGCCGGCGTTGAGGGAACTTATGATCGGCATTCCTACGCCGAAGAAAAGCGGGATGCCCTCGAAAGCCTCGCGGCGATGATCGATCGCATTCTCAAGCCGACACCATCGAAGGTCGCAGTTCTGGATGAGTACCGTGCGGGCGTACGTCAATGAGCCCAAATTCTCGCACCATTTTTGATAAATTTGAGTTTGAAGACAGATCAAAGTTTGCTGCTGAATTCCCTGGGTTCGAGCGATACAGAAATCTGATCATCGGTGCCCTACGCAAAGCGGCCGGGAACAACTCTTTTGATGAAACAGGTGCATGGGGCGCTCTCCGGCGTGCCGCCCATTGGTATTTTCGGCGGACAAAAACGAAACCGCATGTACTCCGCCCCGCTCGTCGGGTGGAACGGCTGCGTAAGCTCGCCAAAATGCTACATCAGACACACCGTCTGGTTTACGACGCGATGCATGACAACGTCGGATTCGATCTAATGCGGGGATGGTGCACAGAAAACGATGTTTCCCTTAAGGCGGCGGTCACTTTCAAGAATGGACGTACGGTCATTCCGTTTGCAGAAAAGCTCGAACAGTTAGTGGCTGAGTTATCCGCGTTAGAAGCCGCAGCAAACGTCGCAGCGGACAATATTTGCGCGCAAGCCGGTGCACCCGGGGGGGACGGAATTCTGACCGGGGGTGACCTGTCGGCGCTAAGGGCGATCTACCGAAGAGCGACAGGCAAGCAGCCAATATTGGGACCCGGCCCTTTTGCGGAGTTCGTGGAGCTATTTCTAATCGCAATAGGCCGATCAGCGGATATTCAACACGACTATGTAGTTGAATTTTTCAAGTATCTAAAGCGCAAAGCGGCGCAAGAAAACAGAAGCAAGCTCGCGCATTAAATCGGCGCATCTCAAAGGGACTAATCGCTAGCGGAATTCGTCAATTCCTCCCCTCCTAACAGGTCCGCGAACGTGTTCTCTGCGTGTTGTAACGACACGCAGGAGATCGCTATGTCTACCTCGGAACCGATCCTCTCAGAATTTCTAACGACGGAAGAACTCGCCGCCGAACTGCGGCGGAACAAGCGCACGCTCGACCGTTGGGAAGCGCTCGGTTTCGGACCGCCAAGGACGTGTATTGGTCGCACAGTTCTTTATCGGCGAGCCAGCGTTCAAAAATGGCTCGCGGCGCAAGAGCATCAGGGGAGCGCGTTGTGAGCATAGCCGGGGCCACCGGTCCGGCACCAACTCGGGGCATTATTGCCGCCGCGGCAACGGCCAAGCTTGCGGACCGGCAGAAAACACAAACCGAGTTGGGAATAGAGGCCGGGCGAAAGGCTATCGAGCGGCGTCACACCGTGCACCTTGCCGAACCATTCGTACCGAAGAAAAGCGACGACGGCACAAACGTTATCTCCTTTGCTCCCGGCACGGTGCTTGCTGCCGGAAATGAGCCGATCAAAACTGGCATCAACGAGGCATTTGCCGCGCACGCCAAGCCGGTCGAGCAGTGTAGCGAGCAACAAGCTGAGCCGAACACGGGTCCGCAGGGCAGAATGAACCTGTCGAAATTCGATCACGCTGCGGCTGTAGAGTTTTACGATGCCGTACGGCCGAGCGCTTTCATTTTGGGTTTCAAGTTAGGCCGTAGTGTCATAAGCCCCGAAGAATTTGAGTGTCTCACTAAGGAAGCCGACGACAAAAACGAGCATCTGTTTTTTCAAGTTGCAACCCTCAAGCCGGAATGGGGCGACCCAGCGACCCACGAAAAAGGCAGGATAACGACGGCTACCAAAGAGAATGCTGTGAACATGCCGGATGGCACCACGAGCCACGTACTCGAATGTTCGTATTTGTGGAGTGATTGTGACGCCAACAAATATGAAGGCACAGATACTGAAGGAGCGAAACTGCACTATCAGCACGAGGGGTCTCGTATTTCGCATCTGGTCGATAAAGGGCTTGCTCGCCTTAGCATTACACCTTTCGCCAAATGGCGGTCAGGTGCCGGTTGGCAGATCCTGATAAAACTGGATCGGCAATCGGGCCTGACGAAGCCGAGAGGCTGGTCGGCAAGCTCCATAGAGCATTAGGATTTGATCCTGTCGTCCGAAATTGTAACCGCGTTCTGCGTGTTCCCGGTCGGTGAACTGGAAGACTGGAAAGCATGGTCGGGTGCCGTCACCTGTACGCCGCTCTACTTATCTGGCGCGATTACTAAATTGGATGACGTGCGCGAGGCGCTTGGGAATGTCGCTGAACCAGAAAAGGAAGTGCAGCAAGCCCGTGGAGCGCCAGATAGCAAGATCGATTGGTCCAAAGTCCGAGAAACCGACGGGTGGCTGCAATCAGTTAATGACCTACCGGCGAATGCCAGTGCCAAGTTGCGGGGCATTGTCAGCCATACCGGCACGTTGAACGAACTGAACGACCAGCTAGTCGGAATTGGACAACTCCAAAAGCCATATCGATCATGGTCCGAAGTGACCCTCGCGTTCACGGCGGGGCTAAAGGCAATCGCTAAGACACCCGAGCAAATCGCCGAGGCTCTCTTGGCCCACCTGCCTTGCAACCAACACGTCGCTAAGCGGCCAGACAAGAAACGGACAATTGAGCGAGCCATCGCTCGATCAGTAACCCAACCGTCGCGGTCGCGACTGGCGTCGTGCAGTTCCGAGACATCAACAAGTCCGGCACTTCCGAAACCGTCACTCGCCAATGCCGTGATCGCCTTGCGTGCGCTTGGTATTCAAGCCGCCAAGGACCTATTCCATCACCGGATTAACGTCACTTACAAGGGCGCTGCGCGCACGATCCACGAAGGCTTGCTACCGACGACGCGGTGAGCGCGGCTGATCCTGATTAACAACACATACAACATCGACTGCGGCGACGCCAACACATTAGGGCTATCAAAGAGATCGCATTCGACAATCAATATGATCCCGTTCTCGACATGCTGAATGAATGCAGGGCAAGTGGGACGAAGTGGAGCGGCTCGACACCTGGGTGGTCAAATATCTTGGTTGTGACGACACGCCACTCAATCGCGCGATCGGGCGCAAAGTGTTAATTGCTGCGGTTCGCAGGGCCAGAGACCCGGCTGTAAGTTCGATACCATCACGGTCTTGGAAGGCATCGAGGGAACCAACAAGTCAACTGCGATCAGGGTGCTGGCCAGTGATGAAAACTTTAGCGATCAGTCCATCCTCGCAGCCAGCGATAAGGAAGTGCAAGAGCAGCTTGATGGCGTCTGGATGCACGAGAATGCCGACCTCGCCGGCATGAAGCGCGCTGACGTAGAACAGGTCAAGGCGTTCGCCAGTCGGCAGGTAGACCGCGCGCGTCCAGCCTACGGGCGGGACCGTGAGGATCGGCCACGCCGTTCGATTGAATGGGGCACGACAACAACGATCAGTACCTTCTAAGTCAGACGGGTAATCGACGCATCGGCCGCTCAAAACGGGCAAGATCGATATCGAGGCGCTGAAACGCGATCCGGAACTACTGTTGGGCAGGCCGCGACCTATGAGGCAGCCGGCGATAGCATCGCGCTTGACCCAGTTACTGTTGGGTGACGCGCGGGATGCCCAGAGCGGGTAAGGTCACCATCGCGGACCCTTGGGAGGATACCCTGACCAACATTCCCGATACGATCAGCATTCGCGACGGCTACACGTACAGATCCATGACCATCATTCATAGCTCTGGCGACGGCAATCAGCGCGTCGCCAGTGCCAACTTCCTGGAGCACATCCTGGGCATCCCAAAGGCACAACAAACGTCTGCACATGGCCTGCGACTTGCCGCTGCCATGAAGCATGCAGGCTGGAACCGAAACGCGGGTGGCAGGGTCACCATTAATGGGAAACCCGAGCGTGGGTACATCCGCCCTGATTACGGTCTGACTGGGCCTAACGGAGCGACGGGGACTAGGTGTAGCTCGCGTGGACGGCGTAACCGGTTTGTCGGGACCTACCGGTGCAGCGATGAAAAACGGAACAGGGCACGCCCGACTTCTCCGGTCCAACCGGATGCGGTGGCGGGCCAGCCTCGTTCTCGCAAATGCCCACCGGCATGACGGCTGCCGCAACGCAGGCGCTGGTTGATCATCGCTCGTGCCGAGCCGCACTTAGGCGACCCAGCCCCCATCGCCTGGCGGCGTGGCCCCTGACGGGCTGACACACCTGACGGTGGATTTCATGGGGCGTATTGCGTGTGGTGCAGATGATGAAACTAATGTGGCGGGCGCTCCACGCCCTCTGTGGCGAGACTTATTCTTCCGTCAGAGGGCGTCAGGGGGCGCCAAGATATCAACAAAAATGGGCCTAAACATCGAACGGATTTGCCAGCGTTCACGTGTGGCTCGCCGGCTGCAAAGGTGACACGGTTTGACGTTCACCGACGCGCAGGCATCTGTCGCGTCCAGTGTGACCCGCATTGAGACCGCCACCGCCAGACACGCCTTCCACACCAATTCCGTCGTCCGATTAC
>CAWGIE010000038.1:0-43179 GCA_963822585.1 uncultured bacterium
GCATGAAAACTTGTCTCCGGTTTTCGATCCCGGCCGCGGCGGGCACGGATCGATTTGGCTACTCTTCACCCTGGCGGACTTTCTTCTGCATCGCGGCCAGGTAATCGTCGAGCTCGACGATGCTCTCGAAGATCTCCTGGGGAGGGAGCGCGTTGATGATCTCGAAAACCCTCTGGATGGAGGGAGAGACATTGACCATGGCGAACCTCCCCCCCGGGCGGCGAGGCCCTTCTTGGTCTTGATCACCTCGCGCACCCCCATGCTGCTGATGTAGTCCACCCCCGCCATGTCGAAGATAATGAGCCGTGGGGAGCGGGTAAGCAGAGCGGCCACTTCCTTGCCCAGGATAGGAGCGGTGGCCGTGTCGATCGAGCCGACCGGCGAAACGACGAAGACACCGGGTTCTTTTTCGGTTGTTGAGACATTTAAAGCCATGACGTATCCTCCTTGTTGCTAATCCCTATATTTTTAAAATGACAATAAGATAAACCACGAAGAGCACGAAGGTCACGAAGAATAAATAAAAGTTGCACCGTTAAGCCAACCTACATTCAAATATTCCTAAAACTCCTGCTCCTTGCAGAGAACCCATCGATTCGGCTGACGGTTCCTCATCCCACTTCGTGTTCTTCGTGTCCTTCGTGGTGGATCACTTGATTACTAGCCGTACAACGCCAGTCGGTCACAAGTGTCTCACTCCTCCCCGTGGACCATGGGGACGAAACGGACCGGGAGGTCTTCTTCCACTTCGATCTTCCCTCCTTTTTTGCGGCAGATAACCAACCGCTGGGACCACTCGCCCAGGGGAAGGATCATCCGTCCACCCTCTTTCAGCTCCTCGACCAGGGCCGGGGGGATCTGGTCCGGGGCGCAGGTGACAATGATCGCGTCGAAAGGAGCCTGCTCGGGCCATCCTTGGTAGCCGTCGCCGGCCCGGACATGCACCGATGGATAGCCCTGTTCGGCCAGCACCTTTTTCGCGTGCGCGGCCAGCTCGGGCACAATCTCGATCGTATAGACCTCGGCGCCCAGCTCGGCCAGGATCGCGGCCTGGTAGCCGGATCCGGTCCCGATCTCCAGGATCTTCTCCCCCGGCTTAACGTCGAGCCGCTCGGTCATATAAGCAACGATATAGGGCTGGGAGATCGTCTGCCCGTATCCGATCGGGCCCGGGTAGTCTCCGTACGGGTCATAGGTATCCCGGTACTTCTCCGGGATGAAGAGATGCCGGGGGACTTTGCCCAGGGCGGCCAGGACCTTCTCGTCGCTGATCCCGTACTGCCGCAGCTGGGCCACCATCAGCTCCCGGCCCCGGCGGTAATCCCTGGCGGGACCGGTCGGCGGCTTTTCCCCGCAGGCCGGGACCAGCACCGCCAGGAGCAGGAAGACTGCCGTGCCCCGTATCTTCCGGTTGATCTTCATCCGGTATTCCTCTCTTTCTTGATTCTCGAATCGCCAAGCGGAGATTTCAAGGCTCACCGGCGAGACCGAATTGATTAAATCCTGTTCGGGAAACGAATTTCATCAAGTGAAACTTATTGAAACCACGAAGGACACGAAGAACACGAAGGTTAATTGAACAAAAACAAAATTCAGGTTATTTTTTAAAGAATCTTCGTGTTCTTCGTGTCCTTCGTGGTTAATCACATCGTTGATCCAGGTACCATCTTCAAAATATCTTCTCACCGAAAATCTAATGATCTAATTCTTCCCGAAACTTTTCTATCTCTTCCCGCCAGCGGGGGGCGTAATCGCCCCATTCTCCGGCCGAGAGTGCGGCCCGGGCGCTGTTCAACTCTTTGAGCGCTTCCGGGGAACGATCGTCCTCGGCCAGGGCGTAGGCGTAAAAAAGGTGGTTCTCCGGATGGCCGGGAAATTCCTCGGCGGCCCGCTGGAGATACTCGAGAGCCTTCTCCAGATCGCCCGCCCCGGCGGGCCAGGCCGGCGCCCGGAGATAGAGCATCCCCAGGACCCGGACCGGTCCTCCCCGATCCGTCTCCGGCTGTTTCATCGCTCTTTCCAGGGCCTCTTCGAACCGGGGCACCTCGCCGGCGGCGGAGAGGCCTTCTTCCTCTATCAGAAGACCGAGGAGGGTGCCGAAGTAATAGGCCGCTTCCGGTTCATCCCCCTCCCCTCCCGCCATGGCCGCGGCCTCATATCCCTTCCGGACCACCTCCATTTTTCTTTCCTGATCGGTCATCAGTCCGCTGAGCAGCAGGGCGCTGCGGGCGAGCAGGAGCGCCGTTTCCCGGCTGCTACGATCCATCAGGTAGGCCCGCTGGATGAGCTTGAAAGCGGCCAGCTGCTTCTCCCGGGGGGCCGCGTAGGAGACATACCGGGCCCCGATCCGCGCCATCTCGGCGGGATCCGGCGAATCGGTGAGCGTCTCCACCTCCATCCCCACCAGGGCCGGAGGACTTTCCCGCGGTATCGAAGCACAGCCAACCAGCCAGCCGGGCGGGAAGAGCAAGAGAACAACCGGCAGAACCGCCCAGGGATGGTTATTCGCTTCCTTCATATTTCCGGATCACTTCATCCAGGGAACTCGGATTGATGGGCGAGAATCCCTTCAGGCCGAAAGACTTGAAGGCCGCCGCTCCCGCGTCGGTCTCCCCCAGGGTGGTCAGGGATGCGAGCAGTTTCTCTTTCCGGTTTCTGTCGGCCGGGGTATCGGTCATCATCAAACCGAGCGGGGGGAGCGGGGGAGATTCGTAAACAACGGCCAGTTCCTGAAAGAGGGGCAGCGTCTGCAGGCTCCGGTACTGGACATCGTCCAGGAGCACGCCGCCCAGTTCCCCCCGGGCCGCCTTCCTGATCGCGGAGAGAGGCCGGGAAGTCGGCTCCAGAGCCAGGTCGGAGAGGGGATCGAGCCTCCCCGCGAAGACGATCCTTTTCAGGAAGCCCGGATTTTCATAGAGGGTGCTCCCGGCTATGGTCTTCCCCTTCATCTCCTCCAGCGAGGAGGCGGTTCCCTTCTTTGCCACCAGGTAATACCGGTTTCCGGCATTCTCCGTCATCTCGACCGACGCCAGGGGGACGAGAGAAAGAGCTTTTCGCCGGGAGAGAAAAAAACCGAGAGAGCTGATGATAAAAGCGTCCGGGTTTTCCTGCAGGAAAGCCAGGGCGGCCGGGTAATCGGTGAAGTAATGTCCTTTGACGTCCCCCGGGGAGAGCGACATATGCCCGGCGATGATGCCCGTGAATTCATCGGTGTATTTCTCCACCTTTTCCCGGGGGGGGCCTCCGGGGAAGATGATGACCACATTTATTTCTTCCTCTTCCGCGATCGCGGAAGAGGAAGAAATAAATGCCGTAAGAACTCCTAAAATAATGCCGGCATATACATATTTCATGATGTTTTCATGTTGCCGTTTTGGAGAAGAAAAAGCAGAGTGCTGTCGCCGTATAAACAAGATTGCTATTCATAATACATTGAACAACAATTAGTAACCTGGATTATTCATGAAAATTTTCAATTTTCATGAATAATCCAGGTTAAGGATGATGTATTTTCTTATAGTGTAGCAGGTCAATCACCGCCGGCAAAACGTAAAGAGCGGCCACCAGCGTGGCCACGATCCCGATCAGGATGATGATCCCGAAGGACGCCACACCCTGATGACGGGAAAAAATCAGGCTGAAGAGGCTGGCCATGGTGGTCAGCGCGGCGAAGGCGACCCCGCGCCCCGAGGTCACGGTGGCGGCAAAAGCGGTGATCTCCGGATGCTCCATCCAGCGGCGGACGATATGGATGCCGTAGACGATCCCCAGGCCAAGCAGGAGAGGAAGCCCCGGCATCGAGGCGAAATCGTAGTTCCGGCCCAGGATATACATCGCGCCCTGGACCCAGAGCATGCCTACCGCCAACGGTATCAGGGAGAGGAACACCGGGCCCGGACGCTTAAAATCGATCAGGAGCATGATCACGATAATGCCGAAAGCGTAGAGAAGAGCCCGCAGCAGACTTTTCACCATGACCCGGGAGGTCAGCTGATGGGTCACCGGGAAACCGGTCGCCCCGGGGGCGATCTCCTTGAGGCCGGAAACGAAACGATCGAGAAAATCCACGTCCCAGATCGAACCGCTGGGAAAAACATACGCGACATAGTTGCCCCGGGGGCTTTTGAAGCGCGCGACCAGATCCGGGGGGAGGGAGTCAACGGTTGGCGGGGGTTCTTCCAGCCATATCCGCAGGAGAGTCGAGAGCTTTTTCAACCCCTGGAAGAGCGCTTTTTCAAATGCCCGGGAACGTTCCGCCGCCCGGGTTCCCTGGCCGGAGTCGAGATCGTTGCGCAGGGAATCAAGCTCGCTCAGATCCTCTTCGACGGCGGATACCAGGCCGGGGCGGCCGCCGGAGAAGGCGGCTTCCTGGGCGCTTTCCAAACCGGCGCGGATAGCATCAAGTTCGGAACGGTAGACCCCGAGCGGGGCGGCGGGGGCGCCCAGCCCGATCTTGACCCCGGCTAAAAAGGGGCGATAGGCGGCGATCAGTTGCTGTTTCTCGGCCGGTTTTTCCGGTATCAGGTCGCCCAGCGATTCGACCCGGCTGACGGTGGGGAGTGCCCGGATGCGTTCCACCTGCCGCTGAAGCCGGGCGAGATCCGGGGCCGTAACCGCCGCGCAGGTCATCTGGAAATCGCTCTCCTCCTGCATCCGGATCTGGTAAATGGTGGACTCGGCCCCGGGAGGAAGCAGCTTCAGGGCGTTGAAATCAAAATGCAGGCGGGTAGCGGCGAAGACTCCGAAAACGCAGCCGGCCCCGGCCGCCAGCACGATGAGCGTCAAAAAGAGACGTTCCCGTTTACGGGCGGTTGCCTGCAGCGCCCGGCGCAGGGAATAATGAGCGGGCCGGATCCGGGTGGCCAGCAAGAGGGCGGGCAACAGGAGCAGGGTGGAGAAAAGTACGATAAGCACGCCCATCCCGGCGGTCAGGCCGAGCTCGGAGAAGCCGACGAAGTCGGTCCAGCCGACGGCCAGAAAGGCCAGGCCGGTCGTGAGACCGCCGGTGAGAACGGAACGCCCGGAGGCGGTAACGGCGATCCGTACCGCCTCTTCTTCCGTCTTGCCCCGGTCCCTTTCTTCGGCTGTCCGCCGGATCAGGTAGATCCCGAAATCGATCCCGATACCGAAAAGGACCGCCAGGAAAGACGAGCTGACCAGGTTCAGGTGGCCGATGGTCAGCGAGATCGCCCCGACGGTGATGATCATCCCGCAGCCCAGGGGGATGACCGCCAGGAGGATCTTTTTCAGCGAGCGGAAACCGAATCCGAGGACCGCGATCACCAGGAGCACCGAGATGGCGGTCGACCGAGCCACGTCGGAGTTGATGGCATGCACCTCGGTCAGGGCGTGGGCCGGCATGCCGGTGAAGGCCACGGCGATTTTTCCTTGCAGCGCGGGGTTCTCCTTCAGCACCCGGTCGCAGGCCTGTCTCACGGACCCGACAAACGGTTCCAGAAAGGTGATATCATCCGAAAGGGAGGTCGGACGAACAAAAAGAAAGAGCAACCGGCCGTCGTGGGAACGGAGATACCCGCCGGATTCGATCATCTCCGCCCCTTCGATCTTCTCCCCCCGCAACAGCGTACGATAATCGATCTCTTCCCGGGAGGGGTCTTCCAGAAATCGGCGCCATTCCCGGAAAAGCAGACGCGGGATCGTCAACCCGGTCGCGGCGGTCCCCGGGTCATCCAGGCCGGGGATCTCGCCGGCGAGTCCCCGGTTGATCAGGCCCAACAGAGAGGGGAGACTTTTCACCCGGGCGATCTCGGCGATCAGCGGCCGGTAGCCGCCGATCCCTTTCAGCCCCTCGGCCAGCGTATCCTCCGGGATAAAATAGGGGGCCCATTTCAGCAGGCCGGCGACGTCGATCTGGTAGAAAACCGATCGGACATACTTTTTCTCGTTCCTGATCGCCGCGGCGAAGAGATCGGCGCGGGAGACCAGTATCGCGGGATCGCCTTCCAGGACCACCACCAGCTCGTCGGCGGCGCCGAATTCTTCCAGGAAGGAGAGAAAACGGGCCTGTTCGGGCTCTTCCGGGGAAACCAGTTCGTTATAGGAGGACGAGATCGTCAACCGGGGGATGAAAGCGGCGAAGAAAAGCGTTATCACCCCCATGGCCAGGATAACCGGCCGCCCGTGACGGAGTCCCAGCGTGTAGATGAACTGTAGAATTCTGTCCTGTATCAATGGAGCTTTCCGGAATGCCGTGAAGCGGTTTCTGTGGCCGCCGATCCGATCTCCCCTCGGATCACCGGCGCAGGCCCGGCAAATGATCGGATGATCGCGCCGCAGTTCGCTCAGCAGGGGCACTGTAACAGATGGGAATATACCGGTGAATAAAAATATGACCCCCGATTACAATTGTGAGACGGGAGGAACGTGATACACTACCGGGCTGCCGCTGGGGAATTTCAAGAACCTTGTTTTCCCTCCCCCGATTAATACTTTGGGCGTCGCGGAAAAATAATCATATAAAAGTATTGAACCGACATTGCCGTGATATTTTTCAGAAAATTCGTGTAATTCGCGTAATTCGTAGTTCTATTTAGTTGCCCGAGTGAAGCGAGGGCTCAGTTCTTTCATGCATATCCTCTTACAGGAAGGGGTCGTATTTGGAGTCAGCGCGATACTGGCCGTTTACTGGCTTTTCAAGTTCATCCTCCTATTTTATCGCTTCCGGGTCGATCCGGTCCTGGGGACCGATCCGGAGGAAACCCCCGAAAAGCCCCTGGTCTCGATCGTGATCGCCGTCCGGGACGAGGAGCGGAATATCGAGGACTGCATCCGTTCGTTCCAGAAACAGACCTATTCCAACTGGGAGATGATCGTCGTCGACGACCGCTCCCGGGACGGGACCGCGGAGATCGTGGAAAAGATGAGGGGAGAGGACCCCCGGATCCGCCTGATCAAAAACACGGAGAACCCGCCCCCCGACTGGAGCGCCCAGGTATACGCCAACGGCAAGGGGGTCACGGCGGCGCGGGGGGAATGGCTGGTCTTCACCGACGCCGACACCCGTCACCATCCCGCCCATCTCCGCTCGGCGCTGGCTTACTCGCTCCGGAACCGGGCCGTGGTGCTGACCGTCCTCCCCGGGCAGATCTGCCGCGGGTTCTGGGAGAACACCCTCCAGCCGTTTATCTTCTGGCTCTTCTGGGACTACTTCCCTCCCCGGTCCCTGAACAGGCCGGCCTGCCGGCGGGCCGGGGCCAGCGGCACCTTCTTCCTGGTCCGGCGGGATGCCTACGAGACGATCGGGGGCTGGGCCAGCGTCCGCAACACCATCCCCGACGACGTCGCTTTCATGGAACGGGCCAAGGCCCTCGGGCTAAGGGCCCACCTGGTCACCGCCACCCGGACCCTCCATGTCCGGATGTACCAGGGGTTCCGGGAGAGTTTCGAAGGGTGGAGCCGCTACCTGCTGAGCGGGGCCAATAACAACATACTGGTCATCCCCGCCGAGATCATCTACGCGCTCGGCTTCAATCTCCTCCCCTTTCTCTTCCCCTTCTTCCTGGGACGCTATCCCTGCTCGGCCGGGCTGCTGGCACTCTCCGCGCTTTTGATCGTCTTCATCCGGTTCCGTGTCAACCGGCTGCTCGGGGTAAAGGGATGGTGGGCACTCACCCATCCGGCGGCGGCCGTGATGCTGATCGCCATCGCCGTCAACATGCTCTACCGGAGAATCGCCGGCAAGGGGATCAAGTGGAAGGGGCGGATCTACCTGGAGAACCGGCGGAGCATCTTCTGGACCGGGAAGGAGTATCGGGTGAAGAAATAGGGGGAGCTTATTCGGAAACTCATAAGCTCTGAAATCCTAATTTCTAAACACGAAATTCTAAATAATATCCAATAACCAGAATCATAAATCCCAAACAAAAATGCCGGGGTCGACACAGGTGTTTTGAGCATTTGGTCCTTTGGATTTTGAATTTATTTAGGATTTCGATATTCGGATTTAGGATTTTCCGCAAGGATACCGCTCGATCAGAATATCAGGTCAAAACACTACTCTAATCTCCCATTCTCCCTGAACCATTCCACCGTATCCCCCACCGTCTCCTCGATCGGCCGGGGACGATACCCCAGTTCAGCGGCTGCTTTCCGACAAGAGATGTGGCGATGGTGACGGAGCGCGTGGAGCGCTTCCGGAGTAAAGAGGGGCCTGGTCCCCGTCAGCCGGGCCCAGCCGGAGATCACGGGCGCCGACACCCTCCCCATCCACATCGGGGTAACCAGCCGGGGGGCCGAACAGCCGGCAGCCTGGGCCGCCAGCAGGGCGATATCCTTGATACTCACCCATTCTCCCGAAGCCAGATACTTCTCCCCGGACCGGCCGTGAGCTGCCGCAACCAGGGCCATGCTCACCACATCGCGGACGTCGACCCAGTTATAACCTCCCGCGATCAGGGCCGGGAGTTTCCGGCGGCAGATATCCAGCAGGACCTGTCCCATCCGCGACGGCTTGTAATCGTGGGGGCCGATCACACCGGTGGGATTGATAATGACGGCGTCGAGACCGTCTCGTATCCCCCGGGCAATCTCCATCTCCCCCCGCGCCTTCGACCGATCGTAAACCGGGACGTCTTCATCCAGGGCCAGGGCCCGGGCCTCGTCCACGGTACCATCCGCCGGATGCGGGGAGTGGGCATGAATGGAGCTGAAATGAATCAGCCGCTCCACCCCCGAGCTGAGGCATGCCTCCACCACATTGCGGGTTCCTTCGACGTTGGTCCGGTGCACCAGGCCGGTCCGGTCTCCCGTGATCGAGATCCGGGCCGCGGCATGATAGACCAGCTTGACCCCGGCAAACCCCCGGCGGAGAGAATCGGGGTCCAGAATATCACCCGGGACAAAATCGAGGTCAAGAGTATCGAGCGCGCGGCGATCCCGATGAACCAGAACCCGAACCCGATCTCCTCTCTCGATCAATGCGCGGACCAGATTGCCGCCCAGGTGACCGGACGCGCCGGTCACCGCGATCATTTTTCTTTTCATATAAATTAGCTCCCTTCGGTCGCGAATTTATATGTTAATCACATTTTTCCATGGTAAACATGAACAGGGATTGATGGTAACACTTTAACCCTTTGGAAATATAGATACAAACTCACCACCGACCCTGCGTCGGTGGGAGTATGACTGACACCAACTTGCGCCAACGCCCTCACCCCTCACTTCCTCCTCTCCCGCGCCGCCGGCGCGGGAGAGGAGGAAGCGCACGCTGTGTGGATATATTCAGCAATCAATCACCTCTCCACCCCGATTGAATCAATCGGGGTGGTGGATATTTTCAAGGAGCTAAAATGCCAAGAAAATGCTGAAAGAATTCGATCATTTTAATGTAGTATAAAAAGTTATGCAGCGAATATTTTCTGCCATTCTCTTTCTGCTCTTCTTTACATCGGATTCTCCTGCGGGAGCCGATGAAATCGGACGGATAGAACTCGGTGACCGGGAGCTGGTCCGGTACCATTGCCGGCTTGCCGACAGACAGGCGATACGCTGGGAGGGGGAACGGCGGGTGGAGCCGCTGATGAATGCTCCTTCGGACAGCTACACCGTCAGCTACCGGGAAGAGGGGATCTTCGGTGAAGAAAACCGGAAAGAATGCCGCCTGATCGAGTCCCGTTTTACGCTCACCGGAGGGAACCTGTCGCCTCTCCGGTCGCGGGAAATCATCCGGAATAAGGCGGAAAAAGTTGTCACTACTCTTGAGATAACATTTGACCGCGACCGGGGAGAGGTGCGGACAAAGACCGTCCGGGCCAAAGACGGCGTCAGCCGGACCGACCGCTTCCCCCTGGAACCCCGGATGGTATATACCCAGGAACTCTGGCTGCTGCTGCGCTCCTTCCCCTTCCCCCGGCCGGGAGAGGAGCGCGGTGAAATGACCTGCGAGATCCTCACCGATAAACCTGCTTCATATTCTCTGCTGATACAATATGATGGGGAAGAAGACGTAACCACGCCGGCGGGCACTTTCTCCTGCCACCGGCTGCGGATGATCCCCGATCTGGGGGTGCTGACCTGGCTGGGGAAACTGGCGGCCCCGACCATCTACCTGTGGTTTGCCGCCGACCCGCCTCATCACTGGATCCGCTACGCCGGACCGGAGAGCGGACCCGGGACACCGGAAGTCGTCATCGAAGCGGAGCTGATCACGGAGTGGTCCCAGCCCACTCTGAAAGTGGAATAATATATTCTTGTCGTATAAAGGAGATCTTGTTAGTATGTTTTTTTTTCGTTGTCAGTGTTCAAAACTAACCCGATTTACGCATAAATCGGGTTCAACCGGAAGGAGGAGAAATGAACCGACCTAAATTGTGGGGTCTGGTTGTTCTCATAACCGGTGCTTCCGTCCTGCTGACACCGGCGCTCTATGCGGGCGGGTATGAATGGGGAGGCCTGGGAAGCCGGGCCGCCGCCATGGGCGGGGCCTTCATCGGACTGGCCGACGACTGGACGGCCAGTTACTGGAACCCGGGCGGACTGGCCCAGCTGGAGGGCAACGGGGTCGGAGTCGACTTCCTCTCACCCCACGTCACCATCCGGGGCAGCAACTCGTTCGCCAACCTCCCGCCCTCGCCCGGGACTTTCGAACGCTATAAATACACCAAAGACGTGTTTCTTAATTACAGCGGGGTAGAGCCGTATAGTTTCAGCAAGACCTCCACCGACTATGACTTTTACCAGCCGCAGGGCGCCGGCTGCTATTTATCGTTCCCGGAGTTTACCCTGGCGGTGACCGTTTATTCGCCAATGGGATATTACTCGGACTGGGACGACACCATTCCTTACGGGATGGGCATCATCTACGGTAAAAACTTCCAGGAGCTGATCATTGTCGAGACCCAGTTCACCATCGCCCGGCAGATCGTTCCCGGTCTTTTTGCCGGTGCCGGGGTAGGCATTATTTACGACCGGATTGAACGGGACGTGGACAAGGACGTCCAGAATTCGGGGATACTTGATTACCACTATGACTTCGATATTAAAGACGACGGTTTCGGTGCGGAGGGGATGCTCGGCCTCCTCTATCAGATATCGGACATGATCAGCGTGGGCGGCGTCTACCGGACCGGGTCCACGGTCAAGATGACCGGGAAGGCCTCCAGCGACCTGACCCTGATGGGTCTTTCCGAAGATACGCACAATACCTATAAGTTCCGTCAGCCGCCGACCTGGGGGATCGGCTTCGCGGTCAAACCGATTAAAGACAAACTCACCCTGACCGCCGATTTTCAGCAGTCGCTCTGGTCGTTCTACCGGACCAACGTTCAGTACAACCAGGACGGTGTGCTCCTGCAGAGTTCATCCTATGATGAAGACTGGCGGGACTCCAACCGGTACCGGGTCGGAGCGGAGTACATGCTGAAACCGAAGTGGGCAATCCGGGCCGGCTATTTCTTCGACGAATCCCCGCTCCCGAATAAAGCGGTCAGCCTGGCCCATATCGCCGACGTGGATCGGAACAACGTCACCTTCGGGACCGGCTTCGAGGTCGCCCGGGACCTGTCGCTCGACGTTCTGGGCGCGGTCGCCTGGGGAAGCCGGCACGCCAACGACGCGAATTTTGAACAGCATATCTGGGCGGTCGGACTGGATGCCACCTACCTTTTTTAACCCGTTATTATAAAAACAAAAAGCCCCCGGCTGCGACGCAGCCGGGGGCTTTTTTTGTAGAGCAATCGGATCTAAAAACAGATCCCGGAAATCCTAATATCTAAGCACCAAATTCTAAACAATATCAAATGACAAAAATCCATAATAGCAACACGCAAAACTGCCCTATTTAAAACATTCGGTCATTTGGATTTAGGATTTATTTAGGATTTCGAAATTAGGATTTAGGATTTCAGGCAAAATATTATAAAGACAAGTCTATCTATCCTTTGCGTGGGAAAAACTCAGACAACGCCTATCCTTTTAACCTCTTCCTCACCTCTTCCAGCTGCCCGGCGCTGCCCAGCACTTTGTTCTTGTGGGCAATGTATTTGGCATACTCGGCCATGAATATCTTTCCCGGGGGGCGGAGATCGAAATTCTCCGGGTCATCCCGGAAACTCTCCCGGTGGACCCGGCACCATACCAATCTCCCGTCGGTATCGATGTTGACCTTGGTAACACCCATCGTGGCCGCCTGACTGATCTGATCTTCATCCACGCCCTTGGCCCCCTTGATCTTTCCCCCGGCGGCGTTGATCCGGCGGACTTCATCCTGGGGGACGGAACTGGAGCCGTGCATCACGATCGGGAAACCGGGCAAAAGATCCCGGATCCCCTTGATAATCTCGAAATGAAGCCCCTGAGATCCGCTAAATTTGAAGGCTCCGTGACTGGTACCGAAGGCGCAGGCCAGACTGTCACATCCGGTGCGCCGGACAAACTCCTCGGCCTCTTTCGGATCGGTGAGATGGGCTTCACCCTCATCGACCGCGACATGTTCCTCGACCCCGCCCAGGGTTCCCAGCTCGGCTTCCACCGCGATCCCTTTGGCATGGGCCGCTTCCACCACTCTTTTGGTAATGGCAATATTCTCTTCGAAGTCCTTGCTGCTGGCGTCGATCATGACGGAACTGTAAAAGCCGCTCTCGATACAGTCCATGCAGGAGGCCTCATCGCCATGGTCCAGATGAACGGCATAGATCGCGTCCGGGAAGATCTCGTCGGCCGCCCTGATCATGGCCTCGAGCAGCCGCTTGTCGGTGTAAGACCGGGCGCCTTTTGAGATCTGGATGATGAAAGGCGCGGAGCTTTCCAAGTTTCCCTTGAAGAGCCCCATAATCTGTTCGGCGTTATTGATATTGTACGCTCCCAGGGCGTACTTGCCGTAGGCGTGTTTAAAAAGATCCTTGGTCGATACGATCATATCTACTCTCCTTCTATTAATTCTTTAAGCATCGGTGAGTTACAGAATATACCAGAATCGGAAGAAGGAGGTAAAGATTAAAGGTGGGGATACCGGCGGGGGTATTTTTCGGGTGGACCGCGCTCGGGCGGATGGAGCCGGTATTACCCCCGGCGCCGCGGCGGCGGCGAAAAAAAACATTCACCGTTCTTATTTTTCGGATATGGAATATTCTACCAAAGTTTATCGGACAAGCCATGCTCGATCGAGCATGGCTTGTCCGACAGGTGACGAGAATCATGCCCCAAACGAATAATGGGAGAGAGCGAAAGGTGATCCTTCGGAGAACATACTCTTCGCATTCAGCCGCCGTAGCCAAAGACTACTTTGGCGCAGAAGGCTGCCCGAGGTCTCCGGTGCAGGCGGATAAATAGGGACATTCCCCGCTTTTTCTGATGAATTCGCAATCCTTGTCGCACGGTTTCATTTTTATAGTGACCACGCTTTCCGGAACGCTGGCCAGGATATCGGCTTCCAGACGGGAAATCAGATCATGCCCTTCCCGGAAATGGATGTCTTCCGGCATGATGATATCGAGCTCGATGAATTTTTTCCTCCCCGCGACCCTGCTCTTCAGGTCTCCGAAGTCACAGTATTTTTCACTGTGCCGGGCAAGCAATTTGATCACTTCCATGCTGCTTCCCTCTTCTATCGTGGCATCCAGCAGCTTAAAAAACGCGCCTTTTGCCATCTTAAAAGACGGTACGGCAATAATGACACTTACCAGAAGCGTGGCGATCGGATCGACGTAAGGTACAGCCGCCGTTATATTGTTCGCCCGTAAAAGGAGGGAAATAATAAAAGAGGCCGCGACGGTCATCGATATGAAACCCTCTAATCGATAATGGACCCCTTCGGCGTGAATGGCCGGAGAGGCGCTTTTTTTGGCCATCTTGAAGATGTAATAAGCCCCCGCGAAATTGATGGAAAAATTAATGACGCTGGAGACAAGGCCGACACCGAAGAGATGGACATGCCGGGGGTGAAAAACGCCGATGACGGCCTGAAACGACATGGCCAGGGCGATGCCGATCAGGATCACCCCTTCCATGGCCTCGCAGACGTGCTCTATTTTGCTGTAGCCGTAATTGTGAAATAAATCTTCGGGGCGGTTGGCCATTTTTATCGAATGGTAAAGGATGATGGAAACCACCAGTCCCACGCACGATATGCCCAGATCCACGGCGATGGCGAGTGAGTTGACGAAAAGGAGGGTGACGATCTTGATCGAAAACAGAATAATGTTGCCGAAAAGGCTCACCTTAACGGCGCGCATCATGTAGGTTTCTTGAAGGGAAGATGTCATAAGGCGCTCCCTGACGAGCGGTATCTCGATCGTGACGAATTATATCAAAGCGGCAATAAGAAACTCAATTCTAACGTTCTTTTTAAGGGGATACGCGGGGAAACGGGGAATCAAGTGGGGGAGCACACTTTCTCGTGCTCACGCGGATAAGAGGCAATGACTGAAGAAAGGGAAGCCGCAAAAAATGCCCTTTTCGGCTCCGGCGGACGACGGCCTATTACTCCCGCTTTCTCCCGGTGACGGCTTCTCCTTCCGTTCACGGTGTTTCTTGGGCGCTTTCATACAGCCACCGGAAGGGGCGCGGGGCGGTGAAGGGGCCTCCGGCGGCGCTCTCGGCCAGCGACCCCGCGAACTCCCGGTAATCCGGAGAGAATGTTCCCTCTATCCGCAATTCAGATCCCTCGGAATCGCCGTCCCCCGTCAGGAGAAGTTTCAGGGAACGGGTGGCGGGAACCTCCTCCTCGATGCCGAAACCGCCTCCATAAAAGATGTCCCCCTCCACCGTGATGGCATACCTCCCGGCCGCGGAAAAATATTCTCTCCATCCTCCCACTTTTTCATCGTGCCAGGAGCCGATTAACGCGTTCAATAACGTTGAGGTATCCCTCTTCTTCCCCGTATCCCCTCCCGGCCGCGAACAGCTTCCTCCCAGAATCAGAACCGCCGCGATCAGACAGATTCTTTTCATTCGATTTATAACCCCACGATTGAAAACACGATGTCCTCGACCACCCCGGCGGTCTCCAGTTTAATCAGGATCGGATCCAGCTCGCTGGGCGAACCCGCCAGCAGGTAGGTAAATCCGCGGGGTCTCGCATTCACCAGTTCGCTGGTTAAAAACGAATTTTCTCCCGCCACGTCGGAGGGGGCCAGTCTCCGGGTGGAACGGATGATCGCCGTCTTCCGCAGATTTTGAGATTCATACGGATGCTCTTCCAGGGATTTGACCTTGCTGAGCCGCCGGATCTTGCGGACCATAACATCCTTTTCTTTCTCGCTGCAATGAAAAGTCATGACTACGCTGCCGTCAATCCCGGCCCGTTCTTCCAGCCCGTGGCCGACCACGGTATCGATACTGATCCCTTCGTTACTGAAGGCCGAGGCGATACTGGTCAGCGCCCCGGACCGGTCGTAAACATGGGCCCGGAAGACCCAGTGCTGTTTTTCGTCTTTATTCATAACCACGATCTCCTCAACATAATCTGCATGAAAACCATATCACATTGTAATGAATGTCATTAAAACCACGAAGGGCACGAAGTACACGAAGAAATTTAATACACATAAATTGTTGATTTTTTAATTCAGCTTCGTGTTCTTCGTGGTAATAATCAGTTGCCGTTAAACAAAATACACAGAATGGCTTTTTGGATAAAATGCGGCGATTGCTTTATTTCGGGGGGCGATACCGCCGGGCGGTCTCCCGGCCGGAGAGAACGGCCTCCGCCCCGGCCGCCAGGGCCGCCATCTCCAGGTTCCCCTCGAAGGTCACCACCGGGGCCAGGTAGTTGACCAACCGCCGGACCCCGGTCCGGATCCGCTGGCTCCGGGTAAGTCCCCCGGTGAGAACGATCGCCTCCACGTCGCACCCCGCCGCCACGTACATCGCCCCGATCTCCTTGGCGATCTGGTAGATCATCGCCTCCACCGCGCGTTCTGCCTTCCCATCGCCTGCGGCGATCCGTTCTTCGATCACCTCCATGCGGTCTTCTCCCAGATACGACCGCAAACCGCCGTTCTCGGTCAGCTCTTCGATCAATTCCTCCCGTGAGAACCGTCCCGAATAGCAGATCTCGATCAGTCCGGACAACGGCAACCGGCCGGCCCGCCGGGGAGAAAAGGGACCTTCACCGAGAAACGCGATCGAGTTATCGATCATTTTTCCCCCCTTGATGGCGGCGACCGTGATACCACCGCCCAGATGGGCGACAACCAGGTTCATGTCTTCCAGCGGGCGTTTGATCTGTTTGGCGGCCAGACGGGCCGCGGCCTTCACGCTGAGAGCATGGGCGATACTGCGGCGGGCGATCCCGGCATAACCGGAGATCTCGGCCTCCGGGCTGAACTCGTCGACCGCCACGGGATCGACCGTGACGGCGGGGGCCTGGTACTTTTCGGCCAGCGCCGCCGCTACCGGGATGCCGAAGTTGCCGGGATGGTTGTGCTCCGGGTGATCGAGCACCGCGGAGACGATCCCGCTATCCACGACTATCCGTTTTCCCCGTTTGCGGGCGATCGAATAGACCCCCCCGGATAATTTCTCCTCCGGCCGGGAAAGAAAACCGCCCCGGGCGGCGATCGCGTCGATCCGCCGGATCCCCCAGCCGCTGACGATCTTCCCGGCGCGGAGAGCCAGATCGGCGGCGATCCGTTCACCTTCCTTCCGGCTGCCGGCAGCGGGGATCGCAGCGGCCTCTTCCGTGGAATGAAGGACCCGGTCGCCGGCAAAGAGGGCAATCTTGATCGACGTCGAGCCCGGATTATAGACCAGTATCCGGGGTTCTTTGCGGGAAGGAGGTTCAGATAGCCGGGGCGCCGCGGCCTGCCAGTGGGAAACCCGCTGGGCGAAAACACTGCAGAGAGCGATCGACTCCAGCCGCGTTTCCAGTGTGTCCGAGCGGGAAAGAATGATAAAGGGGAAGGGGAAACCCACGGTGATCCCGGCCAGCGACGCCTGCCCGTACTTGTTCAGGGCGGTGATGGTCTTATAGAGGGCGTTGGCGGTATCGATCCCCGGACAGACCAGGATGTCCGCCTGGCCGGCGACCTCGCGGGCGGCGGGATTGGAGGGGACTCCTTTCATGGCCACGGATTCGGGGTCGGTGGCCAGGTCGAAGGAGAGCGGCCCGTAGACGATCGCGTCCGTCCAGGTGCGCCGGGAAAGCTGGGCGCCCAGCCGGGTGGAGGGAAGGGAGGCGATCTGCTTCTCGTTGGCCGAAAGGATCGCCACCCGGGGCCGTTTGATTCCCATCACTATCTGGGCGAGATCGACGGCATTTTTGATCAGGTCCACCATCCGGCCGAAGTTACAGATGGTGGTGAAACCGGCGTCGGTAAGGATCATGGGACGCCCGGAGGAGATCGGCGCCGCGTCGAAAATAGTCGCCAGGCTCACCGTCGAGCGGATCGCCAGAGGACGCAGGGCGCGATTGATGATCGGGGTGGAGATGTTGCCCTTGAGAACGATATCGGCTTCCCGGCGCTTAACCAGATCGACGGTCCGCGCCGCCGTCTCCTCGGCGCTCCCGGCGGCCACGATATCTTTCCGGTTAACAACGACGCCCACCTCGGCAATGCCCCGCTCGATCGCTTCCCGGTCGCCGACCAGGATGATCCGATCGACAATCCCGTGATCCCGGGCCGCCTCGACCAGCTCCAGGTCCTCGATCCGGTCCCCGCCCGGCACGATGACCGAAGAGGGAGGAAGATGTCCGGCGATATCGACCAGATCGGCGACCGATCTTAAAATCTCCGGCTCCTCGCCGGCGCCTTTCGCCTCATTCATTCCGGTTCCTCATATTAGAAAGATACCCGCGGAAATTCGTTCTACCTGCCGAAAAGAATAACACCTCTCCCCGCAATCGGTAAATACTTTTTCCCGGGTAAAGGGGCGGTCCGGAGTATCGAACTAATCAATTGATTTTACGAGTGTAATTGATATACCAGTACTTGCTGTTTCGGAATTTCAATAATCGGATAAAATCCGATTATTGAACTCCCGAAACAGACGAAAAAGCATCCGGGAAAAAATATTTAGTTTTTGCTCTGTTAAACCAAGGGCTTACCGTTATGGACTGATCAATTGAATTTGAACTGATTATCAGAATGTTATCAATTTATAAATGTTCTAAAAAATGCAATTTCCTACATTAGCGGCGCAGACGCTAATGTACTTCAATCATCAAGGTCGTCCTTATGTGGTATTTACTTATTGTCTCTTTGATCTGGGCTTTCTCCTTCGGGCTGATCAAGACCTACCTGGTCGGCAACCTGCGGGGACTCGATCCCTCGTTCGTCGCCTGCGCCCGGATGGTCATCACCCTCCCCTTCTTTCTCCCCTTTCTCCGCCTGAAGCGTCTGCCGCCGACGGCGGCGGGGAGGCTGGTTTTCATCGGGACCATTCAGTACGGGGTCATGTATATAACCTACCTCCAGGCCTACCGTTACCTGGAGGCGTACCAGGTGGCGCTCTTTACCATCTTCACTCCTCTCTATGTTATCCTGTTTGACGACGTCCGCTCCCGGCGGTTTCGACCCGGAGGTTTGCTGGCGGCTCTGCTGGCGGTATTCGGAGCCGCTCTCATTACCTATCGTCATACCGGACTGAGCGGTATCCTGGCCGGCTTTTTATTCATGCAGGTTTCGAACGGCTGCTTCGCGTACGGGCAGATCGAATACCGGAGGATCCGGCCGGTTTTCTCCCATCTTCGTGACCGGGAGGTATACGCCCTCCTCTTTTTGGGCGCGGCGGCGATAACCGCTCTCGCCACCACGCTCTCCGGAGGATGGGGGAGCCTGGCCGCGCTGGATCTCGGACAGGCCGGCACGCTTCTTTACCTCGGCGCCCTTGCTTCCGGGCTCTGCTTCTTCTGGTGGAACAAGGGGGCGCTGCTGACTTCGGCCGCGACTCTGGCGGTCTTTAACAATATGAAAATCCCCCTCGGTGTCGCCGTCGCCCTGGTCTTCTTCGGAGAGCACGCCGAGCCGGCCCGGCTCCTGCTCGGGGGCGCCGTCATCGTGGCCGCGCTCTGGGTCTCCCGGCGATATTAAATTATTTTGCTACTCCAACTGCTTCGTGTATTATATAAATCAGTTCGCTGCGCTCGCTGATTTATAGCGGACCCCGATTGATTCAATCGGGGCCTGTGGATTCAACTAAAATAATTGTATCCAGGCAATGACACAAAAAAGACTTTGATACATCAGCCGATATTTGCTCTTGGAATATAATTGTGCCATAGGATTGATGTTCAACACTCTTATTTTTCCGAAGCCAAAATAATCACATTCGGGCCGCGGGAAGTTCCGGTCCGGCAAGGACGGTTCACATGAGCACGGACAAACTTCAGGATCTCCAGCAGCGTAAGGAAAAAATCATTCTCGGGGGAGGAGAAGCCAGAATCCAGAAACAGCATGAGAAGGGGAAACTGACCGCCCGGGAACGGCTCAACCTGCTTTTTGACGAGGGAACATTTGTCGAGATCGACGCTTTCGTCAAGCATCGCTGCACCTATTTCGGGATGGAGAAGAAGGAGGCCCCGGGGGAAGGGGTGGTGACCGGCTACGGTCAGGTCAACGGGAGGCTGGTCTATGCCTACGCACAGGACTTCACCGTCATCGGGGGGTCCCTGGGGGAGATGCACGCTCAGAAGATCTGGAAGGTCCTCGACAACGCCCTCAAGGTCGGCGCCCCCGTGGTGGGGATCAACGATTCCGGGGGGGCACGGATCCAGGAAGGGGTAAACTCTCTGTGCGGATACGGCGGGATCTTCTACCGGAACACGATCGCTTCCGGGGTGATCCCCCAGATCTCGGTCATCATGGGCCCCTGTGCCGGCGGGGCCGTTTACTCGCCGGCGTTGACCGACTTTACCTTCATGGTCGATAAATCCAGCAAAATGTTCATCACCGGGCCGAAGGTAATCAAGTCGGTCACCCGGGAAGAGGTCTCGCCGGAAACCCTGGGCGGGGCGATGACCCATAACCGGGTCAGCGGCGTGGCGACGTTTCTGGCCGAGAACGACGAGGACGCCCTCGAGAAGGTGAAGAAACTGCTCGGTTACCTGCCCTCCAATAATACCGAGACCGCTCCGGTTTACGAGACCGATGACGACCCGAACCGGCTGATCCCGGAATTGAACAGCCTGATCCCGGAGAGCCCGAACAAACCATATGACATACATGACCTCATCACTCTGCTGGTGGATAACGGCGACTTTCTGGAGTATCAGCCCTACTACGCGGCCAACATGGTAACCTGCTTCGCCCGGATGAACGGGCGGTCGATCGGCATTATCGCCAACCAGCCGAAGATGCTGGCCGGCTGTCTCGACATCAACGCCTCCGATAAAGCGGCCCGGTTTGTCCGGACCTGCGACGCTTTCAACGCACCCCTCCTCACCCTGGTCGACGTTCCCGGATTTTTGCCGGGGACCGGCCAGGAATACGGCGGCATTATCCGGCACGGGGCCAAGCTGCTCTACGCCTACAGTGAAGCGACGGTACCGACCGTGACCGTTATCACCCGCAAAGCATACGGGGGGGCGTACATCGCCATGTGCTCGAAGCACCTGGGGGGCGACATGGTGATGGCCTGGCCGACGGCCGAAATCGCGGTCATGGGACCGGTCGGGGCGGCCAACGTGGTCTTCGAGAAGGAGATCAGCGCCGCCCCGGACCCGGAGGCGGCCCGGGCGGAGAAGCTGAGGGAATACAACGCCGAATTCGCCACGCCCTACAAGGCGGCCGAGCTGGGATACGTCGATGACGTGATCGAGCCGGCCACCTCGCGCCCCCGGATTATCGACGCTTTCAACATGCTGGCTTCAAAACGCGAGACCCGTCCGCCGAAGAAACACGGCAACATTCCGGTATAGACGACGAAAGAGAAGAAAAACTTGAACCCGGATTTTAAATAATAACCTGTAGATGCATGGAGTGCTGGAGTGTTGGAATAATGGAATGATGTAAAGCCGTCTCTCCATTACTCCAGTATTCCATCACTCCACTACTCCGGAACGAGGCCCGAGCAGGGCGCGGGCCTCGTTCCCAACTGCCATGCAAGAGGCGACACTGCTTCAAAAGTTCGTTGATTCGGAATTGATCCGGGGGCTCTCCTCCGGCGACAAGGCGGTGGCTTCTTTTTATGTCACGATCATGGGCATGGCCATCACCTTCGTCGCCCTGGGCATCCTCTGGGGCTGCATTAACCTGATGGCCGCCGTCTTTAAAACCGGGAAAAAGAAAAAAGCTCCCCGAACGCCGCGGCCGTTCCCGCCGGGAACCCCCGCGGACGCGCCCTCCGGGTCCGGGGAAAGCGACGGGGAACTGATCGCCGTCATCACGGCGGCCGTGGCCGCCGCCCGGGGAAGCGCTCTCCCGACGATCAGGGTCAAGCCCATCTCCACTACCGAAGACCCCACCCCGCAATGGGGAAAGGTGGGAAGAATGGAGCAGCTTCTCCGCTAGTTAAATCAGCGCCTTCAGCGCTCATTCAGATACTAAGCAGATCACTACTTAGATGGCATTATTTGAGACGGTCATTGCGAGCGCAGCGAAGCAATCTCTTGTTTTCAAAATGATTGAGATTGCTTCTTCACTTCGTTCATCGCAATGACAGACAACCTTCTCTTTAGTGCTAAACATAAACCGGGTGACAGGAAACAGGCTATGAAAAAATTCAAGGTTACCGTAAACGGAAAAACATACGAGGTGGAAGTCGAGGAGACGGGAACAGGCTCCTCCCCGGCGGCAGCGAAAAAACCGTCAGTGACCCGGCCGGCGGCCGCGGCGACACCTCCCCCGGCGCCGGTCGCGGTCCCGGCACCGGCTCCGACGGCGGCGGGGACCACTCCCGGTATCGACGGGGGCACGGTGCTGAAAGCGCCCATGCCCGGTACCATTCTCGCCGTCAAGGTCCAGGAGGGGGATCGGATCGCCAAGGGACAGCTCCTTCTGATCCTGGAGGCGATGAAAATGGAGAATGAGATCATGTCGGTAGCGGACGGCCAGATCCTGGCCGTCCACGTGGAGAAAGGAGCCGCCGTCAGCGCCGGAGACCCCCTGATCACTCTTCGCTTCGACTCATAAATAAGCGACGGAGGGAGCTCATTTACTGTTTAGGAATTCAAAAAGAGAAATCCAGTGGTGTAGTATCGTCCTTTCGCGACGCTTGCGGGTCGGCAAGCCTTGCCGCAGGCAAGGCGATACTACATTTCCTGCATCTACTACAAGTCCTTCACGGAGTGAAGGACGATCCTACATAAATTTGCGAGCACAGCGAGCTAATTTATAATGGAACACATCGTCGGCCAATTTATCCGGAGCATGGGGATCAGCGGGCTGCATTTCGGCCAGGTGGCGATGATCCTGATTGCGTTCATCCTCCTTTACCTGGGGATCAAAAAACGTTTCGAGCCGCTCCTGCTGGTCCCGATCGCCTTCGGGATGTTTCTGACCAATCTCCCCTTCGGAGGCCTGATGAGCCCCCCCGGAGGGGTGGGCAATCCGGGGGGGTTGCTCTGGTATTTTTACCAGGGGGATGAGCTGGGCATCTGGCCGCCGATCATATTCATGGGTGTCGGCGCCATGACCGACTTCGGCCCCCTGATCGCCAATCCCAAGTCCCTTCTTCTGGGGGCGGCGGCTCAGGTCGGCATCTTCACCACTTTCTTCGGGGCGATCATGCTCGGTTTCACCGGCCGGGAAGCCGGCTCGATCGGGATTATCGGCGGCGCCGACGGCCCCACCGCCATCTACCTGACTTCCCGTCTCGCCCCCCTGTTGCTGGGACCGGTGGCGGTAGCGGCCTATTCCTACATGGCCCTGGTTCCGATCATCCAGCCGCCGATCATGCGGCTGCTGACCACCAAGAAGGAACGGCGGATCCGGATGGCGCAGCTCCGGCCCGTCTCCCAGACCGAGAAGATACTCTTCCCGATCATCGTGACGCTGGTTGTCGTTCTCATGCTCCCCCCGGCCGCGCCCCTGATCGGGATGCTGATGCTGGGAAATCTCTTCAAGGAATGCCTGGTCGTGGATCGGCTGAAGGACACCGTTTCCAACGCCTTGATCAACATGGTCACGATCTTCCTCGGTCTCTCCGTCGGAGCCACCGCCACGGCGGAGCGGTTTTTGAATCTCCAGACCATCGAGATCCTGATTCTGGGGGTGCTGGCTTTCGCGATCGGTACCGCCGGGGGGGTGCTCCTGGCGAAACTGATGAACAAGCTGACCGGCGGGAAGATCAACCCGCTGATCGGATCGGCCGGGGTCTCCGCCGTCCCGATGGCGGCCCGGGTCTCCCAAAAAATCGGCCAGCAGGAGGATCCGGCCAACTTCCTCCTGATGCACGCGATGGGCCCCAATGTCGCGGGTGTGATCGGATCGGCGGTCGCCGCCGGTGTCATGCTGGCCTTGTTCAGGTAATCTTATTTTTCCTCCGGAAAAATAAGATATATGCAAGCATTGAACCGACAGTGCAGGGATATTTCAAAGAAAATTCGTGTAATTTCTCCGCCCCGAAGCTTTGATCGGGGGCGTAATTCGTAGTTTTATTTAGTTGCCCAAGCCCCGATAAATCGGGGTAGACTGCGCGAGGGTTAAGTTCCTGTTTCGGAATTTCGGCACTGGTAGACGATTAGGTTGCTACCATTTTGATAAGTGGTTTATTTAGAAGTAGATATAGTATAATTTCCGGGATCGTCGGACGATTCCTATAGAGCCATTGTTTATCGTTCCATCAACATTCATAAAAAGGTGGGAATTTCAATAATTTAGTGTGAAGTGAAAGGTGGAAAGTGGAAATTTTCATTACACTTTACACTTTAAACTTTACACTACAAGTTGCGCCGGAGGCGCTACCTTGTTAAATGAGTTCAGCAGGTATTCCGGGGAAACTGGGGAGTCGCATGAGGGCGGGAGGCGAAGATACTCCCCTTTCTGAAGATGACTTGCGGGAAGCCCTGGAGGGACATACCTTCGGCTCCCGGATACACTTTTTTCAATCCATCGATTCGACCAATACGTTCGCCCGGGGACTGGCGGAGGAGGCCGCGCCGGAAGGGACCCTGATTATCAGCGAGGAGCAGACCGCCGGCCGGGGCCGGAGGGGGAGAAGCTGGATTTCACCGGCCGGAACCGGGCTCTGGTTCTCCCTGATCCTTCGTCCGCCCCTTTCACATCCGCGGATCCTGCTGGTTACTCCGCTGGCCGCGGTAGCCGTCGCCGGGGCGCTCAGGAAGATTACCGGACTTTCCGCCGGGATCAAGTGGCCCAACGATATCGTCATCGACGGGAAAAAAACGGCCGGTATTCTGACCGAACTCGGGACCGGAGAGCGGGGGAGCGGATATATCATCGTCGGGATCGGGATCAACGTCAACACGACCTCTTTTCCCGCGGAGTTCCGCGACCGGGCGACCTCGCTGCGGCTCTGCTCGGGCCGGCGGATTTCCCGGATGCGGATCCTGGTCCCGGTGCTCCTGACACTGGAACGGCTCTATCGCGATGCCTTTGCAGAAGGAAACTTCACGGGACTTTTGAGAGAATACCGTAAACTGTCCGTCGTTATCGGCAAACAAGTCATGATCACCCGGAAGAGTTCCGAGTTCACCGCCGAGGCGCTCGATATCACGCCGACCGGAAGCCTGCTGGTAAGAATGCCGGATGGAACGCGGGAAGAGGTCGTCTCCGGCGAAGTCCGCCTCAGCCGCCCCGGGGGATGGTGAGAAAATGTATACCTATACCCTGAACGTCAAATCCTTTTTCCATCACATCGCCCTTTTCTTTAAAGGCATCAAGGTCTTCGCGCTGGTCGGCAAGAGCGGGACCGGCAAGAGCTTTCGCGCCCAGCTGGTCGCGCAGAGGTTCGGCATCGATATCATTATCGATGACGGCCTGGCAATCAAGGATCAGAGAATCCTGGCGGGAAAATCGGCCAAGAAGGAAAAGCGGAAGTACACCGCGGTCAAGACCGCCCTTTTCTATGACGAAACGCACGCCCGGGAAGTGATCGACAGCCTCCGGATGGAGGACTTTAAAAAAATCCTGATCGTCGGCACCTCCGAGAAGATGACCAGGATCATTGCCTACCGGCTCGGGCTGCCGGACCCGAGCCGGATTATTCAAATCGAGGATATCGCCACCCATGAAGAGATCGAGGCCGCCTCCCGTTCCCGGAAGATCAGCGGCAAGCATATCATCCCGGTCCCGGCGATTGAAGTGAAGCGGGAGCATCAGCATATCTTCCTTGATCCGGTACAGGTTTTTCTGAAGCGAAGACTCTTCTTCTGGAGGGGGAACAACACATTCGAGAAAACGCTGGTTCGCCCCGAGTACAGCGATAAGGGGAAAGTCAGGATATCGGAGAGCGCGCTCAGCCAGATGGTCATTCACTGCGTGAACGAGTATAACCCCGATCTCAAGATCATGAAGATCGTCGTCACCCCGGCGGGAGGATCCTACCGCCTGGAAATCATCCTCCGGCTCCCCTTCGGGATGAAAGTCAGCGGACGGATCCACGGCCTTCAGCTTTATATTCTGGAGAGCATAGAACAGTTTACCGGCCTCGATCTCAAAGAGGTTAATGTCACCGTCGGCTCCGTCGCCAAACCGACCAAGAGGGAAACCCGATGGCTCCACTCCCTGATGAAAGATGCGGAAGAAAAATAAAGTATATCTCGATCAGGCCGCCACTTCGTTCCCCAAACCGGAAGCGGTCTACCGGGCCGCCGATGGATTCGCCCGCCGGATCGGCATCGGCAACGACCGTGGTTTTTACCGCGAGAGCCGGGAAGTCGCCCGCATCGGCGATCGGACCCGGGAAGGCATCGCCGAGCTGATCAACTGCCCGGCCGGGGACCTGATCTTCACCTCCGGCGCCACGGAATCATTGAACACCGCCATCCTCGGCCTTCTCCAGCCCGGGGATCACGTCATCACCTCCCCGTTCGAGCATAATTCCGTGATCCGGCCGCTCTCCTATCTCGCCCTCCACCGCGGCGTCACCATCACCCGGCTGGACGCCTCTCTTCAGGACGGCGTCTTTCTCGACCGGATCGAGCAAGAGATCCTCCCCGCCACCAGAATGTGCCTGATCAATCATATCTCCAACGCCTTCGGGGTGGTGATGAAGATCGGGGAGATCGGGGAACTGCTCCGGAGACATCCGGAGATCGCCTTCGTGGTCGACGGCGCCCAGAGCATGGGGACCTACCCCATCGACGTGGAAGAGATGGGCATCGATTTCCTCGCTTTCTCCGGACACAAGGGGCTCCTGGGACCGACCGGGACCGGGGGGTTCTATATCCGCGATACCCTGGCCGGAAGAGTGCTGCCTCTGAAATTCGGAGGAACCGGGATCCGCTCAACCCGCGAGATCTTTATCGAAGAACTGCCCCACCGGTTTGAAGTCGGCACCCAGAACAGCTGGGGGATCGCCGGCCTCCAGGCCGGGGTTGACTACATCCGGGAAAAAACCGTCCCCGCCATCCACCGGCACATCCAGAAACTGACCGGGCTGGCGGTCGAGGAACTTTCCCGGCTGGAATCGGTCGTCCTCTACGTCCCCTCCCCCGACGTTCACCACGGCGTTGTTTCCTTCAACCTCACCGGCCTTCCCCCCCGGGAGACGGCCAGCCTGCTCGACCGGGTGTACAATATCAAGGTCCGCGACGGTCTGCACTGCGCCCCGGAGGCGCACCGGACGGCTGGCACCTTCCCCGAGGGAACCGTCCGGGCCAGCTTCGGCGTCTTCAACACCGAGGAAGAAGTGAAATACCTCTGCACGGCGATATCAGAAATCGCCCAATCCTTTAAAGGGAAATAACCACTAAGACACAAAACTAAATAACCACTAAGTCACAAAAAACTGGATAACCACTAAGACACAAAGACACTAAGAAAAGAATATAATTGTGGGAGAGGCTTCCAGCCTCGATTATTAAGATTTTTTGGATTTTCCATAATAGCAAGCAATACGAATGACGAAATCCGAATGACGAATGACGAATGAATGACTAAATCCGAATGTCGAATACCAATACAACACAACACCTACCAACTTGAATATGATCATTTTGACATTAAGTCATTGGGCTTTCTTTCGGATTTCGGATATCGTCATTAGTAGCGCCGGAGGCGCTAACTTAGTGTCTTGCTCCGCCCCGTAGCGAAGCTGTACGGGGGTGTAGAAAAGCAGGGATAAGGGATACGGGATAAGGGGTAAGGGGGGGAACATTAGTTTTCTTGGTGTTTCTTAGTGTCTTAGTGTCTTGGTGGTTATAAAAAGGGCCGAGGGGGGGGGACATTAGTTTTCATAGTGTCTTGGTGGTAATCAAGGGGCCGAGGTTGGGGGAAACATAAGTTTTCTTGGTGTTTCTTAGTGTCTTAGTGTCTTGGTGGTTATAAAAGGGGCCGAGGGGGGGGGACATTAGTTTTCATAGTGTCTTGGTGGTAATCAAGGGGCCGAGGTTGGGGGAACATAAGTTTTCTTGGTGTTTCTTCGTGTCTTAGTGTCTTGGTGGTTATAAAAGGGGCCGAGGTTGGGGGGAATAAAAATTATCTTCGTGCCTTAGTGGTTATCAAACATGAAATGGGAAAGGAAATCCGGCATCATGCTGGCGCTGGACGTCGCCGACCGGGCGGCCGCTTTCGGGCTGCTTGACCGGGTGATCGGCGACGTCGACGTCATCAAGTTCAACTACCCCCTGGTTCTCCGGGAGGGGCTTTCGATCATCACTGACGTGAAGGAGCGGTACCGGAAGCCGATCCTGGCCGATTTCAAAGTCGCCGATGTTCCGGTGACCAATAACCCCATCATCCAGCTCTGCCGCGAGGCGGGAGCCGACGGGGTCATGGTTCAGGGGTTCATCGGGATCGACGCCATCCAGTCCGCGATCGAGACGGCGGGCGAAATGAAGATCTTCGTCGTCACCCAGCTCACCAACCCCGGCGGACTTGATTTCACGGCCCAGTTCACCGAGGAGTTCGCCGGCCTGGCCCGGATGCTGGGCGCGGCCGGTGTCCAGGCGCCCGGCAACCGGCCCGACGTGGTGGCGAAGGTAAGGGAGATCGTCGGATCCGATCTGATGATCGTCTGCTGCGGGATCGGGGCCCAGGGGGGCGAGTTCGGGCGAGCGATCGAAGCCGGCGGCGACTTCGAGATCATCGGCCGCGCCATCCACCAGGCGAAAGACCCGGCCCGCGCCGCCAAAGAGATCAGAGCCGCCATTGCCCCCTTCTTACCACCAAGTCACAAAAATACTAAAAAAAATAACCACTAAGACACTTCAAAGGGAAATAACCACTAAGACACGAAGACACAAAAATACTAAATAACCACTAAGACACGAAGACACAAAAAATATTAGAGAATAAATAAAGACGTTCTTCCATTTTATAAAGGTTAAACAAATGACAAAGTCATTGCGAGGAGCGCAGCGAAGAAGCAATCTCCGCTCAGTGCCTATTCTGGAAGAGATTGCTTCTCCGCCGGAGGCGGATCGCAATGACATCTAATCAACTCATTCATAATTTCCCTTAGTGTTTCTTGGTGTCTTAGTGTCTTGGTGGTAGAAAAGCAGGGATAAGGGATACGGGATAAGGGGTAAGGGGGGGGAACATTAGTTTTCTTGGTGTTTCTTAGTGTCTTAGTGTCTTGGTGGTAGAAAAGCAGGGATAAGGGATACGGGATAAGGGGTAAGGGGGGGAACATTAGTTTTCTTGGTGTTTCTTAGTGTCTTAGTGTCTTGGTGGTTATAAAAGGGGCCGAGGGGGGGGCATTAGTTTTCATAGTGTCTTGGTGGTGAAAATGCAGGATTTAAATCTAAGCATTCACGAGTACTGCCACGAGGACAGCACGGTCACCGTTCAGGGGAGCGCCGGCCGCCCGCTCGATCTCCCGGCACTGGCGGAGAAGGCCCGGAAGATCACCGAGAAAGTCATGCTCATGGACCGGCTGGGGGTGCTGTACCTGACGCTGGGCGGGATCACCGTCCACATCCACGACAACGGTGAGATCGTCGTCAACCGGATCGCTTCGGTCGAAGAAGCGGAGGCAATTCTCGCCGGTCTTTTCACATGATTGGAGAAAAGAAAATAATTGCCGTCTTCGGGAGCGCGATGACCGGGAAGGATACCCCCGAATACCGGGCTGCCGTCAAAATCGGCCGGATCATCGGGGAGGCGGGGTGGAACCTCCTCTGCGGCGGCTACGGGGGGACCATGGAAGCGCTCTGCCGGGGCTGCCAGGACGGCGGGGGGAAATGCCACGGGATCGGGCTGCAGCATTTCACCATGCCGCCCAACCACTACGTCAACGAGTTCGTGATGGCGAAGACGCTGGGTACCCGGCTCGACTACTTCGCTGAGCACGCCGATCTGTTTCTGGCCCTGGAGGGAGGGATCGGCACCGTCACCGAGGTCATGTTCGTCTGGGACCTCTTGAAGAGCGGGCAGATCAGCGACATCTCCGTGCTCCTCTACGGGAAAGGCTGGAAAGGTTTTCTCGATAATCTCCGCCGGGATTTCATCATCGACCGGACCAACTTTCGCCATCTCCGCCTCATCTCCTCGCCGGAAGAATTAGGGGAAGCATTGGAGGGCAAGAGACCCCCAACGGGGTTTAACGTTTAAGCCCGGGTAAGAAATGGGGTGGGACCTGGTTTCACGGCTCCCGGTCGGGCGGCACAACGGTGAACCGGTCGCGGATCTCCTCGGCGATGGCTCGGGGCCGGCCGGTCTTCGCGTCCGCGAAGACCCAGTCGGTCTCGGCCCGGGCCAGGTCGACACCGTCCTTCAGGCGGATAAATTTATATTTCCGCAACGAGCGGACCCGGCTCATCTCCGACACCCAGGTCAGGCCCGTGATCTCGTCGCCGAGAAAAGCGGGCCGGTCATAGACGATCCGTTGTTCGCGGATAAACCAGGTGGCCCCCAGCCGTTCCAGGACCGGCCCGCAGCCCACGGCGTTCGAGTGCATGACCGCGATCTGCTGCATCCAGCGAACGTACTCGACGTTGTTGACGTGTCGGTTGCTGTCAAGCATCTCCGGCGTCACGGTTATCTCATGTCTGAATACAGCGATCATGCCCGGGATTCCTTTTCACAGAAGGACACGAAGGAATGAGAAGATCTGAATAGTCAAACAATGGAGATCAGGTAATCAGGAAATCAGTTGGCAGGTTATCAGGTTAACAGGATAGCAGGATGCCAGGCCACGGACACCTGATCCTCTGATTTTCTGATCCTCTTCCCACTGATAACCTGCTCTCCTGATCCACTTCATATCAATGCCCTATCTTTCTTGGTTTAAATTCATCCCGCGTCAGATATAACGAGGAAAAGGGCATAAGACTTATTCGAAGACTTCCAGCTCGGGATGGCGTTTTGCCTCATCGATGATCGGGCCCCGCACGGCGAAGCCGGGCCCGAGACCGCTCCCCCGGATGACCAGGAGCCGGCCGCCGGGGGTGACGCCGTAGGCCGCCATCGCCCGGGGCGGGAGAATAAATCTGCCTTTCTTCAGATCGACCCCGCAGAAGGTCCGGCCCCGGATGGTAGAGACCCGGTCGGCGCTCTCTCCGGACCCGGTCAGTTCCGGATGTTCCTCCAGAACGGAACCGAAGGGCGCTTTCCGCAGGGAATCCGGTTTCATGAGGCTGAAACCGCCCGAGGTGACGCTGCCGGATAACAGCACAGCTTTCCCCGTCTTTCCTAGGCGATACTCCGCGACCGCCGCCGGCGGAATCACCACTCCGCCGCCGCCGTCAACCTTCGCCCAGCCGAATACGTGCTTCCCCCCCTTGGCCAACTGCGGCATATTCCTCCTCCTGAAATAAAGCGGATGGAAGAGGCTGTCCGATAAACCCGATTTTGGTAGTCGCAGGTTTTAACCTGCGTGATAACGGATTACAATTATTGCACAGGTAAATAACAACGCACCTTAAAAGGTGCGACTACCCTATAGGTCAAACAAAATCGAGTTGCCCGGACAAGATCTAACGGGCCCGGCCCCCGAAAAGAATCAATTCTCCCCGCCGTAAAAACGCGAGGGCCCCTTTAAAACTCCCCATTCGCATTCCTGGAAGAGCTCCCGGCAGCCGGGCACCGTCATTCCCCGGCCCTCCTCCGTCTTTTCTTCGGTGTCGCGCGGGTTGGCGCCCACTTCCGCCCAGAAGAGATTCGCCCCGGCCAGCCGCTCCCAGGGTGCAGGGCTCGTGAGTGCAGTTGCCGATCACCGACCGGGGCATCCCCAGGCGGGTGACGGCGACGATCTGCGCCATCCGCAGCTCGCTGATCATCCCCCGGGCGCTGATCTTCGAGCCGGGTATGGTGATCCGGCGGCCGGCGCCGCTGTAGGCGGGCGCGATCGAGGCCGTGAACAGGATCATCTCCGCCAGTTCTTCGGCGGTATGTTCCGGCCCCACCGGTTCGACGCAGGTTCCGACCCGCAGACCGGCCTCCTGGAAATTCCGGATGCTTCGTTTGCGTTTTTCCGGGGGGATGCCGGAGTCTGTCCCCTCCCGCAACCGCAGGGCGTGATAAACGCCGGAGAAGCCGGCCGCTTTCACCTCCCGGGCGTTTTCCAGGGACTGATCGCCGACGTTGGCCACCATGACCGTCTCCGGTTTCAGGGAACTCCGGACTTCCTGAGCGATCTCCAGAAAGAGCCCGAAAGGATAATTGGCGGTAGTCATGATGAAGACGGCGTTGGCCCCGTCGCTCTCGAATTGCCGGGCATAGGCGACCGCCGCCGCGGGGGAAATGCGGATCTCCTCGGAAAAAACACCGTTCACACGGGCGAAAGCGCAGAAAGCGCAGTTGCCGTCGCAAGGCGCCAGATTGAGGGCGAACTGGGCGTGTACCTCGGCCCGGTTTCCGGTCAACTCTTTCGATATCCGGTTGGCCTCCGCCATCAGCCGGTAGGACTCCGGCGAGGACGGGTCGCGATTCAGCATCCAGATCAGTTCCGATTTTTCGAACTCCCGCCCGTCGCGGGCTTTCTTGATCAGATCGTCTATTTTCATGGCGTCCTTCCCTGGTTCTCTGAAACAATATGCCTCATAAACCCCTCACCCCGGCCCTCTCCCCGGGGAGGGGAGAGGGAGAATAAGAGTGCAATCCGGCTCCTTTGGTAGCACTTCAATCCAGGCACATGGGTAACAGGTTATACTCTATGGCTCAGGAGGTAATGAGCCATGGTACAATCCGGGTACACTGGTAGCACTTCCTCTCCCCCCGGCGAAAAACGGCATCCCCTCTCCCCCTAGCTAAAACCGCCGTCATCCCCTCTCCCCCCGGCGAAAAACGGCATCCCCTCTCCCCCCACGGGGGGAGAGGGTTAGGGTGAGGGGGGGGTAACAAGAGAGCCCCCGCCCGGAAAAATCGGAACGGAGGCTCCCTTCCCCGCCGTGGGCGGACCTTCCAACATCGGGACCTAGATACCCAGCGCCTTGAGCGCGGCCAGGACGTCCTCGTCTCCGCCCGCCGGGGGAGACCAGTCGACCTGAATGCACTTGTATTCGGCGTCGTCGAGGGCTTCTTTGAAAGAAACCAGGCCGATATTGATCGCTTTAAATTCCTGTTCGAAGAGACCGTTCAAGATCATTGTTTTCCTCCCAGAATCTTAATAACGGCAACTGTCAGCTCGCTGGCCGCCGCGTTGGTGGGCATCACGACGGCCCCCGCTTCCTGCAATTCTTTCTCGACCTTTTTACGGTCCTGCGGGTCCTGGTAAGTCCCGGTAATCGAGCAGACAACCGCCAGCTGCCGGCCCGCCTGTTCCGCGGTCTTTTTCGCTTCCTTGATGGCGGGGGCCAGCTCCTCCCCGGGGACCATGTTCGATCCGTACCCGAGTACCACGTCCAGCAGAATGACGGCGGTCTCGGGGTCTTTGGCCTCCTCCACGATCCGCTTCTTCCGAAGGAGAAAGTCGATCATCGGGTGGGGACGGCCGACCGTGAACTCGTCCTCGCCCAGGTCGACAACCGTGTTCTCCCGGCTCTTCCAGATATCGTCCAGTTTGAAGGCGGGATCGATCGGCGATGGGCTGTAGACCGGGCCAATCGCGTCCTTGAACATCAACTGGGTCTCGTCGCAGAGGGTCCCCCCGCTGAAGAGGCCCCGCAGGTATTTCTGCCCTTCCTTCATCCCGGCGGCGATTTCGGCGGCCTGTTTCTTGATCTCCTCGCTCCGGACCGCCAGGCGGGCCGGGATGCCCTCGGGAGACTCCCCTTTGGAAATGGCGACCGCGATCAGGCCAGCCCGTTCCAGGTCCCGGGCGGCCTTCGCCCCCGCCGCGTCCATCACCCGGGGATCGCCGCCGATCAGGATCGCGACTACCGGCTTCTTGATGTTCTTGATGGCCTTCGCCACCTTCTCCAGCACCTCGGGAGCGGGCGGCTTGGAGACCAGCACCAGGACTTCGGTCGCTTCGTCCGCCTCCAGGGCCTTGATCCCCTCCAAGAACATGATCCCCCCGATGTCCTTCTTGACGTCGCGGCCGCCGGTCCCGATCGCCTGGGAGATGCCGGCGCCGTTATTGCCGATAATGCAGCTCACTTCCTGCAGCCCCGTCCCCGAGGCGGCCACGATCCCGATGTTGCCGCGCTTGACCACGTTGGCGAAGCAGAGGGGAGCGCCGTTGATGATGGCGGTGCCGCAATCCGGCCCCATGACCAGGAGGCCCTTCTTGCGCCCGTATTCCTTCAGCTCTTTTTCCTTTTCGATCGAGACGTTGTCCGAGAAGAGCATCACGTGCAGCCCTTTTTCGAGAGCATCCATCGCCACGTCCCCGGCGTAGCGTCCCGCCAGGGAGATGATGACCATGTTGGCGTCGGGGACCTGATCGAGGGCGCCCTCGATGCTCTTGGGAAGGTGCTTGCCCGAGGAGGCTTTCTTCTGCTTGCTCTCCACCAGCAGCTCTTCCGCCCGGGTCATGACCTCGTCCACCTTCGCCTCGTCGGCGGCTTTGCCGACGATCAGGAGGTCGGTGTCGTTGGCGTCCTTGAATTCGTCGAGGAGCATCCCCGACGCTTCCAGGATCTGCTTGTTCTCTTCCGTCCCCATGACCACGGTGGCGTCCTCGACCCCTTCCATCTCGGTCAGGGCGCGGGCGACCAGCATCAGCGTCACGGAGTCGAAGTACTCACCGGTTTTTTTGATGCCTTTAACAGCCATAGAAACCCCCTTTTTAAATATTTATTACCACCAAGACACTATCCCCTCCCTCGCCCCCTTTAATAACCACCAAGACACGAAGACACGAAGAAACACCAAGAAAACTAATCTTCCCCCTCCTTATCCCCTTATCCCTTACCCCTTATCCCTGCTTTACTGCCACCAAGACACGAAGATAAATATATGGTGTTATATCGCCGGGGCATTGAACGTTGAGCGTTGGACGTTCGATGTTCGACGTTCCGCTTTTCATGCCCCAATCCCTTACCCCTTTATCCCTGTTTTTCTGTCACAGTATAGCAGAGATGATTTTTCATGGTGAATAAAAAACCGACGCCCATGTCGCTTCCCGAGCTTGCACCAAGCACGGCGAGTTTCTCCGTCGCGCGCCGAATGTCATCGGCATCCCCCTGAAGCAACGCTTCTACCAATTTCTTGAACCCGGCGAAGAGGAACCCCTCCGCGGCCAGGGTGATAAACGAGTTCGAGAGGAGGTTGCCCGACCGGGCGGCCGCGGCGATCTCTTTTCTCAATGCCGAACGATCTCCCCCATCCAGCAGGTCCAGCAGATTCATGCCGGCCAGAAGGCCGGCGATAAAATCGTCCCCGCTCGGTGTCAGGCCGAACCCGACGCCTTTCAGTTTCCGGATTCCCTCCATTATCCGGGATGAATCGGCGCTCTGGATAAGCCGGACCGCGCCGGTTATCCGTTCCGCGATCTTTTGATCGAACTCTCCGGCAAAAAACCGTTTCCGCCCCGGATCGAGGAGGAAAGCCAGGCTCTTCGGGGGGGACAGCTCCCGCAAAGCTTCTTGAAAGACTTCCAGATTTTGAGTCAGTCGAGCAGGGGTGAGATCGTCCACTTCCAGTCGGGAATTGAAGATTTCCGCCCCCTCCCGGGAAAATGCCTGCTCGTCGAGATAAATCGCGCGGTCGTCAATGCGCAGGTCGTTGAGCCGCTGAAGATCGATCCCCCGGAGGACAATATTGACCGGTCCCCTCCCCACCTCCTCGGTCACCACCGAAACCAGCCGCTCCCCGTGGACAAAATTGACGACTCTCTTAAACCGGGAGTGAACCGAATACTCCCCCGGAAAAACCCGATCCCCCATACTGACAATGGAAGACGTGGAGTACTGGAATGATGGAGTGGTGGAGTATTGGGTTTCACGGCCAACGCTGTTTTCCATCACCCCATCACTCCATTACTCCATCATTCCCTTCCGCCATTTTTATTACCACCAAGGCACAAATGAAATAACCACTAAGACACTAAGACACGAAGAAAAACTAAAGGATAATCCGGACGATGCCGTCTTTAATCACGGGGACATTGAAATTAATGAGAAAGCCTAATCGCTTCTTCATCAGCTTCAAATGACTCAGTAATTGAGCTTTCCAGACGGGGAATACTTTCTCCACCGACTTCAATTCACAGATAACCAGATCCTCCACCAGAACATCCAATCGCAATCCTTCATCAAAGACAAGGTTATCATACTGAATGGGGACCATGACTTGTCGCTCATAACGAAGTCCCCGTTTAGCAAGTTCGTGACAGAAGCAAACCTCGTAAACTTTCTCCAACAAACCAGGGCCCAAAGCCTTATGCACCGCATAGGCGGCATCAACAATTTCTCTGGCAATGCGCTCTTCTTCTTCGGATAAAGCCGCAAAACTCATTTTAATATCCCCTATTTTCTTAGTGTCTTAGTGTCTTGGTGGTTATCAAAGGGGCCGAGGTCGGGGGAAAGCAATAGTCTCCTTCGTGTCTTAGTGGTTATTTTTTATGTCTGAGTTTCGCGCTCATCCAGATCGCATAGACGGCGAAGGAGATGAAGAAGCCGCTGAACCAGGCATAAAGATAGAAGGTCTTGAAAAATTGGGGGACGATGGCAGCAAACGTCTGCGGGGCGATCTCGGCCATAAAACCCGGGATATTGGGGAGCACCCCCAGAATGAAGGAGATGATCCCGACCCAGTTGAAGCCGCCGGAAAACGTATAGGGGCCGTCTACCGCGTAGAGGCCGGCCAGGTCGAGCCGGCGCCGCCGGACGACGTAGAAATCGGCAATCATCACCCCGGCCACGCCCCCCATCAGAGCCGAGTAACCGATCAGCCAGGTGAAGATAAAACTCCCGGCCGTCGCCAGCAGTTTCCAGGGCATCATCACGATCCCGATGACCCCGGTGATCAGCCCTCCCATCCGGAAGGAAATCTTGCGGGGCGCGATATTGGAGAATCCGTTCGCCGGCGCCACCACGTTGGCCGCGATGTTGGTGGTCAGGGTGGCGACGGCGAGGACCGCCATCGAGAGGACAACCATCCAGGGGATCTTGAAGTGGGAAAGCAGGGCCACCGGGTCCCAGGGGGCGTCCTCCTGGGTCAGGATGTTGGGAAAAGCGATCAGGGCGGCGCAGGTGGCGACCACGCCCACGAAAGCGTACAGGGTCATCGTGGTGGGAAGACCGATGGCCTGGCCGACGATCTGGTCCTTCTGGGATTTCGCGTACCGGGTAAAGTCGGGGATGTTCAGGGAGAGGGTAGCCCAGTAACCGACCATGGCGGTGAGAGCGGGGAAGAAAGCGATAAAGAGCCAGGGCCCCGCGGGGCCGCTCTCCTGCCTCTGGGCCGATCCGAGTACGATGGAGGTGGCGGCCGGATCTTTTAAGCTTCCCAGCAGCGCGCCGACGGTGAGCTGGTCGGCGCCCTCCTTCCAGTCAACAGTGAATTCCGGCCGGTACGGTTCCCATTCCAGATCGGCCAGGGCCCTGGTGACGGCGGATTGGTTCATCTGGCCGGGGAGAACGACGATTTTCATTCTTTCCACCCGGCAGACCCCGTCTCTTTCCCGCAACGGATCCAGCGTCACCTTCACGCAGGTCTCCTGCCGGGTCAGGGTTATGGTCGGCTGGAGAAAGAGTTTCGAGTTCTTCAGGACCGAGGCCAGTCCGCCCCCGGTATGGATCGCCCAGACGAAGAGTGCGACCCCGACCAGGATCAGGGCCGGGGCGGCCAGGGACTCGAACCATTTGATCGATTCCACTCCGCGCAGGACGATGATCATATGGAGGGCCCAGAAGAAGAGGAAACAGAGGAGTTCTCCCCCGTTGATCCCGATAAAGGTCGCGGTGAGACCGGGCCAGAGGTTGTTGAGATTGGGGAGGAAGATCAGGGCCAGGGTATAGATGGCGGCCCCCCCGATCCAGACCTGGATCCCGAACCAGCCGCAGGCCACCAGCCCGCGCAGGATGGAGGGGATCTGGGCGCCCCGGGTCCCGAATGAAGAGCGGATCAGCACCGGGAACGGTATCCCGTACTTGGTTCCGGGGATGGCGTTCAGGCAGAGCGGGATCAGGACGATGGCGTTGCCGAGCAGGATGGCCCAGAGGGCCTGGCCCCAGTTCAGCCCCGTCTTCATCAGGCTGGCCGCCAGCATGTAGGTGGGGATGCAGACGCTGATCCCCACCCAGAGCGAGGCGATATTCCAGGTGTTCCAGGTCCGCTCTTTCACCGGGACCGGCAGGATATCCTTGTTGGCCAGGGGCGACGAAGAGACGTCGACGGTCAGCTCGTACATCCCGTGAACCTCCCGCTCGGTGGCGGGGGTCTTCTGCTCGGGACTCCGGTTAACGCCGGGGGTGTTCTCTTTTTGTTCGGTCATGTCGGTTCCTCCCGAATGTTATTTTACTTCGTAAGAACTTAGCTTCGCAACTGAGGGAGGGCACGGCGGCCCTCCCCTACGTAGGGGCCGATCGCTGTGTCGGCCCGATTTATTGAAATTCCGAAGCAGGAACTTAGCGCCTTCGGCGCAACTTCGTAGCGGCGACCTTCAGGTCGCCACTTGATGGCAGCCTAAAGGCTGCCGCTACGACCTTTATGAAAATCTTCAATTTTAAAAAACCGCCGATTACCTTAATAAAAACCATCCGGGAAGTCAACTGAACGAGCCGGTGACGGGTGATTTTTCATGGGAAAAATCGCATTCGCGTTGACAAGCGGAGAATTAATTTGTATCTTGATTTCCGCAGCAATAATTTCCCTAAATAATTATTAGCCACCAAGGCACCAAGTCACCAAGAAAGGAGATCAAAGAGTAAAATACTCACCTTATTTTGTTTTTTCTTGGTGTCTTGGTGTCTTGGTGGCAAAACTTACGAGCTAAGCGTGTTAATTTATAAGGAGGTGTATGATGGTAGATATCGCTAAAGCCAATGAACAGGCGCTGAAGAAGCTGCTGGAGGCGCGACCCTTCTGGGTCGACATCCAGCCGGCGATCGACTGCGTCCCCGGGATGAAGAAGAACCTCATCCTCCATGCCGGACCGCCGGTTACCTGGGACCGGATGTGCGGCCCCCAGCGAGGAGCCGTCATCGGGGCCCTGATCTACGAGGGCATGGCCAAGAATCCCGAGGAAGCGGAGAAACTGGCCGCCTCCGGCGAGATCGAGTACGATCCCTGTCATCATCACGATACCGTCGGGCCGATGGCCGGGATCGTCTGCGCCTCGATGCCGATGATCGTGACCGAGGACGAGGTCACCGGACAAAAGGCTTATCAAAGCCTTAACGAGGGCATCGGCAAGGTCCTGCGGATGGGGGCTTACGATGACGAGGTCATCGAACGGCTGAAGTGGATGGAACGGGTGCTGGGACCGGTCTACCAGAAAGCGATCCGCAAAGCCGGCAAGATCGACCTCAAGAATATCATGGCCCAGGCCATCCAGATGGGCGATGAACTCCATAACCGGAGCCGGGCGGCATCCTACATCCTCTTTACCAAAACCGCCCCCTATATCCTGGAGACCCTGGATCAGAAGAAACTCCCGGAGACCATCGAGGCCCTGAAGTTCATGGAGGCCAACATCCACACCTTCCTCGGCTTCGCCATGACCAGCGCCAAGGTCAGCCTGATGGCGGCCGAGAACATCGAGGGCAGCTCGATGGTCACGGTGATGGCCCGCAACGGCACCGACTGGGGGATCCAGGTCAGCGGCCTGGGCACGCAGTGGTTCACCTGCCAATCGCCGATACCGGAAGTGCTCCTCTTTCCGGGCTTTACCAAGGAAGACGTGGGGCGCGACATCGGCGACTCCGCCATCATGGAGACTTACGGGATCGGGGGGTGCGCCCTGGCCGCCTCGCCGGCGATCGTCCAGTTCGTCGGCGGCACCTACGACCTGGCCGTCTCCAAGACCATGGACATGTACGAGATCACCCTGGGGGAAAACAACATCTACCAGATCCCCTCGCTGGACTTCCGGGGGTCCCCCACCGGGATCGACATCATCAAGGTGGTCCAGAAGAACCTGCCCCCCTTCATCGACACCGGCGTCGCCCACAAGGACCCCGGCGTCGGCCAGGTGGGAGCCGGCCTCTGCGACGCCCCCATGGAAGTCTTCAAAAAGGCCGTGGTGGCCTTTTCCAAGAAATATGCAAAATAACAATTAAACCACGAAGGTCACGAAGGACACGAAGGGATAAAGATATCTGAATAGGCATACAAAGGAGATCAGGCAATCAGGAAATCAGTTGGCAGGATATCAGGTTAACAGGATATCAGACACCCGGCACCGGGCACCCGATCCTCTGATTTTCTGATCCTCTTCCCACTGATAATCTGATTTTCCGATATCCATTCTTGGTGCCTTGGTGTCTTGGTGGCAAAAAAAAGGAGGAGAGTTATGAGCAAGGGTATTATTGAAATCCTGAAGAAAGCCAAGTGGTACGACCTGACCTCGCCGCTGAGCATCTTCACGGCCCCCTGGCCGGGAGAATCGCCGCTGCAGATCCAGTTCTTCAAGCGGCTGACCGGATCGTTCATCGGCGGCGCCGGCGCCAACGGCCAGCTGATCGAGTGGTCCAACAACACCGGGACCCACCTGGTCGGCCCCACCGCCTTCCACTCCGGGATGCGGTCGATCAACGACATCCCCCTGGAGGACGTCTGCGGCGAGGGAGTGGTGGTCGATATCTCCGACGAGGTATCCGATTACAGTCTCTACACGCCGGAGATGATCGAGAAGCGGGTCAAGATCAAGGAAGGGGACATCCTGATCATCAACACCGGTTATCACAAGTTCGGCTACGATCAGCCGGACGTCAAGAACCGGAAGGCCCAGGGCGGGATCGAGAACAAGGAGTTCGGCTACCTGGTCCGCCATCCGGGTCCGGGGCCCGGCTTCTTCGAATGGGCCCTGAAGAAGAAGATCAAGCTGATCGGTGTCGACTGCGGCTGCGCCGAGCACCCGATGAACACCAACATCCGCTATATGCACGAGCGTGAGTTCGCCAAGGCCGAAGCCAAGCTGAAGAAGGACTATGGCAAGACCTGGGACCAGATGTTCCCGCCCGACAAGTACTACAAGCTGACCCATATCACCATGCCCAAGGCAGGTCTGCTCCTGGCGGAATCGCTGGGCGGCGAGATCAAGAAGCTGAAAAACCAGCGGGCCTGGATCATGGTCCACCCCATCCCCTTCTGCGAGGTCGAGTCGGCCTGGTCGAGAGTCGTCGCCGTTCGTCCGCCCAAGGGGATGAGCGACCGGGCCTTCTTCGCCCGGATGAAACGGGAGAAGATGTACGACATGTCCATCCCCTTCAGCGTTCAGACGCCGCAGTGGGCCAACTACATCCCGCTGATCGTTCAGTACACCAAGCGGGTCGGCGGACAGTACTTCGGCCTCGGCCGGAACAACGCCCACTGCAAGGCCAGCTTCCACCTGAGCTGCCACATGGACGGCGAGAAGCACTTCCACATGGGCGGCCGGACGATCGGCCAGATGCCGATGGACGTCTGGATCGGACCCGGCGCGGTCGCCGACATCTCCAAGATGGTCAGTGACACCAGCGTCTACACCCCGGCCATGGTCGAAAAGGTGGTCGATGTCAAGAAAGGCGACATCCTGATCATCAAGACCGGATATTACAAGTACGGCTGGGTCAGTCCGGATTCGGACGAGTTCCGTTACATGATCCGCCACCCGGGCCCCTCGCCCGATTTCGCCGACTGGTGCATCAAGAAGGACATCAAGTGGCTGGGGATCGACTGCGTGGCCATGGAGCACCCGATGAACACCATCCAGCGGAACTGGCATCCCAAGACCTTCGCCGAGGCCGACCGGAAGCTGAAAGAGGCCTTCGGGAAATCCTGGGACGAGATGTACCCGCTGGACAAGTTCTATCAGGACATGCACCTGAACCTTTTCCCCAAGGGGATCATCCACGCCGAGAACCTGGGGAAAGAGATCGCCGATATGAAGAGCGGCCGTTACTTCATCGGCTGTTTCATTCAGAAAGGCATGGAACTAGCCTCCTGCTGGGCCCGCTTCGTCGCCTGGAAGGAGTAATGCGGTAACTCCGCCGCACGGTTGGCAAAATCAAGCGGCTGGATCAGTTTCAGGTTGTGCTGAAAAGGAGTAATGGAGTGGTGGAGTAGTGGAGTGATGGGGCTTTTGCACGTCACCCATTACTCCATCACTCCATCATTCCATGTTTATTAGAGAACATTTCTTGCATAATATTACTTAAAAATCGAGCGGTAAGATCTACTGCCTTCTATAATCGAAATGGAGTAATGGCGTGGTGGAGTAGTGGAGTGATGGACTTTTGCCCGACACCCATTATTCCATCATTCCATCACTCCATCACTCCCTGTAACTCAAAGCTGGATGTCCGTAATCCATGACGTAATAGAATATCCTTTAAATATAGATAGGAGGTTTTCATGGCCATCGCGCAGGAGTTCGAATATTACAAACCCTCGTCTGTCGGCAAGGCCGTGGAGCTGAAGAATAAGTTCGGCGCCAGGGCCCGTTTTTTAGCCGGGGGCACCGACCTGATCAACAACCTCACCGAAGAAGCGGTCCGGCCGGAGGCGGTCATCGACCTGAAAGGCATCCGGGCCTTGAAGCGGCTGGAGCTGGAAAAGGACGGCTTGTTCCTGGGGGCCCTGGTCACCTTCAGCGACCTGACCGATTCCAAGGTGGTCAAGAAACACTACCCCCTCCTCTGGGAAGCGGCCGGCGAAGTGGCCTCCCGGGGCGTCCGCAACCGGGCCACGGTGGCCGGAAACATCTGCTCCTGCGTCCCCTGCATGGACAGCGCCCCCGCCCTGGTAGCCTACGACGCCGCGGCCATCATCCGGTCGCCTTCCGGCGAGCGTATCTGTCCGGCCGAAGAATTTTTCCTCGGGCCGCGCAAGACCTGCCTGAACGACGACGAACTGCTGGTGGGCCTGCGACTCCCCCTCCCCAAAAAACACGGGGCCAGCTATATCAAGCAGAAGAGATACCGGGGCGAGGACCTGGCCCAGTCGGACGTGGCCGTGCTGGCTCTCCCCCGTAACGACTACCGGATCGTCTTCGGCTCCGTCGGGCCGACACCGATCCGTTCCGCAAAGATCGAGAAGCTTCTGCGGGGGAAGAAACTCACTCCCGCCTTAATCACCCGGGCCAAAAACCTGGTCGGGGGGGAGATCGCCCCCATTGCCGATATCCGTTCCAGCAAGGAGTATCGGGTGATCATGTGTCAGGTGATGCTGGCAAGGGCCCTGCAGGCCGCCGCCGCCCGTCTCAAAGGCACCGGGCCGAAATACGGAACCAGCTTAATTTAGAATGAGACTGAATTAACCACGAAGGACACGAAGAACACGAAGAAATAAATAGTTGAAAAGAATCATTCATTGTTTTTATAAACTCCTTCATATTCTTCATGTCCTTCATGGTTATAAATAGGGGGCGAGGCGGGGGAGCAATCAGTGTAATCTGTGAAATCTGTGGATTCAAAAGGGGCCGAGGGGGGGCCACGAATCTTATCCAATCACATTCAATCGTCTGTTAAATAAGGGGCCGAGGCGGAGGGAACGTTAATTTTCTTGGTGTTTCTTGGTGCCTTGGTGTCTTGGTGGCAAATAAAGGGGGCGAGGTAGAGGGAAGCAAAGCTTATCCAATCACATTCAATCGTCTGTTTAATAAAGGGGCCGAGGGGGGGGAGCTATAATATAGTGTATTATTAATCATCTGATTATTCAGGAGGAATGATGAAGAAGACAATTACAC
>CAWGIE010000039.1:0-161799 GCA_963822585.1 uncultured bacterium
ATAACAACCGTCGTGGCCATGATCCCCCTTGCCCTGGGGATGGGCTGGGGGGGCGGGTTCCGGGCGCCGATGGCGATCGTTTCCATCGGCGGGATGATCGGGGGGGGCTGCTGGCCCTGATCGTGATGCCGGCCTTCTACGTCATTTTTTCCAGCCCCCGGCAGCATCTGCGGAAGATCGTCGATCGGATCACCCGCTGACTCGCTGCTTAGAGACAATAAACCGCGGATTAAACGGATTAAGCGGATTGTTTTTTTCCTGTAATCAGCGTAATCCGCATAATCAGCGGTTAAATAAGTTGCCAGAGCCGAGCGAGGGCTACGTTCTTTGATTCATACAAAAATAAAAAATCCGGGACGGGGGGAAATCCCCGTCCCGGATTACGGGTAAATCATGATACCCGGCCCGATTACTTCTGAGGAGGCGCCAGGCTGGACTGCATATCCGCCAGGACCTTTTTAACTTCCGGATCTTGGCCGTATTGCTGGCCGATCTTCCTCATGGCCCCGATAAACCGGGGCATCATCTCATCCATCTTGTTCATCTCTTCCTTGAGCTCTTCCGGAGGATTCTTCTGGTCCATCAGTTCGGGATATTTTCCGGCCACCTGCATCATTCCCTCCCGGGAGGCTTCCGCGTTCTTTTGAAACTCTTTCAGGGCGGCGATCACCTGGGTAGAGTCCTGGGCCTTATCGACCTGTGCCGTAAAAGTATCCATCATCTCATACTGGCGTTTGATGGCTTTTTTGGCATCGGCGTATTTGCCGCCGCCGCCACATCCCACAGCAACAACAATTACAGCGGCAAAGGCCAATATGAAAGCTGTCCTTCTCATCTTTACCTCCTTCTATTCTTCCCTTTAAAAAAAATAATCCAGTGGTTTTACCGACGCGGTAAACCTATCTTCACTCTTCCCGGCTGTCAATATAAAATACATTAGCTCGCTACACTCGCCAATTTATATAGGATCGTCCTTAACCCGATTTATTCATAAATCGGGTTAGTCTTGAACCATGTCCAAGCTTACATGAACAGCCACATGGAAAATATTAATTTTATCAAATTTTCTGGCAGTGAATTACAGCCAAAGATCTACTGCAGCCGGCAGCGTTAACAGGGAGAATAACACGTTGTCCTTGCGGAGAAGAAAATCAGAGTACTGTCGCCGCATAAACAAGATTGCTATTCATAATACATTGAACGACAATTAGTAACCTGGATTATTCATGAAAATTTTCAATTTTCATGAATAATCCAGGTTAAGCGCAGCGAAAGGACGATACTACACTGTTTGATTTCAGGGAGTATACAACCCCAGCTTAACCGGCAGGTAGAGGGAGAGGGCCGGGAAAAGCGAGAGCAGCACCAGGATCGCCACGTTAGCGACGACATAGGGCAGAATCCGCTTCGCTACCGCGTCCACGTCGCAATCAACCAGGTTGGCGGCGGTGAACAGATTAACGCCGACCGGGGGTGTGGCCTGCCCGATCGCCAGGGCCGAGATGAAAATGACTCCATACCAAAGCGGGTCAATGCCGAAACGGGACAGCACCGGGATCAGGATCGGCATCACCAGATAAGAGATGCTGATGGCGTCGAGAAACATCCCCATGACGAGGAGAAGACAGTTGATCAGGAGAATAACGACCAGCGGGCTCGATGATATTTTAACAATGAAGCCGGCGGCCAGATCGGTCAGGCCGGTGGCGGCCACCGTCCAGGCAAAGATCCCGGCGAAGGCGACGATGAACATGATCACCGAGCTGGTGACGGCGGCCTCGGAAAGGATGTGGACCAGGTCCTTCAGGGTAATGGAGCGGTAAATGACAACCGCCACCAGCAGGCTGTAGAAAACGGCGACCACCGCGGCCTCGGTGGGGGTGAAGATCCCGGAGTAAATCCCGCCCAGGATGATGACCGGCGAGAGGAGGGCCCAGATTGCGTCCCGGAACGCCCGAAGTATTTGGCGGCCCGATCCCCTCCCCTCTCCGCCCCGGTATCCGCGCCGGCGGGAGACCAGCCACGCGGTCAGAACACAGCCGGCCCCCATGATGATGCCGGGCACGATCCCGGCCAGGAATAAAGCGCTGACCGAGGTGTTGGTAATGGTCCCGTAGATGATGAAGGCGATGCTGGGGGGGATAATGATGGAGAGATCGGAGGCGTTGGCGATGGTGGCGGCGGCGAAACCCCGATCATACCCCTGCCGGAGCATGGGGACGATCATGATCATGCCGACCGCGGCGGTGGTCGCCGGCCCCGAACCGGAGATCGCCCCCCAGAAAATACAGGTGAGTACCGCCACTACCGCGAGGCCGCCGGCTGCTTTTCCCACCAACAGTTCGAAAAACTCCGCTATCCGGGCGGCCAGTCCGGCTTTCTGCATGATAACCCCGGCCAGGATGAAAAACGGTATCGCCAGAAGAGGGAACGAGGCGATGCCGGCCACGAAGTTAGGGCCGACCATCTGGGTTCCCAGACCGAACACGCACACGGTCAGGATCCCCGACACTCCCAGCGAGGTGCCGACCGGCACACCCAGCAGAAGAAGCAGGAAAAAAGCCGCGAATAGAGTCAGCGCTGTCATCAGAACTCAGCCCTCGCTTCGCTCGGACAACTAAAAAAACTACGAATTTCGCGAATTACACGAATTACACGAATTACACGAATTTATTTTAAAATATCCCTGCAATGTTGATTCAATGCTTGCACATTTTGATTTTACCGGAGGAAAAATAAGATTATTGTGCGCCAGAGGCGCATCCCGATGGCTATCGGGGAAATTCCGAAGCAGTAATCTTAACGAAAGCGTACGCACATATATGATCGACTCCACCGCGAACATGGAGTGTTGGAGTACTGGATTGCCGGGATCCAGCCCCATTACTCCATTACTCCAGCACTCCATCACTCCATGCTTATTCCCTATGCCCCGTTTCCGAAGATGCGAACGATACCCCCCTCTTCCGCATCTCCGAGGCCGCCCCCCGGTATATCCCCTTAAAGACGGATAACGAAAAGACCACCACGCCGGCATAATAGATCCAGATCGGGATCTCGAGCGCCGGCGAAGAGGCCCGAAAAATGGTTATCTCGTAGTAGATGGTGCGGACCAGGAAAAGATCTATCGCCACGAAGAGCCCGGCGCTGAGGACCGCACTCAGGAGGATAAGCAGCCGCCGCAGCCGGGCCGGGAAAAGCCTGAAGAAGGTTACCATTCCCAGCTGAGCGCCCCGCTCGAAGGCGAGACCCGTCCCGATGACGGTCAGCCAGACGAATAGATTGATGGTTATCTCCTCCGTAAAGGAGAGTGAATAATGAAAGAGGTACCGGCCCAGAATGTTCACGAAGGCGATCAGGGCCATCGCCCCCAGCAGAACCGCGGCGGCGACATGTTCCCATCTTAATGTGGCGCCCACTCCCTGATGCGGCATTCAGCTATCCTTTCATTGTTCTGCATTATATCCATTCCACAAACTTACGAAAAACCACGAAGGACACGAAGGTCACGAAGATCTCTATAAAAAGAGATTCGCTTTTTTTATTTTAAGGGCTTCTTCTATTTGATACGGTAAAAACGTATGCGGAGTCACCACCAGGACAAACCTGGTGGTGAATATAAACCCACAAAAAATGATAGAGGGTCACTTGTTCGAATAACGTGTAGTTCATATCCGGAGTTACCCGGCCTATCGAATTGCGGGAGCGGCCGCGGAGGGCAAGAGAGGCAGAGCTACCTGCAGCCCCAGGTCGGCCTGGGCCGCGGAATAGATATCATCCCCTATTTTTTCAATCCACTTCTTCCTGACCCGAGCGGTGGCGGCACGGAAAGCCTTTAACTCCTTTTCCGAAAGAATGCTGACGATCATTCCTTTCCCCTCCAAGTAACGGAGCGGGTCGGTTATCGCAGGGGTGTATTGAAACTCAGCTTTCAGGATGTTCAGTGACGTATCTCCGTCAAGACCGGCCCGGACCAGGGCTTTTTCAAATCGGGCCGCCTCCCGGGCCGCCGCCTGGATCGCCGCTTGAACATCCGCCGGGAGTTTTTCCCACTCATCCTTGTTCCAGAAGAACACGAGCGGATCGAGCAGGTAATTCCAGACGGTCAGATACCGCTGATACTGACTGATCTGGACCGCGAGCAAGATGGCAATCGGGTTCTCCTGTCCGTCAACGGTTCCCTGCTGAAAAGCCGTGACCGCGTCACCCCAATTCATGTTGATCGGATCGGCGTCCATCCCCCGGAAGATGTCAATAAAGATCGGACTGCCCACCACCCGGATCTTGAGGCCGGCCAGATCGGAAGGAGAGAGGATGGACCGGTCCCGGTTGGTCAGTTGACGGAACCCGTTCTCTCCCCAGGCCAGCGGCTTTACTCCCTTTTTCTCCAGCAAGGCGAAGAGACTCCGTCCGGTCGCCCCATTTTCCATGCGGTCAACATCGGCAAAGCCGGAGATAAAAAACGGAAGGGAGAAGATGTTCATTTCCGGGACCACCGGGGAGACATTGATGGTGGATTCCAGAGCGCAGTCGACGGCACCCATCGCCACCATCTGGCAGGAGTTGAGCTGGGCCCCCTTCAGCAACTGGCTGCCGTAATAAGGCTTTACCCTGATCCGGCCTCCGGTCTTCTCGCCGACCAGTTCAGCGAACCGGGCCGCTCCCTGCCCCCAGTAGGTCAGCGGCCCTACCGTGACCTGCATCCTGTACTCTTTTTTGAATTCTGCCGCGTGGCTGAGGATAATCTGCGATAACAGCCCGACTATAATCAATACCACATTCTTTATCATAATGATCAGGCACGGGGGTGGGTGCGGTCATAAACCTTTTTCAAGCGCTCTTTCGAAACGTGCGTGTAAATCTGGGTGGTGCTGAGAGACTCATGACCGAGCAGTTCCTGTACCGAACGGAGATCCGCCCCGGCATCGAGAAGGTGGGTCGCGAACGAATGACGGATGGCGTGCGGGGTAATTTTTTTATTGATCGCGGCCTGCTTGATGTATTTCTTGAGCATCTTCCCGACCGATTCCGCCGAGAGTCTTTCCCGGGAACGATTGATAAACAGAGGAGCGGAAGCGGGCTGCCGCGGGCGGGCATCAAGGTATTTTCTCAGGGCCCGGACCGCGTAACTGCCGAGCGGACAGAGGCGTTCTTTCTTCCCTTTTTCCCGCACCTTGATCATCTCTCCGATTAAATCGAGATTGCCCCGGTTCATGGAGACCAGCGCGCCCACCCGGATCCCCGTGCTGTAGAGGGTCTCCAGGATGGCGCGATCCCGCAGACCGAGGAATGTCGATCGATCCGGCGCTTCCAGCAACGTCCTGATTTCATCCTGGGCCAGAAACAGGGGCAGTTTTTTATCCTGACGGGGAAGCCAGACCTGGCGCGCCGGATTACTCTCCACCACTCCTTCTCTCCTCAGAAAACGAAAGAACGAACGCAAAGTCGATATCTTGCGGGAAAGAGAACGCTTACCGACCCCTTCCTGCTGCAGGAAGGCTATATACGCCCGCAGGGCAAGACGGTCGATTCTCTTCACCCTGACCAAACCGGCAATATCCTGTGATTTCAGAAAACGATGAAATTGGGCAAGATCCGATCTGTAATTCCGAAGCGTGTGGGGGGAGGCGTTCCGTTCCAGCCGGAGGTAACGGATAAAGGCGTCGATGTATGATTCAAAGTCAGCAGGCATATATTTATTTTACCGTATTATATTTTTACATTGGAATAATATCACATAAAGCCGGAATGGAGTGGTGGAGTGGTGGAGTGATGGAATAGTGGGAAATACCCCCCCTTCCCGCTCCGAAGCTCGGTGCTATGCTTTGATAAATACTTTCCCCGGCAAGCGCTTGATCAGACGCTTGAGTTCCAGCGAGACCAATGCCGCAGAAACCGCCGGGGACGGGAGCCCGGTTGTCGACAATATCTGCTCCATCCCGGCTTCTCCTTCAGAGAGGACATCGTAGACCGACTTCTCATCAGGCGAGAGATTATCCCGCCGGCCGGGACCGTCGGGGATAGCGGGACCGGCAGCCAAGACACGGGGGAATAAATATTCGAACTCCTCCAGAATGTCTTCCACCACGGCAACCATTTTCGCGCCGTCCCGGATCAGGGAATTGGTGCCCCGGGCCGAGAAACTGTCTATCCGTCCGGGGATCGCCATCACCAGTCGTCCCTGCTCCATGGCCAGCCGGGCGGTGATCAGGGCACCGCTCCGCTGCCCCGCTTCAACCACCAGAACACCGAGAGAGAGGCCGCTCACCAGCCGGTTCCGAAGGGGGAAATTCTGCCGGTCGGGTACCGCGCGGATCGGGAACTCGGAGATAACCGCACCGGAAGCAGCAATCTCCTCCGCCAGTTTTTTATTTTCCGGCGGATAGATATTCCCCAGGCCGCTGCCCAGAACCGCGATCGTGCGGCCACCGGCGGAGAGAGCCCCCCGGTGAGCGGCGGTATCGATCCCCCGGGCAAGGCCGCTCACCACCGTAAGCCCGCGGGACACCAACTGATAAGACAATTTCCGGGCCGACTGGAGGCCATAGTGCGAGGCCCGGCGCGAGCCGACAACGGCCAGGGCCGGCCGATCCTCCGGGATCAGGCTTCCCCGGACATAGAGAACGACCGGTGGATCATAGATTTCTTTCAGGTTGACGGGATACTCCCGCTCGTAGACGGTCAGGATCGTTAATCCCAGCTTCTCGATCAGCCTGAACTCTTCCCGGTATTCCAGCTCTTCCCAGTTGCTGATGGCGCGGGCAAGGTGAGGGCCGATCCCCGGCACTTCCTGGAGGGCGGAGACCGGCTGGCCGATGATCCGGGAGGCGCTGCCGAAATGTTCCATCAGGTTCCGGATTCTGACCGGACCCAGGCCACGGACCAGGTTCAGGATAAGCAGGCACTCCTTCTCATCCACAACAATCACCTCGCAGGCGATATATTTGCCATTAAACCACGAAGGACACGAAGAATAACAACTATTAGGCACTCATGGAATATAAACAAACGAGGAGCATTATCTCCATCTGCCTTCGTGATCTTCGTGTCCTTCGTGGTGAATATTCGTTATGTCGGCGCCGGGAATAATCAGGAAGCTGACTGCCCGGATTTAGCAGACGCCTCCCGGCGGGCGGACCAGAAAAGGCGGACAAGGATTAACGTCTCGATCAACAGCCAGACGGCGAGGGCGAGGATGGCAAATCCGGTGATCATCAGAGGCAGGCTCTTCTTCTCCCAGAATACTTTCAGCTTCAAGACCATGGCGGTGAGAGTGACCACCAGCATAAACCCCGTCGGAATGGTAAAGTAAACGGATCTTCTCCGGATCTGAAAGAGATAGACCCCGACTGCCAGCAGGCCCAGGGCGGCCAGAAGCTGGTTGGTGGTCCCGAAAAGCTCCCAGAGCGTCATCCCGGCCGGCCGCCCGCCGATCTTCATCAGGGCGAAATACCCGAGGGCGGCGATACCGATCAGGGTGGCGAGATACCGGTTTTTCAGCGGTTTGATCCCGAAGGTCGATCCCAGGGCCTCGATATCATACCGCAAGAGGCGGGTCCCCGAATCCAGCGTGGTCATGGCGAAGGAAACGACCACCACCGAGATCAGACCGACGGCAAATTCCCTCGGGATCCCCACCCGGGAGATGAAATCACCGGCGCCGGCAATAAAAACATTAAGGTTCGGCCCCAGTTTGCTCATCGCGGAAAAATCGCCGTACCGGCTTAACCAGTCGGTCCGGGTCCCGATGGTGGCGGTGCAGGTGATAATCACCACCACCGCCAGGAACCCCTCGGCCAGCATCCCGCCGTAACCGATGAAGCGGGCATCACTAATCCGGTTCAGTTGCCGGATCGTGGTGCCGGTAGAGACCAAGTTGTGGAATCCGGAGATAGCCCCGCAGGCGATGATAATGAAGAGAAACGGGAAGAGAGGCGGCAGGCCGGGAGCATGGAGGCGGAGGGGAGGCGCCGTCACCAGAGGACGGCTGATGAAAATCCCCAGACAGATCAGGATAATGCCGACATAGAGTTCAAATGAGTTGAGATAATCGCGGGGCTGGAGCAGGGACCAGACCGGGAGAACTGAGGCGAAAAATACATAGATCAGGAGAATGTATATCCAGAAATCGATAGAACGGAGACGGGCTTGCTCAACCAGCAGGACCGAGGCGCTGTCGCCGGCTTCATTCAGCGCTGTGATGGCCGGACCGGGGCGGGTGACGTCCGGAAGGCGCCCGGCTTCCTGCAATGCCAGAACCCGGTCCCAGGTCTGATGAGGAAGAAAATACCCATAGATGGGAACCGGATGTTCAATCCCCACCTCAATCATCCCGAACATGAGAATCACACCGATGACGGTGACAACCAGCGCGGCGACGTGCCGTTTATAAATCATATATCCCGCTCCCATGGCGATCGGGATCAGAGCGAAGACCGGGATGACCGAAATCGGGTAAAAATCGGTGAAAAGGACCGCGACAATCATGGCAAAAACACCCATCGCCAGGGCTAGCAGGAAGAATATCACGAGCATGAAAAGAGTCCCGGCCCGGAAACCGATCAGGTCCCGGACCACTTCCCCGATCGGACGCCCCTCATTCCGCAAAGAGATGATCAGGGCCCCGAAATCGTGGACCGCACCGAGGAAGATCGTCCCGAAAAAAACCCAGAGAAAGGCGGGGAGCCATCCCCAGATCACCCCGATCGCCGGACCCATGATCGGTCCCAGACCGGCGATCGAGACGAAGTGGTGGCCGAAGAGGATAGGGAGCCGGGAGGGGACAAAGTCGATACCGTCTTCCCGTTCCCGGGAGGGGAGTTTCTCATCGGACCGGAGACGGAAGATCTTTTCCTGGAGGAAACGGGCATAGAGAAAGTAGGCGAGCAGAAAGCCGACGATCGAGATACCCATTAAAAGCAAAGCACTCATTTATTAATTAGCTCGCTGCGCTCGCAAATTTATGTAGGATCGTCCTTTCGCTGCGCTTCAGGACTTGTAGGATCAGAATGCCTGCGGCATTCTTTGTAGGAATTGTAGGATCGCTTCGCTTGCAGTTCAGCAAGCGTTGCCCTCGGCAACGCGATACTACATCTCCTACATCTACTACAAGTCCTTCACGGAGTGAAGGACGATACTGCTCTATCGGATTTCTCTTTGCAGGAAATTCCGAAGAGAAAAAACATCATTTCTCACCATACAGGGGAACTACCTTGAACCGTTCGGCGTCCACCAGCCCCTTATCGGTTATCTTCAAGGCGGGGATGGGAGGCAACGCCAGAAAAGAGAGGGTCATGAACGGGTCCTTCAGAGTGCAGCCCAGGGCGTGGGCGGCCTGATTCAGCCGGCTGATCGAGCGGCGGACCTCCGCCAGCGGGCGGGGCGAGATAATGCCGGCAACGGGGAGGGGGAGCGCCGCTTTGACATGATCATGATCCACCACCACCTGCCCTCCGCCAAGACGGGCCACCTCGATAACTGCCGTCATCATGTCCCGATCATTGGTTCCGACCACAATAATATTATGGGAGTCATGAGCGACCGAGGAGGCGAGAGCGCCCGAGCGGAGACCAAAGCCACGTACAAATCCCAGACCCACGTTCCCGGAAGCCGTGTGCCGTTCGATCACGGCGATCTTCAGGATGTCCCGCTTCACATCAGCCGCCGCGAATCCATCCGTCGTTTTCAATGAGAGCATCAACTTTTTCGTGAAAATCTGGTTCGGGACGATACCGATCACTTTCGCCTTGCCTTTTTCGGCCTTGATGGAGAAATCACCCAGTTTCGCCCAGTCGATATTGATGGAACCGCGAAGCGGCGGAAGTTCCGGCTCCCATCCCTTCAGAATCATTCTCCCCTCTCGGGCCACCAGGCATCCATCCTTGTATACCCGTTCTATTCTGAGATTCTTAAAGTTATCGAAGAATACCATATCGGCGCGGTAACCGGGCGCGATCGCTCCCAGCCGCGGGAGCCCGAAGTAACGGGCCGGGTTGAGCGTGGCCATCCGGACGGCGTCCACCGGGTCGATCCCCTCTTCCACGGCCGTTCGGATCAGAAAATCGATATGCCCTTCAGCCAGCAGATCCTCGGGATGACGGTCGTCAGTGGCCAGAAGGCAACGGCGACAGGATCCGGGCGTGCAGAGAGGAAGCAGCGTCTTCAGGTTCTTGGCCGCGGTTCCTTCCCGGAGCATGATGTACATCCCCCGGGCCAGTTTCTCCCTCGCCTCCGGAAGCGAGGAGCACTCATGATCTGACCCGATGCCCGCCGCGATGTAGGCGTTAAGATTCCTACCCGATAGACCGGGGGCGTGGCCGTCGACCGGGCGGCCGGCGGACGCTTTCAGCTTGGCCATTACCTCGGGGTCCCGGAAGAGGACTCCCGGGTAGTTCATCATCTCCGCCAGACCCAGTACTTGTTCTTCACCCCAGAGAAACGAGAGGTCGCGGCTGGTCAATTCCGCTCCCGAAGTCTCGAGACCGGAGGCCGGCACGCAGGATGAAAGCATGACAAAGACGTTGAGCGGGCAACCCCGGCTGGCGTTGATCATGTACCGGATTCCGTTGATGCCGAAGACATTGGCGATCTCGTGGGGATCGATGATAACGGTGGTCGTGCCGTGGGGGACAACCGCCCGGGCGTACTCCGGGACCGTCACCATGCTGCTCTCGACGTGAACATGGGAGTCCATGAAGCCGGGCGCGCAATGGGCGCCACGACAGTCAACGGTCTTTTTCGCCCGGTAGTCGCCGATCCCGATGATGATATCTCCGGCGACGGCGACCGACGTTTTCTCCACCTTCCCCGAGAATACGTTTACCAGCCGGCAGTTCTTGAGCAGAAGATCAACCTTCCCCTCCCCCCGGGCCAGGGCAATTCTTTTTTCCAGTTCCATGGTCAATTTCCTTCAAATGCTACTCAGGATATAACCGCCCCTTCCTGAACAAGATTAATTAAAACCACGAAGAACACGAAGAACACGAAGTAAGCTATCGGAATAACTACCCATGGTCATCTCCCGCGGATTCTTCGTGAACTTCGTGTCCTTCGTGGTTACATAAAAGTACCACTACCAATTAAAAGCAGATGCCGCCCCGGGCGCCGTAATAGTTGCTGGCATTATCCGGTTCCAGGATACCGTTGTTGACATCCGATTTGTTGATATTCCAGTATTCGCCGAAAACTTCCAGCTTGAGGGCCAGCTGCTCGCTGACATCCAGGCGCACGTAAGGGATGAAGCGGAAGCCATAGCCATCCTGGTTTTTCAGCTCGGTGCCTCCACTTTTGTTCTCGCCGTAGAACATCCAGTCGAACTCGCTCTTCAAACCGATCGTCCATTTGCCGTCATACCCCAGGGGGAGCGAGATATCGAGGCCCAGGGGGAGATAGAGATAGACCTGTTCCCGAAGATATCCGTTGACGACACCCGCTATCGTGAGGTCATTGAGATCGTTCCTGAGATACCGATACCCGAGACCGCTGTAAGGCATAATACAAAGGCCGTCTTCTCCGATCATAAAGCCGGCAATCCCGCGGCCGTTGACAATATAATTGGAGGTATCGCCGGTGAGCTCATGATAATTCCGGCCCGATCCGTATCCCCCGTCGTATTTGACGTCGCCGCCGACGTAGGAACCGTAAAATTGAAAGTACCAGGGCCGGACGGCCAGGATGGCGATCGATCCATAGATACCCCCCTGAACACCGTCCTCCCGCATGATATGCGATTCCCGGTAGTGAAAGTCCCCGATCTCAATTCCGGCTTCCATGTCGATATTCTCGATCACGCCGGCGAGGGCGAACGAACCGATCGCCAGGCCGCACAAAATAATCGCTGCTGTTCCCATCCTTTTCATCCGAATTCTCCTTGTGTGATTGTTACTGTTTGAGGATCCTATATTATCTGTTTTTTTCTGTCATCACCTCCTTTTGCAAGTCAGCGCTTCACGCTGACTTGAAGTGGAAAGTGTAAAGTTGAAAGTGTAAAGGGGCTGCAATACTTTACACTATTTCATTGAAATTTAAAACAGCACGTTAGCTTTGGAACTTGACTGGTAGTGGTCGAGCTTGCTCGACTTTTTTCGCCCCGCCCCGAAGCATTAATCGGGGAAGAAAAAATAAGAGCGGCGGTCTTTTACCTTGTCTCGGCCGGCGGGGGCGCTTTCTGCTGGAGCCGCATCTTTTCCACTGCCGGACCGCGGATTTCCAGGCGGACCACCCGACGATCGGTCACCTGAGTAATCCTGAAGAGGTGCCCATGATAACTCCTCTCCTCCCCGGCCACAGGGATCTTGCCCAGCTGGTCAATTAAAAACCCGGCGATCGTTTCCTCTTCCCTGTCTTCGGGAAGGTCGAGAGGGAGGAGATCGTTCACCTCGTCCAGCCTCATCCGACCCGAGACCTCGAGCGCGTCTTCCTTCATTCTGAACCGGGAGACATCTTCCAGATCATACTCATCATGGATATCTCCCACGATCTCCTCGATGATATTCTCCAGGGTGGCGATACCGGCCACCCCGCCGTATTCATCAACCACGATCGCCATGTTGACATCGTTGCTGCGAAGTTCCTCCAGCAGTTCTTCCAGAGGCTTACTCTCCGGGACAATATACGGCTCCCGGATGAGAGTCTCGATGCTCTGATCTCCCGGAGCCGTTACCAGATCCGTCACCTGGATGGTCCCGATAATTCTGTCAACGCGATCCCGGTAAATGGGGATCCGGGTGTGACCGCTCTCGCTGATAATCCGCAAGATATTGCTCACCGTCGCGTCTTCGGGCGCGAGCGTGACATCGATCAGGGGGACCATGATCTCGGAAACCTCATTTTCTCCGAACTCGAATACCCGGGCAATCATCTTCTCCTCATCCGCCGTCAACGTTCCCTGCCTCTTCCCTTCCTCCATCAGAAGACGTATATCGTCGACCGAGGTGAAGAGCTTATTCCTTTCCGGCGTCACCCCGAGCAACATCAGGAGATGAGAGGAGAGCCAGGAGACTATCTTTACCAACGGATAGAGAATGTAGTAGGCAAGCCGGAGAGGATAGCTCAAGAGGAGGCTCATGCTGGTCGCCCGGGGCCGGCTTATATTTTTAGGGGTGATTTCGGAAAAGACCAGAATCAACGGCAACATAACAATGGTTGCCATAAACGGGCCCCGATCGTCGAAACCAAGGTCAACTGAAAAAAGATTTGATGCCACCGTGGCCCCGAGGACCAGGAAAAGGTTGATCCCGACCATGGTGGTAGAGAGAAATTTTTCCGGGTTTTCGAGCAGCAGATCGACGACCCGGGCCCGCTTGCTTCCGGAGTCGGCAAGATGACGAATGCGCAGCCGGTTGGCCGAAACCAGGGACATCTCCGAAGCACAGAAAAACGCGTGGATGATCAGACAGCAAAAAATAATCAGAATACTGAGACCGATTGTCATATTAATTATACCTTGCTCGTAAAGGAATTCGAGCAGGAAATCCTAAATCCTAATATCGAAATCCTAAATAAATCCAAAATCAAAATGATCAAATGTTTCAAATATCGCCGGTTTTCGCCCCATTGTTTTTGATTTTTTAGTTTGGGTCATTTGATATTGTTTAGGATTTAGTATTTAGATATTAGGATTTGAGTGCTTATGAGCTTTCCGAGTAAACTCTAATTAGAGCCTTCGGCGCTACTTAATCGCGCGGATTCATCCTTCTTCAGGCGGGCGCCGATCCGGGGCCCCCGCATCTCCACCTGGTCGAGCCGGCGTTTTTTCAGACTTTTCACGGTAAACCTGATTCCCCCCTCCTGATAGAATTCTCCCGGCTGGGGGATATGCCCGAGGCGTTCACAAATGAACCCTCCCAGGGTCACGCTTTTCTCCCCGGCCAGGTCGAGACCGAACTCATCATTCACGTAATCAAGCTCCATCCGACCTCGAAGCTGGACGGTATTTTCATCGATTACCGTATATTCCGGCGGCGGTGCTCCCCGTTCCTGGATCTCGCCCACGATCTCCTCAATCAAATCGTCGAGAGTAATCAGCCCGGAGAGCCCTCCATATTCATCCACCACCAGCGCTATATGAATCTTCCTTTCCAGAAACTCCTTCAGAAGGCGGGACGCCTTCATGGTCTCGGGGATGAAATAGGGCTTACGGAGAATGTCTCCCAGCACCAGATTTTCAACCCCCCGAGCGCGGGCAATAACCAGGTCCTTCGGATAGAGAATACCGCTGACATTCTCCACCTTGCCGGAATAGATCGGGATGCGCGAATACTCTTTCTCATTGATCACGCGGGCGATCTCATCCAGGGGGGTATCGACTTCGAAGGAGGCAATCTCATTCCGGGGAGTCATCAGCTGACGAACGCTCTTGTCTCCCAGTTTGAAAATCTCGCTGATCATCTCTTTCTCTTCCCCGTTGAGCGCCCCCTCTCGGGAACCCTGATCAAGGGCGGCTTCCAGTTCCTCCCTGGTCAGAGGAGACTCCCGGTGCGGGTTTTTCTTATCGAAGATCCCGATGAGTTGGTCGCTGAAAAACTGCACCACGATTCTGATGGGAGATACCGCTTTATACAACAGCGAGATAGCGGGAGCTACCGCCAGAGCTATCTTCTCGGCCCGGTTGATAGCCAGGACTTTGGGACCCACCTCGCCGAAGATAAGAATGACAAACGTCATGACAACGGCGGAAAAAACCCAGGCCAGGGAATGGAGAGGACCGGAAGCGAAGATGGTGGAAGAAAGGCGGCCGGCCAGGGTAGCGGAAAGAATATTGACCAGCATGTTCCCGACCACGATCGAGATCAGCAAGCGCCGGGGCCGGCTGAGGAGGCGAGCAATGATGGGGCCGCGGTCTGGTTTCCGGTGCTTCAGTTTCTCGACCGTAAAGCGGGGAAGAGAGAAAAGTGCCGTCTCCGAACCGGAGAAGAAGGCGGAAAAACAAAGCAGGATCGCCAGGAATAATAAGAGTGTTACTGTCATTTTGAGGATTGGAAATATACCATATGTCCTCTGCGAGGGAAAGAAATTTTTATTATCATGCCCATCCTATGTTATAACTGGCTTTTATAAATTTGCAAGCGTGCAAGCTACTTTACTGCTTCGGAATTTCAAAACCATAGAAAAAATGGATAATAACCACGAAGAACACGAAGAACACGAAGAAAAATATGGAAAATGTAATAATTATTTCTATTTTTATAAAGTCCCTTCGTGAACTTCGTGTTCTTCGTGGTTAATAATCGCGCCGAAGGCGCTCATTTATATCATGCGATCAGTAAAAAACTATTACCGGATCCTGAACGTGGGTCCTACCGCTTCCACCACGATTATCCGCGCTTCCTTCCGGCGGCTGGCCAAGAAGTATCATCCCGATACCAGCACCCTCGATCCGGAAACCGCGGCCGTCAAGATGCGCGTTCTCCTGGAGGCATATCGGATCCTGATGGACACCGGGAAAAGGGCCGTTTATGATCTCCGATTTCGCAGACAGCGGCCTGAGGCCGGCCGGTCATACCGGGACTCCCTGGCGAAGAAGGGGAACGATCCTTATGCCCGCTCTCTTCTCATCTTCTACGATCTTTTGCACGGGGCCGTCAAAACGGCATTATCCAATCATGAGAATTTACTGAAAACCCACGGCGATTCCCTGGACCTGCCGGGATTACTCGGATTCGCCGACTACCTTGACTTCACCTTCCTGCTGGCCGAGGCGTACCAGCAACAGGGCCGGTATAAAGAGGCGGCACTTTATTATGAGAACGCTTACCGGGAAGACATGAAATGGGATTATTTCCGTCACTTTCGCGCCGAACTGAAACAGCGGATAAGAGATCTCTACTGCCGTAAACTGACCAGACAGGCCGAACCGGACAAGGCCATCGGTTACTACCGAAAACTACTGGAAGAATACAGTTTCCCGAAGAATGAGCAGGCTTTCTTTTATAAAAAGATCGCGGAATGTTACTCCCGGCTGGGCGAGATGCAGAGAGCCCGGGAAAATTTAAAGAGGGCACTCCAACTCAAACCCACTCTGTCGGGAACCAAAAAAATCCGTCAGAAATTGTCTCTATGAACACTCTTTTATCCTGAAGGAACAGCGCGGATTTTTTTATCAACATTACCGTGACAAATAAGCCTTTGGTTTTAATTTTTTTGCCGGTGGATTTGATAAAATGAATTTCTTTTCGTGTTGCCGATTTTTCAATCCCGGTCATTGTTCAAAACTATATTTTCCCGGAGGGAAAATATATCCTGGAGGGAAAATATAATGGAAAAGCTGGTACGAGACAGAATCCCCGAGATCGTCACTGCCGACCGGGGGAGGGAAGCCCCGTTCCGGACCGCTTCCCGGGCTGAATACACTCATCTTCTCACAGAGAAGTTGAAAGAAGAGGTCGCGGAATTTCTGGAAAGCCGGGAACCAGCGGAACTGGCTGATATTATGGAGGTCGTCTACCACCTGGCCCGGGAAGCGGACTTGACCCCCGGAGATCTGGAAGAGATCCGTCGTAAAAAATCCGCAGACCGCGGCGGCTTTGGGGAACGGAAAGTGATGAACTTCTAACCTGATTCATGCCTGCCGGCCGGCAGGCATGAATCAGGTTAATTCGGATCATCGGTCCGCATTGACATCGTCGGCAATATCCTGGTCCCGCTGCTGCTCATTATACAGCTTCTGCACCTTTTCCTGGTCAGTATTTATCTGACTTTCGTCCTGCTGCTCGGTCTCATCAAAGACGTCTCCCGGCGCCCGGTAATAGTTGGGGTCGGAAGAGGTAACCCACTGTCCGTTATCGTTTTTGATCAGGTACACCGTTATCATATTCCCGTCCGGCCCCCTGACCTCGGCGCTGAGTGGGGTGGCCTCCCGGTTAACGGATATCAGGGAGAATCCATTCGGGAGGGCGGACTTGAGCGTCTCGGCATCCTGGGCCATAGACAGGCAAGGATAAAACCCGGCCGCGAGTATTAACACAATCATCATTTTTTTCACAACAGTACCTCCTTAAATTAGCGACCTTCGGTCGCTAATTTAGTGGATCCCCGACGCCAGCGTCGGGGATCTTTGATGAACTAAAATAGTATATTTAGTTTTCGCTTCTTCTAAAAAAAGTTTGTCGTTATGTATTGAACTGCTGGACTCGAACTAATTTTCGGTTCGCCATCTATTTTTATATTTTAAAAGAGAAAATTCACTAAATTAGCGGCGAAGCCGCTAATTTAAACATATTTTCCAATTATCAGCGCCAGACGCTGACGGGCCTGGGGCGGGATCACTTCGGGGGCGGTCATGATCGCATTCTTCAGCGCGTTGGCACAGGCCGGGTCCGGCTCCCGCGGAATCCTCTCCACCACCGTCCTGATGATGCGCCGGGCCAGAGAGACGTTTTTGAGCAGGGTCGCCACCACCGTCTCCACCGAGACATCCTCAATCCCCTCCTGGTGTCGCCAGCAGTCGTAGTCGGTGACCATGGCCATTGTCTGGTACGCTATCTCCGCCTCCCGGGCCAGCTTTGCTTCCGGCAAATTGGTCATGCCGATAATATCCATCCCCCACTGCCGATAGACATTCGACTCCGCCCGGGTGGAGAAAGCCGGTCCCTCCATGTTAATGTAGGTGCCTCCCCGGTGAACCCGGGCGCCGGCTTCAACCGCGGCTTGATAGATAATCTCCCGGAGCACCTTCGACATCGGTTCGGCAAACGCGATGTGGGCGACCACCCCGTCCCCGAAAAAAGTGCTCTTCCGGGCCTGGTTGGTCCGATCGAAAAATTGATCGGGAAGGACGATATCCAGCGGCCTCAATTCCTCTTTCAGGCTCCCTACCGCGCTGACGGCGACAATCCATTCCACACCCAGTTTCTTAAAACCCCAGATATTGGCCCGGTAGTTCAGTTCGCTGGGGAAATAGCGGTGACCCCTTCCGTGACGGGAGAGAAAAGCGACCTTCCGGCCGCCAAGAGTTCCCAGTAAATACTCATCAGACGGTTCTCCAAAGGGGGTCTGTATATTCTCCCGGTGGCGGTCTTCCAGTTCGTCCATCTCATAGAGACCGCTGCCACCGATAATCCCGATCCTAACTTCCGCCATTACGTCTCTCCTTTATAAATTAGCGCCTTCGGCGCTAATTCAGTATCACTACACTAAAACTAAATTCCTGGAATAAATCAATACTTTTCGGATTATATATTATTTGGATTTTTCGTTACACTTGAACTCTTTATTATTGCCCGGTATGGCCAAACCCTCCCGTGTTTCGGGAGGTTGAGTCGAGTTCAGCAACCTCTTCCCAGTCTCCCCGGATAACCTCCTGGAAGACCATCTGGGCTATTCGCATCCCCCGGCAGATGGCAACGATCTCCTTGCCCGAATTGATCATGATAACCCCCACTTCGCCCCGGTAATCGGCATCCACCGTTCCCGGAGAGTTGACAATGCTCAGCCCTTTCTTGAGAGCCAGTCCACTCCGGGGACGAAGCTGGGCCTCATAACCGGGGGGGAGAGCGATGTAGATACCGGATGGAATAAATCTGATTTCACCGGGGTGAAGAAGCACCTCGTCCTCGATCGCCGCCAGCAGGTCCATACCGGCCGCGCCCGGACTCATGTACCGGGGCAAAGGAAAGTCCTCGAACCCCGGCTTCTTTTTGACCCTGATCCGTATTTCAGGCATTTTGCAGTGTCGGGGAGATTCTTGTCTTCCTCCGCGCCCGGGCAATCAGGTGAGCGATCATATGCCGGCCTGCCGACAGGCGGGATCGCCCCTACCCGGGAGGCCAGCCGAAACTCCGCCCCCCCAGAAGGTGAACATGCAGATGATCAACCGCCTGTCCGGCATCAGGACCGGAGTTGATCACCAGTCTGTACCCGCTCCGCTCTATGGACTGTTCCCGGGCGATCCGGGCCGCCGCCAGATACAACCTGCCCAGCAGTTCCCGATCGCTTTCCGCCGCCGACGGCATCCCGGAGATATGCTTTCGGGGAATAATCAGGATATGAACCGGCGCCCGGGGAGCGAGATCCCGGAACGCCAGGACATCGTCGTCTTCATAGACAATATCGGCGGCGATCTTCTTGCTGATAATGTCACAAAAAATACAGCCCATCTGCTTACGTTATAAAATAATTATGAGTTACGTGAAATTGGTTATACCAATCAATGGAGTGGCAATATTTCTTAATGACGAAATCCTCAGCCTGAGGCTGATCCGCCTCCGGAGGAGAAACCCGAAATCCGAATGAAATCCGAATACCGAATGACTAAATTCCCACTCCCCCATTGGCCACGCCGCCTGGGATGCCAGAGCGAGTTTCGTCATCCGCCTTCGCGAGAGCGCCGAAGCCGCTGCGGCGGAGGCGCTTCTTCATTCGGGTTTCGTCATTATGATTATCTACCTCTCTTCGTCTTCCTCGCTGGCAACAGGACGAGCAAAGCGAATCCGGCTCAACTGATCGACATCCAGGGTAACCATTTGATCATCGGAAACCTGCATCTGGATCTGGGTGGGTTCAAGGAAACCGCTGATGATATCCCCGTTCTTCAATTTGGCGACCTGCTGGAGAACCTCAGCTTCACGGTCTATCAGGATTTCACTGATCAGGTCCCGGTCCAGAATAAGGGTGCCATAAGCGGTCCTGATTTTATACCGGGGAGCAAGTAGTTCCCCGGAGATAATATCTCCCTCAAAGGTAATCAACCGATCCTCGACCTGCGGCGGGGGAATGATGGGAGGGATATAGGCGGAAGCCTCCCCCCCACCGGGTTTCCGTTTTCATCCACAAAGACCAGCCCCCGGACCAGAGTGGCGTTGATCTCGAAAGGGCCGTACCCCGACCAGCCCTTCATATTATAATCGTCGACAAAGAACTCCGTGAAATCATCCTCGCTCCCGTCTCTGAACCGGACCCGCGTGATGAACCGGCTTATTTTCCGGGCTGACGCGACATCTTCGAAAGGAAGCGTGACCAGAGCCAGACTCTGACGCCAACGGGCCCGAAACGCCTGGCTGTCGATCTGATAGTTCTTTTCAAATACCTTGAAGTTACAGAGATTGATCTGTTGATTGTCAACGGTGTGGATCTGGACGTTATAATCGGGGGGCGGGGGCGTCGTAGCGCAGGCCGCCAGGATACTGCAGATCCCGGCCGGGATGATCCCCTGCAGGCCCCGTTTCAGTACCGAAAAGTATCGGCATTTCATTATCACAGCTCCTATATTTATTTATCTATTGCTAATACGGAAGATACCCGGCGTTTGTTCAACCGGATTTCTTTCGACCTCCGCCAGAATAGAACATACGTGAAGGATTTCCCACTTATTTTTTACGGCAATCGTAAAAAATGATTCTCTCCCGAGGCTCATTGAAGACCGCCACCGGCTGATACCGGGAAAGATATGACTGGACGCGGGGATCGAGCCAGAAGCGACTTTCCTGGATGATAATAAACTTCAAGCGGGGCTCCGCCGCCAATTTTTCCATGGTCTCGCCGATATCGGCCAGGCCAGCCTTGAACCGCATGTAATTCGTGTCCACCATGTCCAGCGCTATTGCCCGACCGGTCATTAAAGCCAGAAGGGGGACGGTCGTCACGTGCCCGAAGAGCAGGTCGTCTGCGGTAGAGTTCTGCAGTATAAATTCCCGGCACTGATCCGCGGTCTCAAAACCCGTTCCCTTTTCATGCGGGATATAGCGTCGAACGTCATCAGCGCTGAAAACCAAAAGGAGCATTACCGCGGCGGCACCGGCCGCCCTCCGGGGGCCCTTCGCCGGGAAACGCCTAACGACCCCGGCCAGACTAACCGCTCCGATCCAGGCCAGAAACGGGATGGGAAGCATGAAGTATTGGGTAAAGAGCGGATTGAGTCCCCCCAGAAGCACCAGGTACATTAAGGCGGCGCCCAGGACCGTGGTGCGCTTTGCGGTCCGGGGAGTCCACGCGTACAGGAAAGGGAGGAAAAAAATCAGGATATTGCGCCGGAGCACCCGAAGATAGATGTCGGCCACCAGTTCCGGACCACGCGGTTTCAGAAAGTGATAGATATATACCGGGGTGAGATATTTATCCCCGAAGCAGAGCAGAAAAAGCCCGTTAACGGAACCGAAAATAATGAGAAAACCGCCCAGGAATCCTAACAGGAGCGCATACCGGTCGCGGCGCAGCAGATAATATAGACACGGCAGCGTTCCCCAGGGAAGGGCATAAAGACCGGTTATTGAAGCACAGCCCCAGAAGAGTCCGGATATCAGCGGCCGGTCGGCAAGAAAAAAATAGAGACTGGCAATCAGGAAGAAGGCGGTCAGGTTGAGCCCGAAGGGATGCGTGGTGACCTTCAGCAGCTCGTAGCTGAAAAGGAACACAATTAAAAAAAAGCAGCCGGCCAGGCTTTCTTTTTTCTTCCAGAATTGTAGATAAAGAAGGCCTCCCCCCGCTAAAACCGGAAGAACGGCGGTCAATTTGAGGGCAAGCAGGTTGAAGCCGAAGAGAGTGTACACCAAGGCCAGGAGAAGCAGCTGCAGGGGGGGATGGGCGAAAAAAAAGTCCCGGTAGAAAAGCTTTCCCTCGCTCATCAGCCGGGCCATATAGAAATACGCGTTCTCATCCCCGCCCACCGTGTAGTGTAAGCCGTAGCTTTTCAGCCAGAGAAAACCGGCCGAAATCAGGACCAGGAGGGGCCATTTAAGATAGATGAATCGCTGTCGTATCCTTATTTCTTCCATCTTCGCATATCCCTGTTAGATTAACAGATAATGTACCACGAAGAACACGAAGGACACGAAGGGAAAAAATAATGTGATTGCCCGGATGATGAAGTCAGAACGTAATATCCCGACAAAATCACATCGCACCTGCAACGAAAAAAAAGCTGCCCCCGCCGTCCGGCGGGGGCAGCTTTCATATACTTAATTTTTCCGGAGGAAAAATTAAAAGCTGATCTGAATCTCCCCCCGAATTTCCAAAACATCCTTGGGGTCTTCTTCATTGGACGGGAGATCATAGGCCTTTCCCGGCTTGAACCAGGCGAAGACCAGCTGGGTGGAGACATCTTCGGTATAATCATACTCGCCGATGAGATCCAGCTCCATCCCCAGGTTCTTGTCCGAACCGCTGGTCATAGCGCTGACGCCGCCGTTATCCATGTCCGGGTTTCCCATGACCATGGCCCGGTCCTGGGCCTGATTGTACCAGTAGAAATCAACCACGATCGTGGTGTCCTCGGAGGGAAGAATGCTGGCCTGGGCGTTGAAGATCCCGATGTTGGAGAGCCGGGGAGAATACGCGTATCCGTAATAGTTGTAGTTGAAGAGCGGATCGAACGTGGCCTCGTCGGGGTTAGTCGCGTCATCGCCCTTGTCTCCGGAGCCATAGGTATAGGAAACCGCGATCGCGGGCTCCCAGGTGACATCGAAGACATAGACCATGCCGACGTCGAAACCGAAGGCGCGGATGCTGTCGTCTTCAGTCATGCTCAGAGTTTGGTATTTGCCGAACTCATAGGCAAATTCTCCCCAGATATCGAACGCTTCCACCGGCGAGGCGTCGAACCGGAACCCCACGGCGATCGGGGCCTGCTTCAGGTCTCCGTAGTCCTGATCGAACTGATCCCGGATGCCGAAGACGTATCCTTCCATGGACCAGAGATCGGCCTGATAGTTCATGTTGAGGCCGAAGAGATCCTCGTCATCGCCTCCCTTGTAAAGAACGCTGTCATTCACCGTGTCCGACTCAACCAGACGGGAGTAAAAAAGGTCAATTGTCCAGGGGTAAAAATCGAAGATATTCCTCCAGCAGTCGAACTTGTATTCCCATTCCCGGCTGCTGATCAGGAAACCACGGCCGTAGTTGAGATACTGACGGCCGATCTTGGTTGTCCAGGGGCTATAAAACATTTCGCTCAGCTGGATATATGCCTCGGCAATGTTCACGTCCCAATTATTGTCTTCTTTAGTGTACGTGGTAGTCCCCATGGAATCGGTATCGCTGGCCACGATCTTCTGGCCCCAGTCTCCATCAGCCTCAACGGTGGAGACCGCCCAGACATTGTCGGTCAGATCGGCCTCGGCGGAAACCCGGGTGCGCTGGCGGATATAGTAATCATCCGTTTGTTCCGTAGAATCCACGCTGTAGAGGTTCTTGGTGTAGTATGCCCGGGTACGGATATCGCCTCCCAGCCGGACATTCTGCACCTCCGCCTTCAACGCGGCCGAAACGCCCAACAGCAGCGTCACAGCCAGTAAAACAGACATCAACCTTTTCATATAACAACCTCCTCAGTACCGGTTAACAGTTCCCATCTATCTATATCCATCTCTCCACCCGGGAGTAATGGGTTATTCTTCCGAATCTTCTCCAGCGTGCGGGATGGCTATTTTCGGCTCGAAACTATCAGTAACAAAATATTCCGTCAAGCGCTAATTTCGCTCAGGAGGCTGACCAACTCTTCCCGGGCCAGGCCGGCAAACATGCTCTGCGGGAAACGTTCGATCACCGACCGGTAAGACTCCAGGGCTTCATTATTCCGGCCCAATCCGGCCAGGCAACGACCCCTGTTCACGCCGGCTTCGGGCACCAGGGAGGAAGCGGGATACCGCGACTCGATCAATCCATAACCGGCGACCGCCTCCTCCAGCTTCCCCTTGCTCTCCAGACAATAAGCCACCCCCATCTGCGCGAAAGCCGCCAGCGGGTGTTCCGGATACTTGCTGATAAACAGCTGATAGGTTTCTTCTGCCTGATCAAACTCTCCTTCATCGTAAAGTACGGCGGCAAGCTGGATGAGAGCCAGGGCGCCGGAGGGGGTATTGGGGAATTGATCGAAGACAGCCCGGAGATCTTCTTTGGAGCGCGCCTGGCTGAGATCGCTCTCTCCCTTTTCCACCCGGCTGGCGGCATGATAGAAGACGGCGGCGAAGACAACGACCGCCAGAACCAGGATGACGCTCAGGGCGATAAAGGCGACCTGGTATCTTTGCATGAATGTTGCCGTGGTGGCGACGGCATCTACCAGGCCGTCGTGTTTCATTTCTTTTACCGTGATTTTCTTCATATATTAGTTCCCGCAGTCTACCCCGATAAAATCGGGGATCGCTAATTTATGTTTTGAGCCCAGACCATAATGATTCCATTGGGGCAATACCGGTAACATAAAATACTCCTGAAATAGTATTTCACCGCTTGCGCATTCTTATTTTTCCGCAGAAAAATAAGATAGATAATAGTAATAACTTCCCCGGGAAAACAAGTTTAATTTTATTGAGTCGCCGGCGGCACGACCCGGTACATGAGAAAGGTCTCATCCACGGCCGGGTCGCGCTCATAGTGAATTAGTTTAAAATGCTCTAGGTCGCGGTAGCGGTAGAGCAGCCGGTAGAGCATCGCCTGCTGAAGCTGGGTCACATTCATGATGCCCATCTGCTGTGGCTGGTAGATAATATCCGGGGAGAAGCTGTACTGGAACTCACCGGTCTCCTTGTTATACCGGAGGAGCTTGAAGTACTTCGAGGAAATCATCACGTACTCAATACCCAGAGAAGCGAGGGTAGCGGCCGCCTCCTTTTCCGACTGCCAGTAGAGCCGGGGTAAATCAAAATCAATCCTCTGGGGAGTAAGCTCCGAATGAAGTCCGGAGATCGCTTCAGCCATATAGCCGTCGCTCCAGGGAACAAAAATTTTCCCTTTCCCCCCGGTATGCTGGCCCAGCCAGTGGTAAACCCGATACTCACCCTCCGTGCTTTTGGGGGTCTGGTTCATGGACGGGATGATCGTGGCAAAAAGCCAGCAGACCGCCACCACCCCCACCAGGTAGTTTTTGAATTCCTGCCTTCTCCGGGGCCAGAGCAGAATAAAGAGCAGGGCGCCGAACAAGGGGGGCGCGATCAAATACCACGAAGACCAGAAATTCTCTACCCCCAGGAACAAAAGAAGAAGACCGAGGAGAGGTATTACCCCAAAAGCCGTTTTAAAAAGGGTGCCGAGAAGCCAGCGGCGGCCCGGCCGGTCCGGGACCGGAAGGGCGATTGCGAACAGGAGCATGAGGAGGCCCGGCACGATCAGGCAGACCTGGACTGACCACTGTTCGCGGACCGCGCCGATGTACCGGTTGAGCCCGGCGAGAATGGAGTTGATGGCCTCAACCTGCGCCTTCGGTTCGAGTCCGACAATTCCAGGCAGGAGCCGGAGCGCTTCCGGTTTCCCCAGCTCCCGGGCCCGGAAGATCAGCCCTCCCAACACTCCTCCCGCCACTACCCAGAGGACAGTGAGGGCGAAGATCGCCCAGATCCATCTCGGCCAGACCGAATGTACCACCCGCTCCCTGATGACAAGGACCATCAACCCCGCCAGCGCGGCCGAGAAAAGGATAAACAGATACCTGAAACCGGGGGCCGTTTCAAGCAGACCGCCGGATATATAGGGGAGAGAGAAGATTCCCGCGCTGTCCCGGAGGGATGGCCAAGACAAGAAGATAAAGGCCGCCAGGAGCGCGAAGAGACTCAGAATGAGAGTGACCATACCGGCGGCCGTTCGCCGGCCGACCGCCGGCCATTGCAGGGAATAATAAATAAAGACCGCGGCGGCCGGGAAAAAAACGGCGTATTCCGTCGAATACTTCCCCCCGAAAACGCCGATAATAAAACACATCCAGAGAGCCAGGATCCAGCCGTAGATAGGGCGCCAATTGACAAATGCCAGGGCCCCCATCAGGGCAAATCCGAAGGTCAGGGGACGGGTTCCCCGGTCAGCGGCCAGAGACATCAGAAAGCCGGAAAGAATGAGCGCCCAGCCGAGGACGTCCTTTTTTCGGAACGCGATCCAGAGACCGACCGGAAGGAAGAAGAGGAGAAAATTAAACCGGAGCCAGTAGTCGCCCAGAGAACTCCCCAAAAGATCTCCGGAGCCGGCCTTGATCTGGGCGCGAACGTCGATCCCCCGTGTCTGGAGAGCAAGGTCATAGGTCTTTTCCATCATCTGCGGGGTGACCTCGAAATGGAGCAACACGATTATGGTGAAGAGGAGAACCAGGAAGATGGCGACCGCGAGGGGGAAGAGAGCCTTTTCGATCCGTGAATAGGAGTAAAGAAGACCCGTGACCAGCGCGGTGAAGAAAACCACAAACAGCCAGCCCCAGACGCTTTCAACGGCAAGGTCCTCTCCCAGGACACGGTACTGGATTAAAATCCACCCGAAAAGGAAGACGGAGGCGGCCAGGAGAGCGAGCAGCGGGAGGGGCCGGCCGCCGCGTATCCCCAGGCGTACCACTTCCCAGATCCCGATAAAGACCGCCAGCACTCCCAGAGTGATCAGGATGGCCTTCAGGCTGACATGGCCGAAAATAAAGCTGCCCCCGAAATAAACAACGGCCAGCGTGAGCAGCGGCGTGAGGATCAAAGCCAGAATCCGGGGCAGAGGATGATCGCCCAGGAGGGAGACGACCGCCTGCCAGAGAAGATAGATGGCGATGGTCCCGGCCCCCACATAAATCGTGGGTCCGACATGAAACCCCAGGAAAAGCGCGAGAATACTCAGCCCGGCGTAAGGCAGTTTTTTCCAGCCCGTTCTCCGCACGGCCGCCGCCGCGCCGTAAATGGAGAGAATCAGGTAGGGATAGGCGAAGATATCATGGGTCACGGTGCCGGCGCTGTTGAACATGGGTAGGACCATGGAGCCGTACAGTATCCCGGCCAAAAAGCCGGTCTTTTTCTCATGAACTTCCGAGACAAAGAGGCAGAAGAGGGCCGCGTTCAGGGAGGAACTGAGCGATGAAACGAGGTATGTCCCATAGAGAAGCGGCAGCCCGCCCAGGAAAAACCCCAGGGTCCTCAGTATCCACAGAGTCGGATCCCAGACGGAATAAAGATCGAAGGTCCCCCGGGCGACACCGTAATAGAACCATAGTTCTATACCGCTCACCGTGTGCCAGCCCCAACGGAGAAAAAAAATCAGGGTAACGATTACCCGCTCGGAAAGACAGAGCAGGAAAACAAAACCTATCAGCCTCCAGAGGGGGCAGTCTTCAATCCGTTCCCAGAAACCTGTCTTCTCTTCCGGGATCACATTTTGGACTTTCCGTATTCCCATCGACGAGCTCCGTTCCGTGGGTCGCCAGCGCGGATGACATTCACCCGTCTGATTGAGCAGGTAAGATACTCACTGGACGGGGTATTGACAACCTCATAGTTTAACAAGTTAGCGCTTCGCGCTAACTTGAAGTGGAAAGTGTAAAGTTGAAAGTGTGAAGGGACCTGACACTTTATAATTCAACTTCATACCAAGTTGCGCCGGAGGCGCTAACTTGCTGTTTCGGAATTTCAATAAATCGGGCCGACACAGCGGTCGGCCCCTACGTAGGGGAGGACCGCCGTGCCCTCCCTCAGTTGCGAAGCTGAGTTCTTAAATAGTACGTCATCCGGCTATTTAATGTTCATTACCCGAACGGTTGAGGCGGCCGAGGAGAGCGCGGGCTTTATCGGCCTTATTCCCTTCCGGGTACAGCGAGAGAAAGCATTCCAGGGCGGCGCGGGCCGCGACCGGTTTTCCCTGCCGGTAATTGATCACCCCGGCCCCGTATAGGGCGCCGCCGTAATTGCCGTTTAACCGCAGAGCCTTTTCAAAGGATTCGATGGATTTCTCCGGCTCGCGGAGCCAGCTGTAGGACCAGCCCTGCCGGGTGAGCACCCGGGGCAGCAGTCGGGGAGCAAGGTCCGATTCCGCCAGGATACCATATTCGGCGGCCGCCGGGCCGTACCGGCGAAGGGAATAGAGAGCATCGGCCAGAAGATACCGGGCGTCCAGATTATCCGGATCCGCCCGGAGGAGAGCTTCCAGCAGTAGTGCCGCCCCGGCGGCTTCCCCCCGGTCCATCTTTGTGCGGGCGTCTTCCAGGGAGACACGCTTCATAATCCGGGCATGGATGCCGGGGGCGATGGCGGAGAGGGCGGAGACCGGGGCCAGCGGCACCCGGAAATTCTCCAGGATCGGGGACGGGTAGGCGGCGATGATCTCCCCCCGGGAACGCTTCACCGGAAGGCAGTCGCGGAGCCGCGGGAGAGAAACGGGAACGATCCTCCCGAAATCGGGGCGGCTGACGCGGGGGATACCCTCGATCCGTTCCGCCGCCTGTTTGATCCGCGGATTCCGGTCAAGCCAAGCCCGGAGATCCGGAAACTCCCGGCAGGCTTCTCCCAGCGGCATGCCTGCCGGGACCGGCGCCAGGAGGTCCCCGGTTACATCGGGACGGATTTTCCAGGCCGCGCAAACGTCACGGATGGCCTGAGCGGCATCGATCACCACCTGTTGATGGCCGAAGACGACTTCGTCAGCCGGGCTCAGCGTCCCGGGTTCGAGATCGGGGAGGAGGGCATCCAGGTCCACGCGGCACCGATGGGCAATCTCCACCGTCGTGTCGTAGCATTCGGGGGGGAAGCCCAGGGCCCGCATCTCTTCTTCGCTCTTCAGGTAGTAATTGCGCACGTCCAATTCGAAGTCCGTGCCGTAACCGAAGCGGGTCTTGATGATAACATCGTGGAACTCCCAGTCTTCCGGCCGGCGATAGTGCGCGTCATTGGTAACCACCGGGGTGACCCCAAAGCGCCGGGAAAGCTCAATCAGCCCCCGGTTGGCTTTCTCCTCGTCCGGGATGCCGTGCCGTCCCAGCTCGGGATAAAAATCCCGGCCGAAAATATCGAAGTAGCGCTGAAATTCTTTCGCGGCTTCCTCCAGACCGCCGGTGATATATTTCTGGGGAAGCGATCCCCAGAAACAAGCCGAGAGAGCGATCAAGCCTTCGTGGTACTCGGTGAGAAGTTTCCAGTCCACCAGCCCCCTGATTTCACCGAAGCTGTTGTCCAGCCAGCTTCGGTTGACCATTCTGACCAGATTGGCGAACCCCCGGTTGTCCCGGGCCAGCAGGATCAGATGATTACGATAGGGGTCGTTTTCCTCGATGCTCTTCCGGGCGTCTTCGACAAAGTAGACTTCACATCCGATGACCGGGTGAAGCCCGACTCTCCGGCAACCCTGATAAAAAGGAACGCAATAATCGATGACACCGTGATCAGTGATGGCGAGCGCTTCCTGCCCCATCTCTTTGACGCAGGAGAGTTCACGCCCCGGGTCGAGGAGGCTGTCCGAGTAGGAACCGAGGAAATGGCAGTGCAGGTGAGCGAACATAAAAGAAAGTTTGAAGTGCCTAAAGTGAACTAAAGTGCCTAAAGTAGAAGAATTATAACTTACACGATGATATCTATCCAACTCTTACTTATTACTAAGGACGATATTATCAAACTATCTACCTGGGAATTACGAGCTAAACGCGAGGAGCGGGAGAGAGCGGAACAACTTTAGGCACTTTAGGCACTTCACACTTTAGGCACTTACTATCTCTTTGGTGGTCTTGAAATGGACCTTTCCCACCCTGACCAGGGCTTCCATCCCCGCCTTGCTGACGACATTCCTCCCCGCCGCTATCACCAGATCCTTCTTGTTCCCGAGCGGCAGCTTGACCCCGATCTCATCCGAAAGCTTTTTTAAACGGAGAACAAACTCCCCCCGGGCAAGAACAGAGGCGGCCGCCACGGCCAGGTCGGACTCCCCCCGGACTTTCTGCTCGACTTCGATCGAGCGGCCCTTCTTCATCAGAGCCCGCAGCACCAGGTCTTTTTGCCCGAACTTATCCAGAATCGCCTTGCTGCAGCTGGTCTTGGTCAGAATATTCTCAATCACCCGGGCATGGCCCCAGGCCAGAATACGATTCAGGTTGCCCATGGTTGTGTACAGCTGGTTATACCGTTCCGGTCCGATGGCAACAACGGAATACCGACACTCCTTGCGGATGATTTTCCGCAGCTCCTTGATCCGCCGGTCGGATATCTTTTTACTGTCCCGCACGTTAAGGGCCCGCAATTTTTTCTCGGTCTCGGCGTCGAGAAAGACCCCGGCCACCACCACCGGGCCGAAATAATCTCCCTTGCCGCTCTCATCGACTCCGATCCGGTCCCCCGGGAACCCCTCCAGGATCTCCTCGTACCCGAACCGGATCTCCTTTAAGATCTCCGGTTCCAGAAAAAATTGGACGAAGTCGGCGGTATCCTTCCCCTGGATCAAGAGTTTCCCTGATTTGTAGAGGCAGAGGGAAAGATTCCCCTGGGCGGCGCCGAAATGAGCGTGAGGAACACTTCTAAAAAGGAACCCCTTCTTCTCCAGGCCCGTTTTCAATCTTCCGGACTGTTCGGCGGAGAGAGTGACTGTATATGAAGTAATTTGTCTGGTTATATTGTCCATAGGTATAAAAGCCTTGGTGTCCGCGGCTGGAAGAACTCTTTGAAATCGAATCCGCCGGAAGGGTCCAGCGCCCGGGAAAGGCGTCCCCGGAAAAGATCGAACAGGGAATAGACCTTCTGGTATTCGATCACGGTTGCCGACCCCAGACCGGCCAGTTCCTTTGCTTTATCGATGGCCTGCTCCCGGTAGCCGATCTCATCAACCAGACCGTTATCTAGGGCCTGCGTCCCGGTAAAGATCGCTCCGCCCGACACCTCGTCAAGCTGTTCACGGTCCATGCCCCGGCCCTCGGCCACCACATCCCGAAAACGTTCATACATCTCGTCCACCACTCCCTGCAGCATCGCCCGCTCTGCCGGCGTTAGATCACGAAACGGAGAGAGCATGTCTTTTTCTTCCCCCCTCTTGATGGTGACATCCCGGATCCCGATCTTTCCCATCAGGCCTTCCATATTCAACGACTGAATGATCACTCCGATGCTGCCGGTGATTGTCGTCGGATGGGCGATGATGCAATCGGCGGGGGAAGCGACATAATATCCCCCCGAGGCGGCCAGATCGCCCAGGGACGCCACCACCTTCTTCCCGGCCGCCTGGAGTTCTTTCACCCGATGATAGATGACATCGCTGGCGGTAATCCCGCCCCCGGGGCTGTCGATCTGGAGGACAACCGCTTTCACGGAAGGATCTTCTTTCGCCGACCGCAGCCTTTCCGCGACCTGCTTCCCCATGCTCTCTCTCTCCCAGAAACTCTGGGAACCGGAGAATGTAATCAACCCTTCAACCGGGATCATGACAATCTTATCGTCCCCCTCCCCTTCCACCACCACCTCGGAGAAACGATCCTGGCCTACCTTGACGGCCGCTTTAGCGGCTTTCCCCCTGATCAGAAACACATTGGCCGCCAGGCTGATGAGGAGACCCCCTCCCAGTATTACGATCAGGCAGCCGGCAACAACCCAGGGCCAGACGCTGCGCCTCTTCTGGACATACACCGGAGGCAGCTGTTGACCGCTATTCTGCATAATTATAAATTAGCGCCTCCAGCGCTAATTTAGTGAGTCTTCACTTTTTAAACTTAAAACGGATTGATTATAGTCCAAAAATTAGTTCGTGTCCAACAGCTCAATCCATAACGGTAAGCCCTGAGTATTGCACGGAAAAAACAAAAATTGTTGTTTTGGTTGCTTTTTCGTCTGTTTCGGAATTTCCATAATCGGATTTTTCCGATTATGGAAATTCCGAAACAGGAACTTAATAATTCGCGGGTGCCCCGGAAGCAGCGGTATTTTTAGCGCGGATGATCTTCAGACCGGCACTGGCGCCCAGCCGAGTGGCCCCGGCCTTGATCAACGCCTCCGCGTCTTCGAACGACCTGACCCCGCCGGACGCCTTCACGCCGATCTCGGGCCCCACCACCTTTCTCATCAGGGCGATATCCTCAACCGTCGCCCCGCCGGTACTGAAACCGGTCGAGGTCTTGACAAAGTCCGCCCCCGCCTCCACGCTCAATTCGCAGGCCTTGACTTTCTCTTCGTCGGTCAGAAGACAGGTCTCCAGGATTACTTTGACCAGTATGTTGGGACGGGTGGCCCGGACCACCGACCGGATGTCTTCCCGGACCCGGTCATATTGCCGGGACTTGATGAGACCGACATTGATCACCATGTCCACCTCGGTAGCCCCTTTGCCGATCACGTTCCTGGTCTCGTAGGCCTTGGTCTCGGAGGTATCGGCGCCGAGCGGGAAACCGATGACCGTGCAGACCTTGACCCCGGTGCGTCTCAACAATTGCGCCGAGAGCTCAACCCAGACCGGGTTGATGCAGACAGAGGCGAAACAATACGTGGCCGCTTCCCGGCAGAGCTGGCGGATCTGGTCCTCAGTGGCTTCGGGCTTGAGCAAGGTATGATCGATCATCCTCGCGATCTTCGCTTCCACCGGACCGATCCCGAGCTGGGTACTGAGCCGGCAAACACCGCCCGAGATCAGGCCCTCGATAAATTCCGGACGCTTGGTAACACACTGTCCGCACTCCAGGCAGCTGAGGCCGCTCTCCACGCTGCAGGCCCCCGTAGCGGGGGCGCCGCCGTTCAGAACTGCCATCACTTCCCGGGTGACTCGATCAATTATTGTTTGAGTGTCCATAGTAAAATTTTTCTCCGAAAAAATTTTAGTTTAAGGGCTTCCTGCCGGAGAGGTGAACTCAGGGCACGATCCCCTGCTTAAAATTCGCAATTTCTTCTCATGCATTATCTCTTAATTCTCTTAATTCGCGTAATTCGTAGTTCTATTTTCTTTTACGTTCGATGGCCATTATCTTGTTGACCCGGGGCCAGTGGCGTCCGCCCGCGAACTCGGTGGTCAGCCAGAGAGCGACGATCTCGGCCGCCTGAGAGGGATTAAGGATCTTCCCGCCCAGGGTCAAGACATTGGCGTCGTTGTGTTCGCGGCTGCTGCGGGCGGTGGTCAAATCGTAACACATGGCGGCCCTGATCCCCCGAACCTTGTTGGCGGCCATGGCCGAGGCCATCCCGAGGCTGTCTATCATGATACCCCGGTCGCAATCTCCGGAGGCGACCGCGCGGGCCACTTTCTCCGCGAAATCGGGGTAATCAACAGCGGCGGTGCCGTCCGTTCCCATGTCCTTCACCTTGTACCCCTTTGATTCCAGAAACCGGACCAGTCCTTCCTTCAGCGGGAAGCCGCCGTGGTCGGCCCCGATGGCGATCCGTTTCACCGTTCCTTTCTTCTCGGTGACAGTGCTCATAAGAACCTCGTTGGACGCTCCCTTGACGATCGGGGACGTCCCTTTTATCACTTCATCGACAATGCGTTCCAACCGTGTCTGATCCATCATCTTTTTACCCACACCACTCTACTATTGTTACGGAAGTTTTGTTATTATGGACCAGGAGGAATATCAGCGTCAACAGCTTTTATTCACGCACCCTTGATAAAATGAACAACCATCTGGTAAACTGAGCGGTCTGATCCAAAGGAATACGGGAATAGCGAATAGCAAGCATGGTAATGAACAATTTCGCGCAATAGCAAGGCTGGAAATCAGGCTGTCGTCCTTTAGTTCGTCACTTCATCACTCCGTTATTAACCATGTATACAAAGATAGACAACACCATCATCCGCCGGCTGGACGATATCGTGGGGGAGGATAACCTCCTGACCGTACGGGAGCGGATGGAGGATTACGCCCACGACGAGAACACTTCTTTCTTCTCCTACCCGGACGCGGTGGTGAGGCCCGGATCGGCCGCAGAGATAGCGGAGCTGCTGAAACTGGCCAATCGGTTCACCTTTCCCCTGCTGGCCCGGGGCGGGGGTACCGGTGTCACCGGGGGAGCCGTTCCCGTCCGGGGGGGGGTGGTTATCTCTCTGGAAAGAATGAATCGCATCCTGGAGATCGACGAGGCGAATATGATGGCGGTGGTCGAAGCCGGGATCATTACCGAGGACCTCCACAAGGCGGTGGAGGGCAAGGGCCTTTTTTATCCCCCCGACCCGGCCAGCCTCGACAGCTGCACTCTGGGCGGAAACCTGGCCACGGACGCCGGCGGACCGCGGGCGGTGAGATACGGGGTAACCCGGGATTACATCACCGGGGTGGAAGCGGTCCTCCCCGAAGGAGAAATCATCGAATACGGCGGCAAGCTGGTCAAGAACGCCACCGGATACAACCTCCTCCATCTCCTGATCGGATCGGAGGGGACCCTGGGAATCGTCACCCGGATCACGGCCAGGCTTCTGGTCAAGCCGGGAATTCGGGTCGATCTGCTGGTCCCCTTCCCTTCCTATCGGAAAGCGGTGGAATGCGTGAGCACCCTTATCCGGCGGCGGCTGATCCCCACCGCGATCGAGTTCATGGATCAGAAATGCCTGGAGATCAGCCGGCAGGTCCTGGAGAACCCGATCCCTTTCGAGGACGCCGCCGCCCACCTCCTGATCGAGGTCGACGGGGACGATCCCGTCCGGGTGGAGAAGAAATACGAAACCATCGGCGAGATCTGCCTGGAGAGCGGGGCATCCGACATCCGGGTGGCGGATTCCCCCCGCTACCAGGAACAGATCTGGGAGACCCGGAGAAAATTGCGCGATTCGATCAAGACCGTCAGTCCCGTCAAACTGAGTCAGGACGTGGTTGTTCCCCGGATGGAGATCGCCGCCCTGCTGCAAGGAATAGACGAGATCGAGGAAAAATACGCTCTGGAAATAATCTGCTACGGGCATGCCGGGGACGGCAATGTTCATGTCAACTTTCTCAAAAGAAACCGGGAAGAAAAGCCCTGGAGGGAATCCCTGGATCAAGCCGTACCCGAAGTCTTCGCTCTCGCCGTCAAACTGGGGGGTACCATATCCGGCGAGCACGGTATCGGTATCAGCAAAAGGCACTATCTGCCCCTCGCTCTCAAGCCGGCGGCGATCGAGAGCATGCGCCGGATCAAGAGCGCCCTGGACCCGAATAATATCCTCAACCCCGATAAAATTTTTTCTCTTTCCCCATAAAACCACCAACGAAGAAAATTTTAACTGGAATAATCCCCATACTTTGATATAACGTATTCTGTTTTCATAATCCGGTGCCGCTCAAGCCGTGGCACCTCCACTATTTTTTCCGGAGGAAAAAATAAAATGCAGCTGGCACGGGTAGTCGGGACGGTGGTCGCCTCCATAAAGGACGAGAAGATGGTGGGGGTTCCCTTCATGGTCCTCCGGGATCTGGACCTGGAGAACAAGCTGACGGGAGGATCCATTATCGCCGCCGATCCCATCGGGGTTGACTGGGGAGAAGTCGTGCTCTATTCCAAGGGAAGCTCCGCCCGACAGACCGAGATCACCCGGGACCGCCCCAACGACGCGGTCATCTGCGGCGTGGTCGATCAGTGGGAAGTTGGGGGAAAGGTAAAATATTTAAAATAGCACAACACTTCATTTAAATAACCGCGGATTAAACAGATTAAGCGGATTGGATTGATTGTAATCAGCATAATCCGCCAAATCCGCGGTTCCATAATTTGTCAGGCCGGGATCAACGCTATGAATCTGGGTAAAGTCATCGGGACCGTCGTCAGCACCAGGAAGATGGACGCCTTCCAGGGGGTCAAGTTCCTGATCGTGCAGCCCCTGGACGAGAACCTCGAGACGGTCGGAGAGCCGGTGGTCGCCTGCGACAGCCAGCAGGCCGGGCCGGGCGAGATCGTGACCTTTATCGGCGGACGGGAAGCCTCGCTGCCTCTCCCGGAGCCCTTCAATCCATCGGATGCCACCATCACTGCCATTGTTGATGAAGTCTCTTTGGGGAAGTAATCAGTGATCAGTAATCGGCCGCTTGGATGCTCTTGATTACGGATCAGTTCAGTTAATCGGCGTAAAGAAAGCAGAAATACTCAGCCATTGTAAAATATATCAGTGCCAAAGGCGCTGATTAACAATTTTTTCCGGAGGAAAAAATTTGAAGGTCGGGAAAGTCATCGGAACCGTCGTCGCGACGCTGAAACTGGAGCAGTACGCGGGCGAGAAAATGCTTCTGGTCAGGATTCTCGATCCCGACGGAAAAGAAACTTCCGAGACACTGGTCGCCTTCGACCGCTGCCAGGCGGGGGAAGGCGACGTCGTCCTCCTGATCGACGAGGGGAACAGCGCCCGGATGGTCCTGGAGACCGGGCCGACCGGCGTGGTCCGGGCGGTCTGCGTCGGCTACGTGGACGCGGTCAACCTCTACAAGTCCGATCCGGCTTCCTACGGCTCATAGTCCCCTGCCCCGTCCTTTTTCTCCAGAATCGGACGGATCAGTCGGATCCGACCGATCTTATTATTCCCCCGATTTAAACTACCTGCTTCCCATTCCCCATTCCCTATTCCCCACTCCCACTTTTAATCGCTGTTTGTATTCTTTCCGTACCCGGTTGAAAAACGATATGGCGGTTTCCGTCCGGTAATCGGCGTAGGTCCATTCCCAGGAGCGATAAGAACCGTCCTGGAAGAAATAAGTGGACTGGGCGTAGATGCCTTCCCTGAGATACACCCGATAGGTGGCGTCCTTGGTGGTGGCGAGGACCATCTTGGAGAGGTCGACGTAGCCGGGATCGAGGTTCACCGTTCTTCTCCCCTCCTCTGACAGTTCCTCCTCGATCCGGTTGGTGGTGAGCTTGATCGCCGCCAGGTCGCCGGGCGCGATCAATTCTTTCAGCGAAACATATTGACGGAGAATACCCGGACCCATCTCCTTTTCGTAGTAATCGGTGAAATCGAAGGGGAAGATATCGCTCTCCCGGTCGAGCGGGCCGAACCATCTCGCCAGTTCTTCCCTGCCCCGCGCCAGCCGGTCCCCGCCGACGGCCAGCAGGCCACAGATCAGCTTGACCGGATCCGTTGTCCGTATATTTCCCATCTCATTTCAACCCGCCCAGACACGGCAGGTATACCCCCATTCACTTGACAGATATCTCCTTTTCATCTATCTTCCATTCAGTAATGCAAGTCACTCGGACAACCTGGTTTGAATTTTTATTATATCGGAGGAGACCATGAAACAATATGCTTTTTTATCCGCTCTCTTATTTCTTCTATGCCTCTCGCCCAGCTGTCTCTGGACCGCCGGCGTGTCCTTGGATTATTCCACCTACCTGGGCGGCGCCGGGCATGACAGCTGCACGTCGATTGCCGCCGGCCAAGAAGGGGGACTTTATGTCTTCGGCTGGACCTACTCCAGCAACTTTCCGGCCGTGAATCCCTATCAATCGACTATCAATCCGGGATACCTTAGCGACGCTTTTATCACCCGTTTCTCCTCTTCCGGCTCTTTTCTTATCTTCTCCACCTATCTGGGGGGGGGAGGGGATGATTTCGGCCTCGGGGGCGCCGTGAGCGGCTCCGGGGAGGCCGTCATAACCGGTTATACAACGTCACCCGACTTTCCCACCAAGAACCCCTATCAGGCTTCCTGGCAGGCCGGTACCATCAATGAACAAGATTCTTTCGTCAGCTTGCTCTCATCATCCGGTTCCGCGCTTGTCTTCTCCACCTACCTGGGAGGAATGAACCAGGACCAGGGACGAGACGCCGCCCTTGACTCGGCCAACCGGGTCTATGTGACCGGCACCACGTATTCTTCTGACTTCCCCACTAAAAACGCCTATCAAGCATTCTACAGAGGAGGATACGGAGATATCTTCATCAGCCGTTTCTCCCCGTCCGGTTCTTCTCTCGGTTACTCCACCTACCTGGGCGGCAACAGTGCCGATTCGGGTTACGGGATCGATGTCGACTCTTCCGGCAGTGCCTACGTAGTGGGAGTTTCCGTCTCCTCCAACTTCCCGGTCGTCAGTGCCTATCAATCATCCTGTAGAGGCAGCTACGATGCCGTGGTCGCCAAGCTGACCCAAACCGGTGCCGGCCTCACTTTCTCCACCTTTCTGGGCGGCACGGGCTGGGAGGGCGGTTATGGTATCTCGGTGGACCGGGATCGGCGGGCCTGCGTGACCGGGGCCACCCTCTCCAACGACTTCCCCATCGTCAACCCATACCAGGCTTCCCGGAACGGGGGGAGGGATGTATTCACGGCCCGGCTGTCCAGTTCAGGGATTTCCCTTCTCTCTTCCACCTACCTGGGAGGGACGGCGGATGATGAAGCCAACGCTATCGCCGTCGATGAGGATCTCCGGATGCATCTGGCCGGTTTCACGGAATCAACCGACTTCCCGATCGTGAACCCCTACCAGTCGACTTCCGGAGGAAATAATGACGCCTTCATGGCCCTCCTCTCCTCGGACGGTTCCTCGATTTACCGTTCCACTTATCTGGGAGGAACGGGTGATGATACCGCGACAGGAATCTGCGTGGATTCCCTGGGGCGGACCGGACTGGCCGGGGAAACCAAATCCGCGAATTTTCCCACCCGGAACGCATACCAATCAAGCGCCGGCGCCGCTATCACCGGATTTGTCAGTTCGCTGCGCGAGCTTCTCCCTCCCAACGATTTTGATGGAGACGGGACATCCGATATCGCCCTTTTCCGGGGGTCAAGCGGGCTCTGGGCAATCCGGGGGATCAGCCGGGTGTACTTCGGCCACGCCGGCGACGAGCTGATTCCCCGCGATTACAACGGTGACGCCACTACCGATATCGCTATCTTTCGTCCCGCTGCCGGCCTCTGGGCAGTGAAGGGGGTCAGCCGGATCTACTTCGGTTCTTCTTCCGATACCCCGGTCCCCGGCGATTACAATGGGGACGGGCAGCCGGAATTGGCCATCTTCCGTCCCGCCTCCGGCCTCTGGGCGATCCGGGGGCTGACCCGGACTTATTTCGGCGCCTCCGGCGACACCCCGGTCCCGGCTGACTATCTTGTCGCCGGCGTGAAATCCATCGGTATTTTCCGGGAAAGCACCGGTCTCTGGGCAATCTCTCAGTGGAGCCGGGTATACTTCGGAGGTTCGGGAGACATCCCTATCCCCGTGCGAGAGGGGGGTGTCAGCCCGATCCAAAAGACTGCCCGGCCCTCGATATTCCGTCCTTCGAGCGGCCTCTGGGCGCAGTGGAGCGGTCCGAGATTGTACTTTGGAAGAAGCGGAGATTTTCCCCTGCTGGGTGACTACACCGGCAGCACGGGCACTAAAATAGGAATTTTCCGCCCCGCTTCCTCCGGCCTCTGGGCGATCCGGGAAGTTACCCGGGTCTACTACGGTTCAACCGGCGATATTCCCGTGACGAATTAAGAAGTTTCCGGGCGGACGGGTCTACCATAGCCGTTCTTCTCCGCCCCATAAATTGACGGATCAGGTCCGGGAGAGAAATCGGCCGTAGCCCCCCTCGACCAGAATGCCGGCGCCGTCCTCGTACACGGTCTTCCCCCGGACGATGGTCCGCACTACCCTTCCCCGCAGTTCCATCCCCTCGAAGGGGGTGATGTGTCCCTTGGAGAGGAACTGGCTGCCCTTCACCTTCCAGGCGAGTTCCGGGTCGATCAGGACCAGGTCGGCGTCGGTCCCGACCTCGATCGCTCCTTTTTCCGGGAAGAGACCGTAGAGACGGGCGGCATTTTCGGAGGTCACCTCAACCAGCCGGCGGAGTGAGAGGCGTCCTTTCGCGTAGCCCTCGGAGAAAAGGTAGGGAAGCAGCGTCCCGCTCCCCGGGATCCCGGCGTAATCGGTCCAGATCGATCCCGTCTCCTTCCCGGCGGCGGGACAGGGCGCGTGGTCGGAGGCGGTGAAATCGATCATCCCCCGCGCCAGGTAATCCCAGAGAAGTTCTTTATTGCCCGACATCTTGACGGGAGGGGTGGTCTTGAGGGGAGACCCGATCCGGACAAAATCATCGAGGTCAAACGCGAGGTAATGGGGCGCGGTCTCGCAGGTGGCAGGGGAAGCGGCGATCAGCTCGGCCGCCGTGGCGGTGGAGACGTGAACGATGTGAAGATCGGCGGCGGTCTCTTCCTGCAGCTCGAGGGCGGAACGGACCGCCAGTATCTCCGCCGCTTCGGGGCGGGAGTGGTAATAATAAACCGGCGTCTTCCCCTCGCCCATGAAGAAATCGGTGGCAGCGGCGACATAACTGAGATCCTCGGCATGGAGAAGGATGGTCGCCCCGAATTCCTTCGCCTGCTCCAGGACGGAGCGGAACTGGAAATGGTTGAGGGAATGAAATACCTCCATCACCGAGATGAAGTACGTTTTAAAACCGAGTACGACCGAAGAGAGATCGCGGAAATTCCCCGGATAACCGGAAGCCATCGACTGGGGGCAGATCCCGCCGAAGAAACCATAGTCGATGACCGCCTTCTTCTCGACCACACTCAGTTTCTTCTCCAGTGCGACAAGATCAATCACCGGGGGGATGGAGGTACAGGGCATGTCGATGACGGTGGTAATCCCGCCCGATGCCGAGCAAGAGCCGCCATGGTAAAAATCCTCCCGATCGGTGAACCCGGGATCGTCGAAATGGACGTGGGGATCGATCCCGCCCGGAAGGATCACCAGATCCCGCGCCTCGATGATACTGTCTTCACCGGACAGTCCGGGACCGAGCTCGACGATCTTCTCCCCCTCGATCCTGATATCGATCCCGGCGAGATCTTCCCGGCCCGGGAGAGCGACCAGGCCATTTTTGATTATCATGGTTGCCTCCGGTTTAAGACAGGTAATCAGTGATCAGTAAACAGTAGGTATGCAGTTTTTCGCGCTAACTTCAGGTAACCGCGCCCTTCAGGATGAGCAAAGTTGCGCTCCGGCAAACCGGAGAGGCTACCATTTTGAGCAGCATTTATTGAAATTCCGAAACGCCGACATAACCTTTACTATTACTATGCTCAGGCAAGTAAAAAAATCACGCACTTCACGTATTATACGAATGTATTTTAATATATCCAGGCACTATCGATTCAATGCTTGCACGATCTTATTTTTCCGGAGGAAAAATAAGAACCGATTACTGATTACCGATCATTGATTACTGTCTTTTTACTGCTTTTTCCTCCATGGCATATCGGGGACAACGGCCGGCTGCCGGAAGAACGAATCACCGATTGTTTTGAAGATCCCGGGGGTTTTACGCATGGAGTCGTAGGAGAAAAGCATGATCCCCGAAGCGCCGGCGGCGCGGACATCGGAGATCTGCCGGATAAGGGCATCGGGATTGTTCTCCAGCAGGTACTGCCCGAGGCCGACATAAACCTGCCGCTTCCCGCGGGCCGCGACCGCTCCCCAGGTGAGATACCGGGCCAGGCGGGAATCCGTCCCATAATTCATCGGGGCGACGAAATCAACCGATCCCTCGTCAAGCCAGCGGCGCCAATCCTGGAACGCGCTCAGATAAGCCCGATCCGCCCACGCGATCACGGCCACGGAAAAAGCAAGCGAGGGGTTGATTTGACGGGTCAGAGCGTAAGCGGACTCGACGAACGTGTTCACCTGGTGCCGGCGCCAGTTATCCCAGGCCTGGCAATTGGAGCGGGTGAGTTCCATCGTCAGCGGATCAAGGCCGGTCCATTCCTTGAAGCGCCGCACGCTCTCCTTGCCGTAGCCGAGATCGTTCCGGTTCGCCCAGCGGGATCCGGCATAGGGTGAGTTGAAGGGGTAGCGGGTGAAATCCAGGTGGATCCCGTCCAGACCGGGGTATTTCCGGATCACTTCCGCGATAATGTGGCGGAGATAGAGCGACACATTCCCGTCACCGGGATCAAGCCAGTAGCCCCCGTCGGGGAGACAATCGGGCTTGTAGTCGAGGAGGGAAACGCCCTTTCCGTCCCGGGTCACAATATCCCCTCCAAACCTCCGTAAAATCGGCACCTTCCTATCCGCGCCGATACGGAACATATTCAGCCAGGCATGGACCTTCAACCCCGCCTGATGCGCCCGGCCGATCAGGTAGGCCAGAGGATCGATCTTCTCTCTCCCGAGGATATCCCGGTAGGGGGTGGTGTCGGCATACCGGGAGTTGAACCAGGCCCGGTCGTGCCGGTACACCTGGACAAAGATTTCGTTGAAACCGGCATCAGCCGCCCTCCGGATCATCTCGTCGATTTTAGCCCGGGTGGAGAGCGTCTCCTGGCTCCCCTCACATTCAACCCAGAGCCCGCGGGCCTCCGGGGAAGGCGATGCCCCCCGGCAGGAAGGCGCCACCCCGAGACCGATCGCGATGGAGATAACGACCACGATCCTGTGCAGATTAACATGCATAGGTAAATTGCCCGCATTCCCGGGAGGGGATGCCCGGGGCGAAAGTAGTGGGGCCGGCTTAATACGGGACGCCGAAGTTCGGCTGCTGCTCCCAGGATTCCGGTTCCCCCCAGGGGATGGATGACCCCCCCTCGGGGGTGGAGCAGGAGGAAACGGCGGCAGCGAGGGCGAGCAGGAAAATCGCCAGAAGTATCAAACCCCCGGTTCCCCTCTTCTTATTATTACTGGCGTGACGGTACTGTTTCATGAGAGCCGATCCCTGATCGGAAAAACAGTATAGTAACCGGATGAGCCATCTCCGGTCAAGCGGAGATAAAGGAGAAAGTGACCTGAAGAAATGAATTATTATAAAATTCATTGCGTCAGGTTTGACAAGCCTTATAATTGCCGTCTTTAATAAAATCTTTAACTTAAAGTTAAATTAATATTTTTCGGAGAAAAAATATGCTCAAAGGAATGCGTAAAAGCGCCAAGCAGATACTCTGGCCGCTCATTATAGTATTAACTATCGGCATGGGCGGGTACGGCGTCTGGTATCTTGTTCGTCCCGAGGTTGCCACCTCCAAAGCCGGGGTCATCTGGGGAAAAGAGGTCACGCTGGAAGAATTTTTCCAGACCGCCCGGGCCGCCCGCGCCGTCGCCGCCCTGGGCGGCACGGAACTTGAAAGGAAACAAATCTACACCGTCGCCTGGCAGCGTATCCTTTTGACGAGAGAGGCGGCGAAGCTGGGGATCACCGCCACCCGCCAGGAACTGGCGACTTTCCTGGCCCGGTGGCCGATCTTTCAAATCGGGGGGAAGTTTAACCCCGAGAGGTATCAACGGGTCCTCAATTCACTCGGTCTGGAAGAGGGGGTCTTTGAAGATCAGGTTCAAAATATCCTGGCCCTTGACAAGATGCGCATGATGATTCAGAACCAGGCGCTGGTCTCGGATGCGGAGATCTCCCAGACCTACCAACGACTGAACGAGAAAATCCGGGTCGAATACGTACAGGTCGCGCAGGATGAGTTTAACAGCCAGACCGAGATCACCGAGTCCGAACTGAACGATTATTACCGGCAGAACATGGCCCGGTTCCAGGTTCAAACCCAGGTCGAGATCCAATACATCCTGATCCCCCGCCAGAGATTCGAGGAAGACGTCCAGGTCACACCGGAGGAGATCGAGGCCCGCTTTCAGGAAAAGCAGGCCTCATTGGCTGAGGAAACCGGACCCGTTCCGAAATTGCCGGACCTTGAAGAAGAGATCCGGGGAGAGCTGGTTTATGAGAAGGCGCAGAAAGGCGCCTCCGCGCTGGCTGACACCATCAACCACTTGCTTGACGAGGCAACCTCCCTGGAGGAACCGGCCAAGGAGTACGATCTCCCGGTGCGGGACAGCGGCTTATTCGCGGCCGATGAAGCCGTTCCGGGGCTGGGAGATGTCCCGGAGATCAATCGGCAGGCATTCTCCATGGAAAAAGGTGAGATTGTCAGCTACCCCGTTCCTGTCCCCGATGGGTTCATCTTCTTCCAGATGACCGGGAGCAAGGGCGCTTCAGTTCTCTCTTTCGATGAGGCCCGCGCGAAGATCGGCGACATTCTCCGCCGCGAGCGGGCCCGACAGGAAGCCATAACCGCGGCCCGGAATGCCCTGACCGAGGTCAGGAGGCTGATGACGGACGAAGAATACGACTTCGAATCAGCGGTGGAGGAACAGGGGATGAAAACAGTGACTACCCCATTTTTTACCCGGGATGGATCCGACGAAATCCCGGCCGCGGCCCAGTTCGTACAGGCGGCTTTTCTGACGGTGCCGGGCCGGGTGAGCGAACTGGTCCCGACTGAAGAAGGTTTTGACTTCCTTACGGTTACCGATCGGAAACCGGCCGGACCGATGCCGAAAGACGAGAAGGAGAAATGGGAGACGGCCACCCGCAGATACAAAGCTACTCTGGTCTATGACGCCTGGTTCAATAACCTGATCCGGGAATCAAAGTTCTCGATTATCAATAAAGATCTGGCCCCCTGATCGGGGGAATTTCGAAATCCGAATTACTAAATCCGAAAGAAATAAAAAATTTCAAAGCACTAAACAACAGACGACGAGCCGGAAAAGACTATTTTACATTTACTGCTTCGGGATTTCGGGTTTCGACATTCGGATTTAAGAGCGTACGACTTCAGTCGTACGCTCTTTCCGGTTTCGGTTTCCACCTGAGATCGAGATCGGCGTAAATCGGGAAAGCCGCCGTTAATTCCCGCGTCTCTCCTTTGATCCGGCCGATCGTTTTGTCGTCATCGATCTTTGCCAGCACTTCCCCGATCCAGCGGCCGATCAGTTTCATTTCTTCTTCTTTCATCCCCCTGGTGGTCACCGCGGGGGTCCCCAGCCGAATGCCGCTGGTCTTGCTGGCGGGGAGGGGGTCGAACGGGATCAGGTTCCGGTTGCAGCAGATACCGGCCCGGATCATCGCCTCCGCCGCCTGCTTCCCGCTAATGCCTTTGTCCTGAAGATCGACCAGGAGAAGATGGTTGTCCGATCCGCCGGAAACCAGGCGGAACCCCGCGTTAAGCAGGGTCTCTCCCAGAACCCGGGTGTTACTGAGTATCTGGCGCTGGTATTCTTTGAAGGCCGGCTGATGGGCTTCCTTGAGCGCAACCGCCTTGGCGGCGATCACGTGCATCAGAGGGCCGCCCTGGATCCCCGGGAAGACACTCCGGTCAATTTGCTTGCCGAACTCCTCCCGGCAAAGGATCATCCCTCCCCGCGGTCCCCGGAGGGTTTTGTGGTTGGTTACGGTCACGAACTCGGAAACGGGGATGGGATCCGGATGAAGCCCGGCCGCGACGGGGCCCGCAATATGGGCGATGTCCGCCATCAGGTACGCCCCCACCTGGTCGGCGATTTCCCGGAACCGGTCAAAATGAATCACCCGGGGATAGGCGCTGGCGCCGGCGACGATCAGGCGCGGGCGATGTTCCCGTGCCAGCCGGGCAGCCAGGTCGTAATCGATCAGCTCGGTATCCGGCTTCACCCCGTAAGAAACGATGTTATAGAGCCGGCCGGAAAAGTTGATCTTGTGGCCGTGGGTGAGATGGCCGCCGTGGTCGAGATTCATGGCCAGGATAGTGTCGCCCGGCTGGAGAAAGGCGAAGTACACGGCCATGTTGGCCTGGCTGCCGGAATGGGGTTGGACATTGGCGTGCTCGGCCCCAAAGAGCCGGCAGGCGCGCTCTATCGCCAGGCTTTCCGCCCGGTCCATCCACTCACACCCCCGGTAAAATCTGCGGCCCGGGTAGCCTTCAGCGTATTTGTTGGTGAAGACACTACCGAGCGCGGCAAGAACCGCCGGGCTGGCATAGTTCTCCGAGGCAATGAGCAGGATCTCCTCCTCCTCCCGCCGCAGCTCGCCGTAGATAGCCTCGGCGATATCCCTGTCAATATTCCACAGGTTCTCCATTAAAATTTTACTCCATAAAATTTTATTGGTTCCGACTGCGTCGGAATTTTTTTAATTAAATCTAAACTGTATCCCTGATTATTCATGGACACTTTAACTTACTGTGTCGGAATTCCAATTAAAATTAGGCAAAGATGGAACTAATGCCCCCCTGATCTCCAACACCCCATCACTCCAGTACTCCATTACTCCACATTGTTAACCGGACCTCGCTAAACTAAGAAAAACGCGGCAACAATTATATTTCTGTTGCCACCCGATGGCCCAGGCAGGATTCGATCTCCTCGCGAGTGACCGGTCCTTCCCGGAGAAGACGCTCCGGTGAAGAGGTAAGATCAAGAACGGTGGAAGCATCGCCCCCCACCTCTCCCCCGTCGATGATCAGATCGACCAGGCCGTCAAATTCACGCCGGGCGACAGCCCCGTTCGTGATCGCCGGCTCGCCGCTGATATTGGCGCTAGTGGCTACGAAATCAATCCCGCTGCGGGCAGCCAGGCTGCGTACAAAATCATGATCCGGCATCCGGTAACCGCGGGTTGAGCATCCAGACGCCGTGAGGACCACGGTCAGAGGTCCGGGCCAAAATGTTTCCAGTAACCGGACATGCTCAGGTCCGCCCAGGAAACCCCGGATGTCTTCCAGATCCGCGATCAGCCGAACGAGAGGTTTACCGGGTTTTCTCTTCTTTATCCGGAATATCCTCTCCACCACCCGGGGATTGGAGCCGTCCCCGCCGATGCCGTAAACAGTCTCCGTGGGAAAGATAACCACCCCTCCCCCGGCCACTATCCGGCTGGCTTCAAACAACGTCTCCGGTTCTTCCCCTTGATTTTTGAGCTGAATAAAACGCGTGTTCAATAACGTTTTTCACTCGTTAAATTGCACTCCCCCGATGAAATCGGGGGAGTGCAATTTAACGAGAGTAGACCTTCACCGGGCCCGACATCTCTTCCCATTTAAAGGTATAAAACGCGTGCGGGCTGTTGTAATCGAGAACCCTGAGGTCATTTTGTTCTTCGAGTTCCTGGACAACATCAGGGAAACGGGCTCCATAATGCTCACGACAGAGTTCGACCGGCACCTCAAAAGCCGCGTATTTATCTATCCCTTTGGATTTCAATTTCTCCACCAAGCCGGGATCATCCAGCGCGGGATAGGTGACAAGAATCAGGATCGGTCCTGATCCGGTAAAAAAAAGACCTGCTTTCATAGCATTTCCTCCCATTATAAATTAGCTCGCGCAGTCTACCCCGATAAAATCGGGGCTCGCAAATTTATGTAGGATCGTCCTTCACTCTGTTCAGGACTTGTAGTAGATGTAGGAAATGTAGTATCGCCTTGCCGGAAGCAAGGCTTGCTGAACCGCAAGCGAAGCGATCCTATAATTCCTACAAAGAATGCCAAAGGCATTCTGATCCTACAAGCCCTGTCGCAGACCCTGAGCTTGCCGAAGGGAAGCGAAGCGAAAGGACGATACTACACTATCGGATTTCTCTTTACTTCAAATTTCGAAACAGCAAGTTCCACACGGAGAAAACATTATTCCTCCACCGGCTTCCGCGGCGTTTCGGCAAGGAATTCTCCATAGATGGAGTAAAAATGATTGAAATGGTCCATCTGCTCCGGCTTCAGGTGATTGTTATACTCCTCCGCGGAAAAAATGTAACGGTAAGAATCCACGTACCTGAGCAGAATGTCACGGGCCCAGGTTATTTTCCGGAACTTCTCGGCAGCGGCCGCCTGTTCCTCCTTGCCGCATCGGTCAGGATGATGCCGGCGGGACAGTTGGCGGTAGGCTTCCCTGATATCGTCCCGGGTCGCCCGGTCCGGGAGTTCCAATAAATCCCGGGCACGATCGATTACCTCAAATCCGGTCATGGCCATTTATTCTCTTCCCCCTTACCCCTTATCCCTTACCCCTAATTTTACCACCACGGCCCCCGTTCCCGGTATGTCTCGATGAAGCGCTCGACCGAGCGATCCCCGGTTACTTCGACATCGTCCGGGAAAAGGCAGCCCGGCAGCTGGCCCATCCTCCAGTGGTATTGGATACATTCGCAGCAGACCCCTTTCCTGCCGCACGGTTCATACGTGCAGTTACAGAATGATTTATTCCCGTCCGCCTGGCATTCCATTGTTCATTCCTTCCTCACGGTATTTAACGCGGGCCGAAGATCAGCGTCCCGATCCTGACCATGTTGGAGCCTTCTTCAATCGCCACCCGGTAGGAATTTGTCATCCCCATCGAGAGCAGCCTCATCTCGGTATTTGGAACGGGATTCTCACGCAGTTTTTCGAAAATGGCGCGAGTCGCCAGGAAGTACGGACGCGCCTCCTCGGGATCACCGGCCAGGGGTCCCATAGTCATCAGCCCCTGGATGACAAGATTCGGCAGGGTGGAGATCCGGCTAACCAGTTCTCCCGTATCTTCCGGCATGACCCCGGCCTTCTGGGGTTCCCGGCCGCTGTTGATCTCGATCAATACCGGCATCACTTTCCCGATTCCCGCGCACCGCTTGTCTATCTCCCGGGCCAGATGCAGCGAGTCGACGGTCTGGATCATATCGGCGATCTCTACTATCTTTCTGACCTTATTGGTCTGGAGATGCCCGATAAAATGCCACTGGGCCTGATCCGGGACGGCTTCATGTATTGCCTGCATTTCCTGCACATAGTTTTCCCCGATCAGGGTTACCCCGGCCCGGATGGCCTCCGATATCTCCCGGGACGTCCGGGTCTTGGCCGCCGCGACCAGTGAGACCCCTTCCGGGATCTCATCGAGTAATCTTTTCACCCTTTCATAGATCATAAATCTGCCCGCGCAGTCTACCACGCCTCCGTCCCGAGGTTGTAATCGGGATAAAATCGGGGCTCATAAATATATTTTTGGAACCATGATGATCGGGAGAATTGAGAGACAGCCATGCCGCGTCAAGAGATCTACCGTGCCGGATATTGATCGAAAAGCCTTCCCCAGGGGGACTCTTTCAGCCAACGGTCGACTACCTTCTTCCCCCGCACCGGGTACCAGAAATGGTCGTGATAATATTCGCTGGCGAAAATAAAGAGATTGACCAGAGGGGTCCGGAAAAATAGCTTCTGAAAAATCCTCAGCGGGCTCCGCCAGAGGAGCATGCCGGTCCCGGTACCCAGGTTGACACCGACTTTAAATCCCCAGCTTTCTTCCGCCAGTTCCGGCATTCCCACGATTTCGATCTCCCGCGGATCACCCTGGCCGAGACCGCGGGCAGTCGCATGATTGATGTATCGGATTGACATCGGATCGAAGCCCATGATCTTTGCCGAGACCGCGTCAATGGCGACCTGATCGGCCGAGGCCAGGATGACGTCTTTCTGATAGGGGACCAGTGTTCTCGGCCCGGGCCCGGAACCGGCGGTGGTACCGTCCATGGTGCAGAAAATGCCGGGATGGATTTCCCGCTGAATAGCCAGCAGATCGACAATAGTGTCGTGGATCCAGGTGTGGGTATAGTGACGATGGACATTGAGAAGCCCCCCGAAGGCATTTTTAAGGGCGCCGGTGGTAACCGTGTACGAGTGAGTTTTTACGGTCGGCAGATGGACGATATTCTTCCCCAGGAAATAGTCGGGGAGATAAATACCTTCCGGGAATATCCTGTCCAACACCGCCATCTTCGCCCGGGGGTGATACGGTACCCACTTCATATCTTCGTCTTTGAAGTTATACTTCACCGGGATGCCGTACTTCGTGAGGATGGGGCCGAATTTGTTATACCGGTCGCCCAGGTCGGCGATGGTGACCACGGTCTTGTTATGAACATCAACCAGGTTCTCGAAGCCCGCCCCCTTCAAGGCCAGGATGGTGCCCTCCAGTTGCCAGGGGGTGGTATTAGCCCCCGGAAAAAGCAAATGCCAACTGATATTGTCCTTGAGGATCGTAATTGCCGACGGATCCAGGCTTTCTTTCAGCCCGGCCAGATCGCAGAGGCGGACGTAATCATCCAGAACCGTATCGGGGCGAGTTCTGATAATGGCAACTTTGGATTTACTCATCTATTCAACTCCCTTTCCCAGGATTTAGTTCCCCTTACACTGCACGTCGCGCCGAAGCCGCTAACCTGCTGTTTCGGAATTTCAATAAATCGGGCCGACACAGCGGTCGGCCCCTACGTAGGGGAGGGCCGCCGTGCCCTCCCTCAGTTGCGAAGCTAAGTTCTAATATTAGTCTTCTTTGACCTTGATTATCGTTCAAAATATATATCATTAGCAAGCTTGTTTATTCGCCGATAACTTTATGCTTTTTCTTCACCGGAATAATCAACACCCTTCCCCGCCGCTGTTCTTATTAATCCCGCAATCGTTCAAAACTAACCAGGAGCCTGTCCGAGTAACGGTTCCTTGATTATGAGGTCAAAGCGGCACAGGCGGCGAATCTTTCCTTGTCGAAGGCCTTCATATAGGCCTCGTGTCCGGTGATCAGCTTCGCCTCAAAAAGCCGGGCGATGGAATCATCCATCGTCTGCATCCCCTGATCAGCGCCGACCTGTATGATGTTCTTGATCTTGGTGATCGTCCCTTCCCGGATAATGTTCGCCAGCGCCGGAGTGCTGACCAGAAGCTCCACCGCCACGCAGCGGCCTTTACCGTCGGCGCGCTTGCAGAGGGTCTGGGAACAAACACCCTTCAGCGAGTCCGCCAGCATCGACTTCACCGCCGAGCGCTGGGCAATAGGGAAAACATCTATGATCCGATCGATGGTCTTCGACGCCGAATTGGTATGGAGAGTCCCGAACACCAATAGCCCCCTTTCCGCCGCGCTGATGGCCAGACTGATGGTCTCCAGATCGCGCATCTCCCCCACCAGAATCACGTCAATATCCTGCCGGGGGGCGATACGAAGTCCTTCGGCGAAGGTATTGACGTCAATCCCCACCTCTCTCTGGACGATGACCGACCTCTTGATCGGATGAACAAACTCGATCGGCTCTTCGATGGTCAGGATATGCCTGTCCTGATGGCTGTTGATCAGATCGATCAGGGCCGCCAGGGTGGTGGACTTGCCGCTTCCGGTCGGGCCGGTCACCAACACCAGCCCGTTCTGAAGTTCGACGAAACAGTTCACCGCGGGAGGAATCCCCAGCTTATCAAGGGGGATAATCTCACTGGGGATGACCCGGAAGACGGAACCCATCCCCTGGAGAGACTGAAAATAATTGGCCCGGAATCGGGCCAGATCTTCAAGGGCGTAGGCGAAATCCAGATCGCCGGAGGCGATAAATTTTTCCCAGCGGAGGGGCTCGCAGATCTCCCTCATGTAATCCTCGATCTCACCCGCGGGAAGCGGGGGGAGTGCGAGCGGCTCGATCCGGCCATGGACGCGGATTTTAGGGGGCTGGCCGGTCGCCAGGTGCAGATCGGAACCGGATCGCTCGATCAGGATTTTAAAAAGAGTATCGATCTTGGCCATCGGATTATTTAAACCTGTTTTTATCAACCGCCCGCTTGCGGGCTTCCTCGCGATCGATCTTGCCGGCGCTCACCAGATCGGCCAGGGAGTCGTCCATCAGACACATCCCCTGGGCACGGCCGATTTGAATCTCCGAGGTCAGCAGGTAGCCCTGGTTTTCCCTGATTAAATTCGCGATCCCCGGATTGGAGAAGAGAATTTCCAGGGACGGATAGCTGGCCGTTCCGTCTTTCGATGGGATCAGGTACTGACAGATGATACCCCGGAGAGACTCCGCCACCATCATCCGGATTTGAGTCTGCTGTTCAGGGGGAAAGGCATCGATCAACGCGCTTATCGTCCGGGTGGCCGAGGTGGTGTGAATGCTGCTGAGAACCAGGTGACCGGTCTCGGCGGCCGTAATCGCCATTGACATTGTCTCCAGGTCCCGCATCTCCCCCACCATGATGATGTCCGGGTCCTCCCGAAGCGCGGCCCGGAGGGCGGCACCGAATGAGCCGGTGTGCAATCCCACCTCCCGCTGGGTGACCTGGCATTTTTTAGGGGGTACGATGTACTCGATCGGATCCTCGACCGTTATGATGTGATCCTGTCTGGTCTGATTGATTCTATCCAGCAGGGCGGCCAGCGTGGAGGTCTTCCCGGAACCGGCCGGGCCGCCCACCAGGACCAGGCCCTGCTGATATTCGGTAAGACGGCCGAGTTCATCGGGGAGATCGAGTTCTTTAAACGATTTTACTTTTTTATTGACCACCCGGAAAGCACCGTCCCAGCCCAGCCGATGATGAATAATAATCCCCCGATAACGGCCGCCTGCTTCATCGATCAGCAGGATTTCCAGGTTGAGTTCCTTCCGGAGATGTTTTTTCTCTTCCTCGGTCAATACGCCGAAGAGGAGGGCCTGGGTTTCGTCGGCGGTGAGCGCTAAATTGGCAAAACGCAAGCTGCCGTTCAAACGGAGAAAAACCGGTCTCCCCACACTGACATGGAGATCGGAGGCGCCAAGAGCGCGGGCCTTGGCGAGGAGATCAACAAGCACTTTGCCTTTTGCGATCTTGCCGGGCAAGCCTGACCGCTCTTCCCCGGGAGAGATTATATTAATACGTTCGGTCATCAGTTCATCATTTCCTGCCGCGTCCTGTGGACCATGTGAAGAGGATAACACTCAGAAAAATACTTGTCAAATCAGACCGGCGGCCGGACGAAGGGAAAAGAGAGCAAATAGCTCATGGAACCCGTTATGCCCCATTGAATTGCGGGATAATGGGGGTTTTCCTTTGTATTGCTTGACAATCAACTCAGCGTCGTTTATGTTAGAGGTGGGATAGTGAGTCTTGTGAAAAAAATGCACTGTTCGCAATGCGGCCATGTGCCCCCGGTTGAACCAACCGGGGGCGCGTATAAAACGATACAATGAGCCGGCGCATGAGGCCACTGACGCTTTTAACTTTCATTCTTCTCCTCCCGGCGCGCTTCGCCGCCGGGCAGGATCCCCTCCCCTTCGAACCGGACGATACCCTGGAAGAGATCCGTTACAAGATCGATTACAACGGCTATTCCTTCGAGGTCGCCGACAACTGGGTCTTTTCCATGTCACCGGAAGAAAAATCCCGGTTCTTCAGCCGCCGGGCTCCCGTTTTTCCCCGGGCGATGGCGGACGGAGCCGGGATCGGACCCCTCGGCAGCCGCCTGGAGTCGGTCGACCTCCCGGAGAAGTTCGACTGGCGGGACTATAACGGGCACGCCTACATCGGGGATATCCGGGACCAGGGAAGCTGCGGTTCCTGCTACGCCTTTGGGGCCTGCGCCGCTGCCGAGGGGACCTATAACTGGGCGACGGGGAAGTTCGATACCAACTGCGCCGACTTTTCCGAGTCCTACATCATCTGGTGTCTGGGGAGACTTCCCGCTTACAGTTCGGACTTCTTCGGCTGTGACGGAGCCTCCTACGCCTATATGGAGCTTGAAGCATTGACGAAGGAAGGCGTGGGCAACGAATCTGACTTTCCCTACACGATCAGCGATCCGGGCTCCTGCACCCACTGGGGCAATCAGACAACCGCCTTCCAGGAGTGGCATCGGATACCATGCGGCGATATCGACGCCATCAAGACCGCGATCATGACCTACGGCGTGGTTGATGCGGCGGTCCTAGCCGAGGATGTTTTCTCAGCCTACGACAGCGGCATCTACGAGGACAGCAACACTTCCTGCAACGGCACTCCGTGCTCCTATACCACCACCAACCACGCCATCGCGCTGGTCGGCTGGGACGACTCTCCGCCGGAAGGCGGGGGCGGATGCTGGATCCTCCGCAACTCCTGGGGGGATTCCTGGGGGGAGAACGGATACATGCGGATCCGCTACACCTCCGCCGCCGTCGCCTGCGCGGTCTGTTACCTGGTCTATGCGCCCCCAACGTCCCCCACCCCCACGCCGGTCGGATATTCAACCCCCACCCCCCGCCACCGAGACCCCCACTCCGGAGGGTTTCCAGACTCCGACTCCCACGCCAACCCCCCGCCACACCTCCACCCGCTCCTCAGGCGATCCCTTTTTCGGAGAGTTTTGAAGGAACATGGATCGGGGGCGCGCCGGTCGGCTGGACTCGAGAATTCATCACCGGATCCAACGACTGGCTCCAGGGTGAAGGACGCGACGGCGGCTAAATCCTCTGGGCGCCCATAGAGGCACAATATAATGCCCATTTTTTACTACGGAGAATATTCAACCGAATCCACCCGCCTCATTTCCCCCCGGTAGACTTCGGGCCAGACCAATAACCAACCCTGACCTTCTGGCTGGCCAGGAAGAGGTCCCCAGGCCATGACAGGATGTCACTCTACTATCGTGTCACCGCCGGCGGGGAATGAACCTGCTCACCCATTATCCCGATCCGTCGTCGCTGGACCCAGCGGACTATCGCCCTACCGGACCCATGCTCCGCTTATTGGATCTCTTTTGTAGGAACCACCGCATACGGATGGGGCGTCTGATCGACGACCTGCTGATCACCGGGCATGCTTATTCTTCCACGCCACCGACGGCGGCAGTAACCCCGACACCGTTTGAAACCCCGCCGGCGACATCGACACCCCCGTCCGAAACGGGCCCTCCCACGCCACCCGCGGGGACGCCGCAACCATCCGCAACACCACCGCCTCCAACACCGGTGCCCACCTGCTCGGTCTCTTGCTCCTACCGGGTTTCCGGAGGGTCATTGACCATGACACGGCACCCCCGTCCCCGTGCCGATGTCTGGCTCGAGTCCTCGATTATGACATAACACCGGTATATACCAGCGGAGCCGACGGCGCTTACTCGATCTTCACTTATGATCCTCATGCTCCCGGTATTCGTACTGGCCCGGGCCGAGCATCCCGACTATCTCCCCGGAAACACGGCCGCCCAGTGGCCCGCGATACCGAGATCTCCGGGGTCGAGATCGAACTCGCAAGAGCTCCTTCCGCCACACCGACACCCCAACCACCAGACACCCCCCCCCACCCCGACCTGCGGCCCCCCCGCGGAACGGCCGGAGTTTCTCCTCCAGGCCGGGGATTATAACGGCGACGGGAGCGCCGACATCGCCATCTTTCGGGGATCCGCGGTCTCTGGGCGATCCGGGAGTTGACCCAGACTTATTTCGGGGGCGCGCTATCTACCCGTCACCGGGGACTACACCGGAGACGGGACCACCAATATCGCTATCTTCCGTCCCACCGCCGGCCTCTGGGCGCTGCGGGGGGTCTCCCGGATCTATTACGGCCTTCCCGGTGATTACCCGGCCCCCGCCGATTATGACGGAAACGGGATCGCCAACGTCTGCATCTTCCGCCCCAGGCCGGTGTCTGGTCGGCCCGTGGCGTCACCCGAACCTATTCCGGCGCTGCCGGGGACAAGCCCGTCCCCGGCGATTACGAAGGCTCCGGGACCTCCGCCATCGGCATCTTCAGACCTTCATCCGGGACCTGGGTGGTTCGCGGCGTCACCCGGATCTATTTCGGCGGGTTCGACGACTGGCCGCCCCCCCGCGACTACAACGGCGATGGGGCATTTCAGGCCGCCGTCTTCTGTTCCCGGTCATCCGGACTCTGGGCGATCCGGGGCGTCACCCGTTTCTATTTCGGGAGGTGCGCCGATTACCCTCTCCGGGCCGATTTCAACGGTAACGGCCCCGCCGAACCCGGCGTTTTCCGCCAGCACCTCGGCTTCTGGACTGTCCGGGGGATCACCCGGGCCTATTTCGGTGCGGTCAACGATCTGCCGGTGACACGGTAAACCTCTGTCCGCATTGCTCCATTCATCCGTGTACTGGTGGGATGTTCAAGCCACAGCGGAAATACACCTATCCTCCCCGGCATGAGTTCCCCGGCATACTATTTCAAATCAGCAACACCGTGTACGGATTCGCAACATGTCGCATCCTTGCCATAGTGAAGAACAGATGCCCGATGTAACCATAAGTCCTTTATTAATATGAGATTATAAAAAAGTGGAGTCCCCGGGTGTCTCCTGGCATTAATTCTGCATATAAAAACTGGCATCCGGTAATCAAGTTTAGTATATTGCCTGATGGAATTTTTCAGCTTATCCGGTAACACCGGGAGGGATCACCATGCAAAAATCAATCTTCGTCCCGATCACCGCTCACCTCTTCTTTTTTGTTATCCAGCCGGTACCGGGCGCCGTTTGATCCGGATAAATTTACCGAATCTAAGATGTGGCAGCCGGCTTTATTATGAAATGCAATAAATAAATGAAAAGTGTAACAACTGGTTGGAGGAGGAGTTCATGAAATTATTCTATCTGATTTTTCTGGCTTTTGTCCTTTCGGCGGCAGGCACCGGGGTAACGTGGGGGGCACAGTGGACGCTCTCGACCCAGGCCGCCAATACCCAGAGCGCCATCACTGTGGCGGACGGACGGAATGTCTGGAGCGTGGAGGGGGGGAGTTCCCTGACGAATACGGGCGAAATCATTCATTATAACGGCTCGGAGTGGTCAGTTCAGACCACGACCTTCGCCACCGAGACCGGCCGGTTCCGGGGGGCCTACGCTTACGACGAACGCCATGTCTGGGTGGTCGGCAATACCGATAACGGCGACAACGACGGACTGGTTTATTTTTATGACGGGGGGGATTGGTGCTCTGCAGACGCAGATCGTCACCGCCTCCTCGTGTTATCTGTACGATGCCTTCTCTCCGGGACGGCGAAATCTGGTTGGGTCAGCGCCTATGCCGGGGAGATTTACCACTCGTCTGATGGAGGAGCCACCTGGTCACTAGATACCGACATCGCAACCAATATATGGAACACCGTGCACGGGACTGATGCCTCCCACGTCTGGGCGGCCGGCGGATGGTCGGGAACCGGCCGGATCGTCTTTTATGACGGCGGCGACTGGACAATTCAGACCGAAGTGTCCCTGGGCTCAGGCAACTATTTTCGGGGACGTCTTTGCCGTCGACAACGATGACGTCTGGGCAATCGGGGACGCCGGGATCGTCCTCCATTACACGGGGGGGGCCTGGGAGTTCTCCACCGACCTGGGCGAGAACAGCGACCAAGCCCAGATCACCGCTCTCGGTGACGACCGGGTCTGGGCGGGGATGGACGGCGCCGACGCTGGAATCTATTTCAACGGGGGGGACGGCTGGGTCGTCCAGGACGACGGACTCAACCCGGATTCCCTGGCGGCACGGGGACCGGGGGAACTCTGGGTTGTCTCCGGGCTCACCCACATTTACCGAAACGACATCGTCTGTGCGATCGATCTCGACTATTCCACTTACCTGGGGGGCAGCGACGCCGACTACGCTTACGGGATCGCCCTGGATAGCGCAGAGAATATCTACCTCACCGGCTACACGAAGTTTTTTCCAATTTCCCCACCAGCAGTCCGTTCCAGGCTTCTTTCGCCGCGGGAAGCGACCAGGACTGCTTTGTGTCCCGGTTCTCCTCCAGCGGCAGCACACTGCTTTATTCCACCTACCTGGGAGGTTCGGGGAACGACGCGGCGGACGGCATCGACGTCGATACCAATAACCGGGTCTGCGACGTTACCGGACAGACCTACTCCGCCGACTTCCCCACCAAGAATTATCCCCCCAACATTCTGATCCAGGAGGCTTACGGCGGCAGCGGCGACGCCTTCGTGACCAAGCTGAACTCGACCGGGCAACTCTATTATTCAACTTATCTGGGAGGGGCGGGAACAGACACCGGAAAATCAATCAGTCTCGACGACGTATATAGAGCATACGTCACCGGCGACACACAATCTTCCGACTTCCCGACAGTGGATCCCTATCAGGCCGCTCTGAACGGTACGCGGGACTCCTTCGTCGCCCGGCTGAGCGCGACCGGATCTGGACTTAACTACTCGACCTATCTGGGGGGCGGGGAGCAGCGACTGGGGAACGGGCGTCACGGTTGACTCCGACCGGAAGGCCTACCTCACCGGCTACACGTACTCCACGAACTTTCCCACGGCGGGCGACCCCTTTCAGGCGGCTCCGGCCGGGAATATCGAAGGGTTTGTCAGCAAGATCGCTTCCACCGGGACCACGCTCGACTACTCCACCTACCTGGGCGGAACGGACAATGACTGGTTCAACGGCATCGCCGTCGGGACCGGGGGCATCGCCTCGATCATCGGGCGCACCCAGTCCCTCGATTTTCCCACCGTGAACCCCTACCAGGGAGCACCACCTGGAAGCGATGACATCTGCACGGCCCGAATCTCCTGGGGCTGGCTCATCCCTGATCTTCTCCAGCTATCTTGGCGGCGACGGTTACGACCAGGGGGACGCCATCGCCGACGACGGCAGCGGCGGCCTCTACCTCCTGGGGCACACTTACTCGGGTAACTTTCCCACCGTGAACCCCTACCAGGCCAGTCTTACTAACAACTGTGACATCTTCCTCACCCGGTTCGATGGGATACAGGCAGTCACCTACTCCACCTACCTGGGCGGTTCAAGCGCCGATTGCGGCAAGTCCATCACCCTGAACGGCGGGGGGAGACTGCCTGATCGGCGGGTATTCCAGCTCAACCAACTTCCCGCTTGCCAACCCATACCAGTCGTCGAAAGCGGGCAGCTCCGACGCCATCGTCACCCGACTCTCCTTCAACTGCATCGCTACTACGCCGAGCACCACGCCGACACCGAGCGTGACGCCGACGCTGAGCGTGACCCCGACCCCGAGTACCACCCCGACGCCAAGCGCAACCCCGACAACGACACCTCTGGAGACACCGACTCCGAAACCGACTGCGACGCCCGCGGCGACCCCAACAGCGGCTTCCACGGCAACCCCGACACTGTTACCCGCCCCCCCCGGGATTTACGACTATGACGGGGATGGGGTCTCCGATATCGGGATCTTCCGGGGGATCTTCCGGCCTCTGGGCGATCCGGGGGGTCACCCGGGTTTACTTCGGGGCATCCACCGATACCGTCGTCCCCGGGGATTACGACGGGGACACGGTCACTGACATTGCGATCTTCCGACCTTCCTCCGGCCTCTGGGCTATCCGCGGCTTCACCGGGTTTACTTCGGGAATTCCAGTGACGAACCATTGCCCGGGGATTACAACGGGGACAGGAGCTGGGAGATCGCTGTCTTCCGGAGTTCCTCCGGCCTCTGGGCTGTCCGGGGGCTGACCCGTCTCTACTACGGTTCCTCCACCGACATCCCGGTCGCGGGGTACGATGACCCCGGCCTGATCAGGGATATCGGAATCTTCCGGGACTCTTCCGGTCTCTGGGCCATCCGGGGGATGACCCGCGTTTACTTCGGGACCTCCACCGACGTCACGGTTCCCGGGGACTACGGGGGGACCCGAAGCTGGGAACCGGCGATCTTCCGGGAGACCTCCGGTCTCTGGGCGGCCCGGGGGGTTACCCGCGCCTACTTCGGCGCCTCCTCCGATCTACCGATACCCGGCGCTTACTCCGGTGATGGAAAAGACAGCATCGCGATCTTCCGGGGGACTTTTGCGGCCTTTGGGCGATCCGCGGATTTACCCGTGTCTATTACGGGATGAATGGGGACACAACCATAACAAGATAATCGCTTGCCATTATCCCGTCTCTATTATTAGAATTAGCTGAGTTTCGCCAGGCTGCGATCATAATAAACCTTTTGAAGGTCATGGATGAAATTTATCCTCCGCATAACCGGGATTCTGACCGTATATCTCGCGGCCGGCGGAGCTGTCTTCGGAGAAGATATCCTTCCTTTCGAACCGGGCGATACACTGGATGATATTCGCTATAAAATAGATCATAACGGGTATAGCTTCACCGTCTCCGATAACTGGGTCTACCGTATGCCCAGGAGAGAAGGAGCGTTTCTTCAGTCGCCGGGCTCCCGTTTTCCCCCCGGGCGCTGGCGGACGGCGCCGGGATCGGACCCCTGGGCAGCCGCATGGAGTCGGTCGATCTCCCGGAGAAGTTCGACTGGCGAAAATATAACGGGCACGCCTATATCGGGGATATCCGGAACCAGGGGGACTGCGGCTCCTGTTATTCCTTCGCCGCCTGTGCCGCCGCGGAGGGCACCTACAACTACGCCCTGGGATTGTATGACGGGAATTGCGCGGATTTCTCGGAATCCTACATCATCTGGTGCCTGGGGAGGTTTCCCGCTTACAGCGATCATTTCTTCGGCTGCGACGGCGGGGATTACGACTACTATGAACCGACCGCCCTTTGCACCGAAGGGGTCGGCCTTGAGTCCGACTTCCCCTATCAGGAGACCGACCCCGGCTCCTGCACTCACTGGGGCGATCAGACAGTCGCCTTCCAGGAGTGGCATCGGATAACCTGCGGCGACATCGCTGCCATCAAGACCGCGATCATGACCTACGGCGTGGTCGACGCGGCGGTCTATGTCGAGGCGGCATTTCAGGCCTACAGCGGCGGTGTTTATGAGGACACCAACACCTCCTGCAGCGATTCCCCTTGCTACTACACTCCCACCAATCACGCCATCTCCCTGGTCGGCTGGGACGATACCCCGCCCGAAGGCGGGGGCGGCGTCTGGATCCTCCGCAACTCCTGGGGAGATACCTGGGGAGAATCGGGCTATATGCGAATCCGCTACACCTCCGCCTGTGTCGCCTGTGAAGTCTGCTACCTGGTCTATCAGTCCCCGGCCCCGCCGGCGACCCCGAGTCCGCCGGGGCCCTCCCCCACACCAACACCAGCCATCTGCACCCGGATCGACGAAGGGTTCGACGGGTTCGAGACCGGGACACGGCCGGCCGGCTGGACTTTCACCAACTGCAACCTGAACAGCGACACCTATACCGCCGCCGGGTCTTACGGCCGGCTCTCCCCCTCGATCAAGCTGGACGCCACCGGCGACGCGATCGAGACCGCGGCCTTCTCCGGGGGCGAGTGGTTACAGTTCTGGGTCAAGGGACAGGGGACCGACGTTTCCAGCACTCTCCTGGTGGAGGAGTATTACCTCGGCGGGTCCTGGACCGCGGTCACCGACGTCAGCTCGCTGCCCGCTTCGGGGACCACCCTGGGGACGTTCGGACTGCTGCCGGGGACAACGCGGGTCCGGTTCACCTATACCAAGTCGGCCGGCGAAGTGGCCTTCGACGACGTCCTGATCAAGTGCCTGATCACCCCGACACCGGGCCCCGCCACACCCACGCCGGCACGCCGCAAGCTATAACACCGACACCGGTCACAACCCCGACACCGCCCGTTACAACGCCCACGCCGCCGGTTACAACACCGACACCGCCAGTTACCACACCCACACCACCGGTTACAACACCGACACCGCCCATAACCACTCCCACGCCTCCGGCGATCACCCCGACGCCGTCTCCGGCGGTCTGCACCCGGATCGACGAGGGGTTCGACGGGTTCGAGACCGGGACACGGCCGGCCGGCTGGACCTTCACCAACTGCAACCTGGACAGCGACACCTACACCGCCGCCGGGTCTTACGGCCGGCTCTCCCCCTCGATCAAGCTGGACGCCACCGGCGACGCGATCGAGACCGCGGCCTTCTCCGGGGGCGAGTGGTTACAGTTCTGGGTCCGGGGCCAGGGGACCGACGTTTCCAGCACTCTCCTGGTGGAGGAGTATTACCTCGGCGGGTCCTGGACCGCGGTCACCGACGTCAGCTCGCTGCCCGCTTCGGGGACCACCCTGGGGACGTTCGGACTGCTGCCGGGGACAACGCGGGTCCGGTTCACCTACACCAAGTCGGCCGGCGAAGTGGCTTTCGACGACGTCCTGATCAAGTGCCTGATCACCCCGACGCCAGGACCCGCCACGCCAACGCCGACGCCGCAAGGTATAACGCCGACGGTCACAACACCGACGCCGCCCTTTACAACACCCACTCCGCCGGTTACTACACCAACACCGCCAGTTACCACACCCACGCCTCCGTCGACAACACCGACACCGCCCGTGACCACTCCCACGCCTCCGGCGATCACGCCGACGCCGTCGCCGGCGGTCTGCACCCGGATCGACGAGGGGTTCGACGGGTTCGAGACCGGGACACGGCCGGCCGGCTGGACCTTCACCAACTGCAATCTGGACAGCGACACCTACACCGCCGCCGGGTCTTACGGCCGGCTCTCCCCCTCGATCAAGCTGGACGCCACCGGCGACGCGATCGAGACCGCGGCCTTCTCCGGGGGCGAGTGGTTACAGTTCTGGGTCCGGGGCCAGGGGACCGACGTTTCCAGCAGCCTCCTGGTGGAGGAGTATTACCTCGGCGGGTCCTGGACCGCGGTCACCGACGTCAGCTCGCTGCCCGCTTCGGGGACCACCCTGGGGACGTTCGGACTGCTGCCGGGGACGACGCGGGTCCGGTTCACCTACACCAAGTCGGCGGGCGAGGTGGCCTTCGACGACGTCCTGATCAAGTGCCTGATCACCCCGACACCGGGCCCCGCCACACCGACGCCGGAGGTAACAACACCGACTCCTCCAGTCACAACACCCACACCGACCGGTTACCACCCCACGCCGCCGGTTGCTACACCAACACCGCCAGTTACCACACCCACGCCTCCGTCTACAACACCAACACCACCCGTGACCACGCCCACGCCTCCGGCGATCACCCCGACGCCGTCTCCGGCGGTCTGCACCCGGATCGACGAAGGGTTCGACGGGTTCGAGACCGGGACACGGCCGGCCGGCTGGACCTTCACCAACTGCAATCTGAACAGCGACACCTACACCGCCGCCGGGTCTTACGGCCGGCTCTCCCCCTCGATCAAGCTGGACGCCACCGGCGACGCGATCGAGACCGCGGCCTTCTCCGGGGGCGAGTGGTTACAGTTCTGGGTCCGGGGCCAGGGGACCGACGTTTCCAGCACTCTCCTGGTGGAGGAGTATTACCTCGGCGGGTCCTGGACCGCGGTCACCGACGTCAGCTCGCTGCCCGCTTCGGGGACCACCCTGGGGACGTTCGGGTTGCTGCCGGGAACGACGCGGGTCCGGTTCACGTACACCAAATCGGCCGGCGACGTGGCCTTCGACGACGTCCTGATCAAGTGCCTGATCACCCCGACGCCAGGACCCGCCACGCCAACGCCGGAGGTAACAACACCGACACCTCCAGTTACCACACCCACGCCACCGGTCACAACCCCGACGCCGCCGGCAACGACACCGACACCGCCAGTTACCACACCCACACCACCGGTTACAACACCGACACCGCCCGTGACCACTCCCACGCCTCCGGCGATCACGCCGACGCCGTCGCCGGCGGTCTGCACCCGGATCGACGAAGGGTTCGACGGGTTCGAGACCGGGACACGGCCGGCCGGCTGGACCTTCACCAACTGCAATCTGAACAGCGACACCTACACCGCCGCCGGGTCTTACGGCCGTCTCTCCCCCTCGATCAAGCTGGACGCCACCGGCGACGCGATCGAGACCGCGGCCTTCTCCGGGGGCGAGTGGTTACAGTTCTGGGTCCGGGGCCAGGGGACCGACGTTTCCAGCACTCTCCTGGTGGAGGAGTATTACCTCGGCGGGTCCTGGACCGCGGTCACCGACGTCAGCTCGCTGCCCGCTTCGGGGACCACCCTGGGGACGTTCGGACTGCTGCCGGGGACGACGCAGGTCCGGTTCACCTACACCAAGTCGGCGGGTGACGTGGCCTTCGACGACGTCCTGATCAAGTGTCTGATCACCCCGACACCCGGCCCCGCCACACCGACGCCGACAACGACACCGACACCTCCAGTTACCACACCCACACCACCGGTCACAACCCCGACGCCGCCGGCAACGACACCGACACCGCCAGTTACCACACCCACACCACCGGTTACAACACCGACACCGCCCGTGACCACTCCCACGCTTCCGGCGATCACCCCGACGCCGTCTCCGGCGGTCTGCACCCGGATCGACGAGGGGTTCGACGGGTTCGAGACCGGGACACGGCCGGCCGGCTGGACCTTCACCAACTGCAATCTGGACAGCGACACCTACACCGCCGCCGGGTCTTACGGCCGGCTCTCCCCCTCGATCAAGCTGGACGCCACCGGCGACGCGATCGAGACCGCGGCCTTCTCCGGGGGCGAGTGGTTACAGTTCTGGGTCCGGGGCCAGGGGACCGACGTTTCCAGCACTCTCCTGGTGGAGGAGTATTACCTCGGCGGGTCCTGGACCGCGGTCACCGACGTCAGCTCGCTGCCCGCTTCGGGGACCACCCTGGGGACGTTCGGGTTGCTGCCGGGGACGACGCGGGTCCGGTTCACCTACACCAAGTCGGCGGGTGAGGTGGCCTTCGACGACGTCCTGATCAAGTGTCTGATCACCCCGACACCCGGCCCCGCCACACCGACGCCGACAACGACACCGACACCTCCAGTTACCACACCCACGCCACCGGTCACAACCCCGACGCCGCCGGCAACGACACCGACACCGCCAGTTACCACACCCACACCACCGGTTACAACACCGACACCGCCCGTGACCACTCCCACGCCTCCGGCGATCACCCCGACGCCGTCTCCGGCGGTCTGCACCCGGATCGACGAGGGGTTCGACGGGTTCGAGACCGGGACACGGCCGGCCGGCTGGACCTTCACCAACTGCAACCTGGACAGCGACACCTACACCGCCGCCGGGTCTTACGGGCGGCTCTCCCCCTCGATCAAGCTCGACGCCACCGGCGACGCGATCGAGACCGCGGCCTTCTCCGGGGGCGAGTGGTTACAGTTCTGGGTCCGGGGCCAGGGGACCGACGTCTCCAGCAGCCTCCTGGTGGAGGAGTATTACCTGGGCGGGTCCTGGACCGCGGTCACCGACGTCAGCTCGCTGCCCGCTTCGGGGACCACCCTGGGGACGTTCGGACTGCTGCCGGGGACGACGCAGGTCCGGTTCACCTACACCAAGTCGGCGGGTGAGGTGGCCTTCGACGACGTCCTGATCAAGTGTCTGATCACCCCGACACCGGGCCCCGCCACACCGACGCCGACAACGACACCGACACCTCCAGTTACCACACCCACGCCACCGGTCACAACCCCGACGCCGCCGGCAACGACACCGACACCGCCAGTTACCACACCCACACCACCGGTTACAACACCGACACCGCCCGTGACCACTCCCACGCCTCCGGCGATCACCCCGACGCCGTCTCCGGCGGTCTGCACCCGGATCGACGAGGGGTTCGACGGGTTCGAGGCCGGGACACGGCCGGCCGGCTGGACCTTCACCAACTGCAACCTGGACAGCGACACCTATACCGCCGCCGGGTCTTACGGGCGGCTCTCCCCCTCGATCAAGCTGGACGCCACCGGCGACGCGATCGAGACCGCGGCCTTCTCCGGGGGCGAGTGGTTACAGTTCTGGGTCCGGGGCCAGGGGACCGACGTTTCCAGCAGCCTCCTGGTGGAGGAGTATTACCTCGGCGGGTCCTGGACCGCGGTCACCGACGTCAGCTCGCTGCCCGCTTCGGGGACCACCCTGGGGACGTTCGGACTGCTGCCGGGGACGACGCGGGTCCGGTTCACGTACACCAAATCGGCCGGCGACGTGGCCTTCGACGACGTCCTGATCAAGTGTCTGATCACCCCGACACCCGGGCCCGCCTCTCCCACTCCGACGTCGACGCCAGCGGCAACGCCCACGCCCCCGTTGACGACCCCGACGCCAGCAATGACCCCGCCGCCGGTGAAAACACCTACTCCCGCGAAGACACCGGTCACCCCTCCGACACCTCAAACAAACACCCCGACACCGGCAACGACGCCCACGCCAATCATAACTCCGACACCTCAAGCAATCACACCAACGCCTGTGATCACACCCCAGGAAACTGCCACTCCGATAAAGACACCTACCCCCAACATCTCCCGCACCCCCTCCCCCACCCCGTCCTGCGGGCCGACCGTGGCCCAGCTCCGCTTCATCCTTCAGTCGGGAGATTACGACGGCGACGGCACCAGCGATATCGGCATCTACCGCCAGAGCGCCGGACTCTGGGCGGTCCGGGGGGTGACCCGAACTTATTTCGGCGGCCCGATCGATCTACCCGTCTCCGGCGATTACACCGGTGACGGGACCAGTAATCTCGGCATCTTCCGCCCCACCGCCGGCCTCTGGGCCCTCCGGGGGGTCTCCCGGATTTACTACGGTCTTCCCGGAGATTACCCGGCCCCCGCCGACTATGACGGCAACGGGATCGCCGACGTCTGCATCTTCCGCCCCAGCGCCGGTCTCTGGTCGGCCCGGGGCGTCACCCGGACCTATTTCGGCGCCGCCGGCGACAAGCCCGTGCCCGGCGATTACAAAGGATCCGGCACCGACGCCATCGGCATCTTCCGCCCCTCCTCCGGGACCTGGGCGATTCGCGGCGTCACCCGGATCTATTTCGGCGGCTTCGACGACTGGCCTCTCCCCGGCGACTACAACGGTGACGGGGCCTTTGAGGCCGCTATATTCCGTCCCTGGTCGACCGGACTCTGGGCGGTCCGGGGCGTCACCCGCTTTTACTTCGGGCGGTGCACCGATTACCCGGTCCGGGCCGATTTCAACGGTAACGGCACTGACAACCCCGGCGTCTTCCGCCAGCACCTCGGCCTCTGGGCCGCCCGAGGGGTCACCCGGGCCTACTTCGGCGGAAGCGGGGACATACCCGTGGCAAGGTAAGCATAGAGGAAGTAACCGGTTGCCACGACAGCCTATCGCGAGAGATCACGAATCACCGATTACGAAGTACCTACAGGTATGGCCGGGGTCCGGGAGCAGATTGTTCCTGCAGGATCTTCACTGTCTTGCCGTTATCGAAAAGGAATTCCCGAAAAAACTCCCCGTTCCGGGTGACCACCCATTTCCCATCCCGTTCCCCGTTGCGGTAATTCCCCTCCGCCCGCCAGGTACCCGACAGGGGATCCCGGCAGGTCTCGATCCACCGGCCGTGTGGAACCATCTTTCCTTTCCGATTCTGATAACCCTCCCCTTCGATAGTCCATTTGAGATCATCTTCCCCAAAATCACCGATCAGATCCCGATTACTCCTGATCACCTGCAATTGATAAGACCGGATCGCCTTGCCGGGCCAGATACCAAGAGAAACAAAGATAATCACAAGGGCGAGAGGAATCAACAATGTCCAGAGTTTCAGCCTATTATTTTTCATCAGACAATAGCGCGGAAGGCGCAACTGTCTGTTGGGGAAAAATGACAATTAACGCCTCTGCCGGCACTTTATTTGGATTCAAGCATCAAACATAAAAATACCCCTTCCACCATACCAGAAAGTCCTGTAATCTTTCTACTCTTCAACACTAAAAATCAAACACTATTTTTTTCCGGAGGAAAAAATTACGATGAAGATCGCGATCGGGGGCAAGGGGGGAACAGGCAAAACAACCCTGGCCGCCCTCCTTGCCGTGTCATTCCGCGAGAGCGGGAGCCGGGTGATCGCCGTCGATGCCGATCCCGACGCGAACCTCGCCTCAACCCTGGGTTGTCCCGGAGCCGGCAAGATCATTCCCATTGTCGAGATGCGGGGATTGATCGAAGAGCGAACCGGGGCCAAACCGGGTGGATATGGAGCGTACTTCAGGCTCAATCCCCGGGTTGACGACGTCCCGGACCGTTTCGTGGTTGATTGCCGCGGCATAAAGCTCCTGGTCATGGGAACGGTCCGAGAACCGGCTTCCGGATGCATGTGTCCGGAAAATGTCTTTCTGAAGGAACTGATTGCTCACCTCATTCTTTACCGAGACGAGATCCTGATCATGGATATGGAAGCCGGGGTCGAGCACCTTGGCCGGGGAACGGCGCAGAACGTTGACGCCTTCCTGGCAGTGGTGGAGCCGTCCGGCCAGAGCCTGGAGTCAGGAAAACGGATCATCGCCCTGGCCCGGAAACTGGGGATTCCGAACGTCCTGGCAATACTGAACAAGGTTGCTTCCGACCGGGAAATAGAATATATTAAGAACAACCTTCCGGATATTCCCATCGCCGGAATTATCTCCTACAGTTCCTCCATCCGGGATGCTTCCCTGGGAGAACGATCGATCGATGAAGTGGCCAAAGAGCTGGCGCCGGAAATACGGAAGATCAGAAAAAAGATCGAAGCGAAAAACCAGTAATGAAGGATCGTCCTTTCGCTTCGCTGCCCTTCGGCAGGCTCAGGGTCTGCGACAGGACTTGTAGGATCAGAATGCCTTCGGCATTCTTTGTAGGAATTATAGGATCGCTTCGCTTGCGGTTCAGCAAGCCTTGCCTCCGATAAGGCGATACTACATTTCCTACATCTACTGCAAGTCATGAACGGAGTGAAGGACGATCCTACATAAATTTGCGAGCCCCGATTTTATCCCGATTAAAACTTCGGGACGGAGGCGGGGTAGACTGCGCGAGCTAATTTATATGACCATTTACCCCGAAACGCATCCGGAAGCGGGACCGGTGGAAGCCTTCGAAAAGGCCTGCCGGGACGATATCGAGATATCCTGGCAACGCCTGGAGGATCAACAACCACAATGCGGATTCGGCTCCCTGGGCATCTGCTGCCGTCTCTGCCGGATGGGTCCATGCCGGATCGACCCCTTCGGGGAAGGCCCCCAGAAAGGGGTCTGCGGCGCCACTGCCGACGTAATCGCCGCCCGTAACCTGATCCGCATGATCGCCGCCGGCGCGGCCGCCCACTCCGATCACGGACGCGATATCGCCCACACGCTCCTGTTGGCCGCACGCGGCGATGCCGAAGGTTATTCCGTGAAGGACGAGGAAAAACTCAAGACGGTTGCCGCCGACATCGGGATCGCGACCGCGGGAAAAGAAACCGGCCGGATCGCGGAAGAGGTGGGGATGAAATTGCTGGCGGAGTTCGGGCGCCAGGGAGGAGAACTTCTCTTTACCGGCCGAGCGCCGGAGAAACGGCAGAAAATCTGGCGGGAAGAGGGCTTGACCCCCCGGGGGATCGACCGTGAGATCGTGGAGATCATGCACCGGACCCACATGGGAGTGGATAATGACGCCGAGAATTTGATCCGGCAGGGCATCCGGGCTTCCCTGGGGGATGGCTGGGGGGGGTCCATGATCGCCACCGAGCTCAGTGATGTTCTCTTCCGGCTTCCTCAACCCATCCGGTCTCAGGTCAACCTGGGCGTTCTCCGCCAAGACGAGGTTAACATCGTCGTTCACGGACATGAACCGACCCTCTCCGATATCATCGTGGACGCGGCCCGGGACCCCCAGCTCCTGGAACTGGCCCGGGCAAAGGGGGCGAAGGGGATCAACCTGGCCGGGATCTGCTGCACCGCCAACGAGATCCTGATGCGGCACGGGATCCCGATCGCGGGCAATTTTCTCCAGCAGGAACTGGCAATCGCCACCGGGGCGGTCGATCTGATGCTGGTCGATGTCCAGTGTGTCATGCCCGCCCTGGGGAGCCTCTGCCAGTGCTATCACACCCGGCTGGTATCCACATCTCCCAAGGCAAAATTCCCCTTCGCCGAACACATTGAATTCCGGGAGAAGGAAGCACTCGAAACCGCGAAAAAAATCGTCCGGATGGCAGTGGAGAACTTCCCCAACCGGAAGAAGAAGATGGTCTCCATCCCTTCCGATCAGATCACGGACCTGGTCGCCGGCTTCACGCCCGAAAACGCGTCCCGCTTTCTCGGAGGGAAATACCGATCAACATACCGTCCCCTCAATGACGCGATCATCTCGGGCAGGCTCCGGGGAGCCGCCGGCGTGGTCGGCTGCAACAATCCCCAGATTCCTCATGACGCGAATCATGTCCGGATGGCGAAAGAGCTGCTCCGGCATGATGTTTTGGTGGTCGCCACTGGCTGCTCGGCCATCGGCATGGCCAAAGCCGGACTCCTCCAACCCGAATCGGCCTACGCCTACGCCGGACGGGGCCTGCGGGAGGTCTGTGAAGCAGTGGGGATCCCCCCCGTCCTCCATCTCGGCTCCTGCGTGGACTGCAGTCGGATCCTGATCACCCTCTGTAATATCCTTAAGGAAGGAGGCCTGGGAGAAGATATTTCCGATCTCCCGGTAGCCGGCGCCGCGCCGGAGTGGATGAGCGAAAAAGCGGTCTCGATCGGCTTTTACTTCGTTGCTTCCGGCGTCTATACCGTCATCAATCCGAGTCTGCCGGTTGAGGGCGCACCGGGAACACTCGAACTGGTGACCCGGGGAATGAGAAAAATTGTCGGCGCCTCCTTTGCTTTCGAGAACGATCCCATCAAGAGCGCCCGACTGATGATCGAACACATCGATCGGAAGCGGGAGGCGCTGAAGCTGGCCCCGGTGATGTATGAACCGGGAAAAAGTGAGGAATCAGCGATCGACAATAAAAAAGCGAATGAAGAATGACTAAATTCGAATAACGAAAGAACGACCAAGCCCGAATGACCAATCTGAAGGCAGCACATCCGGATTGAGATTAAATCATTTTACATTTGAGAATTGGGATTTCCTTCGGGTTTCGTCATTAGCCAGTGCCGAAGGCGCCGATACATATTATGCGACGAGTCTATTGTTTGATCAGCCGCTGTCTGGGCTGCCGGAGCTGTGAGATCGCCTGCGCGGTGGCGCACTCCGGCTCCCGTCAACTGGAACAGGCGCTTCAGGAGGAGCTCCGTCCCCGGCAGAGGATGCGCGTGGAATCAGTACGGCGGCAGCCCTTCCCTATCCAGTGCCGCCACTGCGATGACCCCGCCTGCGCTGAAGCCTGCATCGCGGGGGCGATCAGAAAAGATCCTCAAACCGGTCTCGTCACCTCGGACCCCGACCGATGCGTCGGATGCTGGATGTGCGTGATGGCGTGCCCTTACGGGGTCATCGCCCGCAGCAAGGAAGACGGGGTCGCTCTCAAGTGCGATCAGTGCCGGGAATTGGAGACGCCGGCCTGTGTTGAAGCCTGCCCGACGGGAGCCCTGTACTTCTGCGAAAGAGAGGAGTTCGAGGAGATCCTCCGCCGCGAAGCCGCTCGGATGAAGACGGCATGAGACACATGGCGAGCAGGATTGTGATAACATTAAAGTTAATGCCTGAATAATGCTGTCATGGGAGGGGGATGCTTTCAGCACTCCAATACTCCATCACTCCAACACTCCATAATAGCTTCACCTGTAGTTAGTCAACAACCTGAGTTATTAAAATGGATCCGGATCCTGGACACGTCATTATCGGAAGCAGCGCGGCCGGAATGGCCGCCAGTGAAGCCATCCGGGCCGATGACGCCGAGACCCCGATCACGGTGATATCCGACGAGGTCCATGGACCGTATTCACGCTGCCTGCTTTCATACTACTTAGCCGGCAAACGCCCAAAAGAAGACCTCCGGATCCGGGACAAGGATTATTACCGGGAGAACCGGATTCGTGCCCTGCCGGGGAAGAAGGCGGTCCGGCTCGACACCGGCCGGAAAATCGTGTTCCTGGAAGACAGGGAAGAAATACCCTATCGCACCCTGCTGCTGGCCACGGGAGGGGGTCCCCAATTCCCTTCCCTGCCGGGGATCGGCGCCGACGGCGTAGTGGGGATGAGGACTCTGGACGATGTGGAAAAGCTGATCGAGCTGGCCCGGGAAGCCGGCGAGGCGGTCATCCTGGGGGGAGGTTTGATCGGCTGCAAGGCCGCCTATGGCCTGCGGGAACGGGGGCTGAAAGTAACCATCGCCATCGGTTCAAACCGGGTGCTCAGCCAGATGCTGGATCTGAAGGCCGCCGGGATTTTTCGCTCCGTTTTCGAAAACCACGGAATAACAATAACAACCGGGATGAAAGCGCGGGAAATTCTGACCGAGAATGATCGTGTTGCCGGTGTCGCCTTCGAGAACGGTGAGGTGCTGCCGTGCCGGATAGTGGTGGTCGGCAAAGGGGTTTCCCCCCGGATTGAGTTAACGCTCCGGACCCCCATCGCCACCGAATGGGGAATTCTGGTTGACGATCATATGGCAACCAGCGTGGAGGATGTTTATGCCGCCGGCGACGCGGCCCAGGCCCCCAACCTGTTCGGCGGGGAAAAGACGGTCAACTCTCTCTGGCCGGTGGCCATGGAACAGGGACGGATCGCCGGCCATAACATGGCCGGAGGGGAGGAGATTTATCCGGGTTCCCTGGGGATGAACGCGATCGATTTTTACGGCATCGAGGTTATCGCCGCCGGAAAAGTAACCGGCCTGACGGACGAATACGAAGTCATCATCAGCGATCGATCCGACCGCGGGATCTATAAGAAATTGGTCATCAAAGACACTCTGCCGGTCGGCGTGATTCTGGTCGGCGAGATCGATTCGGCGGGGGTGATCATCCACCTGATAAAGAAAAGAGCGCAGGTGGATCTTTTAAAAGACGTCATCTTCAGCCGTCACTTCGACTTCGGAAAGGCGGCCGGCGTCATGGGACCCGATGCCCGGGACGATTTTCCGTCTCTGGAGTTATTAAATATTCAACGAAGAATTTGAAATAAATTAAAATGGTTCTCAGTCATTTTGTGTGGGTAAATACTGGCTCTTATGGAGTGCAGTGACCATGTCACTGCATGCATTGACACGGTCAATGCACTCCAAAATTGCTACAAGATGTCATTAAACCAACTATCAGAGTAATAACCGCCCACACAATAATGACTGAGAACCATTAAAATTTTCCGGAGGAAAATTTTACATGTCCAAGATCATCGCCAGCGGCGCCATCCGGGGGAGCCGTGAAATCTACCGGATGGCGGAAGAGAAGTTCAACCAAGCCCGGGAGGAGAAAGGCGGGGGCCAGAAAATCGGCTTCCCGGAGACCGCCTTCTATCTGCCGATGGCCTACACTCTCCTGGGGGCGGAAGTAAAAACGCTGGACGATGTGGAGCCGGTCCTGGAGGAGGCAGCCGGACTTCTGCCCCCGGTTCCGTCCGAAAAACTCTGGCTTCCCTACCTGGGGGACACCCTGGACGCCGGCATCGCCACGCTGCTGGCCGAAGAGATCACCATGGCCCTCCGCTACCTTTACGGGGAAGAGCCCCAACCCGACTGCAACGGCTTTTTCACCGACACCATCCTGAGAACTCTCGGGATCCAGCTGGTTGACGGGAGGATGCCCGGTTTCGCCGCCATCCTCGGCGCGGCCCCCGACGCCGAGACCGCCGTCAGGATCGTCCGCGAGCTGCAAAAAAGGAGCATCCTGATCTTTGCCGGCTCCGAAAGTTCCGGCGTGAGCATCATCGACCAGCTGAAAGAAGCCGGGGTCGAGATGGGATGGGATACCTACATCGTCCCTTACGGCCGGGACACCGTGAGCGCGATCTATCCCCTTAACTGGGCCATCCGGGCCGCCCTCACCTTCGGCGGCCTGAAGAAAGGCCAGGGACGGGAGGCGCTCCTCTACTGCAAAAACCGGGTCTTCGCCTTCGGCCTGGCCCTGGGGGAAGTGGACGATCTCAAGTATGCCACCGCCGCCGGGGCGATCAACATGGGGTTCCCGATCATCGCCGATACCGAGATACCCGAGATACGGCCGACCGGGATCTGCACTTACGAGCATGTGGTCACCGAATTCGACTACGAGAAGATCGTCCCCCTCTGCATCGAGACCCGGGGCGTCAAGGTCACGGTCCAGGATATTCCGATCCCGGTCTCCTATTCTCCGGCCTTTGAGGGCGAGAGGGTGAGGAAGGAAAACATGCGGGTCCAGTTCGGCAGCAAATACTCCACGGCTTTCGAGTTTCTCGCGATGGACGAGTTGAGCCGGGTCGAGGACGGGAAGATCGAGCTGATCGGAAAAGACCTGGACGACGTCGAGGATGGCGGACACCTTCCCCTGGGGATCGTGGTAACGGTGGCCGGCCGGAAGATGCAGAAGGATTTCGAGTCGATCCTGGAGAGGCATATTCACACCTTCATCAACGAAGCGATGGGGGTGATGCACACCGGCCAGAGAAACATCGTCTGGCTCCGGATCAGCAAGGATGCCTTTAAATCCGGTTTCCGTCTCCCCCACCTGGGAGAGATCCTGGTCGCCCGGCTCCACAATGACTTCGGGGCCATCGTCGACAAGGTCCAGGTCCGCATCTACACCGGGCAGGAGGACGTCGAGGAACATCTAAAAAAGGCGACGGCATCTTACACCGAGCGCGACGAGCGGATCGGGGGGATGACCGACGAGTCGGTGGACACCTTCTACAGCTGCACCCTTTGCCAGAGCTTCGCCCCCAATCATGTCTGCATCATCAGCCCCGAGCGATTGGGACTCTGCGGCGCCTATAACTGGCTGGACGGGAAAGCCTCCCATGAGATCAATCCCAACGGCCCCAACCAGCCGGTTAAAAAACAGCGCTGTATCGACCCGGTGAAGGGGCAGTGGGAAGGGATTAACGAGTTCGTCTACCAGGCCTCCAACCTCTCGCTTCGGCGTTTCAGCGCCTACTCGATGATGATCGACCCGATGACTTCCTGCGGCTGCTTCGAGTGCATCCTGGCCATCATCCCGGAGGCGAACGGGGTGATGGTGGTCAACCGGGAGTATCCCGCCATGACACCATCCGGAATGGACTTCATCACCCTGGCCGGGATGGTCGGGGGCGGCGTCCAGACGCCGGGGTTCCTGGGAGTGGGTAGACTCTACCTCCTGAGCAATAAATTCATCTCCGGGGACGGCGGACTGAAGAGGCTGGTCTGGCTGCCCCGGGAATTAAAAGAATACCTGAAAGAGCGCCTGATCCGGCGGGGCGGGGAGATCGGCATCCCCGATTTTTACGACATGCTTGCCGACGAGACAGTGGCCGCGGACTCGGCCTCCCTGCTGGAGTTCCTCCAGAAGGTCAACCATCCCGCTCTCACGATGGACCCGATGTTCTAATTTTCCCTAAGGTAACACAGACATTCCTGTCTGTGATCTAGAGCAACTGCCTCCACCTCACCCCCCGCCACTGCCCTTCGGATTGCGGTATCCCGGCGGATCCCCTCTCCTCCCAAAAATCGGGGTGTTTTACTCGTTACCACGCTCTGCTATGTAACGACCAGCCTTCCATTCCCACGCTGAGCGTGGGAATGAGAAAACGAAAATTGACTCTACCTCACCACTGGCACGTCGTCACTGCCACCGAAATACATCCTGGTCAATCCCCGGATCGCCCAGAGTCCGTTCGTATCTCTATAAATCCCCACACTCGCCGTTCCATTGCCCGCGTAATCTGCCGGGACCGTCCAATCACCCGAGGCCCCGAAATATATCCGGGTCAAATTCCGAACCGCCCAGAGCCCGGAAGCCGGGCGGAAGAGGGCATAATCCATTGAACCATCTCCATCATAATCTCCGGGAACTGGAAGGTCATTTTCTCCCCCAAAGTAAAACCTGGTCAGTCCCCGGATTGCCCAGAGGCCGGTGGAGCCCCGGAAGATCCCAATATCGCAGGCACTGGATGAGTTATAGGATAGAGGTATGGGTATGTCCGATGAAGAACCAAAGTAGGCACGGGTAACACCCCGAATCGCCCACAAACCAACCTCCTGCCGGAAGATCGCCGGCGCGGCGGTTCCGTCCCCGTTATAATCGCCGGGCAAAGAAATATCTGCCGCGGCACCGTAATAAATCCGAGTATATCCCCGCACCGCCCACAGCCCACTCTCTCCGCGGAAGATCGCCGGGTCGGTTGTTCCATTTCCGTTATAATCTCCGGAAGCGGGACTATCAGCGGTCGTGCCAAAGTAAAACCGGCTCAGATCCCGGATTGCCCAGCGGCCGGTGAGGTTATTATAGAGGGTTATCTCCGAGGTTCCGTTGCCATCGTAATCACCACTTTGACAAATAAGAGGAGCGCTGGCCGTAAGTTCATAATCGATCCGAATCCCGTTCTCACCAACATAGTCAGCAGTATAGATAATTTCGCCTATCGGGAGATAGCCACTATGCTTGACCATGATATACAGAGAATCAAGCCAGCTATTACAGCCGACTAAATAGTATCCATAATTGGAGGTAAGCATTGAACTGCAATATACCGGAGAGGGATCGGACCAAAGAATAGATACTAACGCATTCTCTAGCCGTTCCCCGGTAATCTTATCCGTGACAAAACCTTCAACTAAAGTGCTGCCAACAGAGGTTGGTGAAGGGCTGGGTGAAAGTTCCGGACTGGGGGTTGGAGTTTGTGCATAAGCATTAAAATTACAAACTAATGAATTGCAAAACCAGATCGTTAAAAAGAGCAGGGACAACTTAATTGAATAAGATCTCATTATTATCCTCCCTTTGAGTATTAATTTCATAAATGCTACTCAACGTCATACAGTGCTTCTATCGCCTCATCAGAGAGGGCCCTATCAAAGAGCTTAACTTCATCAATCTTTCCATTGAAATAAACACTGCTCCCATTTGTCCAATCCCTCCCAATTAACAAATTATTAGCCAGGTGACACACCATTTTAGTCACTTTGTTGAGAATAACATGGCAACGAGGCTTAAATTAATCAGCTCTAATTTGGTTGATAGAATGATTTGTTGGTGCGCAGCCTTCCCGGGGGGCCAGTGAGCGGAGCGAACTGGCCCCCCGGGAAGGCTGCTCGGTCCGATTTTAATGAATCTGAATTTATTCGCTGAGGCGCTCCCTGGATATATGATAGACCACTTCACCTAAACACGGCTGATTGTTAGGCTCTTTTCTTCGCAACCGGTAGAATCTTATCCGATCAGATCGAAGATCAATTTCACACCTTACCAGGCGATGAACCCAGTGCTTATCTACGCTGAATGTACGCCCGAGGAAGTGTACTGAACCTTTCTCACTGGTCCGACGAATGTATATTATTTGCCCTCGCGGTAAAGTTTGCAGATTCAATTCCCATTCTTCCGGGAATGGCCGCCTTGGAGGTGCATCGGCAATTTTATGAGCCATACGATCTCGATAGGCCTTAACATAAAGATCAGATCGGCCCTTGAGATCTTCAATATCCCTATGTTGAAATCGACTCCATACTTTCGATTCCCACCGCCCGTTATAGTTCTCTATACTTGCTTGAAAGCCTCTTTCTCGCGGTGGAACAAAGACTGGGGTGACCCCCAGGCCAAGACACAAACGCATTACTCGACCAATTGAATCCTTGTGATGATGGGCTCCTTGAAATCGCGTATCATTATCAAATTGAGCATATTGTGGCAATCCACATTCTTCCCAATGTCCCGAAATCGACTCTACAGTTGCCTTGGCGCTGACTCGCTCCATCGGCCACGATCCAGGAAGCTTCCCATGAAGCGAGATTCCATTGAGGACATCGACGTGAGTGCCTCCCTGGATAACCAGATCTTCCACCACATCAAAACTATCAAGCTCTGCCTCCCCTTTAGCTACGTCGGGCAAATACCAACCTGGAGTCGGCGCAGGCCTCCGGACGCGCATTTTCCCGTCCAGTTTCCCACGTCGCTTCAGGATGCGACCTATGGTGCGAGGACACGGGGCATCTTTGATACCCTGACTGATCAACGCACGATAAATAGCCTCCGAGCCATATTCGCCAAGATCGCTGTCTTTACGCAGCTCCTTTCGAAGATCCAATATCTTGTCTTCAATGGCTACCGACGTGCGGCGGATGTTTTTCGCCACCCGTGGCGAATCATTCCAATCAACCCGATCTAATCTTTGGCCTTCAGATTTATGCAACCAATACTGAATAGTACCCAAATAAACTTTATACTTAACCGCTGCTTTGCGTTGAGATAAACCATGTCTTACATCACTGACCATAGCTTTCCGGAATTCGGCCGGATAATTTTTTTGGACATATAAACCTCCACTAGTATTTTTTGGGGACTATAATAACATAGCCAGGTGACTAAGATGCTCTGTCACTTGAGTGACTAAGATGCTCTGTCATGTGGCCAATTATTCGTTGGGATTGTACAGGTTGTAGTCTGCGAATTAATTAAGGAGCCGTTCTTATATGCTTTCAATGTGGCCCCATCATAGCTCATTGCCACATGAGTCCATGTATTCAAAGGGATACTTGTTGAAATAACTCTTGTCCCCTCGCTGCAACCCAAAAGATATTTAAATACCGTGTCTCCCTGCCAAAACCTCATCACATAACCTTCCTGTAAATGGCCATCAAAGTATTTTGAATTCCCTATAACAGCATCTCCCATTCCCGTATAAGGTGAATGATATATCCAGGCAACCACTGTAAAGGTATTAGTTTTCAAACTATCATCTTCACCACAATCAACATAATCATTACTACCGTCAAATAGGCCTGATCTTCCTATTTTCCCATCTTCTGCCGTGGTAGCTCCGTTTTTTGCCGTTCCATGATTTTCATTCCCAGAACTATCCATTACCTCGCCAGCGGTTCCATCCCAATATTGTTCATCCATATGCCATATAGCGATCGTTTTTTTTTCTGAAGGACAACACACCGGGAAATCAATGTATGATCCAAAATAACATCTGGGTATATCCTTCACCGCCCAGAGCTGTATGTCTTCAGAACTTTCTGGACAGCTTAAGCCATTTTACTTTGGATAGTTTTATCAGGTATAAACGCCTGCCGTTTGAACAAAGTTTACACTCTCCCTCAAGTTATAGGAATACCTTTTTCTCAGAGTCTCCCGCTTGATCTTCTCCCTTCTGGTCAGGATCTCCCTGGCTTTACCGAAGTACATATCCGCCGGCGTTACATTATTGAGAGACTCATGATACCGGTGGTTGTTATAGTAATCTACGAAGTCAGCTATCGCCTGCTCCAGTTCCCCCGGCAGGTAGTAATGATTGAGCTTGACCACATTTTTCATTGAACGGTGGTATCTCTCTATCTTGCCCTGAGTCATCGGATGGTAAGGAGCACCGCGGGTATGCTCCATGCCCAGGCCGTCCAGGTAATATCTGAGTTCAGCAGAGAGATTACAGGGGCCGTTATCCGATAACAACCTCGGCCGATGCCTTACTTTCACACCATCAACTCCGGTCCTGGCGATAGCGTCATCCAGGACCTTCTTTACATCATCCGTCGCCATAGCCTTCGTCAGCTTCCAGCTGATGATATAGCGGGAATAATCATCCAGGACGCTGGTCAGGTAATACCAACCCCACCCGATCACTTTAAAATAGGTAAAGTCTGTCTGCCAGAGCTCGTTTATCCTTTTGGTCGGGTTCTTGAACTTGTCGGAAGCAGAGAGGACGATATAGGCTGGACTGGTGATCAGGTCGAAAGCCTTGAGAATACGATACACGCTGGATTCGGAGATAAAGTACCCCTCAGTATCAGTAATATGACAGGCCAGTTCTCTCGGCGATTTTTCCGGATTTTGAAGGGCCAGGTCGACGATATTCGCCTTTTCATGTTCCGGAATACGATTCCAGAACCTTCTGGGGGTCGGAGGAACATCCGCCAGGGCTTCATAACCGCCCCTCCAGTACCGATCATACCAGCTGTAGTAAGTACTCCGGGGAATATCGAGTTCCCGTAACGTACGGGTCACTGAGAGTTCGGAGCCTTCTACGGTGCGAATGACCTCCATCTTTTCTGTCTGGCTATATCTCATCTGCCGCTCCAGCGAGATTCCAAACCATTCGCACTTTTTTTTAGTACCCGGTTCTTCAGAGACAGTTCGGCCACCAGCTGCTTCAGCTGCTCGTTCTCCTTACGGAGATCTCCCACTTCGCTGCTGGTGGCCTGTCTTTTCGTGTCACCCTGAAGCCGTTTCTTCCCGGCTTCCAGAAAGTCCTTGCTCCACTTGTAATAAATATTCTGTGAAATGCCTTCTCTACGGCATAATGCGGCGATGCTTTCCTCGCCCCTGAGTCCCTCCAGGACTATCCTGATTTTTTCTTCTGCAGAATATTTCCGTCGAGTCTTCCTTCTGATTTCCCTGACAATCGCTTCAGCCTTGGATTTCTCCTCCATCTGTCACCTCCTTTCGGAGGCGATTATATCTGAAACCATCTCTTAACTTTTAGGCCGATTTTGTCCAAGAGGATCTGACGTCATACAAACCCGATTTATAAATCGGGGTAATTTTGAACACCGCCCAGGCGGAAGTTTATAGTAACGGAATAAAGTTCGGACAGGCATGTCATCTTCATTCCCGATATCTCCCCAGCCCCTCTATCTTCTGACTCCTTGACTTCGGCGTCGTCTTCTGCTACTGTATGACCTCTCGCAATAGAGGCGATCAAGCAGAGAGGGTAACGTACAATGGCTCTGACCGGACTGGACATCTACAAACTGCTGCCGAAGACCAACTGCGGGGACTGCGGGTCCCCCACCTGCCTGGCCTTCGCGATGAAGCTGGCCTCCAAGCAGGGTTCCCTCGAGAGTTGCCCTTACGTCAGCGAAGAGGCGAAAGCCGCCCTGGGGAGCGCCTCCCAGCCTCCCATCCGGCTGGTGAAGATCGGCGCCGGAGAGGCCGAAATCGAACTGGGAAACGAGACGGTCCTCTTCCGCCACGAGGAGACCTTTTACCACCAGACGGCCCTGGCGATCAGGGTCCGGGAAAAAGATCCGGAGATCGAATCCCGGCTGGACGCGATCGGGGAACTGCGCTTCGTCCGGGTGGGGGAGGAGATTTGCGTCGACCTCCTGGCCCTGGAGGAAGAATCGGGGAAACCGGAGGAGTACGCCGCTTTTGTGGAGCATTGCCGCGCCCGTACCCGCCTGGGAATGATCCTGGTCAGCGGTTCCCCCGCCTGCCTGAAAGCGGCCCTGGAGAAGGAGAAAGAACAGAAACCGCTTATCTCGGCGGCGACGGCGGAGAACCTGGATGAGTACGCCGAACTGGCCCGCACTTATTCCTGTCCCCTGGTGGTCAGGGGAAAGGGGCCGGAGGAGACCGCGAAACTGGCCACCCGGGCGCGGGAGAAGGGCGTGGAAGACCTGGTTCTGGACAGTTCCCCCGCCGGACTCCGGGAAGCGCTGGCAGACCAGGTGAGCATCCGGAGACAGGCCCTCAAGAAACAGTTCCGACCGCTCGGTTACCCGACCATCGCCTTCACCGATCCCGGGGCCGACCCCTTTACCCAAGCCATGGAGGCGGCCGCCCTGATCGCCAAGTACGCCGCGATCTTGGTCACCGACCTCACCCGGCCCGAGTACATCCTCCCCCTCCTCACCGCCCGGCAGAATATTTACACCGATCCCCAGAAACCGATCCAGGTGGAACCGAAGATATACCGGGTGGGGACCCCCGATCGTTCATCACCGCTGATCGTGACCACCAACTTCTCCCTCACCTACTTCACCGTCGAGGGCGAGGTGGAGGCCAGCCGCGTCCCCGCCTACCTCCTGATCGTCGACACCGAGGGGACGTCGGTCCTGACCGCCTGGGCGGCGGACAAGTTCAATGCCGAGACCATCGCGAAAGCGCTGGAGAATTCCGGGATCGAAAATGAACTCGATCATAAAACCCTCGTCCTTCCCGGCTACGTGGCGGTCCTCTCCGGGAAGCTGGAAGACGAATCGGGCTGGAAAGTTTTGGTCGGCCCCAAGGAAGCCTCGGGGATACCCAAGTTCTTAAAGACCACGTATAAAGAACTACTAAAATCTTGAGACAGACAAACATAAAACCCATGGGGCATGATGGAGTGATGGAGTGTTGGAGTGATGGAAGAACGGCCGCCCCGCCGCCCAACACTCAATTACTCCATCACTCCAGCACTCCATTCTGATACGCCCAATGACACTGCATACCATCACATTTCTACCCTCGGGGATAAAGGCCAAGGTTCCCGCCGGCACCACCATTCTGGCGGCGGCCGAGCAGGCCGACGTCAACCTCAACCCGGTCTGCGGGGGAGAAGGCACCTGCGGCAAATGCCGGGTGCTCGTCGTCACCGGCAAAGTTACGGCGCCGGCGACCACACTTCTGACCGCGGAAGAGGCCCGGGGCGGAAATGTTCTCTCTTGCCAAGCCATTATTCATTCCGATCTCACCGTGGAGGTGTCGGAGGGGACCGCCGCTCTGCAATCCCCGGAGGGGAGAGAAGAAACTTCCGGCCGGTTTCGTGATGCGGGAGATTTCAACCTGGCGGGCACGGACTTTCCCTTTCAGCCCCTGGTCAGGAATATCCCTCTCTCACTCTCACCCCCGACACTGGAGGATCATCTGGACGACCTGGCGCGCCTTTTCCGGGGGATCCGGCAGGCAACCGGGATAACGCTCCCTGCTGTTCCTCTGCCGATCCTGAAAGAACTCCCCGTGCTTCTCCGGGATGCCGGATGGAAGGTGACGGCCACCCTGGCCGACTGGGGGGACACGGCGGAGTTGATCCGCCTCCACCGGGGGGCTACCCGGGAGCACAATTGCGGCATTGCCGTCGATATCGGGACCACCACCGTGGTGGCTCACCTGGTCGACCTCGACACCGGCCGCACGCTCGATGCCGCCGCCGCCTATAACTCCCAGATCAAATTCGGGGAAGACGTCATCAAGCGGATTATCCGTTCGGAGGAAGACGGGATCGAGCCCCTGACCGAGGCCGTCCGCAATGACATCAACAGCCTGATCGAACGGCTCTGCACGCAGACCGGCCGCGATCCCGAGAGCGTCTATGCCTTTATCTGCGCGGGCAATTCCACCATGATCTCCCTCTTTCTGGGGATCACGCCCCGCAACATCCGAAGGGAGCCGTATATTCCACCATTGGCTGATCCGCCTTTCCTGCGAGCCGGCGAGTGCGGTATCCGGATCAGGAAGAACGCCCCCTTATACTGCGTTCCCGGTATTGCCGGGTGGGTGGGTGGCGACATTACCGCCGGGATTCTGGCTTCCGGGCTCGATCAATCGGAGAAACTCTCTCTTCTGATCGATATCGGAACCAATGGCGAGATCGTTGTCGGCAACAGCGAGTGGCGGTTAGCCTGTTCCTGCTCGGCGGGACCGGCTTTCGAAGGGAGCGGGATGTCATCCGGCTGCCGGGCGGTTCAGGGCGCGATCGATAAAATCGATCTCAAGGATAAAGAGGACGTCGAATACCGGACCATAGCCGGCCAGCCACCAGTCGGGATCTGCGGATCAGGGCTGCTCGACCTGATATCCGAGCTCTTCCGGGTCGGGCTGCTGGGACGTGATGGCCGGTTCGATCCCGCCGCATGGTCAAGCCGGATACGCCGGGATGACGGGGAGATCCGGTTCATCGTCGTCCCCCCGGAAAGGACAGCAACCGGGAAGGAGATATCGATCAGTCAGGCCGACATCGATAACCTGATCCGGGCCAAGGCGGCCGTGTACGCCGGCATCCTGGTGCTCCTGAAGGCGGTCGATCTCGATACGGACGACATCGAGCGCGTCTACGTCAGCGGCGGGTTCGGCAATTATCTCAATATCGACCGCGCTATCTGCATCGGTCTTTTGCCCGATATTTCCCGGGAGAAGATAACCTTCATCGGGAACGGCTCGGTGCGCGGATGTAAGATGATCCTTCTCTCCAGGGAAGCGCGTGAGCGGGCCCCCCGAATCGCCGACGCGACAACTTATTTCGAACTCAGTACCGATAACGCCTTCATGGATGAATATACCCGGGCGATGTTTTTGCCCCATACAGACGTGGAGGATTTCCCAAGCTGCAACAAATAATGGAAAATACGTGGTATCGCATACAACACAGGGAAAGATAAATGGAGTGATGGAGTGCTGGAATGATGGAATGATGGGACCCAGGATAGCCGGCGAGCCAATATTCCATTACTCCAACACTCCAATACTCCTTTTAAAAATATTTCAGGGATATTTCCCTCCCATCAAGTTCTTATAAATTAACTCATACAGGAGACCCAGTCTCATGGAATCAGTAACTGAACGCTGGGCGGGGGCCATCAACACGGTGACCATTGGTGCGACGGCGGAAAACGGGGGAACCCGGGGATCGACCGTCACGGTCGGCGGCGAGACGACCCTCCCCTTTCTGCACTTTGAAGGATCCATCCCCCACCGCCCGACGCTGGCTCTCGACGTCCTCGATTACGCTCCCGACGACTGGCCGGAAACTCTGCGGGATCCCTACGGGGACGTACTGGGAGAACCGGCCGCCTGGGCCGCCCTCTGCGAAAAGGAATACGGCCCCGACCTGATCTGTCTTCGCCTGCGCAGTCTTCATCCGGACTGGGGTGACACATCCCCCGAACGGGCCGCGGAGACGGTCAAAGCGGTCCTGGAGGCGACCACCCTCCCCCTGATCATCTGGGGCTGCGACTCCCCGGAGAAAGACAACCAGGCACTGCCCCTCTGCGCCCTGGCCGCCGCTGGTGAGAACTGTTTGATCGGCTTCGCCACCGAGGATAATTACAAGACCCTGGCCGCCGCCTGTTTGGCCGACAAGCACAAGATCGTCGCCCAGAGCCCGATCGACATCAACATCGCCAAACAGGTCAACATCCTCATCTCCGAAATGGGTTTCAACCCGGCCGACATCGTCATCGATCCCAACACAGGAGCTCTCGGCTACGGGATCGAGTATACCTATTCGATCATGGAGAGGATCCGGCTGGCCGCCCTGACCGGCGACAAGATGATGGCGATGCCCATCTTCTGCGACATCGGCGCCGACGCCTGGCGGGCCAAGGAAGCGAAGGCGCTGGAGGAGAACTTCCCCGATTGGGGGAACGAGAAACTCCGAGGCCCCCTCTGGGAGGCGGTGACCGCCGCCATCCTTCTTCAGGCCGGAGGGGACATCATCAACCTCAGACATCCTCAGGCACTGGCGAAAGTCAAAGAACAGATAAATGCGCTTATGGGCGACGCGAGCTCATAAAGCAATCGTATTTGCTAAATAACATTTTTATGCTTCGTTATAGGGGAGTGATGGAGTACTGGAATTATGGAGTAATGGAACCGGGCTCGAGCTCAAACTCCCCAATACTCCCTCACTCCAACACTCCATTACTCCATGATGCTCCATATCGTTACCCTTGTATTTTTCAATAACAGCACCAATGTAAAAGGACAAGTTCCATGTACGTCATCAGCGAACGCATCAATGGGATGTTTAAAAAAGTGGGCCGGGCCATCGCCGAACGGGACGCCGAGACCATCCGGGCCATCGCCCGGCTCCAGGTCGAAGCGGGGGCGGACGCGCTTGATCTCAACGTGGGGACCGCCGCCGATAACCGGGAAGAAACGATGGTCTGGCTGGCGGAGACCGTACGAAAAGAGACCGACGCGGTCCTCTGTCTGGACAATCCGAAGTTCGAGGTTATCAAAGCCGGGGGCGAGGCCTGCCGGGATAATTTTATTATCAACAGCACCACCGCCAGGGCCGCCGACCTGGATAAATTTCTCCCGCTCGCAGCAAAATACGGGGCAGGGATCATCGCCCTCACCCTTGACGAGCACGGTGTCCCCAATTCGGTCGACGGCAGGGTGGAGATCGCTGCCCGGATCCTGCTCGCCGCCCAGGAGGCGGGGGTCCCCCCCGGGCGCGTCTACCTCGACCCCATCACTCTTCCCATCAACGCGGCCCAGGACCAACCGAAAAAAATGCTGGAAGCCATCGCTCAGTTCAGGATTCTCACCGACCCGCCGCCCCATATCGTGATCGGACTCAGCAACCTTTCCCAGGGGGCAGGCGAGAAATCACTTCTGAACAGCGCCTTCCTGGCCATGGCCATGGGCGCCGGCCTGGATACGGCCATCCTTGACCCGGAGGATAAACTATTAATGGACATCATGATCACCGGGGAAGTTTTATTAAATAATGTCATTTATAACGACGACTATCTCAAGGCCTGGCGGGCATAACAATTTTTTCCGGAAATGTAATTATACATTTGCTACCGAAAGCAAGCGACAGTAATCAGGAGTAAAGACGGTAATCAGTAACCAGTAATCAGTAATCAGCAACTCTCATTCAATTATCCGCCCCGCCCCGACATGATCAATATCGGGGCGGGCGGACATTCGATCGTCTGTTTTTTAAGGGGGCGAGGTAGAGGGAATAAATCTTATTCAATCACATTCAATCGTCTGTTTTACAGGGGGGCGAGATAGAGTATGGCGGAGATAATCAACGGCACAGAGATCGCGCGGGAGATCCGGGAGGAGATCAGGCGCGAGGTCGCGGCACTGAAAGAACGGACCGGTTCCGTCCCCGGACTGGCCGTCATCCTGGCGGGAGAGAACCCCGCTTCCGAAGTCTACGTGCGGATGAAGGAGAAAGCCTGCGAAAAGGCCGGGATCGCCTCCTTTCAATATCGGCTCCCCGGGGATGTTCCCCGTGAGGAACTACTGGAGCTGATCGGAAAGCTGAACCGGGACAAACAAGTGAACGGGATCCTGGTCCAGCTCCCCCTCCCCGACCGGATCGACGAAGCAGCCGTTCTGGAAACCGTTTTCCCCGAAAAAGACGTCGACGGTTTTCATCCCGTCAACGCGGGGAGGCTGCTCCGGGGAGAAGAAACCTTCGTCCCCTGCACGCCGCTGGGGATCGTGGAGCTTTTGAAAAGAAGCGGCCACCCTCCTGACGGGAAGCGGGTGGTGGTACTCGGGCGTTCCAATATCGTGGGCAAGCCCCTGGCCGCCCTCCTGCTCCAAAAGAAGGAGGGGGCCAACGCCACGGTGACCGTCTGCCATACCGGCACCAGGGATCTCGCCGCCGTTACCCGACAGGCGGAGATCCTGATCGTTTCCGCCGGGCGCGCCGGAACGATCACCGCCGACATGGTCTCGGAGGGGGCGGTGGTGATCGACGTCGGCGTCAACGAAATCGGCCGAACTCCGGAGGGGAGAAGAATCCTGGCCGGAGATGTCGATTTCAGGGGGGTGGAGAAAAAAGCCCGGGCCATCACGCCGGTCCCGGGGGGGGTGGGACCGATGACGATCGCCATGCTGATGAAAAACACCCTCCACGCCTTTCGTCTGCAAAATAATTTATCGGAAGAATAGAGAGCTATTTTAATTAGCCTTGATAATGTCGGCATTGTTCAAAAATATAATTTTTCCGGAGGAAAAATTATAATGAGGGTCTATATCGGGGCCACCCGGCAAAATGACGGCAAGACCGTTGTCTCCCTGGGATTGATGCACGCCCTGTCCAAGCGGGTCAAAGCCATCGGCTACATCAAGCCCGTGGGGCAACAGTTCCTGAACATCAAAGGAGAAATGATTGACAAAGATGTCGTTCTGATGCGGGACATCTATGACCTGAAGGACAAACTCTCCGATATGAGCCCGGTGGCTATACCACGGGGATTCACGGAAGAGTATATCAATCACCCGGATAAAAAAAAGCTCAGGAACAAGGTCATCAAGAGCTTTAACAACGTTCGGCGGGGAAAAGACATCGTTCTGATCGAAGGCACGGGACATTCCGGCGTGGGATCGGTCTTCGACCTCTCCAACGCCCGGGTGGCCAAGCTCTGCCGGGCCACGGTCATCATGGTCAGTCTGGGCGGCGTCGGACGTCCGATCGATGAGATTCTTCTCAACAAAGCGATGTTCGATCAGAAGGGGGTGACGCTGCTGGGGGTAATCATCAACAAGGTGCGCAAGGATAAATACGAAAAAATCAACACCCTGGTCAGGAAAAGTCTCCGGTCAAGAGGCATCCCGGTTCTGGGCGTTATTCCCTTCGATCCCGTGCTCTCCACCCCCACCATTGGGGAAATCCTGCGGGTGATCGGGGGAAAATTGCTCGCGGGGAAAGACCGCCTGGGGGTACAGGCCGGGAAATACGTCATCGGCGCAATGCCGGCGGCCGCCGCTTTCGATTACTTTGATCAGCGATACCTGCTTATTACACCGGGCAACCGGGAAGATATCATCCTGGCGGCGATCAGTCATTCCCTGGCTGACGACGCCACCGAAACCTACCTCACCGGCATCATTATTACCGGCGGCATCCTCCCCCACAAGAATATCCTCGACCTGGTCAAGAAGACCGGCTTCCCGCTGATGGCGGTCGATGACGATACCTATACCACCACCTCAAAGATCACCAACCTCAACTTCAAGATCAAGCCGGACGACGTGGAGAAAGTTCAGGAAATCCAGGCCCTGATAGAGCGGTATGTCGACACGGATAAGATCTTTAAACTTCTTCAACAGCAGTGAGCCCGGAAGTATCTTTCTCCGCGATGAGCCGGGCGAGCGTCTCGCCGAGCTGGAGCAGCTCCAGCGGCTTGCGCAGGAAGCCGTGGACATAGTCTTTCAGTTCCTGGATATCATCTTCCGGGAGACGCTTGCCGGTGATAATCATAATACAGCTTTCCGGGGCCGCCTCCCGCATCTTCCGGGCCAGGTTGACCCCGGAGAGACCGGGCATCACATAGTCCAACAGAATAAGATCAAACACCTGCTTCCGGCAGGAGAGCAAACCATCCTCCCCATTTGACACGGTCGTCACGTCCATCCCGTAGCCCGTTAAATATTTCTTGAAGATAATCAGCAGGTCCTCTTCGTCGTCAACGATCAGAATACGTTTTCCTTTCAAGGCCCGCAGCTGCAGTTTTTCGGCTTCCGCCTTGCCCGCTTTCCGCCGGGAGGCGGCTGAGGCTTTGGGCAGGAGGATGCTAAAGAATGTCCCCCGCCCCGGAGTGCTTTCAACGGTAATTTTTCCCTTGTGCTCCTCCACGATCTGGCGGGACACCCAGAGTCCGAGACCCAGACTGGGGATCCAGTCCTTCTCGCCCGAGACTTTGGTGGTGAAGAAAGGCTCGAAAATCCGGGAGATCTCATCCTCCGGGATCCCCACCCCGGTGTCGGAAAACCGGATTTCCACCCCCTCATCCTTATTCTCCACCTGCACTGATATCGTCCCCTTCCCCGCCGGAGCCATGGCGTGATATGAGTTCATAATCAGGTTCACGAACACCTGCTCGAGTTGGGAGAAGTCGGCCAGGATCAACGCCGGATCCTTATAGAGTTTCCTGATCCTGATGTTGGTTAGTTTCAGTTCACGCTCATGCAGGGCAAGAGCTTCGTCGATGATCGCCGTCACGGAAACGGGTTTCAGGCGCAGCTTCTCAATCCGCCCGAAGGTGCCGAGACGCCGGATCATCGTTTTCGCCCGCTGGGTCAGACGAAGGATGGTCGAGATCGCTTTTTTTACCAGAACCCGGTCGCTGAGGTCATAACTGGCCAGTTCGGCGTTGCCGCTGATCCCCATGAGCACATTATTGAATTCGTGGGCAACGGCAAGGGACATCGTTCCCACCGTCTCCAGTTTCGACGATTCCCGCAATCTTTCTTCCGACCGCTTGAGATCGGTGATGTCACGCCCCAGGACCACCAGTCCTTTGCGGCGGCCGTCCGGGAAATAGAGCGGGACCTTGATCACATCCAGGACTCTGGACGGGCCGGCGGGACGGGGGATTACTTCTTGTTCCCGCGAAAGCGAACCGTTACACCAAGCTTTTTCATCCGTCTTCTCACAGGTGAGGAACGAATCGTGATAAAAAGTTTGTAACGCGGCCAGTTCGCTGTCCGTCTTACCCCGGTAATCCACGTCATTCAGCTCGAAGAGATTGATCGCCGCATCGTTGGCAAGCAGCCAGCGCCCTTCCCCGTCTTTAAAAAAGATGCAGTCCGGGGTGGTATTGATCAGTGTCCGCATCCTTTCCTCATTTTCATGGAGCGCGTCATATACCCGGCGGCGCTCGGTGATCTCGACAAAATTTCCCTGGAGGACCGGCCGCCCCTCATACTGAGTGAGGTTCGACCTGACTTCAACCCAACCGACCGCGCCGTTCTTCCTGATCGCCCGGCAGGTCCAGTACTCGGGGACGGGGAGGCCCGCCGCCCGCCGGGCTGACATTTCCTTCACTCGTTCCTTGTCTTCGGGGTGAATCAGCCGAAAAATATTCGTCCCGATCAGTTCCTGACAGGAATAACCGGAGATCTCCTCGAACCGGGGGTTGACATAGATAATGCTGCCATCGAGGGAAGCGATATAAATCCCGGCCAGCGAGTGCTCGGTCAGGTACCGGTATTTCTCTTCCGATTCGGCCAGGCGCTTTTGCGCTTCGTAGCGCTCGCTGATGTCACGGGAGATGCCGATATATCCGAAAACTTCACCATCCTGCCCATAGATGGTATTCTCGATCAGCTGTACCGGGAAGACGGTGGCGTCTTTTCGCCGGTTGAAAATCTCGCCAACCCAGAACCCGTTTCGAGCCTCCCGGGTAATCAAATCGGCCAGGTTGGGGGGATTCCCCTGGACTCCTTCAAAAAGTTCATATGATTTTTTTCCCAGGACCTCCTCCGGCCGATAGCCCTGGGTGGTGATGATCGCCTCATTGGCATAGATAATGTTATGGTCCGTGTCGGTGATGTATACCGCATCCTTGAGGCTGGCCAGAGCGCAGGAAAGAAGCCGCACCTGCTCTTCAACCGACCGGTTAGATATCCCGCCGCTACCGGGGCTGCCGTTATCCTTTCTTTTCATGTTATCCTGATTCCCAACCAAGAAACCATCCGATGTTATCTCCCGATCTTCGGCAGGTCTTGAGAGATGGAATACCACTTCTCATAAATATGATCATAGACATTGTCGGCATCCAGCTTTTCAAGAGCGGCGTTCAGTTCATCGGCCAGTTTCTGATTGGACTTGCTCACGCCGATCGCATAGTCCTGGTGATCGATCCCCTGTTCAACGATCTTGAACTTGTATCCCCGGTTAGCCACCGTCCACCGGAGAATCGGTTCGTCGATCAGGATTATCGCCACTTCCTGGTTTTTCAGTGCCCGGGCCAGCCGGTCCGGAGTAGCATAGGTTTTCCGGGTGGCCTTGAGATTTTTACGGGCCCATTCTTCCCCGGTGGATCTCTTCAATACGCCCACTGTCACCGCGGAAGTCAGGCCGTTTCTGAACGCCTGGCTATTCCAGTCGGCGGACTTGGGAGCGGCCACGGCCAGGCTGGTGCGAAAGTAGGGGATGGTGAAGATAAAGTACTGTTCGCGGCCCGGGGTCATCGTCATGCTGGAGAGAACGGCATCCGCCCGGCCCGCCGCTAAGGCGCTGGCAAAAGCAGGGATATTGAAAGACTGCTTGATCCATTCCACCGGACGCCCCATTACTTTACCCAGGGCTTCCCCCAGGTCGATCTCAAACCCGACATTCCGGTAATTGTCCACGAACGCGAACGGGGGGGTATCGAGATCGCTGATGAAACGCAGTACCGGCGCCGTCGGTTCTTTCTGTTCCGCCCCTTCCGCTAATGCCTGCTTCCCCTCCGGGGCCCCTTCAGGTTCAGCCGCTACTAATAGGGCCGGTATGATGACTGATGCCAGACAGGTCCAGGCTACCCATTTTCCATTCATTATTACCCCCTTCACCCGATTCACTCACAAATGAACTTAGCCCTCGCTTTGCTCGGGCGACTAAATAAAACTACGAATTACGCGAACCGTCCTGAGCGTAGCCGAAGGATTACACGAATTTTCTTTAAAATATCCCTGCACTGTCGGTTCAATGCTCGCACATTCTTATTTTTTCGTAGAAAAAATAAGATTATTGTGCGCCAGAGGCGCATCAGCCTCAGGCTGATAATTCCGAAACAGGAACTTAGCCCTCACGCAGTCTACCCCGATAGAATCGGGGTTCGGGCAATTTTTGAATCAAGACAAAATCAATGCGGCGGCAGACTTCGTTTGGGACCGAACCATTGGTTGTAGATCTCGTCGTAGATCCCGGAAGAATCAAGTTCCTCCAGGGCCGCGTTAAGGGCCTCGAGGAGTTTCCGGTTCCCCTTTTTGACCGCGATCCCGTATTGTTCGTGGTTGAGGTCCCTCGATATAACCGCGAAATCATATGGATAGCGGGCGACGATGTAATTCAAAATCTCCTCATCAATCAGGATGGCATTCAGATTTTTTTCCCACAAATTCCGGGCCATCTCCAGCGCCGAATCATAGGTGATCAGGGTGGCCCGAAGATTATCACGGGCCCATTTTTCCCCGGTGGTCCCTTTCATGACGCCTACCTTTGACCCTTCTAATTTCCTTTTCCGGAGCTGAACGATGACTGATTCCTTCAGTTTATTGAGAGCGGCAATGCCAAGAGTGGTGCGGAAGTAGGGATAGGTAAAATCAAACTCCATCTTCCTTTCCGGGGTGATGGACAGGGACGATAGAATGGCATCGGCTTTTCCGTTCTCCAGGGCAGCGGCATATGCTTTCAGGTCGAAAACCGCCGGAACCCATTCGACCGGAACGCCCATCACCCGGCCGATCTGGTTGCCGAGATCGATCTCGAAGCCGTTTAAGCCGGAATCGGTCTTGAAGGCGAAAGGGGGAAACGTGAAATCACCGATAAATCGAAGTTTGTTCTCCGTCGCGGTCTCCGCATGGCCGAGAGGTAGGATCACCGAAAAAAAGATCGCCGTATACAAACAGAGCAGAAGGGATACCTTTCTTTCCATCATATCCTCCTTTAGAACCTAGCCCTCGCACAGTCTACCCCGCCGCCGCCCCGAAGTTTTAATCGGGGTTTATCGGAGCTCGGGCAACGTTCTGAAGCGTCTAAAGTTCCCAGTGCCTGAAGTGAAAAATACTCACCCCATTTATGCAATAAGTTGTTGTGTGACTGCTCCTTCATCCTTCGTCATTGTTCAAAACTAACCCGATTGCTGGCTGTCTGCCGGCAGGTTGGCATCAATCGGGTTAAAACAGATCTCCTGAAATTCACAGTACCGACAGAAATTGACATTATTATGCACGGGAAACGCCTCTTGTGCCAATGGAATATTTTGTTCCGGGTCTTTCAGATAGGCGGACATCGCCTCCATATCACCCCGGATGGCTTGTTCGGCCCGGCGGCAATCCTCTTCGTTGATCGGGAACTCCCGGGCCGTACCGGTCTTGAGATAGACCAGAACAGCCCATCGTTCCCTCTCCTCATCCTTCAGACGCTGGGCGCTCCAGAGACCGCCGGCGACCATCTGCAGCCGGTCTCCTTCACTCTCCTCCCCCGTCTTCCAGTCAACGATCAGGATCCGGTTTTTATCTCTGAGGACAAGGTCCGGAGCGGCAATCGCCCCATAAGGAGGAACATCGAAGTATATCTCTTCGGAAAAGGATTCCCCGACCGGATCAAGCCAGAGAAAATCGGGACGATCCAAGGTGACCGCCAGTGTATAGAGAGATGACTTCCCCGCTTCGGCCACCGCCCGGAGGGCCTGGTCCGCGTACTCCCGCAAGCGTTCTTTCGAAGGAACCCGGTCATAATATATTTCAAAGAGAGGGGGGTATTTTTTCGGACTGCTTCTCCAGAGCTCCTTTTTGGCGTTGATCCAGACGGCGCGCATGATCTCCACCGCCCGTTCCGGGACCAGCTCCCGGAATTGGCCGTTCCTGATCCCCCGAAAATGCCCGGCCAGCACTTCATGCACCGCCGAACCGACTAGTGGCGCCATCGACGTCATTTTCCCCAGGCGATAGGCCAGGCGGGCAGCCTCCGGCGCGTCATCCCGCCAGCCGCCCCAGTGCCGGTAGTAGCGCAGGTAATATTTTCGTTTGCACTCCGCGAAGATTCCGGCCCGGCTCTTCGACCAGCGAAAGGGATTCTGGAATTCGCCGGAAGTACGGGGAGAGGCGAAGCTATGCTTGCTCATTTTTCTACGCCCTTCGTGGTTTCCGTAATGATCCGAGTGAGAAGAGGAGAAAACCGGCCCCCAAGAGCATAATCGCCAGAGCCGTTACCTTCAAGACGGTACCATACACTCCGGGGGTCATCCATTGGCGCCCGGTCGCGAGCACTACCGCTATGAAGAGATACCAGGCAAGGTCTCCCAGTTCATGCCCCGCAAAAAAGAGACCGTAATCCCGGAGACTTTTCAGTTTCAGGGCCGCTACCTGACCGGTCCCCACGGTCGCCCACCAGCCCGTGAAGTACGGATTGGAGAGGGAGACGCCTATCCCCGCAAGAAACAGCTTTGACCGGGACATCATCGCGCCGGGGTCGCCGTTAAGCGCTCCTCCACCCGGCTGTAAGAGCCCCCAGCCCATCCAGAGAAGCACCAGGCCGCCGGCCATGCCAAATATTGTCCGGAAGGCCGGTTTAACCAGCAGATTCTTCATGCCCCCGGCCAGACCCAGGACCAGAAAAAACTCGAGAACGGCATGACCGAGCATGATATACACGGCCGCTTCGATTCCCCGGGCCAACACCTGGGCGATCACCAGAGCCAGCACCGGCCCGGGGGTGACCGCACCGGTGAGCGCGAGAATGAAAGCGAGTCCAAAGGTGCGAAACATCATATTAATATTTTTGCGCTCCGCCCCGAAGTATTAATCGGGGGAGCAAAAATATTAGGGGATTAATTCTTTCAGCTTCAAAGCCAGGTGATCGGGTTTGATCGGCTTCTGCATGAATGTAATACCGGCGCGGGCAAGCAGTTTCTGAGTCGGCCCGCTGAGCGCGTCCTGAGCGGCGATGGCATTGCCGGTACAGATAATGATCGGGAGAGCGGGTAACATCTGTCTCATCTTCTGAAACGTTTCCGTGCCTCCCATCCCCTTCATCACCATATCGAGAAGCACAAGATCCACTCGGCCCTTCCTGCTCCGCAGCAGATCCAGGGCCTCCTCACCGCTGGCCGCCTGAAGAACCGTATAACCAAGGCGCCTCAGGAGGCGTCCCGTGGTTTCCCGGAAAGCATCCTCATCATCCACCACCATGATCGTTCCGGCGGAACTTCCGACCGGGCGGCGCTCCCGGCTGCTCTGGATCAGCAGGTCGGTAATCGAGGCCTCCAGTTCATTTATCCGCCGACGCGAGTCGGCAAGTTCCCGGATGAGCACTTCTTTTGATTTTTCCGCATCTTTCATTCGTAACACCCGTTGTTCGATATCATAAGGTGAGACTTAAACGACCTCGGTTCTTTCAGCCTTGACAAAAGCTCAGAGAGCTGTAAATTGAACCTGTCTCCGGCCGGTGCGCAGTATGTCAATAAGACCTAATCAGGCCATGAGTTAGTTGTTATATACACCCTTTTCAACAACAGTCAAGGAGAACGTGCTGATGAGAAAGCTTGCTGTGGTTAGCTTGTCTTTATCTATTCTGGGCCTCCTTTCCACCCTCGGCACTCCCGGCGCGCTGGCCTCCGGTTTTTCCCTGGTCGAGCAGAGTGGGAAAGGTCTGGGCGAAGCATTCGCCGGCGGCCGCACCGATAGTGAGGATCCCTCCAGCCTCTTCTACAACCCGTCCGCGATGGCGTTCATGACCGCGAACAGCATCGGCGTTTCCCTTTCCGCGATCGACGTCTCAACCAAGTTCAAGGATAATGGGTCGCGCACGGCAACCGGGCAGCCGCTCACCGGGAACGACGGCGGAGACGGGGGCACTCTCGGCCTGGTGCCCAATCTCTATTACGTTCAGAAGGTACGGGAGACCCTGAGCCTGGGCCTCGCCGTGAATGTCCCCTTCGGCCTGGCCACCAAATATGGCGATGATTGGATGGGACGCTATCACGGGGTGGAATCTGATCTCAGCGTTATCGGGATCAGTCCCACAGTAGCGGTCCAGGTTCTCCCCGACCTTCTCTCTCTGGGAGGCAGCCTGAACATAGAATACGCCGACGCCAAACTCACCAACGCGATCGACTTTGGGACCATCCTGATGGGGGCCGGGACAACTCCACAGACGCTGGACGGTTTTGCCGATTTGACCGGCGATGACTGGGCCCTTGGTTATTCTCTGGGCCTCCTCTGCACCATCACCCCCGATACCCGGATCGGAATCAGTTACCGCTCGAAAGTAGACCACAAGCTTTCCGGGGATGTCGATTTCGATGTGCCGCCGGTCGCCCGGGCCATTCTCAATGCCGGAGGTCTCTCGAACTATTTCACCGATACCCATGCCACCGCCCGCCTGACGCTCCCGGAAACGATTGCCTGTGGGGTATTTCAACGGATCAGCAAATGTTTTGCCGTCATGGCGGATGTCAGCTGGACACGGTGGAGCAGGTTCAAGGAGCTGACCGTCAATTTTGATTCCGGCCAGGCCCCTTCAACCACCGAAGAGAACTGGGAAGATACCATGTGCTATCGCCTGGGGATTAACTACTCCCCCGACGACCGGTGGATCATACGGGCCGGCACCGCCTATGATGAGAGCCCGGTCAAGACAGCCTATCGGACTCCCCGCGTCCCCGACAACGACCGCGTCTGGCTCACTCTGGGGGCAGGCTACCAGGTCACCGGGGACCTGCGGCTGGATCTCAGTTACGCCCATCTCTTTATCAGTGACGCCAAGAGCAATCTGCTGACCGAACCGGCACAGGGTTACCTGGTCGGGAAATACGATTCCACGATCAATATCTTCGCGCTGGAAGGGGTGCTGACGTTTTAATCTATCACCGCGCGAGCATCAAAGCCCCGCGCCCGAAAAGGCGCGGAGCTTTTTTTCCAGGGTTATTATGACCAATAGCAGGTGACGAGGCGGGGAGATAAAAACCGAATGTCGAACGTTCAACGCTCAACCCTGCAAAGCAGGGCAAGCTTTCAATTTATCCGCCTTCGGCGGACGTCGAACGAAAAGAAGTCATCAGCCAAAATCACTTATCCTATTTAATCACATACGATCGTCTGTTCTTTAAAAAGGGGGGAGGCCGGGGAAATCGTCCTGTCCCGAAATCGTCCTGTCAAATCAAGGGGGTGAAGGGTGAGGGATAATTCGCGTAATTCGTAGTTCTATGATAATTTGCGTAATTCGCAGATTAGAAGGACAGCCCCAAACTCACGTCAACCAGCATGTCCTTCCCGAAATAGTATCTGCCTTGAACGGTGGTGATGGGGGGGATCCTGATCCGGAATCCGGCAAATGTTTTCCAGGTGTCCCGGGGTTCATAAACATTGGAGAAATTTCGCTCCGATGTTGAGTATTCGTGAGTGAGTCGGGCATCATTATACTCGAAGCCTACATAGGGATAGATAACCGAAATATCCACCCCCGCCTCACCCCCGATACGCCATTGCAGGAGATCCCCTTTTTCCGTGCCGTCATCGACTTTCCTTTTAGTGGCCAGATACGAGCATTCTCCTTCCAGGAACGATTTGAATATCTTCCAGCGGAAGAGAAGGAAGTTCACTCCTCCCCCGTACTCGAACCCCCATTCGTCGTAATCGGTGGCGCCGAACTCGGGCCGGTCGAAGACCAGCCGTGAGTATCCCAGCCGGAGAAAGACCGTCCAGCGGTCGGTCAGACGTACCGAGGGGCGAAGAATAAGCCCCCAGTAATTCAAATCATACTCCATATCACCGGATAAAAAGTTCCGGTTCTGATAATCGACACCGGTCGCGGCGCCGAAAATATTCCCCCGGACGGAAACGGAATTTACCGCGATCTGCTGCGCCCCCGCCGGCAATGAGCTCCAAAAGACCCCCATCAACATGCTGCTCAAAGTTAATACAATTAATTTTTTCATAGCTTCAGCAATCTATAACACGTATACTTTCCTCACAATTTTACAAAGTAAAATTGTGAGGAAAGCAAAATGCTGGAAAAAATATTCGGAAGCGGAGGTGCCTGGGGGCCGTTCATTCTCCGGCTGGGATTGGGGGCGTTTTCAATCAAGCACGGCGCTCAGAAACTGTTTGGGGCCTTTGATGGCCCGGGGTTGAATGAATTCAGCAAGATGGTTGCCGGGATGGGTCTCAAACCATCCGATATCTGGGCGATCGTGTTCGCGATCATCGAGTTCCTGGGCGGCATCTTCCTGGTATTCGGGATCCTGACCCGGGCATCGGCCCTCCTGATCGGCATCGTCTTGGTGATCATGATAGCGGGCGGCCTGATGCTGGTTGAGATCGAATACCAGGTTGTCCTGGTGGCCGTCGCCGTAGCCTTGCTGGTTACCGGCGGCGGCCGGGCTGCCTTAAAAGAGTAAGAAACCGCCCGATTGAGCGAGACTGCGTTCGGGAAGGTTCAGCCGCGGACCGGGCCTTCCGGATTCTACTTAATATTTTTTCTCCAGGCGCCGTATCTTGCGTACCCGGCGAAGATGACGCCCTCCCTGAAATTCGCTCTTCAGCCAGGTCCTGACAATCCGGGCCACCTTCTGCTTTGAATACGGCCGGCCGGCCAAAACCAAAATGTTCGCGTTATCGTGTTCCACGCTCAGGCGCGCGGTCCGGACATCGTTAACCAGGGCGGCCAGCGCGCCGGGTATCTTATTGGCGGCGATGGCGGCGCCGATCCCCGTGCCGCACCCGATGATGCCCTTCCGGTTCCGTCCCCCGGTAACCGCGACCGCCACCTTCTCGGCGAAATCGGGGTAATCAACACTCTCCCTTCCGTACGTTCCGACATCCTCCACCGTATATCCCCCCTCTTGAAGGATCTTTTTGACATATTCCTTCAGGCCGAAGGCCGCGTGGTCCGCCCCGACAACAATCACCGGTTTCTTCATCTTGTACCTTCCCCCAGTCAATTCATTCTTACCTTTATAGAAGCGGGTTACCTTTAATTAAATAGATTAAAACCACGAAGAACACGAAGTTCACGAAGATTGAAAGAAAATATTATACCTCTTTCTATTTCCTCAATATCCTTCGTGTTCTTCGTGCCCTTCGTGGTTATTAATACATTTTACTCAACTGTGATACTCCGGCGGAGGGCGGCGATATTTTCCATTATATCGCCGTTAAAAACTGCGCTGCCGGCGATCAGTTCCGTGGCGCCGGATTGGACAACCAGGGGCGCAGTCTCAACCGTAATCCCTCCGTCCACGGCGATCCTGATATCCCGGTCTTCCCGATCGGCCAGTTTCCGCGCGTCCCGAATCTTCTCCTCGCTGCCGGGGATGAATGTCTGGCCCCCGAAGCCGGGCTCGACACTCATGATCAGTATGAGATCGACCAGGGAGATAACCGGTTCTATTGCCGCCAGGGGTGTGGCCGGACGGACGGAAATCCCGGCCCGAAGGCCCAGGTTCTTGATTGTCCGGATCGCCGCCACGAAATCGGCATCTATCTCCTGATGAATGGTGATCTCGTTCGCGCCCGCCTCGGCAAAAGCGGCGATATAACGGGCCGGTTCTTCAATCATCAGGTGCGCGCCCAGATAAAGACCGGTTATCCGGCGAACGGCGCGGACCACGACCGGGCCGATGGTCAAGTTGGGGACGAAGTGGCCGTCCATGACATCGAGGTGCAACACCCGACAACCGGCGGCCTCAATCTGCCGGACGTCGTCTCGCAAACACGCGAAATCCGCGGAGAGGAGCGAGGGAGCGATCAGGACACCATCTCCGGCCAGTTCATCTCGTTTGAGCACTTTCATATCCGTATTTTCATCAGGTTGTATTCTATGGTTTTAGAATATACTGAGTTGCCGTCAAAAGGCATTGTTTTTTTAATTCCCCTTACCGGACCTCATTATCCTTGTCCCCGGGCGCTATGTACTATACTATCTTATTTTTCCGGAGGGAAAATAAGAATATGAACAATATAACGGTAACCATCGATGGGGAGAAACAGGTTTATCCCCGGGGCGTCACGGTGGAGATCGTCCTGCAGAGAAACCGGGGCGTGCCTCCCTTCTTCTCGCTCGGTGCGGTCCTTCATAATCACCTTCTCGATCCTGATTACACGCTGAACGATGACTGCAGCCTGCGCCTCCTGACGTCCCGCGACCGGGAAGGTTTTGCCATTTACCGGCGAAGCGCGACCCTGATTCTGATCGAAGCCGTACACCGCCTCTTCCCTGACCGTCGGCTCTTTATCGGGCAGTCACTGGCCGATGGCTATTATTTCGACCTCGACGACGGCGCCCCCATTGACAGATCGGACATCGACCGCATCGGCGAAACCATTCAGGCGATCATCCGGGAAGATATCCCCTTCACGAAACACCATCTCTCCTACGGTGAAGCCAGGAAATACTTTGAGAGCCGCGGCTTCTCGGACAAGATAACTCTCCTGAGTTTCTACCGCTCCCCGGAAATCAGCCTGGTCGGGTGCGGCAAAGCGCTGGAGTTCTATACCGGCCCCCTGGCCCCCTCGACCGGCCGCATCGCCATCCTCGCCCTGGAACCGTATGAAGACGGCTTCATACTCCGCTTCCCCACCTGGGAGGAGCAGGCGGCCATTCCTCCCATGCGCCTGGAGAAGAAACTTTTCGCAATCTACCAGGAGTCACGGGCGTGGAACAGGATCCTTTCGGTGGAGAATGTCGGACAGCTGAACAACCTCTGTGTGACCGGAAAAATCCGGGAACTGATCATGGTCGCGGAGGCTTTGCACGCGAAAAAGATCGCCGCCATCGCCGATGAGATTTCCCGGCGGGGTGAGTCGGTCAAGCTGAGCTTGATTGCCGGGCCCTCGGGATCCGGGAAGACGACATTTGCCAAACGGTTAAGCATCCAGCTGCGGGTCAACGGACTTGATCCGGTGATCATCAGCATGGATAACTACTTTAAAGACCGGGAGGCGACACCACGGGATGCGAACGGTGAGCAGGATTTCGAATCACTGGAGGCCGTGGACCTGGATCTTTTCACCCGGCACCTGAGGGAGTTGATCGCGGGAAAAATGATCCAGGCCCCCCGTTACGATTTCAAAAGAGGAACCAGGCGCGATGATTTCATCCCCATCCAATTGACGCCGGGTAAGATCCTGCTCATAGAAGGAATCCATTGTCTCAACGACCGGGTGACGTCGGCGGTCCCTCCCCGGAACAAGTTCCTCGTTTACATCAGCGCCCTCACCCAGCTCCGGCTCGATAACCACACCCGGATCTTCACCTCCGATACCCGGCTTTTACGGAGGATCGTCCGGGACCGGATCTTCCGGGGGTGGTCCGCGCTCGACACCATCCGGAGGTGGCCCTCGGTCCGGCGCGGCGAGCGGATCAACATCTTCCCTTTTCAGGAAAACGCCGATGTCCTCTTCAATTCCGCCCTGGTCTATGAATACGCGGTCCTGAAGAATTACGCCGAGCTGGCGTTGCTGGACACCACCCCTGAACATCCCGAATACGTGGAGGTCGAGAGACTGCTCTCTTTTCTCTCCTGGTTCGCCCCGATCTCGGAAAGGGACGTACCGTCCACATCGATCCTGCGGGAATTTATCGGCGACAGCTTCTTCGACTACTGAACCTGCCCGGCCGGGATAGCCGTCAACTGATCGTGCCGTTTATATACTCGCGGGTCAGTTCCTGCCGGGGGTCGCGGAAAATCTCCTCGGCCGGCCCCCATTCCACCAGTTTTCCCAGGTAGAAAAAGAGAACAAAATCGGCCAGCCGTTTCGCCTGGCGCAGGATGTGGGTAACGACCACGATAGTGTAATCCTTCTTCAGATCCATGAACTTGCGTTCGATCCTCTGACTGGCCGCCGGATCAAGCGCTGAGGTCGGTTCATCGCCCAGGATGATCTCGGGCTCAACCGCCAGGCCCCGGGCCAGGCACAGACGCTGCTGCTGCCCGATCGAGAGCCGGCTGGCCGGCTCATGAAGACGGGCGCGGACTTCTTCCCAGAGACTGGATTCCCTCAGGTAATGTTCCACTATTGCATCCAGCCGGTTTCTCTTTCGAATGCCGTGAATCCGGGGGCCGTAGGCGACATTGTCATAAATCGACATCGGGAGCGGAGACGGCTTCTGGGAGAGCAAGCCCATTTTCCTCCGGATATGGGTGACTTCGGTTCCGGGGGCATAAATATTTTCGCCGTCCAACAGGACCTCCCCGTTCACCCTCGTGTCCTCCACCAGATCCAGCATCCGGTTGAACGATTTCAGAAAAGTCGATTTCCCGCAGCCGGAGGGGCCGATAATAGCCGTTATCCTGTGCTCGGGGATATCGACCGTTATGTTTTTCAAGGCCTGTTCCTTCCCGTAAAAAACATTGAGATTCCGTACGCTGATGTGGGTCCTTGTTTCCATCGCTCGCTCTCTTATATTTACCGGGTTATTTAATGATGTGGCGGGACATTCTCCGGCTCAGGAGGCGAACCAGGAGGCTGATAAAGAGAATGACGACCGTGAGTATAAAAGCCGACGCGTACGCCCGCTCCTGGACTTCCGGGAAGGGCGTGCCCAGTTGATAAAAAATGGCCAGAGGAAGCGTGGCCACCGGGCGCAGCAGTGAAACGGGGAGATGGTCGGTGAACCCGGCGGTGAAGATCACCGCGGCGGCATCCCCGATCCCCCGACCGAAGGCGATCAGAACCGCCGTGGCCAGGCCCGGGAGTGCCTGCCGTGCCACCACTCTGCAGGCGGTCTCCCAGCGGGTTGCTCCCAGGGCATAGGACGCTTCCAGCAGTTCCTCCGGAATCATCTTGATCACTTCGTCCATGGCCCGGCTCATGATGGGAAGAACGAGCAGGGCCACGGCGATAATCCCCCCCAGCAGAGAGGCCCGCAGCCCGAAAAAAATCATCACGGTGAACCCGAAGGCCCCGTACACAATCGAGGGGATCCCCCAGAGGACATCGAAACAGATCCGGGTAAAAGCGGCCAGACGGGAACCACGACGGCCGTAGACATTGAGATAAAGCACCACCGGCAGGCTGACGCTGAGAGCGAGAGCGGTGGCGCCTCCGGCCAGATAGAGGGAACCGACGATGGCGTTCAGCACCCCTCCCTCTTTTCCCAGGTAGAAACCTCCCGCCGGGATCCGTGTGATCATATCCAGGTCCATGGCCGGGAGGCCCTTGATGACAACCGTGCCCAGGATCAGGAAAAGGGTGGCCATTATAATCAGGGCCGCGGTGACCATCAGCACCTTCCCGATCATTTCTTCCAGCTTTCTCCTATCCATCTTATCGTACCCTCTTCTCCACTTTCATCAGAACAAAACGAGACAGCACATTAAAACCGACCACCACCAGGAACAGAATCAGTGAAGCCAGCATCAGAGCCGAGTCGTATAAGGGGATCGAGGCCATCTCCCCGTAATTATTGGCGATCAAGGCCGGCAGCGGATAGACCGGGTCGAAAAGAGAAGAGGGAATCCGGGCCACGTTTCCCGCTACCATGAGAACGGCCATCGTCTCTCCGAATGCCCGGGAAATACCCAGGACGACGGCCGCGATCAGCCCCGGCATAGCCTTGCGGACGACAACGTATTTCACCGTCTGCCACCGGGTCGCTCCCAGGGCCAGGGAGGCCTCCCGGAGATTTCCCGGCACCGCCCGGAAGACTTCCAGTGAGACATGGATAATGACCGGGAAGATCATGATCGCCAAGACAATGCCCCCGGCCAGGGCGCAGTAACCGGTGGAAAAAACCCCGAAGAAGGGAGCTATCCGGTCCTTGATCAGAGGGACGATCACCAGTATCCCCCAAATCCCGAAAACAACCGAAGGGATCCCCGCCAGCAGGTCGATCAGGGGCTTGGAGCCTTCCCGGATCAGGCGGGGCGCGTAATCGGCGAGATACGCCGCCGTCAACAGACAGAGAGGGACGGCGATCGCTACCGCCACGGCGGTGACTATCAATGTCCCCAGGATAAAAGGGTAGAAGCCGAACTCGCCCCGCAGGGGATGCCAGCTCCGGGAAAGGAGAAGTTCCGGGAGAGACTTCATCGCCAGGATCGGCCGGGAACGCTGGTAAAGCCCTCCGGCCATTAGAAAGACAATCAGACAGCACCCGACCGTCATGACCAGCAGGAGCCGACCGAGCCACGCATCCTTAAAAAGCCGTTTTCGGAGCACATTCACCGTTCAAGCTTTTCCAGTTCTTCCCGCAGTTTCTCCCTGCTCAGATTGATATATCCCGACTCGGGGACATACTGCTGCCCGTCGGTCAGGACCCATTGGATAAATTCCCGGACCACCGGCCGATCGGGTCTGCCCTGTGAAACGAAATGGAGTTCCCGCGCGGGCGGCGAGGGATATCTCCCGGCGGCGATCGCCCCCGTCAGCTCATCGCGGGTATGATAGAAATTTTCGTCAGGATCGAGGGACCCATTCCCGTTCAGGTCTATCGGCATCACCCGTAATCCAGCCACCTCCCTTCCGGTGGCGGCGTCATAGACGTAGTTAATGTTATTGAAGCCGATCCCCAGAACATCCTTGCGCACGGCTTCCGCCAGTCCCGGATCGCCGTAGACGCCGACATCGAGCAGATCCTCCTGATTTTTTCCCAGGAACCGGGCCCAGGTTTCGGCCGCCCCGCAGGCATCCGAGCGGGTATAGACATGAATGTCGGCCGGAAACGGATCGTTCACCACTTCGCCCCAGCTTTTGATCTTCCCCGTTATCCAGATCCCGGCGAACGTGTCCTTACCGCCGCCCCGGGAGAGAATTTTTTCCAAGACCGGGTTGTCGGCATTGACGGTCGGCACCACCGCGTCTTTCGTCACCGAGACCCACCAGGCACCCTTCTCTATTTCAGCCGGATAGATCTCCCGGGAGACCATCCCGATATCCACCGACCGGGAGAGGCAGTCAACCATCCCTTTGCCGGCCCCGCCGGCAGCCACATCGATAGTTACATCCGGATGGATCTTCTTGAACTCTTCCGCCCAGCGGACGACCATGGGGTAGAGCGCCCAGGCCCCTGAGAGGGTGATGATTCCCTGGAACGATTCCGGCTGAGTCTCCCCCGCGGCAGGTGCGACGACGCCGTGGAATATAGCGATGACCTGTACAACAACCCCGATAACAACCTTCATCCGTTTCACAACGCCTCCTTTTCCCGAAAAACGGGTTTTGCACGTCGCAAATCAGACCGGGTTACCTCCCGGCATGATCCGGTCAATTGTTCCGTTTACTCCTCATCTTTCCGGCAATCATCTTCAAATATACCCCCATGATACTCTTTAGGGAGTGTTATAACACTCCTATGGTTACTGTCAAGCAGGAAAATAAAAAAATTGATCTCGGTATCCTCGGTCAAACAAGAGAATCAGGGACAAATAGGTATTTTCCTCGCTCCTAAACCGGGTTATACTGTGAGCGGAGGCACGTTCCGGAAGACCCGAACCGCTATTGAAGAGGAAGCGATGAAAGCGAAAAAAAGCCGCCTGAAGGGGCTGATCCTATCCCGGGGGGCACTGGAGGACATCCGGGCGACTCTGGCCGAAAGGATCAGGGAAGGTCTGAAAAAAGAGAAGGGGGAGATCGGGGCGCTCCCGACCTACCTTGCTCCGCCGGGCGCCGATGCTGCCGGAGAAGCCCTGGTCATTGACATCGGAGGGACCAACATCCGGGCTGCTGGTGTCTCGCTATCAAGAGGCGGGACGGTCGCTGTCAGCCGGAAACCGGCCGCCACCCTCCTTACCAGCACCTGGGATTCGGCCGCGGCCTTCTTCGACCGGCAGGCCGAACTCGCCCTCTCCCTCGCACCTTCACCGGGGCTGCCGATCGGTTACTGCTTCTCCTACCCTTTTCAGGCCCGGCCGGACGGCGACGCGGTCCTCCTTTACTGGACCAAGCAACTCACCGTACCCGGGGTTGCCGGCCACAAGGTCGGCGAGATGCTTCTAAACGCCTTCGCGCAGAGGGGGTATCGGGCGCGGCGGGTCCGGGTACTCAACGATACCGTCGCCTCCCTGCTGGGGGGCGATCTGGGGTTCCGGAAAGGGGGACGATTCGACACCTTCATCGGCCTGATCGTGGGGACAGGAACCAACATGGCCGCCTATTTCCCGACTCATCTTCTGGCCGCTAAAGTATCCGGAACTGAGTTCGGCCACGCTAAAATGGCGGTCAATCTCGAATCCGGGAACTACCATCCCCCGCACCTGACCTCTTTCGACGACGAGCTGGACGCGACCTACCCCCACGCCGGCCGGCACCGGCTGGAGAAAGCCGTCTCAGGAAAGTTTCTCCCCCCGCTCTATACCTTCATCAAGGGAGGCCGGGCGACCCCCCCCTTTCTTTCCACCCGGGAGCTCTTTGAGCTGGCCCGAAAGCATCCGGAGACACCGGATTCAACCCTGGCCCGGGCCATCGTCAGCCGTTCCGCCGATCTGGTCGCCGCCTGCCTGGCGGGGCTGATCGATGTTCTGGAGGCGAAGGGACGGATCGGGATACTGGGGGAAGGCGGCGTCATCAACAACAACCCGGACTATCATGCTCGGGTCACACGGCAACTGGCAACGCTCCTGGGAGACAACCCGGAATCCCCCACCCGCTTCGACATCCTCCAGCTGGAGAACGTCAACCTGATCGGGGCGGCGGCGGCCGCCATCTGAATATGAAATCACCGGCGAAATCCATCTTCTTGCTTGGACTGATTCTCCCTCTTCTCCCGGTCCGGCCCGCTCTCGGCTGGTATGACTGGCCCCACCGGGTAATCGCCGAGATCGCCGAAATTCATCTCGACCAGGACGCCCGGCAGGAAGTCGCCTTTCTCCTCGGTGAAAAGACCAGGATGGCCGACGTGGCAAACTGGGCCGACCAGATCCGCCACGACTGCTGGTGGACCGCCCCCTGGCATTTCATCAACTGGCCCCTGGAACTTGAAATACCCGATTACGATGTCCTGGCCACCCGGAGGGGGAACGTGGTTTGGGCAGTTGAGAAACAGTTGGCGATCTTCCGCGATCGGCAGAAGAGCCGGGAGGACCGACGGGAAGCCCTGGAATTCGTTATCCATTTCGTGGGCGATCTCCACGAGCCGCTGCACTGCGGGCAGCGGGAAGACCGGGGAGGCAACAGCATCCCGGTCCTCTTCCAGGGGCGGCGGATCAACCTCCATGCTGCCTGGGACGGCGAGATCTACGATACCGGCGGGGAGACGCCGGCCCGGCACGCCGCCGGTCTCCTTGAAGGTCTGCAACCGGCGGAGCGGGACCGGATCATGCGGGGATGCCCCTATGACTGGGCGGTTGAATCTCACCGGATAGATCGGGATTTCGTTTATGCCCGGCTGCCAGATCTGACCGGAGACGCCGGCCGACCGCAGGCCCCGGAGCTTTCCGGTCCTTACGCCGAGGCGGCGCGCCCGATCATCCGCCGCCGCCTTCTGGAAGCCGGCCTCCGCCTCGCCTATCTCCTGAACCAGGCTGTCGCCAACGCTTCCCCTCAGCTTCCCGCGACACCGACTGCTCACCACGGGGGAAGCGGAGATCGAACGCCCTCTCCGAACAAATAGCGAATAGGGGATGGTGCTGCTTTGTTGTTTTATTCAGCGGGTTATCCAGTCAGGAAAAACCGAAAGGGGTTGGCTGAAGAAAGCAACAAAACAAGACCGTCCCCTATTTACAGGTTTCTGACCGAACCAACAGCCAATATGATAAACGGAGATGAATATGACCCGAGGGGATAAATCAACGATAATCCTGCTGACCATAACCCTCTGTCTTATCGTCACTCCGGCTTTCCTCCCTTGCCTAAAAAATGATTTCGTTAACTGGGATGACGATCGCTACGTATACAAAAACACGGATGCGCTGAATTTATCCTTGGGCAATCTTCGAAGAATCTCCACCACTTTCTTCGAAGGTCACTATTTCCCCCTCACTTTGCTTTCCTTCGCTGTCGAGTACCACGAGTTCGGCCTGGATCCCCTTCCCTATCACATTACTAACCTTCTTCTTCACAATCTGAACTGCCTGCTGGTTTTCTTCTTCGTTTTCAAAATTAGCGGCAGCGTATCCGCCTCCTTCATAACATCGCTTTTATTTGGCATTCACCCTTTTCATGCGGGAGTTGTTGCCTGGATCACAAATCGGAAGGAACTGCTCATGGCGTTTTTCTTTTTAAGTTCGACCGTCAGTTATCTGCGCTATTCTGAGCTCCATGTCCGGAAATATTATTGGCTCTCTTTGCTGCTGTTTATTCTGGCCCTATTATCGAAATCCATGGCCGTTACTCTTCCTTTGGTATTGCTCCTCTGTGATTACGCTCGCGGATCGATCAATGTTAGATCTTGGAAGGAAAAAATCCCGTATTTTGTGATAAGTTTTGTTTTTGGAATCGTAGCCCTTCTCGCCAGAGGTTCGGCAATACACACCGCCCCTGAACCCCCGGTATCCCTGGATAATATTTTTGGTACCACCTACACTCTCATCGCCTATTTTCTCCCTAGGCAAATACTGCCTATCCATCCCTATCTTCCCGCCATCAGCAGAAACAGTATTGTTTACTGGCTATCGCCATTACCGGTGGTAGGCCTGATCACCATGATCGTTTTTCTGCGAAAATGTCACAAGAAGATAACCTTCGGCCTGGCGTTCTTCCTGATCACTATTCTTCCCCCTCTGAAGCTGATCACGATCGGTCCGACCGCCGATAGATACGCTTACCTTCCCTCCATTGGGATTTATTTCATCATCGGCGAAGTCTTTATCTTCCTGACACAAAGGAAATTCCACAACAACCGATCCGCAAAGATTGCTTTATGGACACTGCTCATCTCCGGATTTGCCGTATTTTATGCGACTACTCAAGAGCGCTGCAAAGTCTGGAAGAACGGCATAACTTTATACAGCGACATCCTGGCCCACTCCCACCATCCTTTTAATATTGCACTGTCCCTTATAAACCGGGCGGAAGCCTATACCGATAAAGGCCTCCCTGAGAAAGCTCTTGAAGATTTAAATCGGGCATTATCGATCTTACCCGATTATGGTCCGGCTTATCTAGATAGGGCAAAAGCATATTTCGAATTAAAAAAATATGACCAAGCCCGGGATGATCTTCACCAGGCGGCTCGGCTGAGAGTTAAGGTCGACCCTGAATTTAACAACAAGCTCCGCAAGACCATCAGCAAATAGGCTGTCGGAACGGATAAGTTGGAAACAAATGATTGGGGGATAATGACGTGCGTGTAATCACTACCGAACTGATTCACCCACGACGCGAGGTCGTGGGGATCTTTGGTTGCTGGGTGGTTCTGTAGCCGAGAACCATTCACCCACGGCACCCCGATGCAGTCTCGGGGGGGACCAAGGCCGTGGGGGCCTGTGGTTACAAGGCGGCGCTGTAGCTGATGAACTGATTCACCCACCCCGGTTTACCGGGGTGGGGGTCTTAGATGACCAACCTTCCCGGCAGACAGTCGTTAGTGTCAATTAGTGAAATTAGTGGACCTCTAAAGGGGGCCGGGCTGAGGGAGCATTCAGAGAAATCAGGTAAAACTTGTCCTGTCGAAGATCCTGAGCGAAGTCGAAGGGAGTGAAGTCGAAGGAGCAGGTGCAAAATATCAGGGGGCGACGCGTCTAAAAACTAAACATCGAACGTCGAACCTTCAACTTTCAACGTCGAATGAAAATTAGCCATCTGCCCAAATCATCCATCCTCTTCCATCACATTCAATCGTCTGTTCTCTTCAGGGGCCGAGGCGGGGGGTCAGGACCAGCGCTTGTAGATCCAGTTCCACTGGTCGGGGTATTTTCTGATCATCGTCTCCAGGCTCTGGTTCAGTTCCATCAGGATGGTGACGATATCCTCCTCCAGGTTACCCGTTCTCTTCGGACGGATAACCCGCTCGATGATGAAACGGTGCCGGAAGTCCTTCTGCCGGATGAAATAGACGCAGACGATGGGGGAGCCGGTCCGGAGGGCGAAGTAGGCCGGCCCCTGGTAGGTGGAGGCGGGGCGCCCGAAGAAGGGAATTTTGATCCCCCGGCTCCGGGCGTTCTCGTCGAAGAGGAGGCAGATCCCCTCATTCGCCTTCAGCCGCCTGGTTACCAGGGAGAGGTTCTTGTTGATGTCGATCAGCTTGTTTCTGTCCCGCATCCGGGACCAGAGACGGTTCAGATACGGGTTGGTGGACGGCTTGTAGAGAACGGACATGGTGAGGCCGAGTCGGGCGCCTAAGTCGGCCAGCATCTCCCAGTTCCCCATGTGGGCGCCGGCATAGATGGAGCCCTTCCCCTCCCCCAGCAGCTGATGGAGCAATACTTCGTCTTCCCGATCATAGTCGACAACCTGGAAAAACTCCCGGTCCGACATGGAGGGCAGCCGGGGAAACTCCAGCGCGGTCACCCCCATGTTCTCGTAGACCCGCTCCGCGATCCTGAGCATCTCCTCCTCCGTCATCTCATCCCCAAATACCCGGGTGAGATTATCCAGTGTCAGCTTCCGCCCGTATTTTACCCGGCGGAATGCGAATCGCCCCAGGGACCGCCCCCAGGAGACGGTCGTCTTCCAGGTGAGATGACGGGCCATCCGGAAAAATGCCAGCGCGATCAGGTAAGCCAGGTACTTCCTGACCTTCGTGACATACCGGTTTTTTTTGATACGCTTCAGGATGTTCATTAGAACAGAGCGCCTTCGGGGCTAACTTTATGTTTCGGCAAAGTCCGGGGATTAAATAGATGGGTTAATGATTCCTAAAGTGGATATCAGGTTATCAGAGTATCAGTGGGAAGAATACCAGGATATCAGGTTATCGGGCGACGCCGGCTCCCCTACCTGATCTCCTGATATTCCGATACTCTTCCTCCTGGTCTCCTGATCTCCTGATATTCTCCCTAACGGTCTCCTGATCTTCTCCCCACTGGTCCTCTGATTTCCTGATATTCTATTCTCCTATTTCTCAAAGAGCTTGAAGAGCGTATTCACCCCCTGGTCGATCGCCTGCTCCTTCTTCTCCCGTTTATCCTGTTTCTTCGTCCGTTCCTCGTCGGTCAGGTTCGGGTCCTCTTCCTTTTTCTGGTCCTTTTTCAGAAGTTCGTCTTTCAGCCAGGAGGTTGCCCCCCCCTGGATAAAGCGGGCGGCGAAGTCGTTCTGCAGGTTATCGGGCGTTCCCCAGACTTTGAAGGTGAAGACCTGGTACCCCGGAAAATCGGACGCGGGCGTGAAGGCTCCTCTGAGTTCTTTGGGTTTGATATCCCCGACCAGGTCATCGCTGAAGTTGAGCCCGACCAGAAGGTCCGTTTTCTGATCGTGAGCGAGATCGATGGTACCGCCGACCGTAAAGATCACGTTATGGGAATGGATGATCACCTTGGTCAATGTCACCACCTGCCGGGCGAGATCGAATTCGGCATCAGCCTGGTCGAACGTGATGACCTTGATATGCTCGTCATCCTTCATCAGTCCGGCGACCAGTTCCTGGATCGGGTTTCCGGTTATCGTACCGTCCTTGATATCGAGGTCACCCTTCGCCGTCAGGGCATCGGATTGTTGGGCGTCCCCGCGGGCGGTGAAGGTGCCGAAAACTTTCCCCGTGATCTCCGTCTTCATCTCCGCCCCCCGAAACGGTTTTATCAGAAGGGGGATATCCAGGTTGTCCAGAGTGAGCTCGGCATGATAAGGGATCGTCGCCGGGTCTTGCAGGTCCGCGCCGGCGGTACCGTTCACTTTTCCGTCGGCCACCACGGCATCGATGGTCGCTTTCATTCCCCGGGCGCCCTGCAGCTGGAGATCTGCCCGTAGATCGCTGACCAGCCGGTCTCCTTTAAAACTGATCCCCCCGATAGTGAGCTGGCCCTCGATCTGCCGCGGTTCCGTCAGCTGGAGAATCCGGGCCGTGAGGTTCACCCCCTCCAGCTTCACGGGGTCGTATCCCCGCCCGGTTATCAGCTCCACCACACCGTCACGGATCTGGAGCGTTTCGATCGAAATCTTCCAGGCGGACTCTTTCTTCACCGGCGCCGGTTTCACCGCCGGTTTCTTTTTTCCTCCGGAGGCTGATCCCGGTTTTTGTTTGGGCGCGCCCGGGATAATCCATTTACCTTCAGCGTCTCTTTTTAACCTGATCAAGGGAGAGTCGATAATGATCCTGTCGATGCTGATTTTTTTGCTCAGAAGATCACTCAAATTATATTTGAGGGTAACTTCATCAACGGTGAGAACCGACGGATCGCCGGCCACTGGAGAGGCGACGACAATCCCGGTCACCACAAATCCTTTGAAAATGGAAGCCGATAAGGAGCCCAGTGTGAGATCGACCCCCGCCTGTTTTTGTGCTTCAGTCTGAATCTTCTCCAGAAATGCGGGGGTATTCAGGTACTGATTGAGATAGAGAACAGCCGCCACCCCGGCACCGATCAGCAGGATAACCACTATCACCACACCGATAACAATCTTTTTCCCGACTGACTTCTTTTTTTTCATACCATCCCTCCCTTTTTTTTACTTGAAATCATCCGGCGGACAAACGTATACTGAATACAGCCTGAATAGAACCGATCTATCATCATTTTAATAATTAAATATTTTATGAAAGACCTCTATAACCGTGTTATCCAGCTACAGACTCTTTATTTCGCGAGAGATGAACAGCGGATCGGGGGAGACGGCAATAATCTGAAGGCCCTGGAATCATCCATCGCCGCGCTCCTGAAAAAGCTGCCGCCCGACACCGCGGACTTTTTCCAGGAACTTCAGGCTCGGACCCCCCCGGCGGCAGCCCCGGCGGTGAACGAAACCTGCTACGGATGCGGAATTGACCTGCCTACTTCTCTCTGCGCTGAACTGCTGCATATGGATCAGCTCATCCACTGTCCCAACTGCGCCCGCTATCTCTATCCGTACCAGGGAGAGCGACTGAATATCCGCGACGACATGCTCCGGCGGACTCTGCCCCATCTGGGGATAGAACGTTTCTCTTCCGAAAAACTGATGATCCCGAAGTTAAAAGCCGACGACAAAAAGAGCGCCATTACCGAGATCGCCGAGCTGATGGCTGACCAGATCTACTTTGACGACCCGCGGGTATTGATTGATAACGCCCTGGAAAGAGAGGCTATCATCAGCACCGCCGTTGAACATGGGCTTGCCTTTCCTCATGTCCGCGGCATAGACACCGGTTCCCTGACCGTGGCCCTGGGCTTGCATAAAAAGGGGATCAAGTTCGGAGCCCCGAACAACAGGCTCACAAAAATTATCTTCTTTATCGTTATCCCGATCGGCGCCAGTGCCTTCTATCTCACCCTTCTGGCGGGGTTGATCGAATCGCTCAGCACAGTCGAGGCGCGAAAGCAGTTACTGCAATCCTCCACCCAGGAGGAAACCTGGAAAACACTGAAAAAGTTGACTAAAAAGCATATTCCGTAGACCGATGCTTCTCTTCCAAGTTAAGCTTTAGAATCAGACTCCTCCCCTCAAAAAGTTTTTTAAATAAATTTCGAAACCCGAATGACGAAATCCGAAAGAATACCTAATAACAAATGATTGAAGGCAGAATTCTGTCGGCGCCCTGGCCACTTCGTCATTCATGATTTGGATTTCATTCGTCATTCCTCATTCGGATTTCGTCATTTCTACTTCGCTTAGCCTAATTTTAGTACCTCAATAAACGCTTTCTGGGGGACCTGAACCTGCCCCACCATCTTCATCTTCTTCTTCCCCGCCTTCTGTTTCTTCAGGAGTTTATCCTTCCGGGTCCGGTCTCCCCCGTACAGTTTCGCCGTCACATCTTTTCGGAAAGGGTTGATCGTCTCCCGGGCGATAATCTGCCCGTCGGCGGACGCCTGGATCGCGATCCGGAACATGTGGCGCGGGATCACCTCCTTCAACCGCTCCACCATCTTCAACCCCCGGGACCGGGCCTTTTCCCGATGCACCAGGCTCGAGAAAGCGTCCACGGGCTCCTGGTTAAGCAGGATATCCAGCTTCACCAGGGAACTCGGCCGATAACCGCTGTACTCATAATCCAGAGAGCCGTACCCGTGAGTCACCGACTTGATCAGGTCGTAGAAATCAATGACCACCTCGTTGAGGGGGAGTTCGAAGGTCAGGATGACACTGTTAAGACCGAGGCTCTCGGTCGCGGTGCACTCGCCCCGCCGATCCTGCGCCAGCTGCATGATCTGGCCGATATGTTCGTTCGGGGTGATGATAAAAGCCCGGATAAACGGCTCCCGGATTTCAACGATCTTGGTTCGATCCGGGAGGAGCATCGGGTTGTCGAGGATCGTCTGACGGCCATCGGTGGTCGTCACCTGGTAAACGACACTGGGGGTGGTCATAACCAGACTCAGGTCATATTCCCGCTGGAGACGCTCGTTAATGATATCCATGTGGAGCAGACCTAAAAAGCCGCAGCGGAAACCGAAGCCGAGGGCCTGGGAGTTTTCCGCCTGATAGATGAAGGATGGATCATTAAGATGCAGTTTCTGGAGGGCGGCTTTCAGACCCTCATAATCGGCGCTGTTGATGGGATAGAGCCCGCTGAAAACCAGCGGCTGCAGTTCCTTAAATCCGGGGAGTGGTTCCGCACACGGTTTGGCCGAAGACGTCAGAGTATCCCCGATCATCACCTCGGACGGCTCTTTAATGTTAGCGATAATATACCCCACCTCGCCCGCGGTAAGCTCCCTCGCCGCCTCCATGGACGGCCGGAAGACGCCGACTTCCTGAACCTCGTACTCCCGGGCACTGTTCATAAGAAGCACCTTATCCCCGGCCATCAGGCGCCCGTTCACAAGACGGACGTAAACAATCACCCCCCGGAACGGATTATAGACGGAATCGAATATCAATGCCTCCAGCGGCCGGTCGTCGCGCCCGGGAGGGGGGAAACAACCTCGATCACTTTCGCCAGCAGATCGGAAACCCCGGCGCCGGTCTTGGCACTGATCCGGAAAATCTCCGCTTCGGTAAAACCGGCCAGATCCTTCAGCTGCCGGATACACCGGGGGACATCGGCATTGGGAAGGTCGATCTTGTTCAGCACCGGAATGATTTCAAGTCCCTGTTCGAGGGCCAGATAAAAATTGGCTACTGTCTGGGCCTGCACTCCCTGAGCGGCATCAACCAGAAGAATGGCCCCCTCGCAGGCGGAAAGGCTCCGGGACACCTCATATGAGAAATCAACGTGACCGGGCGTATCAATCAGGTGCAGAGTATAGTCACCCTTGTCATCCGAACGGTACCGCATTTGCACGGGGTGGGATTTGATGGTGATACCCCGTTCCCGTTCCAGGTCCATGTCATCGAGTACCTGGTCCCGGAAATCGCGGGGTTTGATTGTCTCGGTGATCTCAAGGAAGCGATCGGCCAGGGTGGATTTTCCGTGATCGATATGAGCGATAATACAGAAATTTCGAATCGGATTTTCCATTGTTACTTATACCCTGCTTAAAAATGATTCACATTGAAAATAAATCAATTAAAACCACGAAGGACACGAAGATCACGAAGATCATTCAAATAGACCGATACATTTGGCCGGGAAAAATGATCGGGCAATGTAGTGAATTTCAGGGGCAAATAGTCTTAATCCGAAGGGAAGAGGAATATTTGACCGCGGATTTTTCAGAAAACTGAATTCGCGACTGCGGTTTTTCTCAGCTCCATATCGGGAGAGAATTCGCAGATATCTTACAGATCTTCGTGTCCTTCGTGATCTTCGTGGTTATATTCCCCCCTATTGACAATCAGATGCCGGTGGTCGTCACTTTTTCATTTTAAACGGAGATTCCGTCGTCATGGCCAGTTCCGCCGGCTCGCCGAAGACGGTGGTATTCGGAGGCACCGACCTGGTGAGCCAGACATTCCCCCCGATCACCGATCCCTTCCCGATAACCGTCCGCCCCCCCAGAATAGTGGCCCCGGCATAGATGGTCACGTTGTCTTTTATCGTGGGATGCCGTTTTTTGCCTCGGAAAATCCCGGCATCGGCGGGCACCGTGAGGGCACCCAGTGTCACCCCCTGGTAGATCCGGACATGATCCCCGATGGCGGTGGTCTCCCCGATCACCACCCCTGTCCCGTGATCGATCATGAAGTAATGCCCGATGGCGGCGCCGGGATGAATATCAATCCCGGTCCGGGTATGGGCATATTCGGACATAATGCGGGGGAGCAGCGGTACTTTTTTCTTCCAGAGGACATGGGCAATCCGGTAGACGGTGATGGCGAACAGGCCCGGGTAGGCGAGGATGACCTCGTCCATGCTCTTGGCGGCGGGATCACCGGCAAAATGGGCCCGAACGTCCTGGAAGAGCACCCCCCGGAGAGAAGGAAGTTCTCGGAAGAGAGCCCTGGTTATCTTCCGGGAACGGGTCAGGCAGCTTTCCTTGCCCTTGATATGGCATCTGGTTTCGTCGGGGCGGCACCTTTTCCAGTTTTTGCAAAAATAACGGAAGCATTTGTTGAGCTGATCCTCCAGTTGAGGGTAAATCTCCGCGCACTGCGTCCCCACCCAGTAACGCACATTGTCCTTATCAATCCCCCCCCTGTTAAAGAAACCCGGGAAGATAATCGTGATCAGCGATTCCAGAGTCTCCACGATCTCACCCCGGGAGGGCAGATTCGGCCCCTTGATATGGTTGATTCCTCCGTAGCGGTTGTAGGAATCGATGATCCGGTCGACCGTACCCGCCAGAGTTTCCCGTCTTTTCGCCGTCATTATAAAGACCCTCTCGAGATGTATGTCAGTTGATCAGTTCGGGATAATTAGAGCTTACTCGAAAAGCTCGTAAGCTCTCAAATCCTAATATCTTCAGCCAAAGGCTGATCCGCCTCCGGCGGAAAATACTAAATCCTAAATAATATCAAATGACCCAAACTAAAAAATCCCAAACAATAGGGCTAAAACCCACGACATTTGAACTATTTGATCATTTTGATTTTTGATTTATTTAGAATTTCGATATTAGGATTTAGGATTTCCTGCTCGAAATCCTTTTCGAGCAGGGTATAGTTAGCCTGGAGTAATGGAGTACTGGAATACTGGAGTGTTGGAAAGCTGGTTTCCCATCACTCCACTACTCCACTATTCCATCACTCCTTTTTAATTGCATATTATAGTTTGAACCGATCCAGAAATCCAACTGCAGAGAGGAATTTTTACGACTGATACTTCTCGCGCAGACGGCTCAGGTAAACCAGGTGCTTTTGTTCTTCCCGGACCAGCTCGTCGATGACCTTCTTCCGCGGCGGGGCGAGAAACACACCCAGACCCCGGAAAAATAGAATCGCGTCTTTCTCGAAATCGATTCCTTTCTCGATCGCTGCAATGGGGGTCCGGAGACGGGCGGCCAGTTCCTCCGGGGAAACGTCGCGATAGAGCTGGTCATCGACCAGGGCTTTCATGTACTCGGCTTCCTCGCCCTGGAACGATTCCACCGGCTCTTCCTCGTCGATCTTCTCCCGTATACTCTGAAATTTCCGGACGTGATCTTCCTCCCAATCCGACAGTCGGGCAAAAAGTTCTTTCATGTCAGCCTCCGGGGTCGAGGAGGCGACCGCGCCGTAGAAATCCCTTCTTCGCTTCTCTTTCTCGATCCCGATATCGACGACCTCCGCCATATTGAATATGCTTGCCATCACTCCCTCCTACAAATTAGTGCCTGCGGCGCTAATTTATATTGGACCACCCGCCTGATTCAGTCGGGTGGTCTGTTGGTTAATAAAAATATATTCGCCGTGGCGATACTATAAAAAAGCCTTATAACCTCAGCCCCCAACGGCCAACTCAGACGTGTCATTTATATTAGGATAAAGAGGATATATATTATAACATACCGGCGGACGGGGAAAGAGCAATGATGAAATCGCCGTCCGAAATACCAAGACAGAGGATTTGATGACAATGAAACGCGCGGGCGTATTACTGATTGCCGCAGGTATACTCTTTGCGGGCTGGGGCGGTTTCTGGGCCTGGGTTTACAGATCTCCGCTCAGTGACCTTCCTCGCTACTGCCTCCTTCTGCCCGGTGTTTTCGATCTGAAAGAGGGGGCATACCGGCTGGGGCTGAAGAAGATCCCCGCAGGAGAAGAAAAACAATATCTGGCCAGGGTCGAGGAAAACCCGGGGGATTCGGAAGCTCACTTCATTCTCGGTTACATTTCCTACCGGCGGGGAAATATGCCGGCGGCGCTCGCTTCCTACGGACGGGCGCTGGAGACGGGTTTTGCCGATCCCAAGATTCACTACTGGCTGGCAAGAGCCCATGCCGATGCCGGCGATCTCAAAGGGGCCGGTGAAGAGTACGCGAAACTCAAGAAAGCCGGACATCCTCTGGAAGCGAAATTGGCACGGCAGCTCGGCCGCTAACAGTAATCACGGCGAACAGCTATCGCGCAACGGGGATATCGCCGCTTTTACCATAATAGACCCGGCTCACACCGGGGACCGCCCAGAGGCCGGTGGTATCCCGGAAGACGCCGATCTCATCCCGGCGGTTACCATCGTAGTCAGCCGGGACCGTCAGGTCGGATGGGCCGCCGAAATAGACCCTGCTCACTCCCCGAATCGCCCACAACCCGGTCGAGGGTCGATAGATCCCGGGCTCCCGGCGGCCATCACCGTTATAATCTCCCGGAACCGGGAAGTCGGAAGAAGCACCGAAGTAAAGCCGGTCCCCCCCCCACAGGGCCCATAAACCTGAAGAGGGGCGGAAAAGCGCGGGCTCGATACCGGGGACTCCATCGTAATTACCGGGGACGGCCGCGTCACCGACGCCGCCAAAATAGACCCTGCTCACTCCTCGGATCGCCCAGAGTCCGGTCGAGGGACGGAAAACCCCGATATCACAACAACCGTCACCGTCATAGTCGCCCGGTACCGTCAAACCGGCCGCACCACCGAAGTAGATCCGGCTCAGTCCCTTCAAGGCCCAGAGCCCGGAAGTCGGGCGATAAACGCCGATCCCGGTGGTGCCGCCGCCAATGAAATCTCCGGCCACGGGGATGTCCGAAGAAGAACCGAAATAGACGCGGGTGACTCCCCGTACCGACCAGAGACCCGCGGATGGCCGAAAAACGGCGATATCCGCAGTCCCGTCCCCGTCATAATCACTCGAAGAGATCCCTCCCTCCGGAACGACCAGGTTACGGAGATAGTGGAAGGCCCGGAGAAGATCGGGGCGGGGTCCGATGTTTCCCGTCCCCGGGTTGACCTGGGCCGTACCGGTGAGGGCGAGGATTTCCCGAAGCCGGGAGGGGGCCAGGCCGGCCTTCGACTGGCCGAGACCGTTTATCCAGTATCCCACGCAGCAGGCGGCGGCGCCGGCCACAACCGGGGAAGCGCTTGAGGTCCCCGAGAAGGTGTTCGTGTAATAGTAACTCTCGCCTTCCGCCGAGTAGGAATCGCCGGTACCCGTGGTAACGACCTCCTCACCCCATCCCTGTACATTCACCCGCGACCCATAGCTGGAGAAGGAGATCCGTTCCAGGTTGTCGCCGTTGTATGACCCGCTGGAGACTCCCCCCGCGCCGACGATCACCGCACCCGAGTCCGCCAGCCAGGTGTAGTTGTCGAGGTTAACTCCACCGTTGCCGGCCGGTTCGATAACATGGATGCCGGCGGCAACGGCGCTGACGATCGCCGTATAGACGGGATTGACTTCCTGCACGGTGTCCGGGTAGGAAACCCCGTACCATTCGATCGGAATATACAGGTGGGGGATCGTGAAAGGCTTCAGGTACCACTGCTCTTCCAGGAGGATAACATCCCCGGCCTGGAGAGAGGCGGCTGCAGTCGCGATGGCGGCGGCCGGGTTCCATTCCGGGGTATCCCCGTAATAATCGCAGGCGGTTCGCAGATCGGCGCCATAACAGATCCCCGTCGTCCCCCATCCGTTGCGATCGGAGATCATCTCCCCCACCACCCCGGTCCCATGATCGATACTGTCCAACACGCAGTTCCAGCCCGCGTTGATCGTCGAACCGGGGAGTTTGGTCAGATCATGATGATCATAGTCCCAGCCGCCTTCGATATCGCAGACGGTGACACCGGTCCCATCCCCTCCGGGCTGGGTCCAGGCGTAGGCGGCATTGATCCCGGTCAGGATCGCGGAGGCAGAGGCGAGGTATCCCTGATCAGTTTCCATATCGGGGGGAAGCGGGCGGGGGGGACGGAGGGGGACGGGTCGGGCGCGAAGCACCGCCGGATTCTTCTCCAGCGCACCGCTCACGGCCCAGGGATCTTCTCCTTCCGGGATTTCCAGACGATAGATGTTGTTGAGGTTGTATACTGCTTGACCGGTTCTTTTCTCTCCCCGGGACTGCAGATCATCCAAGACCTCCTCGGGGACGTCGCCAAGCCGGTACCAGATGCACCCAACGCTGTCACGCCGCAGATCAGCCATCGCCTCCCCGGACCGTCCCCCGAGTTCGACCGGACGGCCTGACCGGAGCCGGACCCGGAGATTGCCGTCGAACATCACTTCGATCAGGTTCTCCTGGCAGGGATAACGGCCGGGAAATCCCCGGTCAGCGACAGGGCCGTTCATCATCAGAAAACAGCCAACGATGTATACAGCTATCATGACGCTACTTTCATTATGGCGGCTTTATAACAGCAAATGGTGTGCGGCCGCGGCCGGCTTACATACTGTTAATCGCCCCCGCGGCCCGATCGGTTACATGTTCCGCTGCGTGGTGAGCCTATCATTCTCGAAATTCCGCATTCAGGATCGAAGATGGGCACTATATCATCCTGAATCCAGAAAAATTTTTAGAGAAATATTTTACATCCACTGCCCCAGGTCGCAGGCCAGGCCGGCGGTGGCGCCGCCCACCTCCTTCCCTTTCCCGTAAAGGAAGGAGTATCCGCCCTGGAGACGAATCACGAAGTTCTTCAGGATCTGAAGGTCGAAACTGAGCAGGGGCTCCCAGTAAAAAAGAGCAACGTCCCGCCGTTCGTAAAGGTCCCAGTCATCGGACTCCTCCAGCCGCTTCACTTCTGTGGTCATGCCGGCACCGCCGACCGTCAGGTCGATACTGATCCCCACCAATCCCGCACGCCAGCTCAGACCCGACGTCAGCCCCCCGGTGATCATGCCCAGGTTCAACTCATTGATATCGTCATCACCGCTCCCGGCTCCTCCCATGGCGCCGCCGAAGCGCCAGCGCAGGGTTCCGGTATCATTCAGCGGCCCGCAGACCTCGACCCGGCCGCCGTAGTAGAAAAGGTCCTGTTCGGGGAGACGTTGGCCGTCCGGGTACTTCCAGTGATGGAGGTCCAGGTGGAGATACCTCCCCCAGATTCCGCCGCCGATCGCCACCCCGGTGTCGGGTTGCCCCGTTTCCTGCCCGACTGCTTCCTGCGCCCGGAGGTTGGGTACCGTCATCAAAAACACCAGCAGCAAAATTCCCGCGTATTTCATCTCTCCTCCTTATTCCGCATTATTCGGGAGAAATTGCATTTCTCCCGAATAATGCGGAATAACAATTGCCTTGCATTACATTATCCTGAATTAGATTTCCGCCTGTAATCTGTTGTCAAACAAAACGATAAAATCAATATGTTATAGTATTACTATTTTTGGTTCTCTTCCATTTTGTGTGGGTAAATGTTCTATATGAGTCATTGTTCAAGACTAAACCGAGGCAGACCTGTCCGATGGCAGACAGGTCTACCTTGGTTTAATCTCCACAAACTCGTTGATCTCGATATACCCGTCCCGGTAACGGCTGATCCCTCCCCAGAATTGGAAGACCTTGAAGGTCTCCATTACCCGGGTCAGGTCGTTGATCAGATCGGTGACCTCACGGGAATCGGGGGCGGGAGGGGATTTTGGAAGGGAACCCTGCCGGGGAGGAGGAGGCAGGAACATCCCCACCATGGAAGCGGAACTGCGGAGAAACGTGATCAGGGAATCGATCTTGTCCTCCAGGCGGCTGAAATGAATCCCGCTTCCCTTGCCGCCCAGCCGTTTTCTCATCCGGATGAAATCCGGGTTCTGCCTGATGTTCTTCTTATCCCCGAGATAGGTATCCACGATATCGATGAAACCGTCTTTCCGGCTGGCCAGAACCAGGTACTTCCCCACCCGTCCGATAGTCGGGTTTACGGGGAAAAGCGGGATCGGGGGGTACAGTATCCGCAGCGTGCTGCCGCCGTACTTTTCAATGACGATGTTGAGGGACTGCCTCATCCCCAGGGAAAGCAGCTTGTCCAGGAAAGAGTCCAGCTTTTTCTCCGAAGTCACTTTGAAGAGGAGGGCGAAACTCCCCGGCTCGAAAAATGAGCGGGAAAGGGAGACCGTGCAAACGGCGAACTCGTCTCCCAGCCAGGAGAGAACGTCATCCTCCACGCTGATCCCGGCCGATTCCTGCAGCTTCTTCCAGATGTCCAAAAACTCACTGCCGCGGACCGGATCGGCGGCAACAAAGCCGAGGAGGGGCCGGTAGATCTTTTCCGGCGAGAAATAGTCGGCCGAGAAGTCGGCAACCCCCTCCGGGATGTAATTGAGCACGTCCCAGTCCCGGGGCGGCTGCTTGAGCAGATGGAGCAACGCCCGGCTCCCTTTTGCCTCGTCGAGATAATAGCGAACCGTCTCCCGGTAACCGTCGCTATCCAGGACCCCGGTCCCGGAGATCGCGCCGACCGTTCCCAGAACTCTCATCAGGCCGTTGAGGTAGTACAGCGTCTCCGCCTCCTCTTCTTCTCCCTGCCCGAAGACATTTTTTTTATCCAGTGCTTCTCCGGCATAATCAAGCAGGACATTAACGTCCAGGTAGACAACCGTTTTGGCAGCCGGATCAAGCCCCTGGAAATGTTCCCGAAAGGACCGTCCGTCAGCCAGCGCCTCCCCGTTCCTCTCCCCCTTGAGGAGGGAAAGGACGATCTTCGCCCCCTCAGAGCTGGTGGAGAGGAGAAATATATCACCCGCTGTGCAACGGGCGAGACGGCCCGGGAAGGAACCGGGGAGAGAAAAAGACGTCACTTTTTCTCCCAGATAAACGCTCTCGGTTTCGGCAAGTTCGTCCCGGGAAAATCCGGCGCGGGCAAGCAGTTCCTGGAAATAATCCGTGTGCAGTTTTTCCGCCCCCACCGGCAGACGGCAGAGAAGAACCAGGGCCGGGGGTTCTTCCCGGGCCGGGGGAAAACCGCAGAGAGCGATTTCACCCCCGAGAAGTTCCCAGAGGCTGACCTTCTCCCGGAGTTCCATCAGGCGGCTGCCTTTCTCCACCCCTCCGGGAGACAGTTCCGCAACCGGCTCCAGCATCTTTTCGATTCGGGGGCCGATCCGGAGACGGCGCGCCGTCTTCACGAAATCAAACGCCCCGGTCTCATCACGGAGGACCTTCCAGTCCTTGAACCCCAGATAGAAGAAGGAATCGGCGGGAACAAGCTGGAGAAACGGCTGGGCGGTCGAGGACGGCTGCCGTTCACCGCAGGAAAAAGAGAACAGACAGGCCAGGGCAAAAACAAGGCAGGCACTTCCGGAGCGCAACTTATTCATCGTTACCCTCCTCATTTACTAAAGAGTCCATAATTGTATTGACATGTCACTGCGAGGAGCAACGCGACGAAGCAGTCTCAACTCCTTGCATAATAAGAGATTGCTTCGCTGCGCTCGCAATGACTGCAATCCAAGATGCAAACAATAAAACGATCTCATCAATAATTGGAGTGTTCCGTCTTCCAATGGAGCACAATATTCGTCGCCTTAGGAATAACGACGCCGCAAATTATTGAACCTATAATTTTTGCCGCCCCGAAGTTGTAATCGGGGGGGCATAAATTATATCTCACTCAAAGCCCGGAAACTATCGACCGTGTATCCGGCCACCCCCGCCATCTTGGGGATGACGAACTCCAGATACTCCCGGTAGTTGTTGGACGCGAGCTTGCGGACCGGAGACCCCGGCAAAAACCGGGGCATGCACTCCGCCACCCGGTCATTCCCGATAAACTGCTTTCCGGCCACGGCCGCCACGGCCTGCGAGCAGTCGATCGATCCGGAGGGATCATCGACCCTCATCAGGGCCGTGATCTGATCCTCGCGCGGGAAAGCCACCTCTTCCTCGCTGTAGAGGAGATAGCCGGGATTGAGGTTCTTGAAGTGGGCCGCGATGAGCGGGAAAGAGGGATCGAACTCCCCCTTCCGCCGGTCAAACGAGGGAGAGAGCGTGGCGACCAGGCGCAGCTTCGACGCCTTCTCCCCCCTCCTGGGAGACGAGATCGATCACGTAGGTATTGGCGTCCATCCGCCGGCCCACCTCCGCGGCCCGCTCCTCGACCCCGTCGAAGAAGATCGGCTGGACGGAGACCGCGCTGTAATCACTCCCCTCTTCGATAAAGCCGGCCAGCAGATCGGCCAGAAGGACCATGTGCGGGTGGAGGAGCTGGCGGAGGCGTTTTTTAATCTTCGGGTTTTTCTTGATATCGGCCACCGCCAGCACTTCCCCGCCGCCGTCCTCGCTCCAGCCGATGATTCGGGCCAGCGCCGGCAGATCGAGACGTTTTTTCCCGTCGCCGGTATTGACCAGAATCACCCGGTACATCATCCCCTGGGAGAATACCAGGTAATCGAACTCCTGGGTCCGTTTCAGGTAATTGATTACCTGGAGAAACGACGGTTTCTCCTCGCCGGCTTTTTTGTTTACTTTCGGCGCCCGGGTAAAAAGAACCCGGAGCGTGTCGCCGGGATCGTCCTTCTTCTCAAGCTTGATCTCGAACGTATTCTCCCCCACGTGCTTGAGCGCCTTCTCGATCGGCTCGACATACTCCGGCACCGGAACTTCGGAGACGCCTTCGTACACCAATCCCGAGAAATCCGCCACCACCTTGCCCAGGTATTCCAGGTATTCCAGAAAGTTGGTGTCCCGAACCTTATCCAGCCGTTCGATCGGGAAGTTGGGGTTGGAGACCGGCTTGCAGGTGGCGGCGCCGGAATGGCCGCCGTCGGCTTTGGTCCCCATCGCCTGGCAGACCGTGCTCAGATTGAGTGATGTCTCTTCCTCGTTCGGCTTCCGGGTCGTCATCAGATGGGAGCCATAGCAATAGAAAATATAGTCGGCGGGATATCCCTTCTTCCCCATCCAGTACCCGATCGCCGAGGCGACATTGACCTGGACCTCTCCTTTCTTGGCATCACAGAACGGGGAGATCGCCGCCATGATCCGGACCCGGGCGTCGTCGCTGTCCGGCTTGTGGAAGTCGATCCTTCCCAGTACCTGCTCGGTCCGGGGGAGTACCTTTTCCAACCCGGCTTCATATTCCGCGACTTTCTTATCCCAACCGGCTGCCTGCATGATATTGCGCATGCTCTCATAGTCCTTGATCCCCTCGGCCAGCCCGGTCGCCATCTCCACCTTGCTGAACTTGGAGCCGATCAGCTTGGAGAGTTCCAGCGCCAGGGGCTCCATCTCGATGTGAAGATCCTGGAGAAGGGCGATCCTGCGCATCTCGGCCAGGCCCGGATTGTCCCAGGGCTGGCCTTCAATCCGGTCCTTGTAGACCAGGGCCGAACCACAGGTCTGTTCCTCAATTGGCAATTCCTGTCCCCGGGGGAGGCTCTGAACCTGAATATGCTTGATAATCCCCTCGCTCTCCAGTTTTTTCAGAAGATCGAATATCTCCTGTGTGTAGGGATGGTGGTCGTCGATGCTCTCAAACCGGACGTCCTTTTCCCGAAGATCCCGGAACTGCCGTTCGATCACGGTCAGGGATACTTTCATCGCCCGGTCGTCGCCCAGCGCGGCTGCTTCCTTCTCCTCGAATTCCTCCTCGGATATCTCGGAGCCGATCTCGTCGAAAATCTCCGCCACTTCCGTGTCGGGGGGAGGTACATCCGAGGGGAGAAATATCTCCTGAAGATCGTCGAAGGTGATCGAGAAACGGTACCGCTCGTCCGGAGAAGAGGGGATATATTTCACCAGCACCGCCCCCCGTTCGTCGGTGGGGACGGTGACGGTGTCTTCGGAACTGCTCGCGCCGTCGGGGAGCAGGAAGGAGCCGGATCCCTCCAGCCGTTTGATCACGATCTCGATCCCGGGGACCGCTTTCCCGGTGGCGTCCTCGGTCAGCATGATCCGGATGGTGTAATCCTTCTCCCGGATCCCGGGGGGGGGGAGATACTCTCCGATATCGGTGATGATCCGCAGGGTGTCATTCAGGGATTCATCGATCCCGGCGATCGTTTTTTTCAGGTCTTCCGATGCCCCGGCGGGGAGTGCGCCGGAGAGAGCAATCATTACCCGGAGATGCCGTTTCAAGTCTTCTCCGACCGCCCGGAGATTGTGGTCGTAGGCTTCTTTCTGCTTTTCGTCCCAGGGCAGGTCGCGGAGCTGTTTCAGCCCCCGGATCAGGTAGGCGGCCATCTCCACCATCACGATGATAAGCTCGTCAGTGTAATTGACCCGGCCGTTGGTGGACATATCCAGCTTGCTGGCCCCATCGAAAGCGATGATGGCTTCGCGCTCGTTCCCTTTCTTGACCAGGAGGTCGACCATATTCTCCTTGGAAGAGTTGCTCAAAGGCCCCTTCAACGACTTCTTCAAGTCCTTCAGCTTGGTCCCGGTCAGGTTGGCAACCATCCCTTTCAGGTACCCGGCCAGAAAAGCCGAAATTTCCCCGTCCGCGCCCTCCGAAAAGGCGACTTCAAGTTCGGTCACATGACGGATTACCTGCAGGATGTTGAGGGCGGTGAGAAGAGCGGCCCGCTCCTGGTGCTCCAGTACCTTGGGGATCTGCTTGAAGGTGTTGTTGAAAATGTCCTTCAGATTGGCGCTGACCCGGCTCGCATTCCGGATGATCCAGAGCTTGAAGTCGTTGATTTCCCGCGTGAACCGGTTGATGAGGTCGATGGACTCATCCTCTTCCATGACCAGCATCTTCATCCGGGTGGTGAGGGCGTCGATGGGGAAATCCGGGAGATAGATATCGCAGCCGGAGTGAACCGCCAGGTGACTGATCCCCTCGGAGTAATTCATGAATTCAAATTCAAAATCCTGGCCGTAAACCGGGTCGCGGCCCAGTTCATCCTTGAGCGCGTTTTTCGCCCAGACCATATAGAAAGCGTTGGAAGAGACGGTGTCAAGGTCGCCGCCGCCCTCTTTCCCGATCCCCCGGTTGACTCCCTTTCCGTGGATGATAAATATCTTCTTCCTCATGCGGTTTCCTCCAGAAATTCTTATTTGTTTTGTTCAATCTTTAGATTACCGATTAAAGAACGGGCTGTCAAGATTGGAACGGGAAAGATGTTCTCCCAATAAATACGATTGAAAAACCACGCCCAATCGTTTACAACTGAAAAGTTAAATGCAAAGACACCGGGTTACTGCTTTCGAGTTGCATCTCAAAGATAAGGAATCACATCATGACCACACCGCCGGCAAGCACCGACCAACGGATTTTCGGCAAAGTCCTGAGCACCATCCAGGAACTGATCAGCATCCCCAGTCTCTCGGGGCGGGAAGAACAGGCGGTAAAATACCTGATGCGGGTGGCATCGCGGCTCGGTTTCGACCGGATCGGGACCGACCGGATGGGCAACCTGATCGTGGAAGCGGTGATCGGCAGCGGCGAGGGACCGGTGATCGTCCTCACCGGGCATACCGACACCGTCAATGCCGACCCCGGCAGCTGGGCGCCGGAGACGCGGCCCTGGACGGGAGCGATCCGGGACGGGAGGCTTTACGGACGGGGCGCGGCGGATATGAAGTCCGCCTTGGTCTGTATGCTCTCGGCGGCGGCGGCGATCGCGCGCCAACCCGCGGAGTGCAGCGGCAGGATCGTGGTCGTGGGAACGGTGGTGGAAGAACTCTTTGAAGGGGTCTGCTTCCTGGAAGCGCTGAAGCTGATCCAGCCCGATTTCATCATCGTCGGCGAGGCGTCGGATGGACAGATCAACATCGGGCAGCGGGGGCGGGCGGAGATCGTCATTACCTCTTTCGGCCAGGAGCAGCATGCCTCTACCGGGCGAAAGGTGATCAACGCGATCGAACAGAGCGCTTACATCATCGACGCCTTCCACCGCTGGTACCGGTCGGACGTTGACCAGGTGCTCGGGAAAAGAAACATCGTTCCCACGGATATCAAGATCCCCGTCGGCGGGGGAGGCGGCCTGGACGGCCGGGGGGGGAACTCCACCGTTCCCAAACGGGTTGAGATAACCTATGATATCAGGACCCTGGTCGAGGATACCCGGGAGTCGGTCCTGGGGCTGGTCCAGAACAGTATAAAGAACGTGGTCACCTACGGACGCAAGCGCTATCCGAAATTCCGGGATCCCTCCATCGAGTTCGCCGCCGAGGAAGCCCGGACCTGGACCGGGATCGCCATCAAGCAGGAGAAGTTCGCCCCCGCCTGGAAGACGGCCCCGGAAAGCGCGCTGGTGCAAAAAGCTCTCCGGGGGGTGGAGAACGCCCTTGGAAAACGGCCCGACCGGGGACACTATTCGTTCTGTACCGATGGAAGCGCGGTCATCCCCTACGCCCAGCTCTTCCCCGAAAAGGAACCGGCTATTATCGGCTACGGACCGGGCAAGGAAGACCAGGCTCACACGGTGAATGAATCGATCGGGATTGACGATCTGAAACGGATCCTCCTCGGGTACCAGGGAATATGCCGGGAACTGTTGAAATAGGCAGTGGGGAGTAGGCAGTGGGCAGTGGCAAAAAAATGAACGTCCAACGTCGAACGAAAAAGCCCCGAATGGGCGCTATTTAATAGGCCGGGGCGCCAGCCCCGGTACTAAAATTTTCCGGAGGAAAATTTTATTATGAAACGAGAATTCATCGGCATCATCGGGAAACTGAGCTGCGAACTGGCGGAAGAAAAAGGGGTGGTCATCGTGACCCTCAGCGGGCAGGCCGATGTCTACACATCCGGGGAGGTGGGAAAAATTCTGGAGGCCTATCTGGCCCGCGGGCAGGCGAAGATCCTGCTCGATATGGAAAATTTGCGCTATCTCGACAGTTCCACCCTGGCCACGCTTCTGAAAATTCAGAAAAAAGCCCGGGCCGGCGGCGGGGGCGTGAGACTTCTCCGGCTGGGAAGCGAACCCCGAAAGGTCTTCGAGGTGAGCGGCTTTCTCAACCTCTTCGAGACCTTCGAAGACCGGGAGGCCGCCATCCAAAGCTTCCAAACATAGCTCCGCCCGGCCCGGCCAATTAAAAACTACGAATTTCGCGAAACTTGTCCTGAGCGTAGCCGAAGGATTACACGAATTTATTTTAAAACAAGTCTCCACTATTGACTTAATGCTTATACACTTTTATTTTTCCCGGCACCTCTTTCAAAGAAAGAGGTGCCGGGAAAAATAAGCCGGAGTGGTGAAACTGGCAGACACGCGGGACTCAAAATCCCGTTCTCGCAAGAGAGTGAGGGTTCAAATCCCTCCTCCGGCATTATTGGAAAGGGTTCTCCGCCTGAGGCGGATCAGCCTCCGGCTGAGAGTCCCACCTCCGGCATAATAAAAATGAGGAGCGCCGATGATCGGCGCTCCTCATTTTTATTATCTATAAATCTGAAGGATCCGACCGTTGATTCAAGGGAAGAGGGGCATCTGAATGGATGCCTCTTTTTTTATTGAATAACCGCCTCACCTCCCCGTCTAAGTTTAATGAATCAAGATACAATTAAAATTTTTGGCGACTTGGTGTCTTCGTGGCAAAAAGGAGGCAGATAAGATGAAAAAGCTGATCCTGGCAATCGTTGTCGTGTCTTTCATCATAACGGGGAACGCGCTGGCGCGAGGCGGACATTATTCCGGAGGAAGCCGTACCTACTGCAACTACCCGCGGTACCGTTGCCCCCCTCCCCGGCCCTGTCCTCCCCCGCGGCCGTATTGGAACTGCTGGCGCCCCCCCCGGCCCCGGCCCTATTATTATCCCTATTACCCCTGGCCGAGCTATTTCTGTATCGGCGGACGCAACGTCAGTGTCTGCTGGGGAGGGTAGGAAGGGAAAGTAATCAGTAATCAGTAATCGGTGAACAGTAATCAGTGATCGGTGATCAGTAATCCGCTCAGCCGGGCCCTACTGATTACCGATCACTGATTACTGTTCACTGTTTTTAATAAACCACCGGACACTCCGCCTCACCCCCTCAGCCGTCGTTACCGGCGGCTGATACCCCAGCATCTTCCGGGCTTTCTCGATGCTGAAACTGTAATCGGAGGCCACCTGGGCGATCCGGTACGGCGTGATGATCGGTGCGGTGGAAGTCCTACAGCAGACGCAGATCTTTTCCAGCAGACCCGCTGCCAGGAAAAGCGGTCCGGTAGGGAGAGCGACGCGGGGAGGTCTTACTCCGAGTTCCCCCGCGAACAGTTCTAAAAACTCCTTCCAGGTCGGATCGCTCCCGTCGGAGATGTTGAATGTCTCCCCGCTCGGATATTCCCCCCGGAGCGCCCTAACGGTCGCCTCCACCAGATTCTCGATATAGCAGGGAGAGGTCATATATCTCCCTCCGGCGGGAAAGGCGGGCATCCCCTTCCGGAGAGCGGCACAGAGCGGGAAAGTGGTGGTGAGGTCGTCCGGACCGAAAACGTTCGACGGCCGAAGGATACCCAGGTGGATCTGTCCCCGGAAGCGGAGGCATTCTTCTTCCGCCTGCGCTTTGGTCAGGCAATAGGGATGCTCGAACGGCGACGGAAGACAATCCTCGCCGGTCAGGCGGTTCCCCCCGAAGCCGTAAATGACGGTGGAGCTGAAGTGGATGAAACGCCGGACCCCCGACGCCACCGACGCCCGGAGAAAGTTGACCGTCCCCTCCACGTTAACCCGGTAAAAACTGTCGTAGTCCCCCCAGTCGCTGGAGAGGGCGGCGGTGTGGATGACGGCGTCAAAGCCCCGGACGATCTCTTCCAGGGAGTCGGTAAGAGAGGCGTAACGGAGATCGTAGGTCCCGTCAGCAAGACGGAAGAGGTCGGAGGTCTCGCGCACCATCCCCGCCACCTCGATCCCCTCCTCTTTTGTGAGCCGCCGGATGAGGTGCGAGCCGATAAACCCGTTAGCCCCTGTAATCAATAGCTTCATCATCCGAATCAATTAATCAGTGCTGCCGGGTCTCGATATAGGCGCGGAGCACGGCATTGATCCGGGTCTGATACCCTTTGCCTTCGTGCTTGAACCAATCGAGCACCTCCGGATCGAGACGAAGAGAAACCGACTTTTTTCGTTTGGGCATCCGTAGTTGGGCATGCTCGAAAAAGGATTTCTCGAGTTTTGGAACATCCGAAAAATCGATTGCTGTATCCGGCATGTCCTTCAGTCGGTTCCAGTCAGTGCGTGACTCTTTGATGGTATTCTTCGCTTTCATGATGTGTTGCCTTTCGGGCTGAGATGATTCTGATTATCTCCTCATTTTCCCATTCAAGATAGACGGTTACGGCCACAATATCTTTCAACAGGCCGATGCCGATCCACCGGTCCTCACCGTAATAATAACGTGTATCAAGCCGGATGAGCATGGGATGATTGAACATCTCCACAACATCATTAAAATCTATCCCATGTTTACGGATGTTTTCTTCATTCTTCTTATCATCCCATTCAAACTTCATCCTTGTAATGTATATACAATATGTAAATACGTCAAGCTTGTTTTTTGTTAAAGAGGACGGTGTTGCTTTGTTGCCTTATTCAAGTTAATCGGATGGATGGAGCGTGATAAGTCTGATCTCGGGGCGGCAGAGAAACCGTAGCCTTGGTGCCTCTCTTCTTTCCATTCCGATGCCTCTGGAAACAGAAAGAGTGCCGGTGCCGAAAGGTGCAAAGCAATCCGCGTAATTTTTTGGCAACCGGCTGAGAGTGAACAAGGGACCTAATAACGGCAATTGAACCTGGCCACCGTGCGTATGCCCCGCCAGGGCTAAAAATGGAATATTTTTAGAAGCCAGCGCTTCTACGAAATCGGGGCTATGTCCAATGACAATATTAAATAGCCCCTCCCGGTTATCTTGAAAAGCTCCAGCCAGTTCTCCCCAGCGGGCAGCCCGAGAGGAGCTGCATGTGAGGCCGGTAATAGTCACTTTGCAACCTGGCAAGTCAACAGTAACACTCTCATTATTCAGGATCCGAGTAGAGGTTTTTTCAAATAACCTCTCTACATCGGCGCGCGATTCACAATCACCACAGACCGCATAACTTCCCAGGGGCGGAGCAAGATTCGCGGCCTGAAAGGCCTGGCGAAGGAGAGGGATCTCCCTATCCTGCTTTTCTTGATTCCAGGTATGAAAATAGTCGCCTGTATAAATGATGAGATCCGGCTTTAACGCGCCCAACGTCTGAAGAACGGAATATTCAAATGACCCCATATGTTCCGTCTGCAAGTCTGATACCTGGGCGATTACGACCGAACGTTCTAATCCTTTTAGCCCGGGATGCTGGTAATCATAGCGAGTGATCTCAAGCCGGTACGGCTCCATGTGATAGGCATAAACATACAATCCGAGGGGGATGATTGCCCCCAGTAAAAATAATCTTCGAAGCATTTTGTTATTACGGAAATAGACCGCGAGAACAATCAGAATTAACGGAAGATGCCAGAAAGCGGCCAGGCCGATAAATCGCATAGTTGCAAAAATACGAAAGGAGAAGAGGCGTTGAACAAACGAGGCCAGGATAACGGGAATGGACCACAGAGCGAGAATCAGAAAGATGGCTGTGACGCGCGATCTCTTTCTTCGCCACACTGCGATAACGGTGTAGACAAATAAGACGTCAAATACCACCATCCCCGCATTGTAAATAATATCAGCACAAATCATGGCTCAGTGTATAGTTGGGGGACGTTGTTAATGGTATACCTGTTCCCTGGCAGTTCAGTACGTGAACCAGGACGGAGTCAATATTTCAACTTGATCAGGCCTAAGTTCCTCTTCGGGATTTCAACAAATGCCGGAGTGCAGGGCTTTAGGCCCTGCCTATCCTGGCAGGGCTAAAACCCTGCACTACGAAGCTGCACCAGATGAGCTGACTTGATATAAAACTCCCACATAGCTCCACCAGGGATTTTTATTGTTAATACAGAGGAAGGATATTATATTTGACTGAAATTTTCCGGAGGAAAATGTTAAGCCCCTGTAGCTCAGAAGGATAGAGCACCGGTTTCCTAAACCGGGTGTCGGCCGTTCGATTCGGCCCAGGGGTATATGTTATTTCGGGCGAATGAACGCCCGAAATAAAATAGTCCCCGAGATCAGCAGCCAGATTAGAACGGCCGCTCCCAGGGCGAAGGGGGGAAGGAAGAAGCGGTCGGCCGCAGAGATCTGGAAGCCCCGCAGCACCCCGTACACCCCCAAAGACAGGAGTCCCCCCACCACGCTTGCTTCTCCCCAGAGAATTTTCCCGGATCCGGCGGACGGCCGCGGCCGACGGATGAAGATCAAGGCGAAGATGGTCTGAACAATGACAACGACGGCGGCCGCCAGGACCAGTACATACATCTCCTGGAAGAATGACGTCGGCGTCGGCGGCCGGACAAACTGCCCCAGAAGGTGCAGCCGGGGATAAAGCAGTTCGGCCAGGCGGAAATAGACGGGATAAAGGAGAAGCGGCAGGAGGAGAAAGAACACTCCGGGGATTATCTTCAGAAGCCGGCCGGGCGCGGAGAGCAGGGGAAGTTGAACAGTCGGGCGAACATGAAACCGGATCGACCGGGGATAACCATGGTACGAATACCAGCTCCGGTCGCGGCCCCAAAGCCGGGCGGGAAGACGATACCGGCCCAGCCGGAAGGAAACGGCGGGGTTCTCCTGAATGCGGGAGGGGATTTTTCCCCTTTTCCGTCGATATGAATACCCGGGTTCGCGTGCAGAATTCTTCATCGGATCAGCCCTGTCATTCTCCCCTAACCGATGACAGTCTATTACAGGGAGGGGTGATTTCCAAATGAAAAGTCACGGTCGGAAATTTTAATTGACCGGCCCCTGTCCGGGCGGTATGTTGAGAATCGGCAACCGGGAATAGGTTGTCGAGCAACCAAAACCGTTTACCGGTTTTACAAAGGAGGAAGGAATGAAAAAATGGATCTGGGTTTTTTCCCTGATCGCGGTGGTCGCTCTTACCGGGTGTATCAAGATGGACCAGGACATCACCCTGAACAAGGATGGTTCCGGCAACGTCAAGTTCACCTACGGGATGAGCGAACAGACCATCAACCAGGTGAAGGCCATGGCCGAGATGAACCGCCAGACGGAAGGGGAAGAGCAGACCGAGGAGAGCAATCCCTTTGAGTTCGACGAGGCCAAGGTTAAAAAAGAGTTCGAGGCTCTGAAAGACAAAGGGATCACACTGAACAGCGTCAAGACCACCACTGAAGACGGCTGGAAGTACATGAATGTCGATTTCGATTTCAAGGACATTGCCCAGCTGAATGATGCCGACGTTATGGGAGACAGCCCGATCATGATCTCCAAGAATGACGCGGGCAACTACGTCATCACCTCCAAGATGTCCGGCGATGAGATGGGCGGCGGAGAAGAGAACGCGGAACAGATGAAGGCGATGCTCCCGATGCTGGCCGGAATGCGGATCGCCCTTAAAATCAACACCCCGGGACCGATCATTTCGACCACCGCCCCCGTCAAGACGGCGGATTCCGCGCAGTGGGTCTTCGACATCGACAAGGACCCGGACTCGATCCTGAACATGTCAAAGACCAAGATGGAGGTTGTCTTTGACGGCAAGGGGTGCACGATCCCGGAACTCAAGTAATTTTATTTTCTTCGAAAATAAAATAGGGCAGCCCTCGCCGTTAACGGCGAGGGCTGCTTTTTTATTGAATGAAACTGAGGCTTTTCCGGTCAAACACGGTATGAATAACAGGCGGGTCATTTTTCTTGTCCTGACCGGACTTGTCCTCATCGGATGCGCATCCGGGCTCCATTTCACTGCCGAAGAACAGCCGGAAGGGGGGCCGCTTTACACCGACGAACCGGTCGACAAGACCGGTACCGGCGGCCGGATCAGCAACCTGGTGACGGGGGAAAAACTCACCTACGACGTGAGCTGGATCGGCATCCCGGTGGGACAGCTTGTCCTGGAGAATCACGGTCTCGAAGTCATCAATGGGGAGGAAGCGTATCATCTGACCTTTACCACCATCTCCAACGATTTCCTCTCCAACTTCTTCAAAATTGAAGACACCGTTCACAGCTGGGTCTCCCGGGAGAGCGGCTCTCCCCTTCGCTTCGAAAAGGTGGTCAAGGAAGGGCACTACGGCAGACACGAAGTCATCGAGTACGACCAGGAGAACCTGACCGCCACGTATCGGCGCGATGACAAGAAGGAGCGGCCCCCGGAGACGATGAGCATCCCCCCCGGCGCCCAGGATCTGCTCAGCACTCTCTTCTGGGTACGGCGCCAGCCGATGGGCCTGGGAAAACAGTTGAAGCTGGACGTGAACGCCGATCAGAAGAACTGGGACGTGGAGGTGGAGATCATCGAGAAGGGACTTTTCGAGACGGGACCGATCGGGAAGGTGAAGGCGTTCGCCATGGTGCCCAGCGCCAGCCACAACGGCGATCCGCTGAAAAAGGGAGCCCTTCTGGCCTGGATCACGGTGGACCGGCGGCGGATACCTCTCGCCTTCGAGGTCGAAACCCCTATCTTCGGCAGCGCGGTGGCGGTGTTAAGCGACGCCGTGCTTCCGGAACTCCCGGAAGACGACACCGGAACGACCGAGGAAGAAGAGACGCCCGTTCATATTTACGAGGCGGGTGATTGGGTCAAGGGACTGACCTGGTCGGTGGAGCACTCCCCTTCTTTTCCCCGATAATTTGAAGCCAATAAGTTAATCGTTGACCACTTTAAAGGCGACGTTCAATTTCACCTGGAAGTTGACCACCTCGCCGTCTTTGACCTTGCCGCCCAAGTTCTTAACCTCGTACCAGGAGATCCCCCGGACCGTCTTTGCCGCTTCGGCGATGGCGCCCCGGCTCGCTTCGGCATAGCTTTCCGGCGAGTTGCCGATAATCTCGATCACTTTATATAGATTGGTCATTTCCGCCTCCTTTCCCCGGACGGGGATTATCTGCTATTATAACCGCGGATTAAACGGATTGAGCGGATTGGACTACTAACATCCAGTATAATAGGTCACCGGGATAAAAACAAGAACTGAAACCGTCCTCGGAGAATCGGAAAGCCGCGGCAGGGAGGCAGGAAGCCGCCGGGCAAGGACCCGGATCCTGATCTCGCTCGCCGTTGTCGTCCCGCTCGGTTTCATCAGCAAACTGTATACCGGCCCGGGCGATTACTGGTTGAACAATTACGCCGGGGGGATCTTCTATGAGATATTCTGGTGCCTGGTTCTTTTCTTTTTCCTCCTCCGGAAGAAAGCCATCATCCCCATCTCGGCCGGGGTCTTTACCGGTACCTGCCTGCTGGAAATACTGCAGCTTGTCCATCATCCGATTCTTGAATCCATCCGGTCGGGCTTTTTCGGGCGCACGCTGATCGGCAACACTTTTTCTCTCCTCGATTTCCCGTATTATCTTCTGGGATGCGTACTTGGGGGCCTGATTATGAGAACAGCGCTTCGGAATCGATAGAAATAAAAACTATCACAGTGCCGGGGAAAGTATTATATGTTGAATACTATAACTCTATGATCGGGAGGGACAGATGAGAATCATGCAGCATTTTAGAGTCACCTGTATTTCGGCGCTGATCTTCATTGCCGGGATCTATTTCTTCGCCGGAAAAGCTCTGGGGGCCGAGGAGACCGTCACCGACCTGAAAGAGAAAATTATCGAAATCCAGAACAAGGGGCAGCTCGGTTTCCGTAATTTCAACCGCTGCGTCAACATCATCTCCTACGGCTCCTACGTTCCGGCCGAGGGCAATAAAGTCCCGGCGGGTAGTAAGCTTCTCTTCTACTACGAACCGGAGAATGTCTTCACCAACCGGCTGGGCGGGAGCTATCAGATCTGGTTTACCCAGGATTTTATCGTCAAGGACGCGGCAGGGAACGAACTGCTCAACTCTCCCGAACTGCTCAACTTCAACTACCAGACCAAGGTGCCGGTGCTGGATCTCTACGCCACCAACTCGCTCGACCTCGACGACCTCCCGCCGGGGAAGTATGAGTTTATCGCCGTCATCCACGACAAACTGAAAAAGACCAGCGCCACCAATTCCTATTTCTTCGAGATCGTACCGGTGAAGAAAGAAGGGGCAGGTGATCAGTGACCGGTCATCAGTAATCGGTGATCGGTGGTTTCGCCCCCGGACACCCCTCACCCGCCCCTCGCGTTCGCTCGGGGCACCCTCTCCCCCAAGGGGAGAGGGTTTCAACCGGGACCTGATTACCGATCACTGATCACTGATTACTTTTTTCCCAGCCCGGCGCGGACACGCCGTATGATCGCGTCGGTTGACGGGTCGTGAGCGAGGACCGGCTCTTCCGGAGAGACGAGTTCGGCCAGCACTTTCTTGGCCAGGACTTTCCCCAGCTCCACCCCCCACTGATCGAAGGAATAGATGTCCCAGATCTGCCCCTGAACAAAAATCTTGTGCTCGTACAGGGCAATCAGCTGCCCCAGGGCCGATGGGGTCAATTTCTCCGCCATGATGGTATTGGTCGGCTTGTTGCCTTCGAACGTTTTGAAGGGAACCAGTTTTTCCTCCACCCCTTCCGCCCTGACCTCTTCCGGTGTCTTGCCGAAGGCGAGCGCCTCGGGCTGGGCGATGAAGTTTGCCAGAAGCTTGATCTGGTGATCCCCGATGGGATTAAGCGACTTACAGAAACCGATGAAGTCGGCGGGGATCAGCTTCGTCCCCTGGTGGATCAGCTGGTAGAAGGCGTGCTGCCCGTTGGTCCCCGCCTCTCCCCAGACGATCGGCCCGGTCTGGTAGTTCACCCGGTGGCCCTGCCGGTCCACCGATTTCCCGTTGCTCTCCATGTCCAGCTGCTGGAGGTACGCCGGGAAACGGCTCAGGTATTGATCATAGGGGAGAACCGCGTAACTCTGGGCACCGAAGAAGTTATTGTACCAGATCCCGGTCAGGGCCAGGATCACGGGCATGTTCTTTTCAAAAGGGGCGTGGTGGAAGTGATGGTCCATGAGGCGGAAGCCGGCCAGCATCTCCTGGAAGCGTTCGGGACCGATCGCGATCATCAGGGAGAGACCGATCGCCGAGCAGAGGGAATAGCGGCCGCCGACCCAGTCCCAGAACTCGAACATGTTTTCGGAATCGATTCCGAAAGCGGTCACCTCTTTTCCGTTGGTGGAAACGGCCACGAAATGAGCGGCCACCGCCCGATCGCTGCCCAGGGCGCTCACGCACCAGTCGCGGGCGCTGTGGGCGTTGGTCAGCGTTTCCTGGGTGGTGAAGGTCTTGGAGCAGATGATGAAGAGCGTCTGAGCCGGGTCGAGACCTTTCACCGTTTCCGCGAAATGGGTCCCGTCCACGTTGGAGACGAACCGCACGTTCAACTTCGGGTCGGCGTACGCTTTGAGAGCCGCGGTCGCCATCGCCGGGCCGAGGTCGGAGCCGCCGATCCCGATGTTGATCACGTTCCGGATCGGCTTGCCGGTAAACCCCTTCCACTCTCCCGACCGCACCTTTCGAACAAAAGCGGCCATCTGCGCCAGCACGCGGTGAACGCCGGGGACCACGTCTTCCCCGTCCACCATGATGGAATAACCTTCCGGCGCCCGCAGGGCGATATGAAGAACCGCCCGGTCCTCGGTCTCGTTGATCTTCTCGCCGCAGAACATGGCGTCGATCGCGGACCGCAGCCGGGACATCTCGGCGAGGGCCAGAAGGAGGGCCATCGTCTCGGCGGTGATCCGGTTTTTGCTGTAATCGAGGAAGATATCCCCGGCGGTCAGGGAGAACCTCGCCGCCCGCTCCGGATCTTCCCGAAAGAGCGTTCTCATATGAACGTCTTTCATCTCCCGATAATGCGACTCCAGATTCTTCCAATCCGGCAACTCAGTTAATGGTGTTTTTGTCATCTTGGATACCTCACCTATAAATTAGTTCGCAACTTTTGCCACTAAGACATCAAGAAAACAAACTACATTTGAATATTATTTTCCTTTCCATCTTTTCTTGCTGCCTTTGTGCCTTGGTGGCGATTAATTGAACGCTTAGAGTTCCTGCCGCTCGACCAGATTTTTAAAGAGGCCGTCCTTCCGCATCAACTCCGCGTACGTCCCCTCCTGGACGATCGCGCCCTGGTCGATGACGATGATCCGATGAGCTTTCTGAATGGTGGAGAGGCGGTGGGCGACCACGATCCGGGTCGCCTGCAGTTTATCCAGGCTCTCTTCCACCTTCTCCTGGCTGATGTTATCAAGGGAACTGGTCGCCTCGTCAAAGAAGAGGATCTTGGGCCGGGGGACAAGAGCCCGGGCGATGGCTATCCGCTGGCACTGGCCGCCGGAAAAGGTAGCGCCCCCTTCGGAGACGAATGTTTCATACCGCATCGGCATCGCCATGATGTCCCGATGAATGTCCGCCTCCTTGGCCGCCTCGACGATATCATCCATGGTGGCCAGAGGCGCGTTGACCTCGATATTGGTTTTTATCGACCCGGGAACGAGCTTGTTCTCCTGGAGGACCACCCCGATCTGCCGGCGCAGCCGCGACAAATCCAATTCCTGCAGATCGTACCGGTCAAAGAAGATCTCTCCACTTTGCGGCTTTTCAAATCCGACCAGGAGGCGGATCAGGGTGCTCTTTCCCGCGCCGCTGGGCCCGGTGATCGCCACGAACTCCCCCGGTTTGACGGTCAGGGAGAGATCCCGGATAACCAGCGGGCCTTCATCCTGATACCGGAACGAAACGTTTTTGACTTCGATCCGGCCCGAGAGGGGGCCCGGTTCCACTTTTCGCCCGGCATCTTCTTCTTCCGCGTCGATCAAGGGCTTGGCCCGTTCCCAGAGGGGGCGAATAAGCGTCATATTGACCGCCGCCTGGCAGGCCCCGATCACTCCCATGAAGAAGACCGTGAAGGCGGAGATATAGGCGAGAAAATTGCTCAAGAGAAGTTTCCCGGTCAGAATTTCTTTTCCCCCGAAAAAAAACATCAGCAAGGTCCCCAGGATGGGGAAACCTCCATAGAGGATAGGCGACCACATCTGAGCCCGGGAGCTTTTATAGAACATCTTCATCTCACCATCGAAGGCGCCGAGCCAGCGGCAATAAAGACGGTTTCCGGCACCCGAGGAACGAACAACCAGAATACCGTTGATTAATTCATAGAGAATGGATTGTTCCTTCGCGCGACGGGCCAACATCAAGCATCTCAGCCGGGTGGCGGTATTAAAGATGACGACCATGGTGATCAGGGTCAGCAAACGCTCAATCCCAGACCGTACCAGGCCAACTTGGTCGCATACTGGAACATCAGGAAAAGATAGAAAGAAAGAGAAAACACCGTTTAATCCGACACTCAATACCGTGGACGTGAGCTCCTGGCGAATCTCCAGGACGGCCTGAAAACGCATGCTGAGATCGCCGATCGAGTACTTCCGAAAAAAATTCACCGGCAGACGCAGGAGCCGGCTCATCAGCATGCTGGCCAGGCGGGTATCGGCCAGCGCCTCGAAATTGATCTCAATCATGGAGCGGAACAGTGAGAAGAGCGCCGCGGCGACGGCACTGGCCATCAAGGCCAGTCCGAGAGCGGTTAATATATTCGTCTCGGCAGAGGGTATCGCTTTTCCAAAGATCAATCCGGTGGCAACCGGAGTGAACATACCAAAAAGGGTAATAATCAGTGACGCTCCGATCAACCGCCTGACGCTTCCTCCCAGATGAGCGAGAGCCAGAGCGATAAACTTTTTCGGCCCGATCGGGCCCGGAGGGAGGTCCGGGAGCAGCTCAAAAGCCCGTCCGGTCAATTCGTGTTCCAGATCGCCGGCGGTTACCTGGTAACTTCCCTTCAACGGATCATGGGCCCAGAGACGCCCCCGGAACGGTTCCAGCACCAGAGGGGTGCCGTCTTTCTGGACGGCGATGATCGGGGAGCTGATCCGGCTCAATGTCCCCGGCTGGATGGTCAACCGGCGGGAGAACATGCGGAAATTTTTCGCGCTCCAGGCGAGACGGTCACCTTTGCCGCCGCTTCCGGGGCCCGGTTGCGGCTCATCCTTCCGGATCGGCTTCTGCCCCTCATAGCGGGCCACCATTTCCACGGCCGCGTCCCAGGCCTCCTCGGGGTTGGCGGCGGCGATGAAAGGCATCTGCCGTGGACGGCTTTGGATGGACGCCATCGTGGCGGCGGCGGCGGCGCGGGCTGCTTTCTCGCGGTTCACGGTGCTGATGAGATACTTCCGGAAATGGTCCTCATCGGCCCGTTGCAAAACCGTCGCCAGGGGTCCACCCAGAGCGATCAGGGAGCAACTCAGATCGATCAGGAACGGGGTAATGCCGGTTTCACGCGGCCGGTTTCGGCCGGATGATCGGGTAAAGGACGGATTCCGACTCGGCCTGCAGAATCAGTTTTCCCCCGGTTGCCTGAAGACCCGCTTCCCGGACACAGAAAAATTTATTCTCAGGACCGATCCCCACCCGTACCTGGCCCCGGGCGATAAAAACCCCGACGGCGTTTTCGTCGCTCCAGGTTTTCCCGGGGGAGAGAGAGACCGGGGACACACCGGGGAAATCGTTTTCCCGGCGAATCGATCCACTCTCCGGGACAATTAATTCCGGAGGCGAGCCAATCTCCTGGTCGGGAAGATGGGCGGCGGCGACGGCCAATCCTTCAGCCAGCCGGGCTTGGGCGGCAAGCAGCAACTCGCCGATGACGCCGGCGGCGTCACCGGCACCAGGCAGAAAACCGTTCAGTTCCGACCACTCCAGATAATATATTTCGGCCACCGCCACCGGATCGTAAGTCAGATGGCGGTCAAAGGCTTTCTTGATCGGGCAGAGATAAAACGAATCGCCGTCGCTCAGCGCCGAGATCAGCTCGGGATGTCCCCAGCCGGCTTCGGTAACCGTGCCGACAAATCCATTGACCTCGCCCCGAATGATAATGAAGAGCCCTCCCCCGGCCGGGAATTCCAGCGGATGGGCCCAGGCTCGACCCGGCGAGTTTTCCCCGCTAACAGGGACAACGCCGCGGCGGAGAACAGGCCTGCCTAATAGTTTTTCGAGCAAGTCCCCGAGGACTTTTGCGTCAACAGTATTGTTTGCCGAATTCTTAGGCATATCCATCCAAATCTCAAATTACAAATCCCAAATAACAAACAAATCACAGATTCAAATTCAAACGAAGAGCACGAGAACGCCTCGCGGAAGGATAGGGTTGAACAAGAACGATTAATCAAATTCTTTTTTAAAGAATATTCGCTGAAGTTTGTAATTTTGGTCATTGTAATTTGGAATTTATTTGTTATTTGGTGCTTGTTATTTGGAATTTCTTCCCGGTGGATAAGTTATTAGATCGCTGTTTATTAGCAATTAAACTAAGACGGTTTATCCTGTTTTAATCAGGGAAGCATACACTCCATTCAGTTTCATCAACTCCTCATGGGTCCCCCTCTCCACCACCTTGCCGTGATCAAGAACGATAATCTCATCGGCGTCGCGAATGGTGGAGAGCCGGTGGGCGATCTCGATCAGGGTGCAGCCGCGGCGAAGAAGATTCCCGATCACCCGTTCCTCGGTCACGGAGTCCAGCGAACTGGTCGCCTCATCCAGCAGAAGAATCGGGGGGTTATGGGCCAGACCCCGGGCGATGCAGACGCGCTGTTGCTGGCCGCCGCTCAGGTTGCTCCCCTCTTCTTCCAGCATGGTGTCGTACCCGTCCGGCCGGGACATAATCTCCTCGTCAATGCAGGCGTCCTTAGCCGACCGGATGATTTCCTCCATCGATAGCGCTTCATCCCAGAGGCTTATGTTATCCCGAATCGTTCCTTTAAACAGAAAAGGAGCCTGGTTAACGATGCCGATCTGGCGCCGGAGGAGGCGCAGATCGATCTTATTGATATTGACTCCATTGAAGGATACCTCCCCGCTCTGGGGAAGCAGGATCCCGGTAATGAGTTTGGCGATGGTACTCTTTCCCGCTCCCGAAGGCCCCACCAGGGCGACCTGCCGTCCGGGTTCGACGGTAAGATTGAAGTTATTGATCAGGGGAGGCGCTACCGGATTGTAACCGAAGGTGATATTTTTCAGCTCGATCCGGCCGGAAAGAAGTCCGATCGGGGCCGGATCGCGGGGAGGCCGTTCGGGCGGGGACCGGAGGACGTCCTCAATCCGCTCCCAGTTGCCTTTAACCTGTTGGAGGGATCCGGCAAACGAAACCAGCCGGGTGACCGGGGCCAGAAACGCCGCCTGAAGGGCTTGAAAGGCCATGACCATACCGATGGTCATCACCCCGGCGATGACCCGGGTAGCCCCGATCCAGAGGACGAGTCCGGTGACAACGGCCGAGGCCAGAACCGGGACCGTCTGAAGAGGGATATCGAGCCGCCGGAAACTCTGCTCAACGTTGACCGTGTTGACGGCCAGCCCCCGCCAGCGGGCAAAGGTGGCGTCTTCGGCGCCGGAAGATTTTATGGTCTCGATCATCGACATCGCCACCAGTTCGGCCGAGCGCTGCTTGGCTTCCTCCGAGAGCATCAGCTCGTTCTGGTTGACCCGGGCCCGGTTGACCAGCAGGATGGTGGCGACGTTGATCACGGCCGCCGCCGCCACGATAGCGGCCAGAGCCAGGTCGTAAAAAAGCATGAGCAGGAAATAGAGGACGACCAGGGTAATATCCAATAGAGCGGTGATCAGGGAATCGCTCAGCAACTGGCGGAGATTGTTGTTCAGGTCAACGCGCGCCATCAGGTCCCCCGCGCCGCGCTCGTTGAAAAAGTTGATGGGGAGCGAGATCAAGTGCCTGACGAAACGGTTCAACATGGAGAAGCTCAACTTGAGACGGATATTGACCAGCAGCCGGCTCCGGACGTATCCGGTCAGCACCTGGAGCAAAACCATGAAGAACAGCCCCCATAATAATATGGTCTGCCACTCCGCCTGCCGCCGGACCAGAACGTTGTCGATGAAGACCTGGGTAAAAACCGGGACCCCGAAACCGATCAGGGTGACGATCAGGGAGGCGCCCCCGACCAGAAGAAGACCGGCCCGGGCTCCCCGGAGCATGGCCAAAAGATCGACCAGGGTGGAAGGCCGGGCGTCTCCGGGATGGAAGTCCGGTCCCGGACGGCAGATCAGGACGATACCGGTAAAACAGCCGTTGAAGTGCTTCCGGCTGACCCGGCGATAGCCGCGGGCGGAATCGGCCAGATAGACCCACCGGCGCGTGAACTTTTCCACCACCAGGAAATGGTCGAACTCCCAGTGAATAATCGCCGGCAGATGCGCTTTTTCCAGGTCGGCCACTTCCATCCGGTAGCCGTAGGAGTCCAGACCGAAGTTGCGGGCCGCTTTGAGCATGCTGCCGGCATTGGAACCGTCCCGGCTTACTCCGCAGGCGATCCGTACCTGGTCGAGGGGGAGCATCTTGCCGTAGTACCGCAGGATCATCGTCAAGGCGGCCGCGCCGCACTCTACCGCCTCCATCTGCAGGACCAGAGGCACTTTCCATTTATGAAAGAAAGACATGGGAATTGATATAACTTAATTTATCTGGCTGAAATATTGGTAAAAATCTCCGGTTCAAAGAATAGCGGGATGGAATAATTAAGAAATCCGAATGTCGAAATCCGAAATAGTTTCAAATAAACTAATTTCCTAATCCCTCCGCCATGCCCCTTCTCATTTAGTATTCGGGTTTCGACAATCTTTATTAATTCTTAATTCGATTTCGTCATTTTTTCCTCCTACATTTCAGTTACCCCAAACCATTTCTTAAGTGCCGGGATCACCAACGTGATCGGGACCTGGCTTTCCACGACCGCCTCCCCGCTGCAGACCATGCCGGACGAGACCGGGAAGGGGCTGCCGCCCCCGGCCTTGACAAAATGTGTTTTCCCGTCCTGTTCGGTGGTTTCCAGAAGTATGTCAACCCGGCTCACCGCCTGCCGATTCCCCAGACTCTGAGCGAGATCTTGGGAATAGCTGCAGCTCTCCTCAATCAATTCCTGAGTCGCCGGCAAGGGGTCCACCGCGGTTACCCGTCCGAGCAATTTCCCGTACCGGTCGGCCGGATAACTCACTACCGCCATTTCGACCAGTGAACCGACCTGCAACTTCTTGGCATCGTCGGTGGCAAAGAACTGATATACCATTTCCGGGGGACCGGCGCTTTCAATCAGGCAGACCACCGCTCCAGCCGCCACCGAATCTCCGGTCTCCAGGGTACATTGGCGAACAATCCCATCGATGGGGGCATGGATTTCCCCGGTCTCCATCAATGACTCCTGATACTTGCGTCCTTCCCGGGCGGTCAGATAACTCGCTTCGGCCGCGCGCAGGGACATTTCCTGCTGGAGGAGATCCTCCTGGACCGTGACCTTCTGCTGGGCGAGCTGGATTTCAGCCTGGTTATAGGTCTGATAGGCGTTGGCGGCCGACTCTTCCGCGGCCAGAAGATCGGAGGTGGTTACCATTTGCTTGCTGGATAATTCCTTCAGGGTCTGATACTGCTTTGCCTGGTCGGTCACGATCTCCTTGAGTTTTTTGAGGTTCTCCGCCATTAACTTGAGGTACGTGTTCTGAGCTTCATCGGTGGCCTTCTTCACCGCCTCGTAAGATGACTTTTGAGCCTGATAATTTTGTTTGGCCGTTTCTTCATTCTCGACCGCGTTCTTGAAATTCTGCCGGGTGGTTTCCGGGATGATTTTGACCAGAAGATCGCCTATTTTTACCCGAAGGCCGTTGGCGGGAGGGGGGGACACCACCGTGCCTCCGTTTTCGGTCACTACCCGGGCCACTCCGCCGACGGGAAGGATCAGGCCGGTTCCCTGGACCATGACCGGTATGCTTCCCACGAAAGCCCAGATCAGGAAGAGCACGGCCAAAACGGTGACGGTTCCAATGACAATCCAGTCGGAAGGACGGCTTACCTGTAAAGCGTCATCGACATGACTTTCTTCCTCCGCGTAATAGTGTTCAATCGCCGCCTTTCGGTAAAGACCCTGATCGGCGATTTCAGCCGCCTGACCGGTCTGAGGTTTCTTGTCATCCGCTTCCGGTTTGCCGGCGGATTCGGCGACCGGAGGATTCCCTGATTGTTTGACAGCGGGCGCCGGCATATCTGGTGGGTTCATGCGCCATTCCCTCCAAGTCCTCGTAACCGTTCTAATTTTGGGGCGGTTCCCCGCCCTGATACGAGGTGGTTATTGATATGTCCCCCCGCGAGAGAAGCGGAGGAGGGAGCGCTCCCCCGCCGATCTCTTTTTGCAGCTGGCTCATCAGGGTCAGATAATCGCAGATCGTATTGATCAGGGACAACCGGACTTCCAGCAAAATATTGAAGGATTGATAGAGATCGGAGGTGATGATCGTCCCCTGGGAATAGAGTTCCTTCTCCACCTCCCAGAGGGTCTGGGCATATTCGGCGTTCTTATGCAAAAGCTGGATCTGAACAATCGTGTCCGAAATAGTGGTCACCGTGCTGCCGATCTCGGCTGAGGCTCGGTCCCGAACTTGAGCCAGTTCGGTTCGGGCGTTCCGCTCCAGTTCCCGGGCGGCGCCCAGGAGAGACCAATTCTGTGTGCTGTGAAAGATCGGCAGGCTCACCGTCGCCCCCAGGGACCAGGAACGATTGGAGGAACCCGAGCTGTCGTCATCTGCATCCTGCCAGCCATACGCTCCCTGCACCCCGACGGTGGGGAAAAAATTCTGGGAAGCCAGGGTGACCCCCGCTTCCGCCACCTGGACCAGGGCCTGGCTCTGCGGATGTCAGGTCGTTCTTCAAACCCCGGGCCAGGCAAGCCTCAAACTCCGGCAGGAGCAACGTTACCTGTCCCAGCTGATGGAGGGAGATACGGGTATCCGGGGGCAGATGGAGGATCCGGTTGAATTCAATGATTTGAAGACGGGCCTGATCGATACTGCTCACCAGGAAATTCAGTTCTTCCAGCAGCGCGTTCTCCGCCCGGAGGAAATCGGCTTTGGTCTTGCTTCCGGCGGCCAGCATCTCCCGGATGATCCGCAACTGATCGTTCAGCTGGGTGACCTGACGCATATTCTCATCGATGGCCTGGTTATACCTCACCAGATTATAGTAGGCCTGGGCGATCTCGTAATCCAGGATTGCAGACCCGTCGCGGGAAGATTGAGAGTAGGAGACCTGAGCCCGCTGCTGCCGGTAGGTCCCCCAGAGTTGGCCGTCCCAGAGCGGCTGATCCATCGTGAACTGGGCCAGCCATTGCGTGAAATAATCTTCCTGTTGGCGGGAACGGCTGTAATCGGCATTAAAATCAAACTGGGGGAAGAGCGCGGCCAGGTCGGCCCGCAACTGCTCTTCATCGGAGCGTACCGTCCCCTGGGCGATCATGAGGGGAAGGTTCCGTTTCCGGGCCAGTTCCTGGTATTTTTGCAAACGAAGATCGCTGCCGGGGGGTACGATCAAAAGAGCCGGAAGTGCGTCTATTTTGCTATTAAACAAAGCCAGGGCGGCGCGAACTGCTTCCGGTAAGAATCTTTCTCCGCTTGAGCCCGGACCGGCGACAGAAGCGGAGCGATAAAGAACAACAACAGAATACCAATCAGCGAAATTAGATAATTCAAGCGGGCATGCATCCCGTGTATGGTATAAAACCTTTTATTGAATAACAAGAAAAAGGCAGGATCCGGTTCAGTTATTAATCACGATCCCCGGATAGTAGGAGCCTGTCCAATGGTTAAAAAATCAGTCTCCGGAGGCAAGCGAGAGGAGATGGTTTATGACTGCATCAGCCATGAAAGATGACTTTGCAATCTGTCTTTCCCTGTGCCGCAAAAAATTAACCCGATTCCCTATTTATCGTTCTGCCTTCTTCAAAAACTATCCCCGGACAAATAATATTCCGGCTTTTCCAAGCCCGGTTTGCAATATCGAGAGTGCCCGCCCGGAAGCCAGTTCTTCCAGGGTGGGGAAGGTCAGAGTCGCAATAGCGATGGCCCGGCCACGCGGCGTCCGCAATTCTTTTCCGTACCGGGCATCGAAACGATCCAGGTTTTCCGCCGCCCGCTTGATCAGGGCTTGGAGTATCTTGAAAGCCCCGGCGGAGAGTGGTGGATCGCCCCGGTAGTTTTCCAGCCTCCCCCTTTTCTATATTGCGGAAAATTTTCCCAGCCCGACAAACCGGAGGAACCAATCCGACCGGTAACGACCGGCGGCCGCCACGATTCCCATGTAGTCGGCGATCAGCTCGTCGATCAGGCGGTTCTTCATCGAGAAGAGGACCGCCGGGTAAAGTAATGGGTGCACTCATGGTGCCGGCGGATGACAAGAGAGGCGGCGCCATTCTTTATCCATCACCCCCATATCTTTCGCGGAAACGCCGCTGTATGGGCCGTCGCTGAGAATGATGAAGCGGTCCTGGTAAAGTTCCTTCCGGGGGATGATGCGCTCGAATTCTATCGACCAATCGCCGGTGGGATGTTCCGATTCCCATTTCTCCCGCAGCCGGCGGATCCGGGACCAGTCGTTGTAGCCGGCGACCGTCACCGAGCCCATTGAACCCGGAATCGCAACGGGTTCATTCTTCATCGCCAGCGCCCGGACCAGGGAGACAAAGTCCTCCCGCCGGGTGGCGACAATAATCGGAATTCGTCCGGCCGGACTCGGATAGAGTTGGAGCTGGAGCTTGGCCGGAGAGAGAAGTTTCAAACCGGACGCCTCTGGGATTTCCTCGGGGGGGACGCCTTCGGATTCGCCGCCCGGTAATACTCGGTTTTGCTGATCCCCTTCCGGATGGGGAAGCGTAACTGCACCAGGAATTCACGGAGAGCCGCCAATACGCCATTCTTCCCTGCTTCTCTCTCGTATCCTTCCCAGGTGGTAATGAAAAGCTCATCCGGCAGCGAGATTTTTATCGACGGGTTCAATCCAGAGTGGTCGAAACGGTTTTCATCATAGGCGAGCGGCTCTTTTACTTCGCCACTGGAAGCGCCCAGCGAACTGAGAATTTTCTCTCGAAATCCCTGCTGATGCATAAACGGGGTCAGACCTCTACTATACACTTCTAAGGATAGCCACACCGATCGGAAAATTTGCAAAGCGGATAAGCTTAATAGGCAATTAAGCTCGCTAGTGTATCGTAGAGGTCTGACCCTGATATCTATCCCTATCTCGTCACCGGGATGTCCCCGGTGGTCCCGAAGTAAGCCTGGTCACCCCTCGAACCGCCCAGAGGTTGGACAAAGGCCGGAAAACCCCGTTTTCGGCTCGGCCGCCCCCGCTGAACGCGGCCGGGATCAGGGTATCTCCGGACATCCCGTAATAGGATCGGGTGGTCCCCCGGATCGCCCAGAGACCAGTGGCGGGCGGAAGATCGCCGGAAGCATCGGAAAGGGAGCCGGACCACCATACCAGGCATAAACCGCCGGGATCGGCCGGTCGCCGGACCGGCCGAAGTACATCCGGCTGTAGCCGAGGACCGCCCAGAGTCCGCTGGAATCCCGGAAAACGGCGGGCTCCGCCCCGGGAAGCCATCATAGTCACCGGGTACCGGGAGGTCGCCGGGCCGGCCGTAATAAACTCTGGTAACGCCCCTGATGGCCCAGAGACCGGAAGAACCCCGGAAGACTCCAAAGTCGCAGCAGCCGTCCCCGTCGTAGTCGGAAGGAACCGGAAGATCGGAAGCGGCACCGAAGAAGAGGCGGGTCAGGCCTTTAACCGCCCACGTCCCCGAAGAGGGGCGGTAAACGGCCACGTCAGCGATCCCGTCCCCGTCATAGTCCCCGGGAACGGGGAGATCGTAAGGCCGGCCGAATAGGTCCGGCCCAGCCCCCTCACCGCCCAGAGGCCGTTATCCTGGCGGAAGATGGCGATATCCGAGATCCCGTTTCCGGTGTAATCACCCGCGCCGATCACCAGGTATTCCGGGTGGGAAACGGTGTCGGGGATGCAGTGGGCGACGGCTTGGCTGACGGAGTAACCGTCGGCGACGCCGTTGGTATGGCGGTCGGTGTCGGCGTCATGGTCGAAGTGGGGGTTGCGGTTGCCGATGGTGTCGGCGTTACGGAAGGAGTGGGCGTCAGCGAAGGTGTCGGGGTTGCCGATGGCGTCGGCGTTACGAAAGGAGTGGGCGTCAGCGAAGGTGTCGGGGTTGCCGAAGGCGTCGGGGTTGCCGATGGCGTCGGCGTTACGGAAGGAGTGGGCGTCAGCGAAGGCGTCGGGGGAGGGGTGGGGGGAGCGTTGAAGTTAGCCACCAGGGCGCGGTCGGAGTAGGTCGTAAAGTTGTAGGACGCATTCGTTGACACCACCGTGCCGTCCTCTGTCCAGTTTAGAAAATTCCACCCAGAGAAAGGGAACGCAAACACCGTTGCCGGATGCCCATACTCGGGGTTGGATCCCAAAACCGTGCCCCCGGATAGCGGGTTCGCCGTTACCGTTACTTTATAATTGAAGCTCGCATAGAGCGCGCGGTCCACGGTTGCCGTAAAAGTGTAGTCGGCGTCGTACGAGACCGTGCCTATTTCCGGGTCCCACCAGGCGCTGAAGTGCGTACCGTACAGGCACGTCCCGTGCACGGTCACGGAGGTGCCGGCGGTGAAGGTCCCTCCTCCCGAGACGGTGCCCCCCCCGTCACTGGCGTAAACCGTGATCTGGATTTCGGAGTCGGCCACCGGATCCCGGTTCGCCGCCGCCGAGACCGTATAGTGGGTGTTCGTCGAGACCTCGCTCCCTCCGTCGGTCCAGTTGACAAAGTGGTAGCCCGGATTGGCAAAAGCGGACAAATCGACCGGGGACGCCTGGTCGTAAGCGCCCCCACTATGGTGTAACCTCCCGCAGCCGGGTTCGGGTTCGCGATAAAAGTCTCGGCGGCGTTCGCCGACGCGCGCGGCAGGGCGAACACCGCGGTAACCAGGACGACCGAGGCCCAGAGACTACCTCTCCCCCGGAATTTTCCGACGTAGTCCTTCCCGTCCCCCTTGTATCTTCCGGGGAGGGGGGCTCTCCCGAAGCAAGTCCTGATGACTCCCCTTACGGCCCAGAGGCCGGGAGAGATCCGGAAGACTGCCGGGGTCCGGTTTCCGGTTCCGGCGCGATCCCCGGGGAAAAAACTACCGCCCCGGATACTCGGTCCGGAACGTATCGCAGCACATCGTTGGACGCCCTTGAGCAAATTCATTAGGGTCAGACCTCTACTATACACTTAGAGTGGAAAGAGCTTCTCGGAGTCAGTCGGTTGATTATCTCTGGATAAAATCCCCTAGCGGCTTCTGCGATCCCACCCATCCGAACAAGAACGGGGAGGGACAGTAAAGGTGCCTCATCGTTTAAAAACAATTATCGATGTTTTGTCCAGCGCCTTCAAGAGATATTGACCATTTTTGTTCCTTATCCAATGCAATTGATGCGTAGCTGGTTTTAACTTCATAATATACTGTAGCAATATCTCCATCAATAACGTCACCATTTTTTAGAATAATTCGATCCGTACTCACAATACCCATTGAGACAGCTTTTTTACCGAACCTTGCATGACCATGCCTTCCCACTTTACCAAAGCCTCCGGACCAACATTTACCCGGCTATCTAAGTCGTAAGGGAGTAGTCTCCGGGAACCGGACAGCCGCTCGCGGTGCCGAAATAAGCCCGGGTAATTCCTTTAATGGCCCAGAGTCCGTAGCGGGCGGAATAGGCGAGATCGGTGATCCCGTCGCTATCATAGTCTCCGCTCACCGGTATATCACCTTCTCGGCCAAATAAACCCGCCCCAAACCCCGGACCACCCAAAGGCCGGAGGAGGACGAAATACGGCAATCTCCGATCTGCCGTCACCGTCATAGTCCCCGCTCTCAGGATCGAGGAAACCGGTGTCGGGGCGGCCTTGAAATAATTGGCATAAATCCTGATCCAATCGTAATCGGGAACAATATCGAATGTCACAGTCCCCTGGTGCCACCCGGGAGAGAGTGAGGAGACATCGCCAAGTGAAATGGTAACGTCATAATGGCCGCCGTAACAGGGCCCGAAACCACGGGAGGGCTGAACAACTAACCACTCCGAGCTGATCGTCCCCCAATCGCAGAGTTCCTCGGCACTGCAGGGAACCGAGCTGCAACATCCCATGCAAACGATATATGTCACCGTTTGAGAAGGGGCCTGCTCCGCAAGGGTGAATGTCCACGGCCCCTCTAACCAGGTTGAACAATAACAAATCGGGGTTGGAGAGGGCGTACGGAATCCGACAGGGGTCAGTGTGGATGTCGGGGTTGGGCTAGTATGGTAACCCGCCGGAGTCAGGGTGGGGGTAGGGGTCGGGGGAAGGGCTTCCTGTGCGGTCTGGCAGAGCCACCGGTCAAAGTAAGTTGAACCGTCGGAAGCAACATATAATTCAGTATACCCGGTAAAAGTTGGAAGGTAGATATGTTTTTGCCGCCCGGTATCGTAGGTGACCAGCAGATTGTCTCCAGATTGAGTGCTGTACCCCTCCTGGACAAACGATCTCAGCAATACCTCTCCTCCCCCGGATTGTTTATCATAAAACTTATTTTCGGAATCAAATATATGCCCCCAGCTGGTTATCGAGCCGTCCACGGATTTAAGTTCATAAAGCAAATCATAAGGGTGGACGCCCCGGGGGTGAATGATCTGTAAATTTTCAATATCGGTGAGACGAAAGAAATCTGAACCCATAAACGGCGTTGGTACCGGAGTCGATGAAGAATAGGTATAAGATGTCGGGTAAATAAAGGCAAAAACGGCGAGGGATAATATTGAGGGGAGGCCTTTTTTCTTCCTGAGTAAAACCGATAGGAAACTGCTTTTCGCTCTTCCTCCGCGAACCCCTGGTGTGTGGATTTCCATATCGTTAATTGTATTTGAAACACGCGAAACTGGCAAGCCTTAGCGGGAATTTTTTATAGTAATTGCAAGGAGTTCCGAAAATAATTTGGGGAAATGATGTTTTTTTCCTGAAAGGCGGAAGTCGGGGTAGGCTATAAAAATTTTCCTCTCGCTTCCCCTCGCCCGGCTGTATAGTACATCCGGGTTCAATCGTCCCCCCGGTCGGGGGAAACCATCGCGCTCAATGACCGAGTATACAGACATCATCCGTCCGTCGTCGTCTTTTCCCCGCCCCTACGATCTTCATAAGGACGAGGCCCCCCTCCGGACCGTGGCCAAGATCAAGGACATTCTGAACCGGATGGGCTTTCGGGAGGAGAACGCCTACCTGAACTGGAAACAGCCCTATCCGAATTGTTTCTCCTGTTTTCTGATCTTTCGTGATTACCCGTTGCTCATCGCCAACGGCAAGGGGGTGTCCAGGGAATACGCGCTGGCGAGCGCCTATGCCGAATTTATCGAGCGTCTGCAATGCCGGGGAGGTTTTCACTTCGCCCGCCTGGGTTTGATTGAGAATCAAAAAACGGCGGCGCTTCCCCGGACGGCGCGGTCGCGTGACCGGCTCTATGAGCGCCACCGGACCCTTTTCGAAAATATGGATTCCCGTCTCTTCGATCAGCTCCCGGGCGAACTGCCCTGCCTCCCCGCCTGCGACCTCTTCCAGCGCGTGGTCGTAGACCTCCCCGTTTCTTTGATGTACACGGCCACCGGCACGACCGGGATGTGCGCGGGGAACAGTCTCGAGGAAGCCTGGGTCCAGGGTCTCTGCGAGATCATGGAGCGCCATGCCTTTCACCGGTTTTACACCGGCGCGGTGGAAGAAGCCCCCACCGTCGACCCGGGCAAGATCAAGCTGCGAAGCCGCCGACTCATGGAGCTAATGCGGGGGATCGAGGAAAGCGGTTGCGCGATCACCGTTAAGGACTTCAGCTTGGGGGGGAGGTTCCCCGTGCTCGGCGCGGTCGTCCGCGAGCTGAAGACGGACAGGCTGGCCGTCGCCCTCGGTTCGGATCCGCTCTTCGAGATCGCCCTCCAGCGCTGCCTGACCGAAGCGTTCCAGGGACGAGCCCGACCGGAGCTGGCCGCCGGGGAAACGGCGGGCGCCGCAAACAAGCCCGACAGCGTCTATAACGCGCCGCATCTTCTGGCCGGGCGGCTGCTGCGCGACACCGGCCAAGCCAGATGCGAGGAGGCCTTCCTCGGCCGGCCGGGGACCAACCGGGAGTACCTCCGGTTCCTGCTCAGCCGGGTCCGCCCCGCCGGAGGGGCGGTCTTCGTCCGCGACTTCTCCGTCCTCGGGTTTCCGAGCTACTATCTCTACGTGGAGAAGATGTCGCCGATCAACCCCGACTTTCTTCTTGACGTCAAGCTGTTCGGCGACCTAGACCGGATTTTGAAGATCGTCTTCACCCTCCCGGAGGCTTCCCGCGCCCTGATCAAGGACGGCGCGGATCTTCTTTTTGATTATCTGGGAAAGCCCGCCAGCTCCTTTCTGGTCAAGCTGGGGAAGCTCTTCGGGCGCGTTCCGGTCTTTTCCTGGCTCGATCCGCGATGGCTCCTGGCCTTCATGCTCGTCGAGGCGGAGGAATACGAGAAAGCCGCCGCGGTCTTGGACCAGACCCTCCCCGGCTACGCGGGGGAAGCGCTTGCCCCGGAACCGCCGGCGGCGGACGTTTTTTCCCGCTATTGCCGACTGAAAGCGGCGGGTGGACGGGATCGGGATATCCTCCGGCGCCTCCGGGAGGAGTTCGGGGGTTCCGTCTCCGCCGACCGGCTGAAAAATCTTTTGAACAAAAACTACGCCGGATTTGTCAATAAAGATGCCAAAGGAGGGAAGTTCGCCGGTCTCCCGATCCCGCGGTGCACCGACTGGAACGCCTGCCGGCGCTGTCCTTGCCGGAACGGATGTTTCCGCGGAAAGTGGAGGGAACTGCGGTCGTCTTGGGAAGAACGAGCGGGCGAGGTTGATCAAAGCGGTATTTTGGAAAAATCCTCCGGCCTTATTTAATTTTTCTTGAAGCGGAGTCTATGCTTGGTAAGATGTGTTAACCCTAAAGTAAAGGAGGTGCCGGCATGCCGTTGAAGGCGTTTTTGGAAAAGATGAAGAAGGACGCAGGTTTCCGGAAGGAGGTCTATAAAGAAGTCCTGCCCGGACTGGTGGCCGCCGCCAAGTCCGAGGGGCACGACGTCTCGGAGAAAGCCTACCGCCAACTGCTGGAAAGACACAAAGACAAGTTGTCCGACGAGCAGCTCGAGGCCGTCAGCGGCGGCCACTGCAGCTGGATCGAGCAGTGCGGTAACGGAGGGGACTACCTGGCCGGCAACTGATCGATCAGGGTTCCATCGATCAACATAGGAAAGAGGGGCTCCCGGCCCGATCCAAAGGGGCGGGGAGGCCCTCTTTCTTTTTGACTATTCCCCCTGCTTCCCGAGGAGAGGCTGGATCACTTCACCAGTCCCCCCATCGTCTGCTGGAAGAGGGAGAAGAACGATCCATCCGCGGCCGGAGACCGGCGCTGGAGACGCGCCGTCTCCTCCATGAGCCAGTTCCGATCGCTCTCATCGAGACCGCAGTAGAGTTCGATCGCCGTCTCGATCAGCCGCCGGTTGTCCTCGCAGAAGGTCGGGTCCGGCGTGAACCGGTCTCCGGTCAGGGCGAGGTTGTCGTGGTAGCACCCGCCGGCGCAGATTGTGGATGCCCAGCAGTCGGAGCACGGCTGCCGGCTCAATGTCGTCGCCTTGAGGTACTCGTCCCTCGCCGGGACGGGGGAATCGATTCCGCCGATCCGGTATTCGCCCAGGCCGAAAAAGCGGTGACAGGGGTAGCAGCTCCCGTCGATGGAAATACCGACCGCCTCCCGGCCGGCGGAGCAGGGGAAGAAGATCTTCTTGCGCCCGATCAGCCTGCGGACCAGTTTGCCGAAAGTCTGCATGGGGGTTAGTGCGTCCCGGTCCCTGGTTTTCACCGCCCGGACGAAACGCTCGGCCTCCTCCTCGAAATGCGCGGCGAACCGGCGGCGGTAGGCCTCGCTCTTCCTCAGTTGCCGGGTCTTCCCGTCGGCGGCCGCGATGGGGGGGGAGACGGGCCTGACATCAACGGTGGGAAATCCCAATTCCCGCAACGCCCGGTAGACGGCGGTCGCTTCGGTCTGCCCGCAGAAGGTCGCCCGGCAGGAGATCCGATCCCTTTCCATTGCTTCCAGCAACTGCTTGATCTTCGGGACGGTCACCCGGAATGAACCGCCGCCCCCCCGTCGGGGCCGGTTTCGATCCTGGATTTCCGCCGGCCCGTCGAAGCTGACCAGGAGGGCAAAGTCGTGCTTCCGGAAAAAGGCGATTCGGGCCCGGTCGAGGAGGACCGCGTTGGTCGTGATCGAGAAGGAGAACCCCTTGCCGGTTTCCTCCCCTCGCTTGAGGGCGTACTCGACCGTCCGCTCGATGAGGGGGAAATTGAGGAGCGGCTCCCCGCCTAAGAAACAGATCGATAGCCGACTCGCCTTCCGCGATTGTCCGATCAGCCAATCGACCGCCCGGCGCGCCGTCTTCTCGTCCATGTCCGCCGTTCCCGGTCTGCCGAAACAATACCGGCATTCGAGATTGCAGCGTTCCGTCACCAGGAGCACCATCGACGATATCGGGACGTCTGTCGGCAGCTTGATTTTTCCGGGGGTCGGGAGCTTCCCCGGCCTCTCCGGCGCGCCTCCCAACAGCCCCAGGGACTCGAGCTCGGCCTGGACGGAAGGGGGGAGGCGGGTTGGCCCACGAACCGGCGGCGTCTCCAGCGCGCGGGCGGCGGTTTCGCTCACTTTCCCGGCGGTCAGTCGTTTCACGTCGAGAAGGTAGGCTTTTCCGTTGCGTCTGAAGATATGATACGGTGGTTTCAAGGATCTTGTACTCCCGTCGGCGCCAATCCCGGTCGTTTCCAGAATCGGAACATCGCCCCCGCCGCCGGCAGCGCACTGCCTGATTTAATTGCGGCCGAGAGTGAATGGCCGACATTGAAATATCCCTGTCGGCTCATTTGAGGCGCCCCCAACTCCCAAGCCTCCAGCTTCCTGCGGACATCGTCCGGCCCGATTAACGGGTGAACGTCACATAGGAGACTTACTTAAAGTGATTCGCCAAGACATCTTGCTTAATTCTTGCATTACCAATCTTTTTTTTCAATACGGCATTAAGTCTGTGCCTGTATTTAAAAAGACATGTGTCGACGGCAGGACATAAAGTACAGTCTCCGCATTCCGGCAATTTATAATTCTTAAATACATTTAAAGGATTCTTAAAATCCTCTATTACAGCACCGACGACCTTTTCTTCAAAAATATAGGATAAATGCATGGCAATTTTTTTATAAGACAGCTTCTTCATTCTCAGATTAATAAAAGCAAGAACACAAAGATAATATGTCCTATCGACCGTAAGAGTCTTATTATAGTTCAGAAAAAATTTTAGATAATTGAATGCTTCCGCATAATGTCTACAATAATAAAACAAAAACGCTAAAAGAAGGGCAGGATCGCTGAATACATGAATATCGGATTCTTCGCTCATTTTTATATTCGTTATTTTAGAAAGACAGTCGCCTTCCAGTTTTCCGTACAGAGAAGGGTTATTTGAAATAAGGTGCTCTAAAGACTGCGCACAGCGTAATATTTGCACGGAGGTGTTTTTCTTAATACGAGAAAGGCATCTTTGCGTAATTTCGTAATGATGATAATTGTCTATTTTTACTTCAAACAATTCACTCATACCGGGAACATACACACGAAAGGAAGGGAAACCAAGATAAGAATTGTCTCTGACGTAAAGGCTAAAGCCCAATTTCTTTATTTTATTCACAAGAAATTTCAAAGAATATTTGTGGTTTCTAAAACTTTTCTGAAAGGCTTGCAGATAAGCCGGCCTTCCACTGGCCAAAAATATATAGTTAGGCAAACGACCAGTATTGTTTAAAAATGAACGAATCAGTTCATGATTGTCTTTCAATTTTTCAAAATATTGCCTATCTTCCGGCGTCACAAAAGGAAGATGGATCTGTTGCTGCAAAATTTCTCCGTCCTGACCTTGAAATAGTTCCGTGATACACCGCGAAAGAGCAACGTCAAAGATTGGATCCGAAGCAAAGGTGCATTTATATTTATTATTTTTCTTATCCAGCAAAATCAAACCTAGCACCGGCAGTTTTCCCCCGAATGTACAATCCTTCACTATCACCCTATATCCCCTATCAAGAGTCTCTTGAAGAAGTTTAAAAGATTTTGAATTTTTGATTGAACTCAGAGGTATCGTTGGAACATTATGATATTTTTTGTATATTTTTTTTATCGCATAGCGCTCAAAAATTTCACAAATACCCTGGCACAAAGCTTCTTCGGCAGTATTTCCGGCACAAAGACCATTTGAGGCACACGCTTGCTCAATTAATCTATTGGGAAGAAATTCCACCCGGTCTTTATCGACATGATAATAAGGAATGCAGGCTTCTTTCTTGGTCATATATTTTTTGAGGTTTTGCGAGTCGGTTTGTCTTAATAAAGAAGAAATAAGCGCCGGATGTTTCGAGCTGAGTTTCTCTAAAGAAACTGTATTTTCATCGGGGAAAAATATTTTTTCATACATCAAGCCAAATTTATTCCTTATGAGAAAATTATTTTGTAATCTTTCCATAAATTCAGCATAAGCACCGGCCAGCGCATATTTCCTGGAAATTCCTTTTCCGTTAGCTATTACTTGTAATTCGTCACTCGCTAAACTGACTGAATGGCAATGTTTGCTTAACGAAGTCCATTTTGTTTCCCGCACCAGTATGTTCAGTTCCGCCAGTATACCCCTGATCAAATTAATAGTTTCTTCCGGCTGCTTTTCTTTATGAATATTTACTATTTCGCGCATAAATAGACCTCTATCTTCTCAAAAAATTTCAAATAATTACATCACAACGATAGTATAAAAGAATATTACACAATAAAAACATTTGTAATAGTTAATTTGACAAAATAAAACTTGACTCCAAAAAGTGACCTGCCCCCATCGTTTGGGCCACTGCCTATGTTAGTATCCCCCTGCCGCAGATAGAAGGCTAATGGCTTCCGGCGCTGGGGGGCGAGGCGCGGGAACCCATCCCCTTCAATCACATTCCCTTCACAAAAGGTGCCGGATCTTCGACAATCGTCTGTTTTTCAGGGGGCGATGTAGAGGGAAGATTTTTCGGCTTTTGCGCCTTTTTGCGGCGAATAAAGGGGCCGAGGCGCGGGAACCACTCCCCTTCCATCACATTCAATCGTCTGTTTTTTAGGGGGCGACGTTTCTTCCCGGATCAGCCGCGCGGCGGCGATCACCCGGGCGGGGACATCGCCCGCGTCATCGTCGGCGACCGGAACCCGGTGGAGGGTCCCGTCGGGGCCGACCCCGAGGATGGTCATGGTGAACGGCGCCGGCCCCTCCCCTTCCCCGAAGAGCGGCTCCCGCTCTTTCTTTCCGGGGATAACAACCGAGACGGCATCCCGGTAGATGGCCAGCTGGAGTCCGTACTTCTTCTTCAGCTCGGCCGGCCCCCTCCCGGAGAACTTGTAGTCGACGATATGCCAGGCCCCGTCCTTGAAGTAGAGGAGATCGATCGCCCCGTCGACGATGACGGTCGCGCCGTCATGAGTAAAACGGGCGGCAAAGGGGAGTTCCCGGATGATTTTATCCGGGTCGGCTCCCTCCAGCATCGCGCCGACCGCGGCCACCGCGGCGTCCAGCTGACAGTGCAGTGACCGGGCCGCCGCGTCGTCCCCGCCGTAACCGGCGGCGGATTCCCTTACCTGCGGCTCCACGGGCTTTCTGAAATCGATCCTCTCCAGCACCGCGTGCCCGAAAAGCCCCCGATTATAATCGGGGCTGAAGGCGCTCTCCGGCTCCTCCCGCCCGCTTTCCGCCCCGGTCTCCCTCTCCTCATCGCCTTCGGAAGCGGTACCCTTGCTCATGAAATAGGCCGGGGGAAGATTGACCAGCCCCGTTCGGGCGTATTCACGGCACTTTTTCCTGAACTCCTCCTCCGTCACCCCGGCACGCCGTTCGGGGACGGCGCTCAACACCGTCGCCGCCAGACGGTACGATTCAGGCGGGGACGCGCTCTCCTCCCCGGCGAAGACCGGAGACAGCTGCCCGGCGGAGGGAAGCCCTTTCTCCTCTCTTTCCGGCCCCGCGGGGTCGGAAGCTTCTCTCAACTCCGGGTAGGGGATGATCCGGACCAATCCCGGCGGCCGGGACGACGCCAGAAGATACCGGTTTATCCAGTCCCGCCAGGCGCCCTGCCGTCCTGAATTCTCCCCCGAGAGGACCACCAGATCGCGGGCCCGGGTGGCGGCCACGTAAAAAAGGCGCCGCGACTCGTCCTCCTCCTCGGCCCGGGCCACCCGGCGGGCGGCCTCCCGGCCCCGGCTGCCCAGATCGAGCCGCTCCCCTTCATCGCCGATGACCCGGAGACTGCCGGTCACCGTGGGCTCCCCCTTTCCAGAGCTCCTGATCCTGATCCAGGGGCTGCTGAATTTCGGAGACCTCCTCAGATCCGGGATAAAAATAACCGGGCTCGACAGACCCTTGGCGGCATGAACGGTGCTGATGATGACCGCGTCATTGGACGGGTCAAGAACGGCGGCGTCGGGGGCCTGGGTCTTATCTTTGATCTCATCGGAGAGGTAACGCGCCAGCCCCGGAAGATCGAGGTGATCCTGCCGTTCCCTTTCCTGGAGCAGGTTCAGCAGGGCCCGGAAATTGGCCAGTTTCTGCAACCCGTTAAAGGACCCGGCCAGGAGCGCGTCATACCCGGTCAGATCGACCGCCCGGCGGACCAGATCAACCCCGTTCAACCGCCCGGCCAGCCGGCGGAGGAAAGAGAGAATCCGGACCGCCCGGAGATAGACATCCGTCTCCCCGGCCAGGCCTGCGGCGCGGAGCGATTCCAGGCACCGGCGCTGATCATCTTCTCCCCCCTGGAGCGCCCGGCGGATCCGATGTCCGCGGGGAACCCCGGATTTTCCGGTCAGGAGGATGCCGATCGCCGCGTCGCTGAGCGAGAAGAAGGGAGACCGGGCCACGGCCAGGAGAGCAAGGTCATCCCGGGGAAAGGCCAGCATGTTCAGGAGGCTGGAGACGTCCCGGACCTCCTGCCGGAAGTAGAACCCCCTCCCCCGGCCGCCGCTGGTGTAAGGGATGCCCCGTTCCCGGAGAGCCGCCTCATAGAGTTCCTGACGCCCGGTCGCCCGGAGGAGAATGGTGATGTCCCGGTACCTATAACAGGTCCGGTCGTTATCCCACCAGGTATCGGGATGAAAGATTTTCGAAGGCCGGAAACGGGGATCGCCGTCCTCGCGGCAGAGGAGGCTGATTCTCCGCGCCACCGCCCGGGCTTCCCGGGAATGCCTCTCGTCGGATATCTCCGACCATGCCCGCCACCGCTCGGCGGGAATCCCGCCGGCGCCTTCCCCCGCATCGGCCAGCGCCTTTAAATCCTTATCGGTCAGTTCCAGCCGGGGTTTATCCACCGGTTTCTTTTTGGGGACGGTAACCCGGTCGAAGGAAGACTCCCACTCGGGGAGGAGCAGTTCCACCGCCGGGACGGCATCCGCGGGGGCGCGGCCGCAGGGGAGCAGATGGGCGTTTTCGTCATAGCGCTCGGGATCGAAGACCACTTCCCGGAAGATGTCGTTCACCCAGTCGAGAATGCTCTTCCGGCTCCGGTAACTGACCCGGAGCGGGACCGGGACCAGCCGCAACCGGCGGCCCAGTTCCGCCATCCCGCCGGGGTCCGCCCCCCGCCAGGTATGAATGGTCTGCTTGACGTCGCCGCAGAGAACCAGCGTGGCGCCGGTGACCTCCCGGATCGTCTCCACCAGCTCGTTCTGGGCCCGGGAGTTATCCTGGGCTTCGTCGACGATGATCACCGAGAGCTCCGGGAGGATCGCCGGGTTTTCCCGAACCAGGTCCCGGGCCTTCAGGAGCAGGTCGGTGAAATCGAGGACCCCCTGCTCTTTCTTGGCTTCTTCGTACGCGCGCCGGCAGCGAGCGACATAATCGAGAAAGTGGATCAGCAGCCTCCGGGCCCGGACCTGATCGGGATAGCTTTGTATATCTTCCAGGCGGCTTTTTATCTCTTCCTGGACCTCCTTCATCCCGTCCTTCCCCCATCCTCCCTTCGTCAGATCCAGCAGCCGGGAAGCGGCGGATGAGACCCCGTCCCCCCCGGCGTCTGGAGGGAGAGAAGAAAGCTCATCCCGGAGCGCCTCGATAAATTTCAGCGCCGGTTTATACGGTTTCTTACCCGGCGTATTCTCTTCGAAGTACTTCTCCAGCGCCCGGAGATCGGTATATACGGGGGCCTCCGGCGCCGGGAGAAGTTCTTCCGGCGCCAGGAGTGCGATCTCCACCCCCAGGCTGTCGCACTGGTGGAGAAACTCGCCCGTCGCCGCGATAATCTCCCCCGGCTTTCGCCCCAGGCAGAGCGCCTCCATCGCTTCTTTCTCCTCCGGCGAAGGACCGGAGAGAGATTTCCGCAGCTCCGCGGACATCGCCGATTTCAGCATGGCTTCGGCCTCGTCATCCTCCAGTACCCGGAAGGAAGGAGCGATCCCGATGGCGATGGCGTTCTGGGCGATCAGTCTCTGGCCGAAGGCGTGGATGGTGGAGATGACCGCGCCGGAGATCCGCCGGAGAAGACTCCAGTAAAAATCGGCCCGGTCCGGGTCCCGTTCCAGCTGTTTTTCGATCTCGGCGGTGATCCGGCTCCGCATCTCGAAGGCGGCGTTGCGGGCGAAGGTCAGCATCAGGATCTCTTCGCAGGGGACCTGCGCCGAACCGTCAAAAACCTTCCCCGCCGCGAGCGGCCCCAGCGGTTCTTCCGGGTAGGGGCGCCCCAGAATCAGCGCGGTATAGAGCGAGGTGACCTGGTGGGTCTTTCCCGTCCCGGCGGAAGCAATGAACCGTATCGACGATATCTCGCCGTTATGCTTCTTTTTCTCTTCGGTCATTTTGTCTGACTCAAATACATGTCACCACGAAGGACACGAAGAACACGAAGATATCTAGTCTTATTATAATTAAATCTTCGTGCTCTTCGTGTCCTTCGTGGTGAATACAATTATTTTTATTCATCCTTACCCTTCTCGGCATCGACTGCCA
>CAWGIE010000040.1:0-41496 GCA_963822585.1 uncultured bacterium
GGCGGATCCTATCACGAGGTCTACACGCTGCCCCGGGGCGGCGGCGACACCGTGAGCGATAACCAGGAGCGCGACATCACCGCTTACGTCGCCGGCAGCTCCACCGTCTACGTCCGGGCCCGGATGCGGGCCGGGAGCTCCTACTGCTCCCAGTTTCTCCGCAACGGCTCGACGGGAAGCCCGGTCCTCTCCCTCCGGGGATTGGCATCGCCCCCGGCGCCGGCGACAGCCTCCCGGCCGCCCCTGATCGAGTCGGGCGACTATGACGGCGACGGCGCCGCCGAGATCGCCGTTTTCCGGGAGAGCAGCGGGCTCTGGTCGATCCGGGGCGTCACCCGGGTTTATTTCGGCGCCGCGGGGGACATCCCCGTTTCCGGAGACTATAACGGCGACGGCACCGCCGAGATCGCCCTCTACCGCCCGGGGAACGGGCTGTGGGCGGTCAACGGGATCGGCCGCGCCTACTTCGGTGGGCCAAACGATCTTCCCCTCCCCGGGGACTACAACAACAATGGCCAGTGCGACCTCGCTATATTCAGAGAGAACACCGGCCTCTGGGCGATCCGGGGCGTCACCCGCTTTTACTTCGGCGGATCCGGCGACCAGCCGGTTCCGGCGGACTATGACGGCGACGGAGGGTGCGATATCGTCCTCTTCCGGGACGGACTCGGGCTCTGGGCGATCCGGGGTCACACCCGGATCTACTTCGGCAGTCCCGGCGACACCGCGGTCCCGGCGCAGTACGACCCCCGCGTCAACCGTTCGCTCTGCGCCGTCTTCCGATCCTCTACCGGTCTCTGGTCGATCCGCGACGTCTCCCGTTTCTACTTCGGCGCCGGTTCCGACTGCCCGGTTCCGGCCGATTTTACTCTGGAGGGATGCGCACAGGCAGCAGTTTTCAAAAACGCAAGCGGGCTCTGGGCGATCCGGGGGGTCGCCCGGCTTTACTATGGAATTGCCGAGGATAAACCGGTAACGAGATAAAGATTTATCTTGTAGAATAATTCAGATAAGATAGTATTTATAAAAATAGCTGACTTTTTGGACGGCTTCCCACTGTTACTATTATTTAATATATATACTTGATTTTTAGCTGTGAGGAATCCGGCAATAAAAATAATCTATTCCGTCAATTTTCTGCTTCTGTCTATCATCTCCCTCCCTCCCCCGATCTTTACTCAAGAGATATGGCAGATCAGCGCCGATCATACTATCCCCGGGAATCCCATTTACTTAAGCTCCTTTCGAGGGGAAAAGTGGGCCATTGAAGCCTTTCCCGGTTCCGACCGCTTTACCGACAACTTCTTTCCCTGCATGGGAATCAGCCCTTCCGGGGAAAACTGGGTAGTCTGGTCAGCCGAGAAAGAAGAGGGGAAACCTCGCCTCTATTTCAGCCAGAGGGAAAACGGGTTCTGGAGTGACCCCCGGCCGGTTGACAGAACCAATACTGAATGGGAATCCTATCCGGCAATTACCTTCGACCAAACGGGGATACCCTGGCTGGCCTGGAGCCGCGCAGTCGGGGAAAACATTGAGATCCTGTGCTCCCGCTGGGAGGGGGATCATTTCGGACCGGCAGCGCTCATCAGCGCCCCGGGCAGCTCTCTCAATGTTGAGCCGGTCTTGAGCGCCGATAAAAACGGCGATATCGTCCTCCTCTGGCAAGAGTGGAATGGAGAGTACTATCAAATTTCTCAGCGGATTTATCACGAAAATGATTGGTCGGCTGAGGAAATTGTTTTTCCCCAGCTGGAAACCGATCAGACCCTCCCTTCAATTATTTTAAACAGTACTGGAGAACTGGAAAGTTTCTGGTATCAAAACGGAGAAATAACCGGCAGTGTCCGGGAGGGTACCTTCTGGTCGGAACCGAGGGCTTCCCGTCACGCTTTCAAAACCACCCCCTCCCTCCCACCCCCTTTTGCCGGAGAAGGGTGGATGGTAGAAGAGATGTCCCCGGGTGGATTTTGCTCCTTCCGATCCTCTCTCCTCCTCGGCAGCGGGGATGGCCTGGCCCACGGTCAAGGGAAGGACCGAGAAGTTCTCTCCGGTAATTCTTTTCAGTTTATCGGCTATGGCGACAGCATCACATACGGAACCACCCCTCCGGGTAAGAACGGATGCTACATTCCGCTGCTAGAAAACTTGTTGGAGAGCGCTTATCCGGGGGACACGTTCAGCATCGCCAATCAAGGCTATCCCGGGGCACGAACAATACAGCTTCTTAACGGGGGGGGGTCCTGGGGCTGCCAGGGCATTAATGCCACCATCGACTATTATATCGAATTTCTTCATCAGCCCATCAGTCGAATCCTCATTATGGGCGGAACCAATGACATGTCTGACGGTGATAATTTCGCATATGCCAAGACAAATCTGGGGGCGATGATTGACCGTGCCCGAGCCAAGGGCCTGGACCCGGTTCTGTCAACGATCATTCCCCGATGTGATAGTTCCGAAAGGTCCCAGAGAAACACGTATCTGAATGGATATTTCATTCTTCCCCTGGCGCAGGAGAAAAACTGCCCTCTTTCCGACCCTTTCACCCTGTTTGTTCTCTCCGGCCCCTGGCAGAATCTGCTGGTTGAAGATTGTGTCCATCCGGTCTGGACGGCGGGCTCCCAGAAGATCGCCGAGGCCTGGTTCGAAGCTCTGGTGATCTATGCTCCTACCCCCACCGTCCCGGCATCCCCAACCCCGACACCGGCCGTCCAGATCCTGGACTCGGGAGACTATAACGGAGACTCCACCTCCGACATCGCCGTCTTCCGGAAGAGTTCCGGACTCTGGGCGGTCAAGGGGGTGACCCGCGTTTACTTCGGGACCGGCAGCGATATCCCCGCCTCCGGCGACTTTGACGGCGACGGGACCACCGACCTGGCCCTCTTCCGATCCGCTTCCGGACTCTGGGCGATCAGGGGGATCACCCGGGCCTACTTCGGCGGGAGTTCCGATATCCCGGCGCCCGGCGACTACGACGGCAACGGTACCTGCGACGCCGGGATCTTTCGCGGATCCAGCGGCCTCTGGGTAGTCCGGGGCGTGACCCGGGTGTACTTCGGGTCCAGCTCCGATCTCCCGGTCCCGGTTTACGGCGGTCTGGGCGAGAGTGCCAAGCATCTCGGAATCTTCCGGCCCGCGTCCGGCCTCTGGGCGATCCGGGGGGTAACGCGGACCTACTTCGGGGGCAGCTCCGATCAGCCGGTCCCGGCCAACTACTCGGACACGCCGGACAGCCTCGACATCGGGATCTTCCGGGCCTCGTCCGGTCTCTGGGCGGTCAAGGGCGTGACCCGGGTGTACTTCGGCTCCAGCCAGGACCGGCCGGTGGTCGGCAACTACACCGGGTTCATCCCGGCCGACGCCGGGATCTTCCGGCCCTCCTCGGGTCTCTGGGCGATCCGTGGCCTGACCCGGGTGTACTTCGGGGGCAGCTCCGATCTCCCTGTCTCCGGCCTGGCCATCAACCCCTCCAGCACCGCTGTTCCCTGAGTATTTTTAACAGAACGATTAACAAATTTCGGGGGGGACCGATATGAGTTCCCCCTTTTTTAACCTGTCCAAGTGGAGCGGATTGTTCGACGTTTATTCTTTCAGTTGCGGGCTAACACGGGGGTTTCGCCCCTGCAGATTGCTCCAGGTTCGACGTTGAGCGTTCGGCGTTCAGTTTATCCCGAGCGCGATGCTCTGTGCTCCGGATGCTTCTCCTCTTGATTTCGGCAGGAAAATCTGGCAGATTTATACCTTACTTGAAAAATAAAATTTCATTAACAGGAGGTAATCCATGAAAATAAGAAAACTGTTTTTGGCGGCCGGCATACTGATCGTTCCGGTTTTACTCTATCCTTGTACCTCCGCCACGGCAGAGGAGATGTGGCTGGTCTGGTCGGATTATAATCAGGACGGTAACCCGGTCTTGATCAGCCAGCTCAGGCAGGGTGGCTGGCGCACGGAAGATTTTCCGCCCGGGCAAGCCTTCGATGCCAACTTCGCCCCTTCTCCCGGCATCGATAAGACAGGGAGCCTCTGGATGGTCTGGGCCGCCAGCATGGAAAACACGGTTCCCTCCGTCTACTGGAGCCGGAATTCCGGCAGCGGCTGGAGTGCGCCGCGCCGCGCCGATGGGGAATCCGCCCGCTGGGAGTGCACCCCGGCGATCGCCTTCGACCGGGCCGGGAAGCCGGTCGTCACATGGGTCGCCGTCGCCGGCGGGAGCACCGAGATATTCTGCTCCGGGTGGGCAGGGGACGGTTTCGGACCCGCCTTCATGGTGAGTGCGGCCGATGACTCCCCTGACGGAAGACCTTCCCTGGCAATCGGGGATAACGGAAACATAAATATATTCTGGGAAGGCTGGCAGGACGGCCATAGCCAGATTTTCCTGAGACGATATGAATCCGGCACCTGGTCTCCGGAGAAGACCGCCGATCCCCGGCCCGGAACGGATCAGATCCTCCCTACGGCCGTCCGGTTGAGAGACGGACGGGTGGGGGTTACCTGGTGGGAAGACGGGAACGAGGTCACGTTTGAAGAGGGCAAATCCGCCCTGCGGAACAGCAACCGTTCTCTGGCCGATCGATTCTCCGGCCTTGACTTCCCCGAAGCGGACGGCAGCGCATGGCTCCTGGTCGCAGGTACGGAAGGAGAACCGGCAGCTTACCGGTACCGGACCCTCCTCCCCCCGCCCGAACGGACCACATCACGCCTGGCCGGGAAGACGCTGGCGACTCATTACTATATCGGCTACGGCGACGACATCACCTATCCTCGCAGCATAGGACCTGACAACGGGAACTGGTATGGGACGTACCTGACGACTATGCTCCCTGACCTTTTTCCCGGTCAGACCTTTGTCCTCTACAATAATGCTTATCCACTGTCTGTGACCAGCGACCTGCTGAACGGTCCGGGAAGCCCGCCTTACCTGTGCCCCGGCATCAACGCGGTCATTGACAGCCATCCACTCGCCACCAAGATCCTGATTATGGGTGGGACCCGCGACATAGGGTGGGGAGTGGCTCTTCCCGACACTACGTATAACCTGGGGCAGATGATCGACCGGGCCCGCGCCAAGGGGGTAGAACCGATCCTGGCAACGATCATCCCCCGGCTCGACAAGACGAATAACTACAACCTCTCCACCGACCTCTCCACCAACTATATCTCTCCGCTGGCCGTGACGAAGCACTGCACCCTGGCCAACCCCTGGCAGGTATTCATGAATTATGGGGACATAGATTACATCAGCAACACCCTGTACGGATACCCTTACTACTGGGACGGGATTAACCCCAACGGGGCGGAGGGAAATCAGGAGATCGCCGACGCCTGGTATGCTGCCTTCGCCGCCGCCACCCCAACGCCGGCGCCGCTCATTCTGGACTCGGGAGACTATAACGGCGACTCCACCTCCGACATCGCCATCTTCCGGAAGAGTTCCGGACTCTGGGCGGTCAAGGGGGTGACCCGCGTTTACTTCGGGACCGGCAGCGATACCCCCGCCTCCGGCGACTTTGACGGCGACGGGACCACCGACCTGGCCCTCTTCCGACCCGCTTCCGGACTCTGGGCGATCAGGGGGATCACCCGGGCCTACTTCGGCGGGAGTTCCGATATCCCGGCGCCCGGCGACTACGACGGCAACGGTACCTGCGACGCCGGGATCTTTCGCGGATCCAGCGGCCTCTGGGTAGTCCGGGGCGTGACCCGGGTGTACTTCGGGTCCAGCTCCGATCTCCCGGTCCCGGTTTACGGCGGTCTGGGCGAGAGTGCCAAGCATCTCGGAATCTTCCGGCCCGCGTCCGGCCTCTGGGCGATCCGGGGGGTAACGCGGACCTACTTCGGGGGCAGCTCCGATCAGCCGGTCCCGGCCAACTACTCGGACACGCCGGACAGCCTCGACATCGGGATCTTCCGGGCCTCGTCCGGTCTCTGGGCGGTCAAGGGCGTGACCCGGGTGTACTTCGGCTCCAGCCAGGACCGGCCGGTGGTCGGCAACTACACCGGGTTCATCCCGGCCGACGCCGGGATCTTCCGGCCCTCCTCGGGTCTCTGGGCGGTCAAGGGCCTGACCCGGGTGTACTTCGGCTCCAGCGACGACATCCCGGTCACCGCTCTCTCCATCAACCCTTCCAGCGCGGCCATTCCCTGAATATTTTTGACAGGACGATGATACGACCCGGAAACGAATATCGGGGGAGACCAGGACGATTTATTTGGATGTTGAACGTTCGACGTTGAGCGTTGAACGTTCGACCCTTATTCCCCTCTGTGTCGCCCCCTTTTCCCATTAAGACAAAGAACTCTAGAAGTTCTAACCGTTAAAGGAGATTGCCGGGGCAGTGGCCAAAGAATAGGGGAGAAAACCGAAAGATATACTAAGGGAAACGGTCAAAGTGGAAGTAAGCCCGGCAAATTTTGATTGACCTGAACTATCCTTTTCGGGAAAAGAGTCTCCAGAAGCTGGGAGAAGGATTAGGAGTGACAGGTGAAGATGGAACGCGCATATACATCAGCGAATACAAAGAAAAATGAAGAAGGATAAAAAGCTATCTCAACAAGTGAACCGGATTTATCAAGAGATTATTAGTCAGTAACTTATATAGTATGAGGGATTCGCGGCTTTTTGAAACGTACTATTGTATGTAGCCGAGCGCTTTTAGCTGTTTCACCCGCCCCTGTCGATCCTGATTATTCCGGGCTCCTTTATCTCCCGCCGTCCGTAATGGCTCAAAACCAAAATAATAGATGATAATCCAAGAAGGACCGGCGGATGGTTCAATCCGGGCGTGAAACTCCCGACCGGAAATCTCAACCTCCCCCAGACTAAAGATGCTCTTACCCGGCTGAGTACTGACATCCACCTTCACTTCCTTTTCAGAATCAGCCTCCGGCAGGATAATTCGAAAGATACTGGCTGGAATCCCCTGTATCTCCCGGGCCCGGGAACAGAAGACTGAGACCAGGTAACGACCGTCGGGGAGAGGAAAACTGATGGACAAGGGGGAAAGAGCGGCCTGGTTGAAACCAAGCAGATAATACTGACCGGGCATACGATCATGAATCCAGACGGGCGCGGAGCGGGCTCTTTCCAGAATCTCATTATCCTGCGTCAAAACCGTATCGCGATAGACAACTTCAATATCTTCATTGTCGCTGAGCTGAAATTCACTGGCCGGGATAGAGAAAGGGAATCGAGGTGTTCCCTGACCGACGGATTTATTAAATCTGGTTTGTGGTCCTAAAAGCCGCGCCGCCATCACGGTCTGTAAACGCCGGGCTATTTCTGGCTCTATATCAATCAAATTATGCCGCTCCTTCGGATCATTATCCAGATTATAGAGATAATCCGGGGAGCCGTGAGGATCATGGATAAACTTATAGTGACGTGATCGTATGGAATCAGAAGTAAAAATATATTCCCGGGCCGGGGAAAGAGATCCGTCTTTCTGAAAGACACTCTTCCCATCAAAGTCCTTTCCGGAAGGGGCTGCCAGAGCCAGCATCGCCATCAGGGTGGGGAGGATATCAACATTTTCAGTCAGGGCAGTTACCTTGAGCTGCGGTGAGATCTTACCGGGAAGCCTCATAATCAACGGCACCCGGGTAACCGCGTCCCAGGGGAGACCAGCATGCTGGAGAAAACCGTGCTCACCCAGATATTCACCGTGATCGGCGGTAATAATCAGCAAGGTATTGTCATAAAGCCCGTTTTCCTTCAGCGACTTTAAAAAAAAGCCGAGGCGGGTATCAGCGTATCTCAGGTCGCCGTCATAAAGCGCATTAAGATATTCCCCGTCCGCGTCGGTAAAATTTTTCGGCATAATGCTGAGACCGTCCATCATATTCGTGATACCGCGAGGGAACCCTTCCCGGTCAAATTTTTTCCGGGGATCATAGGATTTATCGGCATAGAGCAGTGTTTCCTCCTGTCTTTCATGGGGGAAATGGGTATCCATCAGGTGGATGTACATAAAAAACGGCTGGGGAGGCGCATTCTCCAGCCATTTAATCACGCGACTTAATACTTTCCCGGCTTTAGCATAAGCGGATCGCTTTGAAAAGATCGGATAATACTGGTCGAAATCATCCACCAGTTCCTGTCCGGGAATGAGCCAGGGATGGGCGGTAAAAAGAACAGTGTGATACCCGTTCTCGTTGAAGACGCCGGCCAGGGAAATAGCTGATTGATCAAGCGTCCGAAAGAGTTGATTCGGATCCCCTATGGGGACGCGGATATCCGCGGGAAGCAATGGATTGATAAAATAGCGGGAGTAAAAATAACTGGGAACGGAGGCGAGGGTATAGGTGCTGTTGGAAAAATGGTTACAGAACGTCACTCCTTCGGAGGCCAGCGCATCTATGTTCGGGGTGGTATCACGTTCATATCCGTTACAGCCAAACCGATCGGCACGGGCAGCATCGAGCAGAATGAAGATCACGTTGGGTTTTTCTTCTTTGCGTCCACAACCGACGAGCATTATCCAACCTGTCATCAAGATCGTCAGGATGAGAGCGGCAGATATATGATTCTTTATCCTCATAATAAATGAGGGGCGCGGAACGGGATTATTCAGGTTATTCAAATCACTATTGTTCGCAAAAATCGCCTTTTATATATCTTGAATGCAGCATAAAGTAAAATGAAAAAGGGAGAAGCAGACAGAGCTCCGGACAGTTAACGTAGCCCGCACCGTTCAATGCCGGCGCTCGACCACCGGCCGAACTGGTATTATAATCACCTCCTTTGACCAGCATGAGATGTACTTTCCTGACAAAACTCATCCTGCTAACTGCCAGCTTGATTATCGGGTATAGTATCTGCGAAGGAGTCACCCGGCTGATTACATGGTCTGATCAGGACGGCCAGCTTTATCTTGGAAAGAATCTGATACTTCCCTACCGCCCTCCCCTCAGCCGGATCCGGGATAATTTTCAGACCTACCTAAAAAACCGTGATCGCACCTATCTGATCCCCGACCCCCTGCTGGGCTGGACAATCTCCCCCCGGAGAAATCAATCCGGGTTCTTTCAGACTAATTCATGGGGAATCCGATCGGAACCGCGGGAGTATGATCTCTCCCCATCCCCCGGGAAAGTCCGGATTGCTCTGTTTGGGGACTCCTTCACGCATGGCGATGAGGTGCCTTTTGAAGAGACCTGGGGAAAATTACTGGAAGATAAACTGCGCCGGCAGGGAGTGGATGCTGAAGTCATCAACTTCGGGGTGCCGGCTTATGGCATCGGACAAGCATATCTCCGCTGGAAATATCTGGGCCGCAAATTTCACCCTCGGGTGGTGGTCTTCGGATTTCAGGTGGAGAATATTAAAAGGACTGTTAATATCTTCCGGCAACTCTACAGCCGGAATTCTCGGTTGCCGTACAGCAAACCCCGGTTTATTCTCAATCGGCAGCAGGTTCTGACACTGGTCAATAGCCCGACCGTACCCCCGGAAAAAGTTGCCGAAACTCTGGAGAATTTTCTCCAATCACCGCTATCTCGCGATGAATACTGGTTCAACCCGAAAAGCTATACCCGTACCTTCCTGGATCATAGCCAATTTCTGCGGTTGATCCGAACCTGCCTGGCAAACCCCTACCCCGACCGCAAGGAGGGACCTGGCTGGCTGGCCCCGGAAGGCGATCAGATCCCGGTGATTCTATCTATTCTCCGGCAATTTTCCCGTGAGGTGGAGGCATCAGGCGGCATTCCGATCATTCTCCACCTCCCGGCACGCAATGAACTAAAAGGGAGAAGAGGTGGGAAGGAACCATACTATTATTTTCTTTTCCACGAGCTGGAAAAAGACTCCATCCCGATCGTAGACCCGGCCCCCGAGCTGGAAGGGAGACATAAACTCTATAAAAAACGTGGTCATTACTCTGCCCAGGGAGGGGAAATCGTGGCCCGAGTTCTAGCCAAACGAATCCTGGAGCTGCTGGCCGAAACCGGGGAGAAGGACAGGCGGAAATCAAAATACCCCGCCGCTCTCTGACCCGGTACCGGACAAGGAGGGGGTGGACAACCCTTGACTTCACTTCAGAGAGACTCACTGCAACGCGCTTTTGCGCTTGACTCAACCCTTTTGTAACCGTATAGTCGCTTTTTTATTCCAGATATTTTGAAGCTATATCTCACATTGTTAAAAGAAAATGGACAAATAGACTGATGAGATCAGCCCGGGGCAATTTGGTACTCCGCCCGCTCACCCGTGACGATCTTCTCTTTACGGTCAGTCTGCGAAACAACCCCGATACCAGAAAGTGGTTTTATGATCAGCGGAAGGTTGACCTGGAGGGATCCCGAAAGTGGTTTGCTGCCCTGAATCCGGAGACTGACTGGTACTTCATCGGCGAGCTGGATGGGAAGAGGGTCGGCCTCTACGCAATCTATCACATCGACTGGGCGGAAAAGAAAGGAGAATGCGGTTCGGTGATGATAATGCCGGAATACCGGGGGACCGACCTCTCCTTGAGAATGGCCCGGCAGCTTTTCCAGATAGCCCGAAAACGCGGGTTAAAGACTCTCTACGGCAACGGATATCTAAAAAATCGGCGCGCTCAGAAACAGGCCGCTAAAATCGGTTTTTCCGTAACTGAAGACCCGGTCCACGACCGGTTCCAGCTCTTCCTCGACCTGGAAAAATGCTCACCTGCTTCTAACACTGATTCGGCATTTCCACAGGTGGATTAACGGCCCCCCCAGGCATTCGGATACCCCATCACTCCAATTATTCAGAATGCCGCGCGGGCGAAGTGAGGAATATGTTTGTTACTTCCGGAACGACCGGATCGCCTCGATCACCTGCTCGACCTCCGGATCCGTCAGGGATGGATACATCGGCAGCGTGATAATCTTTTTGAATACCTCTTCCGCCCGGGGTAGCGTTAGCTGCCCCCGGTAACACTTATAGAGGTGGATCGGCTTGTAGTGCACGCCGGTTGCGATCCCATGTTCTTTGAGATGAACGCTGAAATTATCCCTGTCTTCAACCTTGATACAGTAAATATGCCAGGCAGACTTATAATCATCGTCATCCGGAGGAGGCGTCTGAATCCAGTCTAAATCGGAGAAGGCTTCCGTGTACATCCGGGCAATCTCCCGGCGGCGGGCATTTAACGCGGGCAGCTTTTCAAGCTGGACCAGCCCGATCGTCGCCATGATGTCGTTCATGTGGCACTTCAGGCCGATCTCATCAACCTGATATTCCCACCAATAGCTTCGATCAACATCCGTCCGGTCCCAGGTCCCTTTATCGATTCCCAGCCATCGAAGCCGCTTGGCCCGTTCAGCCATCGCCCGATCATTCAACGTCAGGGCGCCCCCGTCACCGGTAGCCAGGTTTTTTACCGCATGAAAGCTGAAACAGCCGATCTGCCCCAGACTGCCGCAGTTGCGGCCTTTATAAACACCGCCGCAGGCATGGGCGGCGTCTTCGATAACCGGGATATGTCCGGCAATCTGCAGGAGGGAATCCATATCCACCGGTCGGCCGCTGTAGTGAACCGGTATAATCGCCCGGGTCCGGGGGGAGATCAGCTTCTCCAGATGGTTCAGATCAATCCCCAGAGTTACCGGGTCGCAATCCGCGAAAACCGGAACTGCTTTATTATAGACCACCACATGAGCGGTGGAGACAAATGTAATGGTAGGGATGATAATTTCATCCCCCGGCTCGATCCGGAGCAGCCGCAGGGAAAGATCAAGAGCAGCGGTCGCGGAATTGACGCCGACGGCAAATTTGGTGCCGATACAGCGAGCGAACTCCCGCTCAAATTGGGCGGTCTTTGGGCCCAGGCCAACCCACCCCGCCAGCATGGTCTCCCGCAAGGCCTTTATCTCCTCCTCGCCGTAAGATGGTTTGAATACCTGAATCATACTACTCAACCTCCTTTTTTATCGCCTGAGCCGCCGCCTCACCTTTTTTCACCGCTTCATCCATATTTATATAACAAAAATTGGCCTGCCGGCCAGCAAAAAATAAATTAGGCCTGCTCAGCCGTTTCATCAACTTCCCGAGATATTCCTCCGTGTCGGTCTGGAAGATCGGGTAGGCGTGGCTGAGGCGGGTGACCCCGGTTTTGAGAACCCGGGAAGGGTCGAGGAAACCGTTCTGCCCGGCTTCGGTCAGTACCCGTCGGGTAATTTCATCGTCCGGCATCTTCCAGATATCATCATCCTTAAAACAGGTGATCTCAAAATTAATCGACCCCTGCCCCGGAGGACTGGCCGACGGGAAAAGATTGGTATAGTTGTTGAGCCGGTTGAAGAGGTGCTGCCGGGAAGGAAAATAAATCCACTGCTGGGGAAACGGGTTATACTCCAAGGCAATATGAACAAGCACCATAGCCCGATAAAGCAGGCGGCTTGAATGATCTTCTCCCAGAATATATCGGGCCAGTTCGGTCAAGGGAATGGTGGAGACAACGTAATCGGCGCACAATTCCTCCCGTTTTCCATCCCGTTCATACACCACTGATTCTATCCGTCCAGCCTTGACCACGATATTTTTTATCATCACCCCGGTCATAAACCGCACTTGATGAGGGGTCAGTTCCCGGCGCAGGTTATTGATTAATACCTGTACCCCGGTCCGGCCGTAATAACATGTCGGAGGCTGCTGAGAATATTTAAAGTCAGAGAATCGTCCTCTCCAGCTGAGGATATTCAAGAAGGCTCGTTTAATGACATCCATCAGGCTGACCGTGGTCACGCGGCGGAAAATATGCTCCCCGTCAATCCGATCGCCACTGATCCCCCAGGTCTTTTCGGCATAGGGGCCGAAATAGATATTATAGAGCCTGGTCCCGAAGCGAAAGGTAATCCAATCATGAAAGCTCTTCCCCGGGCGGGCTTTGCCCAGATAGAGAAGAATTCGTGCTCGACAGAAGTCCAGAGTGCAGGCTACCAGTTCCCGGATAGTAAGAGTAAAAAATAACTCTCTGATCCCCAGAGGATAATTAACCAGACGCTCGCGGAACCAGATGGCGGTGGATTTTTTGATCTCTATTCTCTCTTCCCCCATAATTTCCGCCGCCCGCCGGTAGTATGGCTCACTCTCGGCACTGGAGGGAAAAAGCCCATGCACACCAAGATCAAATAGAAAATCACCCATCCTCACCGTCCGGGCCAGCCCACCTAATTCCGGTTCTTTTTCCAGAACGGTCACCCGGATATTTTTATCATCCCGGAGAAAATAGGCCGAGGAGAGCCCGGCAATCCCGCCTCCCAGAATAACCACTTGCAATGGTTTTGACACAATATTACCTGTTTAATTGGCCGGGTTGTTCGGCCGGTATTCCAGCAATCTGACCTTTCTCCCCCCGAACGAATTTTCTTTAACGACCTTCATTTCCTGAGGGAGCGTGGCGGCATGGAGTAAAAATCGCAAAGCCGGATGAATCATATACAGCTTATAGTCATCTATAATCAGGTAGCGGATATTCCTCTTGCGAAGATAGTCGCAGAGCCCGGGATAATCGCCCCAGTAGAAGACGTTCCACCGGCAGCCGGCATAGTAACTCACCCCCATATGAAACATCATAACATTCTCTTTATTGATTCCGGGAATGTTTTTCTGCATCCACTCCCCGATCAGGCGATACTCATAGGGGATGCCGATCTTCTTCCACTTCCGGTAGATAACATCACCCGAGCCGACCACCATCCCCCCTATTATGATCCCGATCAGGAGACCATACACTCCCTTCTTCAGCCGCGAACCCGACGCCCGGACGGACTCCTCCCAGCCCGATAGAATCCGGGCCAGGATGATCAGCCCCAGAGGCATGAATGGATAAAAATAGCGATGCTCAATGGTAACTAAAAGGAAGACCAGGGCGGGGCTAAACAACAGCAGCAAAAAAAGACTGACCGGAAGATCCCGGCGGCGGATCAGGCTGGTCAGAAAAAACAACCCGCCCGGGAATACCATCCCCGCCAGAATCAGGATTAAAAACCAGGGAGGGACACCTAAAAAACCGGCGCTTTTGACCAGCTCGCGGTAGCCGTCCCTGATGTTAAACTCCACTACCTCCCGCAGCTCTCCCGGCCGATGAAGAGCCATCGCCAGCAACCCCATCGCCTTCCCGCGATGAGGAAAATAATCCGGATGGAAGATCCTCTCCATGTGGAGGAAGATCACTTCCGACTCCGTCATCCCCCGGGCCTGGGCCAGGCGCATGGTTAAATCCTGATAATGGCTGCTCCCGCTGATCTCCGTGCCCCCGCTTACCCGCTGGAGGTAAAGCCAATAAGGAGAGCAGATCAAACTGAAAGTCAAAAGCAGGAGTACCGACCGGATGAGCCAGCGCAGCCAGGGTGAGCGGCCGGGAAAGAGCTGTCCGATCAGGAGAAAAAGCAAACATAACGGGAGGAAAGCCAGGCCGGCGGGATGGGTCAAAAATGCCAGCCCGAAGAGGGCCCCCGCCGGAATCATCCCGCTCACCCCTTTGCCTTGAAAGGTTATCCAGAAGATCGCCAGGGCACTCAGCAAAATAAACGTATAAAGCGATTCGGCGAAGGTTTCGACTGATCCATAGACCAGAATCGGGAAAACGGCCGTGAAGAGACCGGCGTAAAGGGCCGTTCTCCGGTTGAAGAGCGACCTCGCCAGCAGAAAAACCGGGAGCACCAAAAAGGCTCCCGCCAGGACGGAGACCAGTTGACCGGCTTTCACCGGATCACCCAGCACGTGCCAGAAAAGGCCCACCATGATCGGATAAAAGGGAGGGTGAGCGGTATGGGGGATTCCGAACTCGGTATAGCCTTTCCCGGCAAAGATATTCCGGGCCAGGAGCAGGTAAGTGACGGTATCGCTTCCTCCTCCCGAGTCGATAAAATTAAAAGTAAACAGAGAAAGCAAACGGAGGGCTAACGCCGCCAGCATCAACCAGATGAGTATCCGTATTTTCCGCTTCATGTGTCAATCAACCTGAATTATTCATCATGAGGGCCCGCTCCGGGTAAATTGATACAGGACGATCGTCCTGCCCCGATGTTTGATTCTGTGCACCTCTTCCAGTCCGGAAGGCGGAGGGGACGAATCCAAAAGAAAGGCCAGGGCAGGCCGGGCCCAGGGGATGGTCCACTCATCGATGACCAGGTATTTTCCTCCGGAACGGCGGGCGTCTTCAAGCATTTTCTCATAGCTCCCCGGATAGGGGAGAGCGTGGGGAGAACCCGTGTAGAAGGGCACCCCCATCTTCCGGCTGATGATCACCTCACCGGAGACGCCGGGGAGGTTCTCCGTCATCCATTCCCCCAGCAGCTTGTATTCATAAGGGACGGTGTTTATCTTCCGGGGTATCAGGTAGATGGTAGCCGCCAGCGACAAGGCGGCCAGAATAACGGCGACCGCGGTCGCCCACCTCCGGTGGAAGTGCGAGAATGGGGGAAGGGCCCGGCGAACGAGATAAGCCCCCAGACAGACGACCGCGAGCGGGATATAGGGATAATAATAGCGCATGTCGATCCCGGAGAGGGCCAGATACTGAAGGGTGCCGGCGAAGACGAGAAGCAGGAAGGTGTCCCGGAAGCGCCACCTCTTCCTGACGATCTTCCTGATCAGCGCCAGCAGCACCGCCAGCAGAGCGGCGACCACCACTCCGTCGACCGGGAGACGGGGAAGGCCCAGTTTCCGGATCTGGGCCCCATTCCCCAGGTCGATAAAGGCGCGGAGATTCTGAGCGAGCTTCTGAAAGATCTCTCCCAGGTGTTCCCGGAGAAATCCCCCCATGCCCCCCACCGCGATCCAATCCCGCAAGGCCTGTTCCCGGTAGGTGTAGAGAAAATAACTGTCCTTCTCCCAATCGTTCCCGAAGTAACCCTCAAAAGTAAAGGGACCCCGGCCGTTCGTCGTCCAGTGTCTCAGGTGGCGGTGCAGGAAGATCCAGTAGGGAAAGGAGACAATGGCGAAGCCGGCCGCCAACCCCGCCCAGCCGGCGGCGATGCTGCCGATCCCTTTCTTCTCCCGGGCCTTCCCGGCCAGTAAAGGCAGGACCGCGGCCAGGGGGAGAAGAAGGATCGCTTCCGGCCGTGCCTGGTAGGCGAGGCTGACGCCTGCTCCCGTCGCCAGGCCGAGCAGGAAGCCGGGCCGGATGGCAGAGCGATAGATCAGGCAAAGGCTGAAGATGAAGAGAGTCGTGTAGAGAGAGACGACCCGGATCTCGGTGGAACTGTAAATGAAGGGAGGAAGGACCGCGGTAAGTAATGCCGCGTAGAGCCCGGTTCTCTCATTGAAAAGGATCTTCCCCGCCCAGAAGACCGGCAAGACCAGGAGCGCCCCGAATATGACCGAGACCAGCTGGCCCCCTAACTCAAGATTTCCGGTTATCTCCCAGAATAACCCCGCCAGAACCGGGAAAGCGGGCGAGTGAATGGTCTGAGGGCGATCCTGGAAGACAAGCCCCTCGCCGGAAAAAAGGTTCTTCCCGCTCACTGCCATCACCACCCCGTCGATGCCCCCGTCCGCGCCCACGAAACGGTAACAGCTCAGGGCCCAGATCCGCAGCCCGAGCGCGAGCAGGAAGATCACAATGAGAAGCGGCATTGTCCGGTTTTTGTCTATTTTCTTATCCATCAGGATCCCTGTTCATGACATCCCGGAGACATCAATCTTACCGGAAATCGCATTAATCGCCACCATACTAAGAACTTAGCCCTCGCTTTGCTCGGGCGACTAAAAATAATCCACAGATGGATTCGACTCCGCTCACCACAAGTTTACACAGATGAACACAGATTACATTCCCTCTACCTCATCCCCTTTAATAAACCACGAATCACACGAATCTGCACGAATTACCCCCTATCCCCCGGCCTCTTTGATGAACAGACGATTGTCGTAGATCCGGCAGTTTTTGACGGAGATGTGATTGAATAGGATAAATACTCTATTTTATAATCGATCTGATGGAATTTTTCACCGGACCGCACAAAATCAAATTTTATTGTGAGCCGGAGGCTCATCCCGATGGCTATCGGGGAAATTCCGAAGCAATAAATTAGCGCCTTCGGGGTGACTTTCGCCACTAAGAAAAACAAATAGGGCGAAGATCTTATCCTTTCCCCTCCTCTCTTCTTGGTGCCTTGGTGACTTGGTGGCTATTAATTATTGAAATGACGAAATAGAGATTCATTTTGCCGCCGACGGTGCCGAGCAGTGTTTGTCTTCCAGCATGGAAGAACTGCGTCCGGACCGAATGAGGGCCAGGGATATCATGTGATATCCGGGTTTCCCCAGTATCCTGAGTTCGTAACGGGCGCTCTTCCTTTCTTCCAGGCCGGCCGCGGAAAAAAGCCGGCGCCAGCCTTCCAGCGGCCGGAAAAATTTCCCCCGGTCGAGGCGCTGCATGAACCGGTGATACCATTCCCCCGGGGCCGGGGCGAGCGGTTCCTGCACGATAACCATCCCCCCCGGGGCCAGCATCCCCACCAGGCCGCGGAGTACGGCGGCGGCTTTTTCTTCGCCGATATGGTGAAGAAGGGAGTTAATGAGAATGACATCAAACCGTTCCGGCAGCCGCAGCGTTTCCGCGTCGCCGGCCAGGAAACGCCGGGAAGGATAACGCTTCCGGGCGGCGGCGATATACCGGGGGTTGATGTCCACGCCGGTGTAATCCGCCCCCGGAAAGAGAGGGACATCGGAGCCCGGGCCGCAGCCGACCGAGAGTACCGCGGCGTCGGCGTAGTCGGCCCGGATCGCCCGGATCGCCTCTTCTTTCGCGCTGTTTACGAAAGAAGAGTGCACACGATAAACCCACGGATTGGAAAGGATGCGGTCGATCAGTCTATCGAGCGTGCTCATAGTTATACCTTGCTCAAAAAGGTGTTTTAGAAATCTTGCTCGAAACAAAAAAGATATCCGCCACGAAGGTCACGGAGTACACGAAGAATAGTAGGGAAAAATAAGATTTGCCTCATTATCTGTCAAAACCTTCGTGATCGCAGTCTCCCCCGATAAGTTCGGGGTGTTCTTCGCGGTGAATTACTTTGTCGGTTCAGGCGTGTCTTCCCCCGGTTTCTCCCCGACCGCCAGGATGGAGGATCCGAAGGGAAATTTCGCCCGCCGGAGCCAGAGGGCCTCGGACGAAAAAACCAGACCGAGCAGGCGGTTGACGAAATCGGGGGGGATGGTGAACTCGAACCCCTCCCGCCGGAAGCCCAGCAGCTTCTCCAGCCCCCGGGAGATAAGACGGACCAGGGCCACCGGGAGGAAGAGCAGGCTGCAGAAATAGGTGCTCCGGCGGACGGCGAACCCCGCCTCCCCGAGCAGGCGCCGCACCGGACCGATCCGGTACCGGCGGCGGTGACGGTTCAGGTCGTCATGGTGGCTCCACAGCCACCGGTACGCCGGAACAGTCAGGAGAAGTCGGCCTCCCGGCTTGAGCACCCGCCTGTATTCGGTCAACGCCCCGAGGTCATCATCAATGTGCTCGATCACGTCGAGGGCGACAAGCAGGTCGAACGATGAATCGGGGAAGGGAAGGCGGTCCTCTTCCTCCATCAGGCGGACGTCGCGGCAGCCGCGCTTCCGGGAACAGCGGACCGCCTCGGCTGAAATATCCACCCCCGTGGCGTTTCCCAGCGACTCCAGGCGTTTCAGGGTGGCGCCGGTGCCGCAGCCGATATCGAGAATAAGGACCGGCGGCAGCGGCAACAGTCTCCGGCAGAACCCGAGGACGATCCGGCGGCGACCGATAAACCACCAGTGGCTGTCCTCGGTCCGGTCGAAGTAGGTGTGAATGGTTTCCTCCGGGTGACGCCCCAGATCCAGCTTGGCCACCAGGAGAAGATGGGGAGGGAGCGGTTCCAGGTGGGCGGACACGGTATCCATACCGAATCCGTGGCGGCGGAGGAGTTCCTCCCACTCCCTCCGGCTCCGGAAACAGAGGCGTTCCGGGGGGCCGAAGTGAGCCTGTCCGGCCAGGGCGCGGGAAAGCCATTGCCAGAGCGGCTGGCGGTCAACCACCTCCATAACCAGCGGCGCGTCCGCCTTCAAAACCCGGGCGCAGCAGCTGATTAAAACTTCCTGAAGGCCATAATCCATTCGGGGGAGACTGCCGCAGATGACCGCCGCGTCCCATTTTGCTCCCGCGGGGGGAGGCTCCGGGGGAAACGCGATCCGGTCTATCACTGCGGAGGGACAATCCATTCCCGCCGGCGCCGAAGGTTCGGGGAAGCAGCACACAATCTTCCGCCCGGGCGAGCGTTCCGCCAGACGGGAGGCCGGCAGGACCGCTCCCTCTCCCCCGATAACAAGAATCCTCCCTTCGCCCGGGAGATGGGCATCGATCCTTTCGAGCAGGTCCCGAGACAGGGAACCGGGAAAGATGCCTTTCACCTTTTCATTTCCTCCCACCGACGACGTATAGGGAAAGAAGCAGACCGACGACCAGTATGGCCAGAGCCACGCCGATCACTATCATCCGGGCACGCGCGTAGGCGGAGATGAGGCGCTCCTTGGCCCGGAGCCCCATCTTGATGTAATCTTTTTCCATGCGCTTTCCCACCGACTCCGCCAGCTGGAAGAGATGGCGTCCCTCGGTGTTGCTCAGTTCCTGGGCGAGCCGGTCGTTGTCCTCTTCTTCCCGGTCCCGGGAGAGAGCCAGCACCCGGGCCTGGACGACACGGTACTCGTCCCACCGGGTCAGCAGGTTCTTGAACTCCTCCCGTTCCTCATCGCCGTCCAGGTTTTTTTCGAGTTGGTGGCGGGCATCTTCGAAGAGAGTGAGGGCGCCGTCGATCCTCTCCTCTGCGGATCGGTGCTCTTCCCCGGTGGTGCTGATGATGTGATTTTTCTCCCCCAGGCGGACCCGGTACATTGCCAGCTCGAGGTCCCTGATACCGGCCACGCTGGGGAGGGTGTCGTCGGATATCTCCCGGGCGGATTTTTCCAGCCGGCCGACCTCGATAAAAATCACCAGACAAACCGCCAGGGCGATGACCATCATCAGCCCTCCCCCCCCCAGCTGCAGGCCGACTTTCATGCCTCCCCCCCCTGCTCATCCCGGGCCGGTCGGGGATTGTCCTTCCGGCAGACGAAAAGGACGTCCGAGAGCGGGATATCTTTATGGGCCGGGAAGGTGGCGACGGAGAACCCGATACCGGCCAGGAGGTTGATCCAGTTTCCGGGCCGGCGGAAATTCTGGCGCTTTCCGAAGTTGAGGGTCCGGTCGATGAAGAAGTGCGCGATCCATTTCCAGCGCGGTTCGTCGCCGACGTCCTCCATCAGGAGAAGACCGCGAAGAGGGAGGATGGCATAGCAATGACGAAGCAGCCGCTCCTGCTGGGGGTAGGTCAAATGATGCAGGAAGTCGCTCATAATGATACAGTCGAAGGTGTCCTGCCTGATCTCAAGGCCGTCCTGGTCCCGGAAGGTGATGTTGCTCCTCCCTTTAACCGACGTCTGGGCGGCCCTGATCCTCACTGCCTGTTTGTCGATCCCCACCACCCGCCGCTCGTTCCCGGTCAGGGCAAGATAGTTGGCCAGCATCCCCCGTCCGCAGCCGATATCGGCGATCCTCCCTTCGGGGGGGACATGGGCGGCGATGGTCATGAAGGGACAGAGACGCCAGCGCATCCTGACGTGCCAGCGCTGCCAGAAGGGAAGATCGGAGTAGAGGTTATACAGGTCTTTTGGAATCGGCGGAAGCATGTTGCTTTATAGAATCTCTTGTTTCGCGGGGGATATCATCGTTACAAAACCGGACAAAAATAAAAACGACCTTAAAATACGAAATACGAAATACGAAATAATATCAAAATCACAATGACCAAACCACCCCAACGCCTTCTTGCCTTGGACACTGTTAACTAATCAAACCAACCAGCAACTAATCCCTAATGTGATCGAGGTTTTTCTTAAACAATTTTTCTTTTTCGGCCGATTTTTACATTTAAGTTTTGGATTTTGAATTTCTTTCGGATTTCGATATTCGGATTTCGAATTTTCCCTCGCCCTCTATATTTGAACCCTCTTTCATGGTAAAGACTCTTAACCAATTAAGAGAGCTCTTCATTCCTTATAAATCCTTGGGCGAGGGGTTGTACCCCCGGATCAGCCACCAGCTCCCCTGGATCACCCCCAGGGACCAGGCCATTTTGGTCAGGAACTTGAACGGCATCATCAGGATATAGCGGGGCCCCTTCTTCATCGACCAGATCGTCATCCGCAGGTGACTGAGCAGCGAGAGGACCAGCAGGGTGACGAAGATCCAGGGATACCAGGGGATGAGAACGATCGAGAGCAGGGTGAAAAAATGAAGGAGCAGCTTGACGTACTCAAACACGGTTCCCCGCTGGTCGGTGAACCTCCCGGTCCGGCGGACGTAGAGGAACTTATGGCGGGCGGTCTTGAAATGACGCTGGAGATGCTTGAAGAGGCGGTCCCGGAAATAATGCCGGACCCGGACGTCCTTGAGGATCTTGATGGTGTAGCCGGCATGGACCATCCGGTAAGCGAAATCCACGTCCTCAACCAGGGGGAGCGATTCGTCGAAATAGCCGATCTCGTCGAAAATCTTTTTCTTGATGGCGAAGCAGTATCCCCAGAAAAAATCCGGCTCGTCAAGCTCGTGGATGAAGTACTCATATCCCCGGAAAATCAGGGAAGCTACCAGGTTCTCCGGGTTGCTGATGTCCCACCAGGACATGACCACCCCCCGTTTCTCATCGGCGAGCAGCGGCTTCACCATCCGGCTGATCAGATCGGAGGGGACCTTGAGGTCGGAGTCCATGGTGATGACGATCTCGCCCCGGGCGGCCCGGATCGCCTGGTTGCGGGCCGCCGATATTCCCAGATGGGGCCCGCTGATCAGCTTGACCGGGTACTGCCGGACCACGTCCGGGGTGTTGTCGGTCGAGCCGTCGTCCACCACGATCACCTCGTAATCCGGGTAGTCCTGGGGGAGGAGGCTCTCCAGGCATTCTCCGATCATCTTCGCGTTATTGTAGATCGGGGTGATAACCGTTACTTTTGGCAGTCCTGCATTCTCCGTACGTATATTTTTATTGATTGTCATCGGCTTGTTCGTGCTTTTTAGCAACGCCGGCGGTGCAGATGCCGGATAGATAGCAAAAAGGAGTACTGGAGCATTGGAATATTTGTTTACCCGGCTTGACGGATTGTTTTCACTCGGCGCCGGACGCCGATATAGCGGCTGGCAGGTCCGGCGGGCGGTGTTCCATCATTCCACTATTCCACTACTCCATTACTCCATCAGGTGCATCCCCAACCACCGCTATTCATATAATGCAACAAATATCAAGAAGATTATAATTTATCAGATTGCCCCCGTGCTCACCAGATAATAATACACCTGACCGGCAATCACTTTCTGCCCTTCCGGAGAAGGATGCGATCCACGGAAGAGCTTCTTCCCCTCCCCCGCAGCCTGCTGAAAGGCTTTCTGGCAGTCCACGATCTCCACGCCCTGAAGGGACAAATTGTCTCTCAGGGTGATCAGGTAGGAGTGATAGTACTGGATCCTCTCTTTGAGAGGAATCAAGACCAATATAAAGCGCCTCCCCTCGTCTTCCACCTCCTTCCGCCATCTTTCAATGAGCCGTTGAGCCAGCAGGACACTTTCAGCATACTTGTTTATGACAATATTCTTTTCCTGGTAGACATGCGGAGGGATTTCAGGTGTTTCCAACAGCTTTTCGGGGGGGAAGAGACGCTCCAGAAGATACGACCGGTTCAGAGCGAACAGGATAGTATACCACCGTACCCGGCGGCGATCATCATCAAGTTTTAAGGGGACCGGCACATTGGTACATTCCAGTTCACCGTCCCGCCAGACAAAGCGGGGCTTCTGGCGTCCGCCCGGTTGCCACCTTGATTTAATCATTCGCATCATATCCCAGCTGATAATGGCGGCAATCACAACCCGGGGCCGGATTATATCCTTCTCCTCCTGATAGAGCAGATACATCTGATCGATCCCGTAGGCGCAGACCCCCAGATTGGCTACCCCGACATCCGGCTGATCGATCATCCGTCCCAGAAGATAGGGCCAGGCTTCATAGCCATCCACGCCATCGCCAAAAGTAAAGGAATCTCCCAGAGCGGCAATAACCTTTTCCGGGAGGGGCCGATCAATTTCATTCTCATTACCGATCCGGTACCCATGGCAATCGGTGACGACACCCTTTCCCGACACCCCGGGAATATGTTTCCAGCCCACCTCTTCATCATACCGGCACCAGACCACTGTGTCTCTCTCCGGAGCCGGAATAGAAGAGATCCGGATAATCTCATAGACCCGATATCCTGCCTCACAAAAAAAGAGGAAAAGCAGCACCGTGATCCCCGTCAGCAGGATATTAATACATGGTCTTCCTGGAGAACTCATACTCGCTCCGATAATTGATATGCCATCTGTTGTAGATGAGTCACCTATACTCATTCCCCGCCAGCCAGTGATAAAGCGAGGGAACAAAGTTGATTGACGTAACCCTATCGCGAGAGGCTACGGATACCTTTAGCTGAAACCACCATTGATCTCCAAACTCCGGATTGATGAAAGACGGGGTTTCGGGCGGCGTTTCGTTCTTTCTCGAGTCAAATGTCCACTCTCGGAAGAGCTGGCCATTCCGGTACAGTTGGAAGAGCATCGGGGAATCATCACCCGACTCCGGCTGATTATCCAGATTCAATTCGATCCGGTATCGCCCCCGCGGGAGATAGAATACACGGGGAGAGGCCAGCCGGAATCCCTTTAAACTATCCCCCTTCACCTCCAGGTCCTTATGCCGCCAGATGCTTCCGGCCCGGGTCTCCAGCCAGTCAACGGGGAAACCCGTTTCTTTTTGAAAAGCATCTCTCCACCGATCCGATTGAACCGGTCTCATCACCAGATCTTCGACGAGGGGGTAGGTATCCGGGCATAACTTCTTTAGAACAGCCTGAGGGGGAAATGTCTCTTGCCGGAGACCGGCCTGACCGGCGGCAGATTCAATCAGACAGGGGATATACCAGTCTCCGGGGGATTCTTTTGCCGCCTGATTCAGAAATTGGATAGCCTGATCCCAGCACTTTTCTTCCCAGTAAGCCAAGCCGATCCGAGCGGCATCGGGCAGGATCCGGACCAGGCAGGCCCCCTCTCCCTGAAGGGATACGTTAACCCGATAAGAGTTTTTAAAACGGAATATATCACGGTCGGGGTGTCCTACCACCACTCTCGCCTGACCGGGGGCTAATTCCATCTTCCACAATCGGCGGCCGAGCTTCAGTCTTGCCTCAACGCGATGAGGCCCGTTGATAATCTCCACGCCCAGCGCGGAGAGAGCCACCGGGGAGATGAGCAGCCGTCGGCCCGAATGGTCGCTATCCACAATCATGTTGGTATCTCCCTCACACTGCCCCAGTTCATTCAGAAAGAGCAGGGGTGCCGATGACGTGGAAAGATCATTCTGAAAGTGCCGTAACAAACCTGAGTTCAATCCCTCCGGACTGAGGGGATACTTCTCTTTTACCCGGTAGATTTTAGAATAGCCGGCCTTGTACGGTATCGGTCCCATATCGAATGTCTTGATCAGATTATAATATCGGGAGATATCCAGATAACTTTTGCCGTAGGGATGATCCGGGCCGAACAGCCCGGTCTCCTCCAGGGCCCGGCGTTCATGGCGGGAGGAGACAACCAGATAATCAACCCCGGTTTCTTTCAGCTTCTTAATATCCGCCCCCCAGATTGCCCTGACTCGATGGGAGGGATAACGCTCCTTATCAAGGTCAACCGTCTTGGACTCCAGGATCACCTGGCTGCCGGGAGGAATATTTCGGGCGAACCATCGGGTGGCAAAATACTTCGAAGAGAGCTGCCAGTAGCCATAATCCAATCGTACCACCGTCAACAGATAGGGCCAGAGAAGCACCCCCCCCCCGATAAGCATCGCCCGGCCGATTCGCCTATCCTTGACGAGCAGGAGCCGAAAAACAGACTCTAAAAACATCGACGCCAGAAGCGCAAAAAATCCATAGAGAGGAATGGTATCCTGATACCTGACCCCGGGGGAAGCCACCAGGACGGCGGCGATAAGATAGACGACCGGAAAAGATGCTAAAAAGAGGAGCCTTCTCTCCCTCTTCACCGCCGCCATGATGATTCCTCCCAGGCCTAAGACCAGAATGTATCCCCCCATGCCCGATACCATTCCGGATGAAAAACGAACAAAATTAATCAAATTATTTCGGCGAATCTGGAAAAAAGAGAGAGGCCGGGCCTGGGTACCCAGGCCACCGAACATAGCCTGTGTCTCAGTCCGGGAGATTAAATCGTGAAGATTGTTGATAATATAGGGCAACTCAAGATAGAACAATGGATAGGAAACAATAAAGATGATCAAAAAGATCACACCGGAGATGACAATTTTTCGGTCAATCAACCGGCGGATAAACGGTTGATTGATCGGACGAAACTCACCCCAGAGATGGGCCAGTAAGATCGTTACGATGATGGGGGCGGTATTCTGTTTGCTGTTTACCGCCAAGGCGGAGAACACCGCCGCCAGAACATAATCGATTGTCTTCCCCTTCAGAAAAATTCGGGTGCTGAACAGAAAAGCTGCCATCAGAAAAAAAGCCGCGATGATATCATTCTTCATCCAGTGACAGTTGGCGACATGATAACCGATAAAAGCCATGAGCGCAGCCGCCAGAAGGCCGGACCGCCGGTCCCGCAATTTTTTCCCGATCACATAAACCAGGGGAACCGTTGCCGCCCCGAAGAGGGCCACTGTGAACCGGCCGATATAGAGCGCCTCCCGCTCGCTTATACCCTGCCGGAGGGGAAAGGGGATGGGTACCACGGAATCGACTCGATACCCTGAGATCGCCACCATCTGATTAATAATACTGGAGAAAAAGAAACGTAACCCGGTAAAGAGATGATAGATCACAGCGACCAGATACATGCTGAACCAGGAATAAAATACATAGAGAAAGTGGCGGGAAGCCCAGATATCCCGGGGATTCAGGCTGCCGCGATAGAATTTCAATGCCGTGCGCAGATGAATCTGTTCATCATGACTGAAACAGACCAGTTCACCATAGGCGATTCCCCATACCCGTACCCCCAGAGCAAGAATCGTCAACAGTAGAAGGAGGAAGAAATAAATTCGGTTTTGATATCTGGCTCGATTCATGTATATATATAAATTCGGTTTGTCCGAACGATTGCAATTATTAAAACGATCTCCGCGCGGTCAGTACTCCGACCAGGAGAATGATTACGGTCACTAGCCGGATCGGGAAGATAAGAATTGTCAGGGATAAGGTATCTTCAATATAGACAGGCTTCAATCCCGAGCAGATCTTCTCAGAAAAGATCTATCTAAATAACTTAAATACCCCTGATTGTAAACAATGAAATCGTTTTCACGGCAATCAACCCCGATTCTTTACCTCCCGCCGGGACAGATCGAAGGGGGTATCATTACCCGATCACGGATTATCTCCTGCGATGAAAACAATCCGATCTGATCGCTTGATCATTTTGGGCATATTTGTAATCGCCCTTATTCTCCGGCTGCTATTTATGAGCGGTCGGCCTCTGCCTCCCCTGAAATGGGACTCAGTCGGTTATTGGTCCCGGGCCGGCGACCTTGCCGGACCGATTAATTCCTGGGCGGAAGGCAAAGAAATAGCAGCTCGCCTGGCCAAGCGAGGTCCGGTCTATCCGGCCTTTCTCAGCCTTTTCAGACAACTCCCGGCCAGGCAACTGGCCGTCGCCCGGGCGGGACAAGCCGTTCTGGATGCCCTGGTATGCGCGGCTCTGTATATCCTGGGGGTATATTTCGGATCACGCTTGACCGGTCTGATTGCCGGACTGCTGGCGGCGGTCTATACCCCGCTTATCTTCTCATCCTCCAACATTATGCAGGAATGCCTGACCGGTTTTCTGGTGATGCTTATCATCCTGCTCTTAATAAAAGCTACGATCAGGTACTCTCCAGGGCGGCTGTTTCTGTCCGGACTATTGGTTGCCGCCCTGATGCTCTGCCGGCGGATGATGCTCTACCTCCCCCTATTTCTCATAATTCCGGTAATCATCGCCACCTGGCATCAGAAAAAAAGAATTATGAGTTTTATCGGCTTTGTCGGCGGAATCGCCGCCGGCATCTTGCCCTGGCTAATTTTTATCACGGTGATCCCCCCCCGGTATCCCTCCGATGTGATCTTTGGATATGGGGATTATCCCTGGGCCATAAATTTTTTAGAGACCGACGGCTGGGCCCCCGATATTGCCGACTACACCGAACTCGCTCCTCGGGACAGCCGGATCCAACGGGAAAGCGCGGGCACCTACTCCCCGGAAGAACGGATCTCGATGCTCTATCGTACCATTCGTTATCAACCGAAACGCCTGCTCGCCGTTTTTCTTAAGAATATGATCCGGCAGTGGAGTTATCCTTATATCGCCTACTGGCCTCCCCTCATTCTTTCCGATCTTCAACTCTTCTGGGTTCAACGAACACTGCTGGTCCTGGCTCTTATCGGCCTGCCGCTATCCTTTATCTCCTGGAGAAAAGCCCTCATCATTATGGCCTTTTTAGCCTACTGCTCGGTTCTGGTTCCCCTTGTCATCGTGGAACCACGGCTCACACTTCCCGTCATGCCTCTGGTCCTCTTTCTGGCCGCCTTCGCGCTCAGCTCGATGGGGGCGGCCCTCTATCAGACCATATCCCGCCAGAGATTCCCGATTCTGCTGGCTCCGGCGGCAATCGTCGCCGGGGGCTCGATTCTGCTGGCCGGCGCGACCCTGCCCATTCTATCCGGAATCTTCCCCGGGACCGGAATAGATCTTCTGCGCGCGGTGAGAATTACCCTGATCAACCTCTGGCTGATCGGGCTGCTCTGGTTTCTCTATCGGTTGATCTCCATCGGATCGGGAAAATCCCGCGGCCGCGCCACCGCAGTATTTTTCGCGCTGGCAATGGGAGGAGTGATTAATTTTTCCGCCCTGACGGATACTCGATGGACATCCTGGATCTGCCGCTTGGAATCCCCCACGGAAACGGCGAGTCAGGAGTTTCTCCTCCCTGCAAATTTTAATCTGCCTGACTTCTTTCAGCCCTCATTATTCATCGACATGCAGAAGGACCCGGGTTTGAGCGTACCCGTCACAGTAACCGCCGATGGCAGGGAACTGCCCGTCTCATTTCGCCCTCGATCGGATCAGGTGATGCTCCCTATTTATGCGACCGGAGCGGCCTGGCGGGGAATTTCCCTGGAGAATGTACGTCAGTGGGTCGCTATCCCCCTCGACATCGCTCTGTTGCAAGATCGGCGGCTGACGGTCGCTGTTTCCCTGAAAGAAGATCCCGGCGGAGACCGAGACTATTTGAGTATCTGGGGTGATTACCAGTCATATCCTGGAGATCGAAATTTCCTGGGACCAGGCCTGCCCGGATCCAGCGGCCGGGAACATCTGGTCTCCGTCTATAAATGGATGACTGATTGGGATAAGCGCATCGATCGCAGAATGGAACTGAAGGATGCTCAGGTTATCAGTCGATTTCTCAAGGCCGGCCGGCCATTTATGGATCTCTCCCCGGATCGGGGCCTCCAGACCGGCTCGTACCGGATCCGCCTGATGATCCGCCGGCTCCCGCGGATCATCTTATCGAACTTCAACCGGGAGGGACCGGTCAATTACCTGCGGGGAGTTGCCCATGTCATTGCCGCCCCGGAAAAAAACCGGCGGTCCTACCCGGACTTCCTCCATCCCCACTCCCGGACCGGAACCGCTTATCTGCTCCCAGCATCATCTTCCGCGGAACTGACCTGGGTGACGGATGACTGCCCCGACCGGAAAAGAACAATCCTGGAGTTCGTCGGCAATGTCAGCCGAATTCCCGGGGAGGTGGAACTTATGGTTAACAATCAACCGGTCCTGACCTTTCAAACCGATACCTCTGAAGATACCATCTGGCGGGGGGGAGGCTGTGAACTCCTCTTTCAAATGAAACAGGCATTCCAGAGCGTAAAAACGCACCGAAACTGCTACAGCGGCATTTATTTTTTAAGTGTTCCCGCCGACCTCATTACCGAAGGCCGGCCGATCAGGATCAGTGCCCGCTTCTTAAGGGGCGACCCGGAAAGCTGGTTTCTGATCAAAGACTATGCTCCGACCACCAGAATAGAATATCTTTATTTTTAGTTCGATTATAATCCGGTTCATTAATAAAGAACGATTGATGCGTTATGGGACCACTCTTCAACTGGATCATAGATAATGTCCTTTCGGCCAGCTTCCGGTTTCTGGAACTGCCTTTTCTGATTCTGCTCCCGGCTCTGGTGGGGATTTACCTTGCCTTGAGCGGGCTGGCTTTCTGGTTATTAAAGCGAACCGGCAAACCAATCTCGACCAGGCTGGTTAAATATGGGGGGCTGCTGCTGGTGCTGCTTATCGCTTCCCTGATGGCTGATTATAAGATAGCGGGGAGATTTAAAGAACGGGAACAAGATCTGTCCCGGAAGACCAATCTGTATGGACTTATCAAGAACATGGTGCGGATTAAACGAAGTCATTTCCTGGAAGATTACAGCCGACTGGACGAAAAGGTGAACAGGCTTTTCGGGGAGAACCGGATGGTCCCTCTGGTCTATGATGAATCAACCGACATTATATTTCTAAACATAACCGCGCCAAAATCCCAGATTTTCATAGCCATTATCGATCTCAATTACCCGGGGTTGCGGATCGTGGTTGATCCGGAGATCAGAGGGAAATGGCTGACCAGCCGGTTCAGCCGTCAAAATGATTGTATCGTCGCCATTAATGGAGAAGCGGGACGGTCCGCCCGACTGGACAGCGGATTGGGCAAATGGACCGGGAATCTGATCTGTAACGGAACGCCGGTGCTGCTGCAGGACAACGGGCACCGACCGTTTTTGTCTTTTGACAAAGGTAATCATGCCCGTTTCTACCGATCGCAGGTTATCGACACCACGGTAACTCCGGAGAAGTACAATACAATCTGGGGAAGAATAGATATATTAATTGACGGAAAGGTTGTTCCCCCCCGGCATGTATGGAATCTTCGATGGCCATCAACCTCAATGTCCATTAACGACTCGGGGAACCGTCTCTACCTGGTGGTCGTGGACGGAAGGAGACCTGATTACAGTATTGGATTAAACCTGGAGGAACTGGGTACATTACACCGGGCGCTGGGCGCTTACAACGGCATGGCCTGCGATGGAGGGGGGTCGGCGTGCATGGATCTGAGTAAATTCGGGGGGATTATTAATTTCCCTGCCGACTTTCAGGAACGGCCGACCTATACTCATTTTGGAATAAAAATAAACCAACACGAGAATAACAGCCAATGAATCTATCCGTAGTCGTTCCCATCTATAATAGCGCCGATGCTCTGGATGAACTGGTCCGGCGGCTGGAACCGGTCTTATCTGTTGCGGCCGAACAGTTTGAACTCATTTTAGTCAATGACGGCAGCCGGGATGAAAGCTGGGAGACTATCCGCCGACTGGCGCGGCGAAATCCCTGGATCCGGGGCATCAGCCTGATGCGGAACTATGGACAGCACAATGCCCTGCTCCAGGGGATACTGAAAGCCCGGCATGAAGTAATCGTAACGATCGATGATGATCTCCAAAACCCGCCGGAAGAAATACCGAAACTCCTCTCCCGATTAGAAGCCGGCTATGATGTCGTTTACGGCACCCCGGGGAAAAAACAGCATCAGCTCGGACGACGGGTTGGTTCATCCTTTATCCGGCTGCTGCTCCGGCCCGCGGTGGGAAAGGAGATCGCTCACAATATCAGCGCGTTCCGGGCCATCCGCAGCCAGGTCCTACCGGCTTTGGCCAGCTTTCGAGGCCCGTTTGTCCTGGTCGATGTCCCCCTGACCTGGGCAACCACCCGGTTCTCAGCGGTGACTGTTCGGCATGATCCCCGTCGGAACAAAGGGTCAAATTATAGCTTTCGGAAACTCCTCATTCAGGCTTTCAACACCCTGACCGGCTTCAGTGTTCTCCCCTTAAAGCTGACCAGTATCATCGGCTTTGCCCTGACCATCTTCGGCATGGGGGTACTGATCTACGTCATCGGCCGGTATCTGATCCTGGGATACAGCTCACCCGGATTTCCCTTCCTGGCTTCCGTTATTGCTATTTTTTCCGGGGCCCAGCTGCTGGTACTGGGGATTATCGGCGAGTATCTGGGACGCCTCTATTTCCGCAATATCGGGGTACCCAGCGGTCTGATTCGGGAAACGACCGACAATCTCGCGCCCCACGAGCGGCACGAACCGGCATGATCCCCCAGGATTACGGCCGGGGGATACCAGCCACCGCCCCGTAAAATTTTTCTGACTGAAGACAAAGCCGCTCCCCCGGACCATCGAACTCCGGCGGAGCGGCTTTATTATCCTTCGACAAACGAGAGACAGATCTTCCGGTCTGTCACTCAGAAGAGGAAGAAGGGTTTATCGCCAGTGTTGAAACCGGAATATCACCAGCCCGGCCAAAATATAACCGGGAGACGTGCCTGATCGCCCATAATCCGGCGGTATCCCGGAAGATAGCGGCGTCGTCCGTTCCGTCACCAAGATAATCACCGACCACCGGCTGATCGCCACTGGCGCCAAAGTAAGCTCTGCCGGTCCACTGCACCGCCCAGAGGCCGGTAGAAGGCCGGAAGATTCCCAGTTCCTTCATCCCCGGTGCCCCGTCCCAGTCAGCTGGAATCGGATAGTCTCCAGCGCGGCCATAGTAGTTACTCAGGACAGCCCCGGACAACTTGATCAACCACTCACCGGTAGAGGGACGAAAGATCGCCATCAACTTATTCGGTTCGGGATAACCGTACGTCGGCACCGGCAGATCTCCATCCCTGCCGAAGTATACTCTGGTGACACCTCTCACGGCCCACAATCCTACATTCTCCCGAAAAATTCCCATATCGCAGAAGCCATCCCCATTGTAGTCTCCGGGAACGGGGATATCACCTTCAGATCCAAAGTACGCGCGGGTAATTCCTTTAATCGCCCACAGCCCTGATTCTTTCCGGAAGAAGCTCGGGTCGGTGGTGCCGTCGCCATTGTAATCACCGGAGACCGGAATATCTCCTTCAGCCCCAAAATAGACGCGAGTGATACCTCTTACCGCCCACAGTCCACTCGCACCACGAAAGACGGCGACATCCGATCGGCCATCGCCGTTATAATCAGCGGAGTCCAGAACTTTATATCCCACCGGTGTTGTGGCCGGCAACGGAGGAGAAGGCGACGGGCCCGGATGGTACCCGATATCCACCTTGTAAATGGCGGAACCCTGCCCCCCTCTCACCCAGAGAAAACCATCTTCATCAACACAAATTCCTCCCGCATCATGCTCGTAGGCGCTCTCCGGCATCTTCATAAAAATTCCCGTCTGGGACCCATCCATGTTGCACTCGATCAGATAAGCATCGCGTTGATTCTCCAGACTCTCGATAATCCAGAATTTATCACCCACCCGAACAATACCCTTGGCGGGGAAATCCAGAGAAATTGTCTGCTCTACCTGATGGGGCGGTTCCGGGTTGACCTTAAGAATCCCCTTTTTTTCATCGACAATCCACAACCGGTCAATTGTTTTGTCATAGAAAATACCCCAGCGATAATCCCCTCCGTTGCCGATCTGAGCCTGGAAGGCGCCCCCCGCCGCTGGAATGGCGTAAAATGCTGTCCCATAATAGCGGAACCAGAGCCAGTCCCGTTTGGAATCGTAGGTCATTCCCTGGATCCCGATCGGCCAGCCGTTGCTGGGAACGGTCACGTGCCCTTCTACAGCCCCATTGATGGGATTACGAATTGAGATGATCGGATCCCGGGAGCCCCCCTCATAAATCTTCCCTTCTCGCCAGGCCACCCCTCCGCCATATCCACTACAGTCAATCCAGATCTCATCGACAATTACCGGTTGCTGCTGTGCCAGAGATGCCGTTGAACCAGCCGCCACCAGAATAAAAAATCCTACAAGGCATACCATCTTTTTCACTCTTGTATCTCCTTCTCAAATGGTTATGGACCGGAAACGGCCTGCCGATATGCAGGATAACCGATCTTATCGGTCCATTTTCCCGGTCGTTTCCACAACCACCGGGAGTCAAGCCAGCTTCACCCCTTCATCTAACTTCAGATCCGGGTGATCAGGCTGTTTATGTAAAAATAAACCCCATAAGCCACAGTTTATTTGGAAAAAGGAGCTGAGGAACTAAGAAACTAAGAAACTAAGAAACTAAGAAACTAAGAAACTAAGAAACTAACCTGCTATTACAATATTGTCAAGAAAATATATATGCCGGATTGAGGAAAGTCAATGAATTTATCAATATTTTTATTCGTTCATTCTTGCCTGCGATGCGATGGAGCGGTATTATTCCAATAATTACCATTGTCACATTATCGGGATAGAATTCAAAAAACTGAATGGCCATGAATTCTCAAGAACCGCTTGTCTGTCTTTCTCCGGTTGATCAGGATCGATTCGGCATCCGAACCGCCCGGGCGGAACAGATAACCATTGTTACCCTTCCCCGGGTCATGGAATTCTGCCGGAGAGAAAAAGTAACGCTGTTAATTACCCGATGCCCAACCACCGATATCCGTGTCGCTCAGGCTCTGGAAAAAGAAGGATCTCTCCTCACCGACACCTTGATTCTCTATCGCCGCAATCTGATCAGACCTCCTATCCCGGAGATCTCGGGAAAGTTCATCATCCGGATGATGAAGGTCGGGGAAGAGGATACGGTAAAGACGGTGGCGGAGAAAGCTTTTCATGATTACGGGGGGCATTACCAGGCGGATGAACGATTGGCCAAAATTGGAAGCGGCGAAATTTATTCATCCTGGGCCTATAACACTGCCCTCTCCCGGGATCATGACCACGATGTCGTGGTGGCGGAACAGAACGGGGAGATCATCGGCTTTACCCTGATCCGGATGAACAATCCGGCGGAGGGGGAAGGGATTCTGGAAGGAGTTTCTCCTTCAATCGGAAAACGAAGTCTTGTTCAGCGCGATATGGCGCTCGGAGCTAAAAACTGGGCCCGATCCCGGGGAGCGGTCCGTTTTCTGGCTTCAGTACTGCTCACCAATACCGTAATGCAGAAAATTATCAGCCGGATGGGATATGAACCATACCGGTCATCCTACACTTTTCACAAGTGGTTCACACCTTAGCTCTCTTCGGTCGCTCTTTTATCCGGCGCCGGCTTTGTTGGAGCCGCATTATACGCTTTAACCCGATTTATTCATAAATCGGGTTAGTTTTGAACAATGACAAAGATTGAATGAACAGCTATGCGGAAAGATATTTATTTTATCAAATTATCCGGCAATGAATTACAGCCAAAGGTCCATTTCTGCCATCAGTGTTAACAGGAAGGATAACACGTTGTCCTTCAGGAAAAGAAAAAGCAGAGTGCTGTAGACGCACAAGCAAGATTACAATTTATAATACATTGAACGGCAATTATTAACCTGGATTATTCATGAAAATTTTCAATTTTCATGAATAATCCGGGTTAATCAGCTGAAATCTTCTCGGATAACGATAACTATGAGTATTGAACGGCCACCGGATTTCATCCCCTTTAACCGGCCGCACCTGGCGGGCGATGAATTCACATACATCTCCCGGGCATTGGCTTCCGGTCACATCTCCGGCAACGGACCTTTCTCCCTTCAATGTGAGAAGATTCTGGAAGAGGAACTGGGCGCGCCCCGGGTTCTCCTCACCACCTCCTGTACCCACGCTCTGGAGATGACGGCCCTCCTCCTGGATATACAGCCGGGAGACGAAGTAATAGTTCCTTCCTTCACCTTCGTTTCAACTGTCAATGCCTTTGTCCTGCGGGGGGGGCGCCCCGTATTCATTGACATCCGTCCGGATACACTCAATCTGGACGAATCACGACTGGAGGGTTTAATCACCTCCCGCACCCGGGTAATCGTCCCGGTCCATTACGGCGGGGTGGGATGTGAACTGGACAGCATTATGCGGCTGGCTCGAAGAAAGGGGATCGCGATCGTGGAGGACAATGCCCATGGACTTTTCGGCAGATACCGGGGCCGCCCCCTCGGCACCTTCGGGGAACTGGCGGCCTTGAGCTTCCACGAAACCAAAAACTTTATCTGCGGGGAAGGCGGAGCGCTGATAATTAACAATCCAGAGTACATTAAACGAGCCGAGATTATTCGGGAGAAAGGTACCAACCGGAGCCAGCTCTTCCGGGGAGATGTCGATAAGTACACCTGGATGGACCTGGGATCCAGCTATGTCCTCTCTGACCTGCTGGCCGCTTTTCTGCTTGCCCAGCTGGAAAAGCGGGAAGAAATCCAGGCCCGGCGACAGCTAATCTGGGAATATTACCGTCGCAATATAACCACGTGGGGAGAAAAACACGGTGTCCGGCTCCCTTTCATCCCCCCTTATCGCGATCAGGCTTATCATATGTTTTATCTGATTTTACCCTCGCTCAAGGCCCGCCAAAGATTTATCACGCACCTTCGGGCCCGTCATGTCTACAGCGTCTTCCACTACCTCCCGCTTCACCTCTCCATCATGGGTCGGAGGATGGGGGGAAAGCCGGGTGATTGTCCCGTGACCGAAGACCTGAGTGACCGGCTGGTCCGTCTGCCCTTCTTCCACGATCTCTCCGACTCCGAATTAGCGCGGATTATTGAAGCAGTTACTTCTTTTATCCCTTGATCAGCCCGCGCCTCTCCCCGCACCGGAAGCGCGTAACCGGACACTCTGCCCGACCGGAGAGCTCTTTATGATAATGAATTTTCGTAACACTTTCGCCCTTTCCCTCATTCCCACGCTCTGCGTGGGAACGCAAATCTATTCGTTACCATGGGGAGCGTGGTAACGAGTTTGGTCGGGTGTTATTTTCAAAACGCTAACGTGTTACGAATTTTTCAATGCTGATCCCGGTACCATCCTATGGTCTTCTTCAGTCCTTCATTCAGGCTGACCCGCGGCTCCCAGCCCAATGTATTCCGGATTCTGGTATGATCCCCCACAAACCGCCGGATCTCGTTCTCGCGATAGGGGAGCACCTCCGGGTCCACCCGGACCCCGCCTTCCATCATTGAGTCGATCAGCACTACCAGGTCCCGTAATGAGATCTCCTCACCGGTCCCCAGGTTGAATACCTCGCCATAGCCGCGGCCTTCCTTGGCCGCCAGCAGAAATCCCTCCACCACGTCGTCGATATAGGTGTACTCCCGGGTCTGTTCGCCGGCCGTCATCCGGACCGGTTCTCCGGACAGGCCGGCCCGGATCAACTGGGGAAGAAATCGTTCCACGCCCTGGCCCGGGCCATAGACGAGAAAGAGCCGCATAATTCTGACCGATGCTCCCAGGGACGCGGCGGCCATCCGGCCGAACATGGTGGCGGCGGCTTTAGAGAATGAATACGGGGAGATCGGATCGAGGGACATCTCCTCTCTAAACGGCGCCGGATTTCGTCCATAGGCCTCGGCGGTACAGGCGGAAATCATGATCTCGTAATCAACCCGGCTCAGAGCAGCTATCAAATTGACGGTGCCCCCCAGGTTTACTGCCAGGGCCTCATCGATCTTTCTCCAGTCCCGGCTGACATCGGTCATGGCGGCCAGGTGGAATACTCTCCGCGGCGCGATCTTCCGGATGGCCTCCTGTACGGCAGTCCGGTCGCGGATGTCGACGGGATAGATCCCGATCGCGGACTCCAGTCCGTCCAGCCGCCCCCGAGGAGCGTCCGGATGAATCAGGGCCGAGACCCGGGCTCCTTCCCGGACCAGGCGCCGCGCCAGCGCGGAACCGATGAATCCTTCCGCCCCCGTGACCAGCACGGGAATAGTGCGATACCCTTCAATTGGCACGTTCTTTCCGCTCATCGTTTCATGGCTTGTATCATAGGGATCGGCAAAATGGAGTAGTGGAGTGCTGGAATGGTGGAGTGATGGGGAGAAGAATGCTCCGGGTCATCACTCCATTACTCCACCGCTTCATTATTTTCCTCTTCAATCCCGTGGTACTCCGGCGGGCTTTAAATACTCTTCGATCACTGTCGCGGCCACGTTCTCCGCCAGGATATGGTTTCCTTCCGGGGTGCAGTGCCCGAAATCACCGGCAAAAGCGTCCTTGAAAAGATCATCGTAGTCGGCATTTCGGAGTGCCTCTTTAAAAACGTCCTCGTTGTCGACGAAGATGATGTCGTCATGGTCTTCCAGCATCTTCTCGAGGGAGCCCACCGCTCTCATCGGGTACTGGACGGCGACCAGCTGGATTCCCCTGCGATCGACGATCTTCGTGATCCGTTGGTAGCTGTCGAAGGTGATCGGGTTGTAGGTATTCATCAGGCGGCGACGGTCCTGCCGCAGGTATTGCTCGGCTTTTTCGGGCTCTCCCAGTTGCCGGTAGATGTAGGCCAGTTCCACGTAGGCCCTCTTGTGGTACGGGTCGCGCTCGATCGCGTTTTCGCAGACCCCGATCGCCGAGCGATAATCCCCCTCCGCTTCGTAGCAGCTCCAGAGCGTGACCGTGGCCAGGTAATTGTCCGGGTTGATCTCCAATGCCCGGCGGGCCCGTTCCTTCCCCCGGGCGATCTGTTTGTTTTTCCAGAAATCGATCCAGGCCAGGGAGGCAAGCGCCTGGTCGTTGGCCGGGTTGATTTCGATGGCCTTGCTGAAGGATTCCATCGCCTGGCCGTATTTTTTCTTCGAGAGGAAAGACCGCCCCAGGAGCGTCCAGGCCCTGTCGTTGCCGGGGTTAATCTCAATGGCTTTCCAGCAGGCCCGCGTCACGCCCTTATGGTACTGCTTGTTCAGATGGCCCCGCGCCCGGCCGACATATGCCTCGTCGCACCTCGGGTCCAGCTTGATCGCCTTTTCGAAGATTTCCGTCGCCTCTTGATACCGGTCCTGGCTGAGATAGCAGTCTCCCATCCGGACCAACGCGGCCGGGTCATCCGGATGTTTTTGCAGTTCCGCCCGAAGCTCCGCTTCCAGTTGAAAGAGGTCGTACTCCGGCCCCATCAAACCGCGGTACTGATAGAGATCGGGGTCGAGACGATTGGGGGAAGCCAGGCCGTACTTTTCCAGGGCGATTTCGATATTTTGCCCCAGCAGGGCCGCCAGTTTATAAACCCGGAACCCCTCGATGAATTCCCCCAGGGAAGAGGTTTTTTCGTGCAGCCGGTGGCTGACCGAAGTGTCGTTGATCCCCATCATGGCCACGACCATATCGGGCCGGTAATCATCCATCCAGCCTTCCAGATTATCCGCGATGTAGGCCGTGCTGCATCCGGGCTTCCCCTTGTTGATGACGGTAAAACTCTTGTCGGGAAATTTTTCGTCGAGAAGAGACTGCAGCTGGTTGGGATAGGCGTAGGTATGATCGCCGTCGTAGGTGGTGGACTCCCCGATACAGATGATGCGGTATTCTTCCTTGTTTTCCCGGTCGATCCGGTTGGGCCGGTCCCGGAGGGAAAGAACGACAAAACCGGCCAGGCGGAGACCGAGCTCCAGGAGGATAACCGTGACGATGATACTGCCGCCGATCAGGGCGATCTTCTGTCTTACTGTTGTTTTGCCTTTACAAGTCATACTAAAACCACGAAGGTAACAAACGCCTTGAATATACAATCCTTCGTGACCTTCGTGGTAAATATCAGGTTACAAACCGGCTAAAGATAACCCGAGGGACAAAACGATCACTCTTCACGTTCCCGGTCCAGCTCGGCCAGGAAGTCACGGTACCAGGCGATCGTTTCCCCCAGTCCTTCTTCAATCGTATAGGCCGGCTTCCATTCCAGCACCCGGCGCGCTTTCTCGGCCGAGAGATACTGGTGGTGGATCTCCCCCTTCACGGCATCGAGAACATCGGGTTTGATGTCTTCGCGGTCCATCAGCTTCAGGATCAGGTTAACCAGTTCCAGGACCGTAATCTGGCGCTCGTCGCTGAAGTTGAACGCCTCTCCGGCAACACCTTCCCGATCGGTCTGTTCCGCCATCAGGAGGTATCCTTTCACCGCGTCAAGGACATAAAAATAATCGCGGATATAGGTGCCGTCGCTGCGGATGATCGGGGTTTCCCCGTAATAAACCGAACGGATGGTCCCCGGGATAATCCGGTTCCAGTTCAGGTCGCCTCCTCCGTAAAGATTACCGCAGCGGGCGATGGTCACCGGGAGCCCGTAGGTCTGAAAGTACGCCTGAGCGAGCAGGTCGGTGCAGCTTTTGGAGACGTCATACGGATGGCTCCCCCGCAGCGCCGCCGCTTCCGTGTAGGGAAGGTCGGTGTGAATCCCGTACGCCTTGTCGCTGGAGGCGACGACCACCCGCTTGACCGTATTCACCTGCCGGCAGGCCTCAAGCAGGTTCCATGTCCCCCTGATATTCGATTCGAAGGTGGAGCGGGGAGAACGATTGGCGATGGAAACAATCGTCTGGGCGGCGAAGTGAAAGACCGTGTCGATCTCGTACTCGTTGATTGCCCTCTCCAGAAGATCGTAATCGGTCACGTCTCCCCGGACGATATTGATCCGATCCCAGCAGCTCAGCTTTTTCAGGTTCGACTGGGGGACCAGATCCCGGATCAACCCCAATACGTTGGCGCCGCGTCGATAGAGAGCCTCGGTCATCCAGGAACCGAGCAGGCCGGTGCATCCGGTGACAAGGACATTCTTATTATTCCAGAAATTATTGCTCATGAGTTTACAACCTTTTCTTATGAGATTTATTTCCCGCTAAGGAAAGCATGAATGCATTCCTGAGGGGTTTACTTCTTCCAAGGAGCATTACCGCTCATCCACAGTTTTTCCAAATTTTCCATGTCGCGGTAGGTGTCCATACAGTGCCAGAAGCCTTCGTGCTGGTAGATCGCCAGTTCGCCGTCGCGGGCCAGGTTTTCCAGGGGTTCCCGTTCCAGGGAGCCGTCGTCGGAAAGATAATCGAAGACCTCCTTCTGAAAAACAAAAAACCCCCCGTTGATCAGGCCGCTCTTGACCTGGGGCTTCTCACGAAACTCCCTGACCAGCCCGTCCTTCACCTCCAGTTCTCCGAAACGGGTCATCGGACGAACACCGGTCACGGTGGCCAGCTTTCCCTTCTGGCGGTGATAGGCAAGCAGCTGATCGATATCGATATCGGAAACTCCGTCCCCATAGGTGACCATAAACGTGTCGCCGTCGATATAGGGCTCAACCCGCTTGATCCTGCCCCCGGTCAGGGTCTCGAGGCCGGTGTTGGCCAGGGTGATCCGCCAGTCGGGGTGAAGACGCGTGTGGGGCGTGATCACCTTTCCTTCCCCCAGATCGAGGGTGAAATCGTTCGTGTAATAATCAAAATTGAGGAAATAATCTTTGATCATCTCGCCCTTGTAGCCCAGTGTGAGAACAAACTGCTTGAATCCGTAGGCGGAGTAGATATCCATGATATGAATGAGGATCGGCTTCTCCCCGACCCGGATCATCGGCTTGGGCCGGTACTCGGTCTCTTCGACCAGGCGCGTTCCTCTTCCCCCGCAGAGAATCACTACTTTGATCGTATTTTTTTCTTCCATTGCATCAGCTCCTTCCCCAGGCGGTATCTGACTATGTTGCGGATAAATTCAATAATCGCGGCGATATTGATATGGGAGAACCCTTTCCCCCTTTTCCGGAAGACAACCGGGATCTCCTTCACGGTCAGCTTCAAAATGCCGGCCTTGACCAGCAGTTCGGCGTCCACGAACCAGTCCCGGGAGGTAAGATCGAAGATATCCAGCCATTCCCTTTTAAAGATTCGCGGCTTGGCGTTGATATCATAGAATGGCAGATTGAACAAGATGCAGAACATCATCACGTAGCTGTTGGATATCCAGCGCCGGGAGAAACCGTCCAGCCGCAGCGCGCGGCGGACCTTGATCAGGTCAAACCCGGAGTCCGCCCACCGCAGAACCCGCACCAGACCCGTCGGTCCGACCTGGCCGTCCCCGTCCATGTAGCCGATCCATTCCCCTTCAGCTTCCCGAAGACCGCTGATGACCCCCCAGCCGTACCCGAGGTTTTTCTTCACGGTCACCTCTTTCAGGCGCGGGTCCTCTTTCGCCAGCTGCCCGATCAGCCCCGAGGTCCGATCGGAGGAGCCGTTATTGACCAGTACCAGCTGAAAGTTGAAGCCGGCGGCGTCCAGCGCATCACGCAATCCTCCGACCACCGGTGCGATATTCTCCTCCTCATTATAGAAAATGAGAGCTAGTGAAAAATCATACTGCCTTTTATTCTTTCGATTAAGTTCTCCTGAATTCATGGTCGCTTATAGTACCCGAACCTACCGGCGGGGTAAAGACACAATGTCGGTCATTCGCCGGGTGGAGTATGATATGATAACAAACAGCCCAGGCGATTAGACCAAAAAATAGGGATAATCGCTGAAAGATGTCATTTCTTATTACTATAATCCGCTTAATCCGAATAATCCGCGGTATTTTTCCCCAGCCGGTTGAAC
>CAWGIE010000041.1:0-28225 GCA_963822585.1 uncultured bacterium
ATGACAGGGTGATAGGCTTATATACGGTCGGGGGAAAACCTGTTAATGTACCTTGGTGAAGCATGGAATAGTGGAGTGTTGGAGTGATGGAGTGATGAGGTGCCTCGTGCTCCATTACACCATCATTCCAACACTCCATCACTCCTTGTTGTCGTTTTTAATAATTAAAATACCTGCAGCCTGATCTATTGAATGGCTTGAAGAGGAGTATCCCCATGGTCGGATATGACGGTGAAGGAACAATCCCTCCGGACGGGTGGAAAGAGAGTTTCCGCCTGTATCGGGAAAAGGTCTATGGGAGTCGATCTCTGGCGCGGTTCTTCGGCCAGGGTCTGCTGTTGACGATCTTTTCCTGTTTCCCGACAATCGCCGGCTGCCTGGCCAGGGGTTATCTCTACCGCCTGCTTTTCGGAGATCTGGGCAGGAAGTGTTTCATTGAGAAAAACGTCCGTTTCTTCAATCCCGGCGGCCTCCGGCTCGGCGAGAGGGTTTTTCTGGGGGAAGGAAGTTTTTTCGATGTCGGCCCCGGAGCGGGACCGGTCGTGATCGGGACGGACAGCCATGTCTCGCGGGGGGTCATCGTCCGGACCCAGGGAGGTAAGATAACGGTGGGGGAGAAGGTTAATATCGGTTCGGGTTCATTCATCTACGGCTACGGCGATATCGAGATCGGGCGCGACACCCTGATCGCCAACCAGGTGGAGATCATCGGGGGAACCCATGTCTTTGACGATACCGACCGGCCGATGCGTTTCCAGGGACGAGCTCCCAGCCGGATTGTGATCGGGGAGGATGTCTGGATCGGAACCCATGCCGTTATCCTCGGGGGCGTTACCATCGGAAAAGGGGCGGTCATCGGGGCCGGGGCCGTTGTCCACCGCGATATCGGTGAATACGCGGTGGCGGTGGGCATCCCGGCCCGCCCGATCCGGTCCCGTCTGAACCGGAAAAGATCTTTGCCGTAAAAAAGCGCAAAAAAAGAGTAGGTTCGTTATATCTCGCCGGCAAATATGACCTTGTCCCTAGTCGCTTATCTGGTATTATTTTCCCTCCAGAAAAATAATAGTGTGTATGTTTTGAAGCAATATTGCATGAGTATTTTAAATTACCGGTATTGCCTCAATGGAATCATGATGGTCGTTGTTCAAAACGGAACAATAGCTCATTTCGATTTCGATGGCGGCGAGTAGTTTTGTAACTTCAGGCACTTCAGAACGTTGCCTGAGTGGAGAGAGGGCTGAGTTCTATGAGAGTACTGGTAACCATTTTTGAAGAGTTGTACCCCCTGAGCGGGGGTGGGAGTCCCCGGATCTCCAATATCATCCGGGCCTTCGCCCGGAAAGGCCATGAGGTTTGCGTCGCCGGAGGGATCGCGAGTTCGGATGAGGAAGCAAAGGGATACCTGGGCTGTCGGGAGATCGTACGCCTGAAGACCGTGAGCCGTCTCGACCCGAATAAAATGAAGAAATATCTTCTGGCCCATCCGGTCAACATGGAGCGTTTGATCCGGACGGTCGCCCGTTTTCGTCCCGATCTAATCGTGTCTCACAACACGATCGCCGGGTTCGGGGCTCTCTGGGGGAGGAAAATGACCGCGGGGAAGCCCCTGCTGGTCCTCAACCTGACCGATGTTCTCTTCGAATATCTTGATAATTATTCTTCCGGGGGATGGCTCTCCCTGGTCCAGACTTTCGGGCGAAAGATGGAAGCGGCCGCGATCAGGGGATCGGACCGGATCATTACCATCAGCCGGGCCATGAAGGAGATCATCCTCGAATACGGAGGCTCCCCGGACCGGATTGATGTTGTCTGCGACGGGGTCGACCTGGAGATTTTCCGTAAATACGAAAGCGGCGACCTGAGACGAAAATGCGCCCCCGGCAAGGAGAAGGTCCTGATTTTTCAGGGGGTGATCGACCCCCAGGACGGTCCCGAACTTCTGGTCTCGTCCGCGAAAAAACTGGTTGCCCGCAAACCCGGCACCGCGTTCTGGATTATCGGCGAAGGGACCGCTATCCCCGCGTTAAAAGAGATGGTCGGCCGGGAAGGATTGACGGACGCGTTCTATTTTTCCGGCTGGCTGACCCAGAAAGAGGTGGCTCGGTATATGTCGGGGGGGGATATCGGCCTGGTCATCCTGCCGGATATTGTTTCCGCGCGGGGGCGGGTGACCCTGAAGGAGTTCGAGTACTGGGCCTGCGGTCTCTCGGTGGTGGCGCCCCGGCTCCCGGCGCTGGAAGAAGTGATCGAGGAGGGGAAGACCGGCCTCTTCTACCGGCCGGGAGACGCCGGCGATCTGGCCGACAAGATTGAAACGCTGATCGCCGATCCCGAACTTTCCCGAAAAATGGGGGAGGAAGGACTCAAGGTGGTAGAGGAGAAGTACCGCTGGGATAAACTGGCGGATACATTTGTGGAGTTGTGTGAAGGGTATAGTCATAACGATATACCCGGACAGAACATGCATAAAACCACGAAGAGCACGAAGGACACGAAGGCTGGATAAATAAGGAGTTTTTCCTCATAATTTTCTTTGATCTTCGTGTTCTTCGTGTACTTCGTGGTTAAATTCAAGTATGGTGAAATAGTATGAAAGTGCTGATAACAAATCCCCCCTGGCCCGGTGAAGGGTTCGGGGCCCGCTCCGACGTGCGTTGGCCGCACAAGCGAAGCGATAAATTCATCGAGTACCCGATCTACCTGGCCTACCTGGTGGCGATCGTACGCCAGAGCGGCTTTGACGTCGCCTTTCTCGACGCCATCCTGGAAGAACTGGACATCGAGGCCTTCGGCCGGAGGGTGAAGGAGATCGGACCCGATGTGGTGGTCATGGAGTGTTCGACCCCCTCGATCAACTTCGATCTCCAGTCGGCGGCCGCCGTCAAGAAGGTCCTGCCGGAGGCGCGGACGGTCCTGGTCGGCTCCCATCCGACCGTGTACCATCGGGAGATCATGGAGCAAAACCCGCAGGTGGATGCCATCTGCCGGGGAGAATTCGATTACACGGTCCGCGATCTGGTGCAAGCCCTGGCTGCCGGAAAGGACTTCTCGGCGGTGGCAGGGCTGACCTGGCGTTCCGGAGGGGAGGCCAGGGTAAATCCCGACCGGCCGCTGATCGAGAACCTGGATGAGCTGCCCTTTCCGGCCCGGGATCTGGTGGGAAGTCCGTTTTACCGGCAGGGGACCTTCCGCGGGAAGCGTCCGACCACGGTTGTCACTTCACGGGGATGCCCCTTCCGGTGCATCTACTGCCTCTGGCCGAATACCCTCTATGGGCACGACTTCCGGGCCCGCTCGGCCGGCAACGTCGTCGATGAGCTTGAAGAATGCGTGAAGAAGTACGGGGTCGACGAGGTCTATTTTGACGACGACTCCATGGGCTTGAACCGGGACCGGATTCTCGAGATCTGCCGTCTGATCGTGAAACGCGGGCTGAAGTTCGAATGGATATCCCAATGCCGGGTGGACAGCATGGATGAGGAGGTACTCCGGGCGATGAAAAAGGCCGGCTGCCGTTACATCCGTTTCGGGGTCGAATCCGGTTCTCCCCGGATGCTGAAACTGATGAAGAAGGGGATCACTCTGGAGAAGGTGATGGAGGCTTTCCGCCTGGCCCGGAAAGTGGGGATTCGTACCCAGGCTTTCTTCCTCTTCGGACTCCCGGGGGAGACCGAGGATACCGTCAGGGAGACAATCGAGTTCGCCAAGAAGCTGAAACCGGGGAGCGCCCAGTTCGCTGTCGCCATCCCCCACCCGGGAACCGAACTTTTTCGGACTACCACTGAGAGGGGCTGGATCCGTTACCGTGAATGGGAGGACTTCTCTTCCTGTCTGGGGATGATCGAGACCCCTGAATTTCCCCTGGACGCGGCCGAGAAGGCCCGGGTCAGGGCATACAAGGAATTTTATTTTCGTCCTTCTTTCTTTCTCCAGACCGCGCTCAGCATCAAGAACTGGGATGATCTGAAAAGCGTACTCGCGAGCGCTAAATCGATCGTGAGCCGGATCGGGTTTTTTTCAAGTTAAAAGAAAATGAGCCACCAAGGCACAAAGGCACCAAGAAAGCTAAAAAATGATAGGAAGGGTTGTAATAGAAGCTTTTTTGGTTTTCCTTCGTGCCTTGGTGTCTTAGTGGCAAAATAAGAGTGAGTTGAGCTTGTGTGATGGATAAGCAAAAGCCAATTGACATCTCCGTTCTGATTCCTCTTTTCGACGAAGAGGAGAATCTGCAACCGCTCTTTGAGAAGATCCGGGCGGTCCTGGACGAACGGAGGCGGTCCTGGGAAATTCTCTTTGTTGACGACGGATCATCCGACGGGTCCTTCAGCGTGCTGAAAAATCTCAGGGAGTCCGATCCCCGGATCCGGATCATTCAGCTGCGGAGGAACTTCGGCAAGTCGGCCGCCCTCGACGCCGGTTTCAAGGCGGTCCGGGGCGGCCGGGTCATTATCATGGACGCCGATCTCCAGGATGACCCGGAGGAGATCCCGGCTCTTTTAAAGAAGATTGACGAAGGATATGACTTGGTCACCGGCTGGCGGGCGGACCGGCATGACCGCTTCATCAAGAAGTACACCTCCCGGATCTATAACTTCGTCACCGCCACCATGACCGGGATCAGGCTCCATGATTTTAACTGTGGGTTGAAGGCCTTCCGGAGAGAAGTGGTCCGGGACATCACCCTTTACGGCGAACTGCACCGTTATATTCCTCCGATCGCCCACTGGAAAGGATATAAAGTCACCGAGATCAGGGTCTGCCACCATCCCCGGGCTTTTGGTAAGAGCAAGTTCGGCCCCTCCCGGTTTTTCGCCGGGTTCATGGACCTGCTGACGGTCATGTTCCTGACCAAATACATCAAGAAACCTCTCCATCTCTTCGGAGGGGCCGGTTTGATCTTTTTTTCTCTGGGATTGGTCATCAATATCTACCTGGCAATCCTGAAAATACTGGGATACGGCATCGGCGGCCGCCCGCTTCTCATCCTGGGGGTGCTCCTGATGCTGATCGGCTTCCAGCTGATCTCCACCGGATTGATCGGGGAGATGCTGGCAATGGCTATTCACCGTGAAAAAGAGGAATACCTGATAAAACAGGTCCTAAATTAGCCGCGAGCGTTTTTTGTCTGCGACACCCTCCGATGGAATCCCGTGACGGTCATTTTCCCCCGCCGAAGGATTGATGCGGATAACCTTTTAATCCAATTTAACCATGAAGCGGATCAGTTTTGAACAATGACGGCGATCCAAAAAGAGAAAACATTCGTCTATACTCTCTTCAGCCTGTTTTTAATCCTGGTCATTTTCTCCGGCCTGAAGGGCTACGATGTCGCCCTTGGCTCTGATCCTTTCGGGCTGGTCCATTTTGCCCGCCATCTGGCGGAGGGGAGGTTTTACAGCGATTTCCCCGTCTATAACTGGTTTAAAGGAGGCTGGGCCCCGGGCGAGTCCCACTTTGTACTTCTGGGCAATTATCTGGTCAAGAACGGTCGAATATATTGCAAATACGCCATCGGCTTCCCCTTATTTTTAGCCGGCCTAATCAAGGTGTTCGGAACTGACGCGGCTTATATCGCCAATATTTTTGTCGTGGGAGTTTTTCTCTGGTTTTACTTCAAACTGGCGGAGATGATCTTTGCTCAATGGAGACACGGTATCTTTCTGGCCCTGCTCGGATCGTTTCTCTTCATCATTCTGATTGAAAAGGTCTGGAGTTTGGCCATGAAGCCTTCCCGGGACCTTCTGGCGCTGACCGTCCTCATCACCGGACTTTACTGGGGAATACGGGCCCTCCGCCGGTGGCCCGCGGTTCGTTGGTTCTCCCTGGTACTGGGAGCATTCTGCCTGGGGTATTCGGGCTCAACCAGGCTTCCGAATGTCCTGGTTGGCGTACCGGTTGGACTGTATCTCCTGGTCCGACTCCGGAGCCCCGCCTGCTGGTCGAAACGGGTGGCGGTCGTTGTGCTCGCTGGTTTTTTATTCATCGTTGGCCTGGTTCCGATCTTCCTCCAGAACTATGCAACCGAAGGAAATCCTCTTCATCCCCCCCGCCCGGAAATTACCCAGAGGGCAGTGTTCAAAGTGAAGGATGTCGAGTCCCCTGCTCCTCTCTGGATAGGTTTTCTCGCAACCACTGGTCCCGACACCTTAAAATTCTTCGGAAAACTCTATGGGGTCTCTTTGACCGCGCTGATTATACTGGGGCTGATCTCCGGGTGGAAATCTCCGGAAATCAAGTATCTCTGTTTGGGGATACCGCTCATCTTCATACTCTTCTATAGCATGTGGGTTCACCTGATGGTCCGCTACATGACCATCGCCCAGCCATTTTTTATTCTGCTGGTGGTCGCGGGGGTTGGCAAAGTCCTCGACCCCCACGTCCGGAAATGGGTGCTCTGGGTGGGCCCGGTTCTGATCGGAGCGGATGTCCTGCTCCGCCTCCTCCTCAATCATGAGTACGGGCTGGGAGTAATTGATTTCTTCGTCCTGGCCTTCACGGTCGGTCTCTGGCTGATTGCTGCCCGTGAAAGTAGCGGCTGGAAGACAACCTCCCGCCACATGATCCTGGCCTGTGCGGTCTTTACCCTCTTTCTGGTCAAGTTTGGACCGGGATGGTTTTCCACCCGCTGCATCTTCCAGCTTCCCCAGGCTCGGCAATTCGGGCAGGCGATCGATAGATTGGCCCCGCCGGGTTCGGTAATTTTCGCCACCAAACCGGTCTCCCAGTACATATCCCTCTTCAGCAGGAGCCACAGTATCCGGGTTTTCGATATAGAACGAGTGGGGATTGAACTTCGTGAAGGCTGCCAGCGGATGCTCGATCGTCCCGTTTCTCTCTTCCTCTTCGACGCCAGCGGTGGACGGCGGGAAGGGGGTAAATATATTCCCATTCTTCGCAAGTATTTTGATGTTACGCCGGTTGGTACCTTTCGCGGAAATGACTTCTGTCTGTCCGACCAGTTTGGCCAGCCGGTCTGCACCCTCTATCGGATAGAACGCTGGAACCGGAAGGAAGTGGACCTGGATATCGCCGGCCTGAAGGAGGGGGAGGACTGCTTGATGACCCTGAACGCGAGAACCATCTGGGCTGACTACACCGATCGGTCCCGGGTGGAGGTGCTGCTGAACGGCCGGCCGCTGGACGTCGCGCTCAAGGACAACATCAATTATCTCTTCCTCCCCGCCCGGCTTCTCCGCAGTCCGGACTCGGTTCTCACCATCAAGTCGGATCAGCCTCTCCCCCGGATGATGGATTTTTCCGTCCAGAGCGTCTGGTCCCCCTACACGATTACCTTCGGGGACCGGGCTAAAGTACCTGAGTATTTTCTGCTCAGCGGTTTCGAGCGTTTCCACTGGCAGGACAAATACTTTTATCGTCTTCTCTGGGAGAAGACCGGTGAGGTCATGATCCCCACGATACTCCTTCCTGACACCGCACTGATCGGGGAGATCGATCTCAGGAACGGCCAGAAAGTAAAACGTCCGGTCGGTTTGCGGATCGGGCTGGGGAAAAAAGAGATAACCGATCTGGATCTTTCCTGGGTGAGTAACTGGGACACGATCCGCTTTCCGCTCCCCGACGATGCCGTCTCGGGCCGCGCGGGCAGCCTCCGGCTGACGGCCTATCCCCTGGCCGGATACCGGATACCCTATCCCGACGATACCTGGTGGGGGGCTCTCTCGATCAAGGCGGTCACTGTCCGGAGGTGGCTCCGCCGCGCCCGGTTTGAAACGCCGTCAGCGGGGTATTGCTTTGTCGCTTTTGAAATCACTCCGCCGCCGGGCGTCGATAACTGCGGTGAGCCCTACCGTGTCCTGGTCAGCGGCCGGGCCGTCAGAGACGATCTCCGGGGGGCGGTCCAGCGGTTGCTCCTTGATCCGGGACAGGTGAGTTCCCCGGCTACCGGGCTGGCGGTCGAATCCGCTGCCTCCGGCTGCCCCGCGCTGCTTCGGACCCGGCCGGTGGTCGCCCGCCCCGGGGAAGATCTGGACATCGATATCGGGGGAGAGGAGGACTGGGCTTACCTGGCCGAGGGTTTCTACAAGCCCGAGCTTTTTTCAGACAAGGGAGAAGGCCGCTGGACCTCCGGGACGGCGGTGCTGGAGGTCCCCCTCTTCTCCGGATCGGGTCACGGCGCGGAACTGGTTCTGGAGATCCTGGACGGTCCTCCCGCCGGGATCCCCCCGGAGGAGCGAAAGTGCGCGGTTTATCTGGACGGAAAGCAGATCGGCATCATCTCCCTCCGGCCCGGGGGCGGAACATACCGGCAGGCGCTGGCTCTTCCTGACCTCGCCGCCCGCCTGGCGAAAATCGAGCTCTTCGTTCCCCTCTGGTCGCCGAGCTCTTATTATGAGACCGCGGATAAGCGCCTTCTCGGCATTATGCTGGACCGGGTGAAGATCGAGTATCGCTAAAACCGAAAAACATAATGGTCCTCTTCTATTTTTACCAGATAGAGGCTATCACGAGTAATGACGAAATCCTCAGCCAGAGGCTGATCCGCCTTGGGCGGAGAATGAGGCCCCGAAAAGTGCCTCCGGCACCTCGGGGTAAAAATGACGAAAGAATAACGAAAAAACGAATTTCTAATGATGAAATGTAAACTCTCCGTACAAGTCAGGTAGCTAAAGGGAAGTTGGGAATTAGTCATTTATCATCACTACTGTCCGGTTATAAGAACTGTAATATCAACTGGTTAGCGGAATCACCCTCTTCAGGAATGTAGTTGGATTCCGTAAGTACTTGCGATATAGGCTCTTTGTGAAATAGGGTAACACTTAAAATCTGTAGAATTGTGTAGAGACTGGCCTCTAATTTGAGTTGTTTCTTCAAGATGGCGACCAAGACATACGTAGAGATAGCGATCCAGATTTGGGTTTTAACGGCGTTAGAAGAATTGCCATAAAACTTTTTAATTCGCAGATGTTGTTTGATCCATTTGAAAAATGTTTCTACGTTCCAGCGACTTTTGTATAGAAGTGTAATAGTCAGAGCAGAGGCTACAAAGTTATTGGTTAGAAAAACATATTTTATCGAAGTCTTTTCATCAAAGAAAGTGATACGCCGAAGTTTCTCCGGATAGTATTCAGATGATCTGGGCCCTGTTAATCGAATGGTCTGATCACATCGCAAACCGGTAGACTTATCTACCTCGCGAGAATAGATTCGTTGATATTGAAAATTCTTTTTCGCTCTGATTACAAAAAACGCCGAAAACATGTGGAGGGAGTATAACCGCAAGAAATCTATGTAAGCGCGATCCATAACATAGTACGCTCCCGGTTCGGGAATCAATTCGTCCAGAATGTTTAGATCGTGAACTTTGCCGTCGGTGATCCAGATCATAGAGGGAATATTCCCTCGTAGATCTAATAATGTGTGCATCTTCACGGCGCCTTTGTATTTTCTGAACCGTGCCCAGGGGAACAAAGACAGACATAAATCGATTGTCGTTGAATCGAGTGCATAAACCGTTTCTTCCAACTCGACTCCAAAGTCTTCGTCTCGATAAAGTTTGCGAGCTATATTGATCAGCACTTGAGCAAAGTCGGCATAGATTCTCCAGTCCCGATTTTCGTTGGCATCGGCCAGGGTGCTTCTGGACACATTCCCTCTGATGCCCATGTGATAAAGTTTTGGCTGCATCGCTCGCAGACAGGATTCGATATCGCGTAGACTTTCGCGATAGGAAAGTTGAGCAAAAGCCATTGACAGAAATTGATCCGTACATGAGAAACTTTTTACCTTGTAATTGCCGTGATATCGCTCGACGCATTTGTGGAATTCGTAGATGGGTGCAAAATCCATAACCTGGGAAAATACCAAATGTCCTTGGTGCATGGGCCACTCCTTTGAGAATAAAGATTTTGAGAGGCCCAAAGTTTAAAAGCGATTTCAAATCGAAAAAAGTATTTTTTGATGTAATCATTTGAATATTAAGGTGGTTACGTTAAATCATGGCTCCAACAACCGGACAGCAGTGATTTATCATTAGGATTTCATTCGGGTTTCGTCATTCGGGTTTCGTCATTAGCGTTTCCCGATAAACGATAAAATATTGGAATTAGGAATTTATTCTGCCCTCGCATTGAAATCGGGTTAAAGCTTATATGGATCACAGAATCACCACAATACTGCTGATCTTGCTCCTGCTCCTTGTCCCGACCCTGGGATATTTCGGCTACTACGTGGCGATCGGTTCCGACCAGTACGAGGTGATTCGTTTTGCCGAGGCTCTGAAGAACGGGAGCATCTTTCTCGATCACCCGGTATTCAAACTGATCGAGGACCGGACGGAGCCCGGCAAGCTCTACTCTATCTATTACGGCGGCTACCTCCTCCGTGACGGGAAAATATTCTGCAAATACGCGATCGGCTATCCCCTGATCCTGGCCGCTTGCATGGCTGTCTTCGGTCTTCCCGGCGTCTTTTTCGCCAATTTTTTCATCTACAGCGCCCTCCTGCTCGTTATCTATCTGCTGGGAACGCTCTATTTCTCCCGCGGGGCCCCCCGTCGGGCCCTTTCCCTGGGGGCGCCCCTGCTTTTCTTCCTGCTGGTCGACGAGGTCTGGCAGTTGAGTGTGACCCCCCACGGGGACGTGGCTTCGCTCTTCTGCCTGACGGCGGGGATTTATTTTCTGGTTCTCTCTTTCCGGGGAAGGAGAACGCCGGCGATCGGCCCGATTACGGCCGCCGGTTTTTTTCTGGGTTTTTCCGCCGCCATCCGCACCCCGAATATTTTAATGATGCTTCCCGCCGGTCTGTATTTTCTCGTCCGTCTGGTGAAGGGGGGGCGCTCCTGGAGGACGGGCATCGCTCTCTTCGCCGCCGTGATCTCGATTGGGGTCGGGCTCGCCCCGGCCCTTTATCAGAACCACGCCATCAGCGGGTCTATCTTTAAGCCGCCCCAGATCCACGAGATCCACGTGGAGACCGTCACCGCGGCTGCCCCGGAGAACGGAGATAAGATGCCGGTTCGCTTGGGCCGGCGGTTATGGGAGATCCTGACCAAAAGGACCTCCGGCTGGGGGATCGGCAATATCCACGCGGCGATCTGGCCGATGATGTTCCATCTTTTGGTAACCTTCGGCCCTCTTTTCGGCGTGTTTTTCCTTTTCGGGTTGGCCGGGGAGTGGAAAAAGGATGAAACCCGTTTTCTTTTCTTTCCGGCGATCGTCACCTTCCTGGTCTTCTATAGCGGATGGGTCCGTCCTCTGGAGAGATATATCATTCCTCTCTATCCCCTGATGACCATCATCATCATGGGAAGCATCGGCCGACTGCTCTCCCCCGGGGTTGCACCCGGACCATCCCGCCCTCGATTGCTTCTCCCCCTGAAGATTTTCGCGGCCGTCTGCCTGATCGGGGGGGATTTCCTCTTCCGCTGCCTCAACCCCCGTTACCCGCATCGCCTCTACTGGGACGTCCGGCTTCAGTATGCCGCCATTTTATTCACCGCCCTGACCCTTTTCTTTCTCTGGTACCGGCGGAACGTCCGTCGTCCCCTGCGCCACCCCTTCAGCATCTTGAATCTGGCGGTTTTCGCGGCCGTTATCATCGCCTCGGCGCCGGAATTCTCTTACAAGGAGAAGCTCTTCCAGGTGTCGGCCGCCCGCCGGCTGCGCCGCGACCTCGATACCGCCTTGACGCCGCCCTCCATCCTCTTCGCGACCAAGTTTCTGAGCCAGAGTCTGGATCTTTTCACCGGGAGTTATTCCCTGCGCCCGTCCGACCTGGAGCAGTTCATCCCGGATTACGGCGAAGCTTATGATCTCCTGATGAGAGCAGGGTACCATCTCTACCTCATCGATAACCGGGGGAAACGTAACGCGGCCGCGTACATTCCGTATATTCAGGATTATTTCACCGTTTCTCCTCTCCTTCGTCTTCCCGCGGACCGGTATCACCTGGAAGGAAAATTCGGGCGCCCCGTCTGTACCGTTTACTCTATCCGGCGTTGGGCGGAGAATGAGATTACCCTCGATCTGGCGACACCGGCCCCCGTGGATTATTTGCTGAGCGCGAACTTTTACCGGGCCCTGGATTCCCTCCCGCGGCGGACCCGCCTGGAGGCATTTCTGCCCGGGGATAAACGGGTCGAGGAAATCGATAACTTCGTCAACTATTTCCCCCTCCCGGCCGCCGCCCATTCCCGTCCCCGCTCGACGGTACGGTTCGTTTCCGATCAGGGGTTGCCGGAGGATGTTTTTCTCGGTCTCCAGTGGCTGGAAAGGGATTATGTGATCCATATCGGCGCTACCGCCCGGATTCCCGACCGCTTCTTTCTCTCCGAAGAATTTTATTATTCCCATGTTTATCATGTCAGCTGGCGCCGCCTGGCTTATCACGGTTTGATCCGGATCCCCACCGTTCCTTCCTCCCGGCGGCTTCTCACGGCCGAGTTCCGGCTGCAGTCTTCGAAAGAAACCACCGGTGGGGAGACCTGGAAGGTCCTGCTGGACGGCCGGCCGCTTGGCTTTCTCCCGATCCGGCCGATCAAGGAGTGGCAGACCGTCGGGGTGGAAATCCCGTCGGAAGTAATCAGCCGCGATCTTTCCCGCCTGGAACTCCAGCCGGTGCGAAAACACCCCGACGCCCTCCTGATCGGCTCGCTTCGGATTGCCGCATGGTTCAGCGAACTCGGCCTTCCGCTGCCGGAAGCAAAGCCGTATTATCTGGCCGCCGGGGTGCGCCTCGCCGGTCCGGTGAAGGAGGCCTTTCTCGAGTTAGAGGGTGAACGGTTGAAAAAAGTAGAAAGAGACGGGATGGTCCGCGAGATCCTGAGACCGGGGGCGAATGGGCGCCCGGTCAGCCGCTTGCGTCTGCTCCCCTCCGGCGACGATGCCCTTTTCCACATCAGCGTGCTCCGGCCGCTTTCCTATCCTCTGAAGATAGATATCGGGACGCCGGAGGCGGAAGATTTCATGGGGGAGGGGTTCTATCCCCCCGAGATGCATCTTGACGAGATCCCTGTCTGCTGGACCGAAGCCCAGGCTGAGGTCTTTCTCCCCCTCGCCGCAAAGGAGATGAAGGGGACGGTGATCGCGATCGGATATATCGGTGTCCGGCCGCCCTCGGCCCTCCCGGCGACGGTGACGGTAAGCCTGGACGGGAAAACGGTGGGAGAGTTCTCGCTGGTGAGCGGCGAGAGGAGAGTTGAGATCTCCCTGCCTCCCTCCCTGATCGAAGAGGGGGTTGTTCCGCTGGTTCTGACCGTCAAACCCTGGAGACCAGCCGATCATTTGCCGGTCAAGGATTACCGGGAATTGGGTCTGATGCTTGATTACATCGAGATCGGGGCGAAGAACCCGTGAAATAAATTAACGGCTTCGCCGTTAATTTAGGAACATCTTATTTTTCCTTTCCCCGATTAAACTTCGGGTCACGGCGGAAAAATAAGAATGAGCAAGCATTGAACCGAAATGGCAGTGGTATTTTAAAGATAATTCATGCCACTGATATACTGATAACCTGATATTCAATTCACGGATAAATTTACCGTCTGGTAATCCCTGGGCATAGACCCATAAAGGTTAGTGCGAAGCGCTAATTTATTGAACACGAGAGAACAGCCATGTCCGATCGCATAGTCTACAAGATAATTCCCTTGGTCCTCTTTGTTTTCATCCTCCTGCTGCTGGCCGGATACGGGCTTCGCGGCTATACCACTCTATTGAACTCCGACAGTTACTCGTACCTGATCTACGCACAGAGTCTTGCCGAAGGTTCCCTCTGCGGTCAATACCCCCTCTATGACATCTTTAAAGAATACTGGCCGTCATCCGGCCGGTTGAACCTTCAAAGCGGTAACCGGCACCTGATCAACGGCCGGATCTGTTACGGGGTCGATATCGGATATCCTCTGCTGTTGGCGCTGGCGATCAAAATCGGCGGCTTCTATGCCGTTCATTTCGTCGGGCCTCTTTTTATGATTCTTCTGGGCGTTTTCATTTTTTTGCTTGTCCGGAAGATATTCCCGGATGACTCGGAACGAAATATTCTGGCAGTAGTCAGTCTCCTGATCGTCCTCCTGATCCCACCCTATCGGGTATTCTTTTCCTCCATTAAAATAATGCGGGATGTGCCCCCCCTGGTCTTTCTGATCATCAGTCTTTTTCTGCTGCTTTCCGGGAGAGATGGAGACAAAAGCCGTCCCCCGTATATTTTCCTTGCGGTCCTCTTTCTCGGCGGCGCGGTCCTGATCAGGATTAACTATGCTATAGCTGGCGGGCCATTCTTTCTCTACCTCCTGTTTTCTCCCGGGAAGGAGAAAACGCGGTGGAAAAGAACCCTGCTCCCGATTGGCAGCGCCTTGATGGGAGTACTGGCCTTCATCATGCTGATCCTTATTATGGATGTCGGGATCCACGGGAACATGACCCGCACACTTCAGACGATTAATCACTCCCTGCAGCTCGCTTCCGGCTCCCGTACCGGGCTCTTCTCCTTTTATTACTTCCAGAGATCAAGTGTCTGGTATCTTGGCTTTATTCTCGGCAATTATTCAATTCCTCTGCTGCTTGTCGCTCTGGTGGGGTTGATATATACTATCAGAAAGCGGGTCATCCTTCTCCTCTGGCTTCCCCTTCTTGTCAGCTTTTTTTTGGTTTTTGCCTTTTTTAAGTATAAGCAAGATAGATACCTGCTGCCGGTTTATTTTATTCTCAGCTTTTTTATCGGCTGTGGAGTAATTATTATCTTACGCAAACTAGCCGAACTGAAGGAAGGGTCGGTTTTGTGGGGAAAGGGGCTCACCGTGCCAAGAGTGTTGATCTTCTTGGCCGGCCTGGTCATGCTGATGCTCTCTGTGACAGCTTTCGGGGCCCGGGCACTCTTTGTGCCCCCGGTCAGTACGGCCTTTTTCGCCCTCTGCGCCGCTCTCCTATTTCTGCCTTGCCGGAATGGAGTTGTGTATTCCGTCTCCCGTTATTTCTCTTCGATCATGATGTTCCTGCTTTTTCTCTTTTTACTGATAAAGGTGATTCCGATGATGCAGGCGCGGAATTTTCAGCTGCGCGAACTCAGACATCTGCGGGCTGAGATCGAAAAATATACATCTCCGGGATCACTGGTTCTGTCGACGCGATATCTCAAGCAGAACATCGATATGTACATGCATTGTTTCTCTTTGAATTATACTCAGCTCGCCGCTCCCTGGCGGCTGCCCCCGGAGCGGGCTCTGCAGATGGTCATGAACGCGGGGGTGCCGGTTTTTTACCTTGATAACCGGGGCTACCGGGATGCGGAAGAATATCTGCCGGCTCTGCGGGAAAACTTTCAGGTGACGCCGGTCAAGAGATGGACCTCGGAAGAACTGGGGATCCGCCGGAAATATTTTTCTGAACGACCCTACCTCCAGCTCTACCGAGTGCTCCCCTGGCAGGAGAAGGAAGTTTCACTCTCTTTTCCCGCCATTACCGTCCGCGACCGGATTCTCGCCGTAGACCTCCACAGTCTCTGGAAGGACCACGCTCGAAAGGAGGTGCGTGTCTTTCTCAACGGCTTCCCGATGACGGGAAAGCTTCTGGACGGCGTCAACTTTATCTATCTGGACCGGCAGATGATGAGCGGGGATGAAGCGACTCTCCAGTTTGTCTCCGACCGGGGACTTCCCGCGAATATCCCGGTTCTTCTGAGCGCCGACCCGGCAGAAGGGGTCTGGATCGATCTGGGCAAGAATGTCGAACCTCCGGATGCCTTTTTCCAGGACGGAAGGCTGTTCAATACTTCCCGGAGCGGGCGTTACCGCACCATGGGAGAGAGAGCGGCGCTCAGGATCCCGACCTGTCAAGTCCCCGGCCGGGTCCCCTATCTCAGGATGAAGGTGCGGAATAACCTGGGGAAGCTGTCTCCGGTGTACCTGAATCTCGATCTTAACCGCCGGTCACTCCCTTCGCTGTTGATCCCTCCGGATTATCGCTGGGTGACGGTGGAGAGCAGTCTGCCGGCCGGCGATGGCGCGGTGGGCACGTCTTGGATCACCCTCCGGGCTGTACCGGCTTCCAAGACGCCCGAGGTCGAGGGGAAACAATCCCGGGAAGGAATTCTCTCCATCGACTGGGTGGCCGTCGAATGGGTCCCGGAGGACGGAAATTTGCCGGCCCGGGCCGCTGATCGAGAATTTTGATAAAATCGATATACTATGCTGGCCCTATTGTAGTTTGCATTACTACACCCTACTATCTGCTGCACTACATCAATCAATCTTAAGTGATTGCAGAAGAAGAGATTGCTTCGCCCCGACGAATCGGGACTCGCAATGACTTCCATACATTATTCAGTGACTCTCACCAAGTCGTAAAGTATATGCAAACTAAACTATGGCCAGCATAGTATATGAAGAAATCGGTCCGGATGATTATTCTCGGCCTGCTGATCGTCGGTGCGGCGGCGGCGGCACTGCTGATCGCGGAACTTCGTTTGCGGTGGTCTGATCCCAATGCCGGATTCCAGGTGGGAAACGAGCTGGGTTGGCTCCGGCGCAGCCGGTCCGATCTTGCCAAAGTGTTCACGGTCGACCCGGATTTCGGCTTCCGGCCGATCCTGGGGAATGACCTTTATAACGAATTCGGCACGCTGAAAAATTCCTACAGCATCGATCGTGCCCCGGGCGTGACCCGGCTTCTTTTCATCGGCGATTCGGTAACCTCGCGAGGGAGAATAATCGATGCTCTGAAGGAACTCTACGGTGAAGAGGCATATGAATACTGGAATGCCGGTGTTGAGTCGTTCAACACCGCCCAGGAAGCGCGCTATTGCCGCACGTATAATCTGCGGATTAAGCCGGATCATGTGATCCTGACCTTCGTCTATAACGATTTCGGGACCACCCCCATCGCTTTTTTCAACCAGGATAATGAACTGGTGGTTTACGCTCTCAACCGGCCCTCCGAACATGTCAATTCCTGGCTTTTTCGGCATCTTTATCTCTACCGCTACCTGCTGGGCCGGATCATGGCCGCTCGCCCCGATCCCGCGGAAGATACCCGTGCCATGGGAGTGAGGGAGGTCCGTAAAAGCCTGAAGGAACTACGGGATATCCTTTTGCGGAAGGGGATCGATTTCACGGTTCTGATCATGCCCAAGCTCAAGCTGCCCGAGAAATGGCGTGACTATGAACGCGACCAGCAAGAGACCATCATCCGGACCCTGGAAGAGCTGGGGATCCGGTATTTCGATCTCTACGACCCGGCCATGAAGGCGATGAAAGCAGGCACCCCGGCGGGAGAGAGCCCCCGCGACCACTGGCATCCCGGCCCGGAAATCGCCCGGGAGTTGGCCGGGAGCTTATTCCGGGATGGATTACTGAAAAGCAATTAGGCCCTGTCCGAGTAGTGATCACCACCTCGCCGACTGCCGCTCGCGAGCGAATCAAGACGTACGATCGGCATCATCGCGAGATCGAGTCCTCTTCCCGGGCCATCGTAAGGCTTCGGCCTATCCGGGGTTAACCCGTGAAGGCCCTCACCACCGGATAGGGGGGTGTCGCCTTGAACATTACCTGGATTCCTTCGGAGATTTTATTGCGGAGAAGGGATATTTTGACCACTCAAAAGATGTATAGGAGATGTAAAGGAGATATATAGGCATATTCGCACGAAAGGGCCTCTATTCAGGTTGAATCCGGGGTGGTACCCTTGATTATTATTTGTCCCCTTTCCTTGATTCATTCTGTCCGGTATGGTGATTCTATGTTCTTCTGCCGCTTCTTAAGGACACGCTTTCCCACTTCAAGTTGACCGTCCATTGTCTGAGATATTTTTTTGACTTCAGGCTGAAATGGCGTTAGCCTATTGCTTCGGAGTTTAAGAATTCAAGAGTTCAAATCACTGCTGTCCGGTTGTTGGAGCCATGATTTAACGTAACCACCTTAATATTCAAATGATTACATCAAAAAATACTTTTTTCGATTTGAAATCGCTTTTAAACTTTGGGCCTCTCAAAATCTTTATTCTCAAAGGAGTGGCCCATGCACCAAGGACATTTGGTATTTTCCCAGGTTATGGATTTTGCACCCATCTACGAATTCCACAAATGCGTCGAGCGATATCACGGCAATTACAAGGTAAAAAGTTTCTCATGTACGGATCAATTTCTGTCAATGGCTTTTGCTCAACTTTCCTATCGCGAAAGTCTACGCGATATCGAATCCTGTCTGCGAGCGATGCAGCCAAAACTTTATCACATGGGCATCAGAGGGAATGTGTCCAGAAGCACCCTGGCCGATGCCAACGAAAATCGGGACTGGAGAATCTATGCCGACTTTGCTCAAGTGCTGATCAATATAGCTCGCAAACTTTATCGAGACGAAGACTTTGGAGTCGAGTTGGAAGAAACGGTTTATGCACTCGATTCAACGACAATCGATTTATGTCTGTCTTTGTTCCCCTGGGCACGGTTCAGAAAATACAAAGGCGCCGTGAAGATGCACACATTATTAGATCTACGAGGGAATATTCCCTCTATGATCTGGATCACCGACGGCAAAGTTCACGATCTAAACATTCTGGACGAATTGATTCCCGAACCGGGAGCGTACTATGTTATGGATCGCGCTTACATAGATTTCTTGCGGTTATACTCCCTCCACATGTTTTCGGCGTTTTTTGTAATCAGAGCGAAAAAGAATTTTCAATATCAACGAATCTATTCTCGCGAGGTAGATAAGTCTACCGGTTTGCGATGTGATCAGACCATTCGATTAACAGGGCCCAGATCATCTGAATACTATCCGGAGAAACTTCGGCGTATCACTTTCTTTGATGAAAAGACTTCGATAAAATATGTTTTTCTAACCAATAACTTTGTAGCCTCTGCTCTGACTATTACACTTCTATACAAAAGTCGCTGGAACGTAGAAACATTTTTCAAATGGATCAAACAACATCTGCGAATTAAAAAGTTTTATGGCAATTCTTCTAACGCCGTTAAAACCCAAATCTGGATCGCTATCTCTACGTATGTCTTGGTCGCCATCTTGAAGAAACAACTCAAATTAGAGGCCAGTCTCTACACAATTCTACAGATTTTAAGTGTTACCCTATTTCACAAAGAGCCTATATCGCAAGTACTTACGGAATCCAACTACATTCCTGAAGAGGGTGATTCCGCTAACCAGTTGATATTACAGTTCTTATAACCGGACAGTAGTGAGTTCAAATAATTACTGTATAATCCAAAGAACAATAACGTGATTCAGGGGCATTAGCTTTCATGCATTCTCACTCATTTAGCGCCGGAGGCGCTCACTTATAATGCAAGCGGTGATTGTTACCGGAGGGAGGGGAACCAGGCTGCGCCCGGCGACCGATCGCGTCCCCAAGGGCCTGATCGAGATCGGGGGACGGCCGTTTTTGGAACATCTGATCCTGTATCTGCGGGACCACGGTGTCGAGGAGGTGCTTCTCTGCACCGGATACCGGGGCCGGATGATCGAGGAGTATTTTAAAGAAGGAGATCGCCTGGGCCTGCAGATTGATTATTCGCGGGAAACGGATCCCCGGGGGACGGGCGGAGCCCTGAAACTGGCCCTCCCGAAACTAAGGGACGAATTTTTCCTCCTCAACGGCGACACCCTGCTTCCGGTCGATTACCGCCGGATGCGGGAAGACTTCGAAAGCTTCCCGGGTCTGATGATGGTGAGCGTTTTCCCTGCGGAACCCCCCGATCTTCCTCCCAATCTCCGGGTGGAAGGGGGGAGAATCACGGCTTGCGCGGAGGATAGCCCGGCGGCTTCACTGACGCACGCCGATGCCGGCGTCCGGATGGCGCGAAAAGCCATCGCGGATTATTTCCCGGCGGAGGACGTCTTCTCCCTGGAGCAGGACATCTATCCCCGGCTGATCGCGGAAGGGAAACTGGCCGCCTGGCCGGTCGATCGGAGGTTTTACGATATCGGAACCCCGGAGAGGGTGGGGGCGTTTGAGTTGTATGTGAAGAAAGCGGGGTTGTGATATGATGGTAGTCGCAACGATTGGTGAAGGCATGATGGAATGATGGTTGGCTGTCCGCAACCGGGGTGGCTCGGTTCCATTATTCCAACACTCCACCACTCCAGTACTCCATTTCGCCAACCTCGCTCATTACATTTATCAAAATTCCCGATTAATCCATGAACGCTTCCAAACGAATAGCCCTGATCAGCGTCTCGGACAAGAGCGGCCTCGTCGAGTTAGGCGCCGCGTTGGTGGAACTTGGTTTCGAGATTATCTCCACCGGGGGCACCACCCGGGTCCTGGAAGAGGGGGGGATCACGGTTACCAGCCTGGCGGATCACACCGGCTTTCCCGAGATGCTGGATGGGCGGGTGAAGTCTCTCCATCCCAAAATCCACGGGGGACTTCTGGCGCGGCGGGACAATCCGGAAGATATGGCCGCGTTGGCCGCTTCCGGCATCGCGCCGATCGACTTTCTGGCGGTCAACCTGTATCCGTTCGGGGAGAAGCTGGCGGACGGAGGGCTGGACGACGAAGCGCTTGGTGAGTTTATCGATATCGGGGGCGTGGCTCTCCTGCGGGCGGGGGCCAAGAATTATCGGTCAGTAATAGTCCTCTCCGATCCGGCCGATTACCCGCCGGTTCTGGAAGAAATGCGGTTGGCCTCCGGAACACTTCCGGAAAAGACCCGGCGCCGGCTGGCGGCGAAAGCCTTTTCCGCCACGGCTCGGTATGACGCCGCGATCGACGGTTTTTTGGCCGGAAAGGGGACGGAGACATTTCCTCCCGTTCTTCATCTGGAGTATGAATTGAGACAGGCGTTGCGCTATGGCGAGAACCGTCACCAGCAGGCGGCGTTTTACGTCGAGGGTTCAGGGTTCAGGGTTCAGGGTACAGGCGGCGGCAATTCGCTCGGGGGCGCCCGGCAGCTCCAGGGGAAAGAACTCTCCTATAATAACATTCTCGACCTGGAGAGCGCGCTTTCCCTTATCCTGGAACAGCCGGCACCCGCCGCCGTGATCATGAAACACAACAACCCCTGCGGCGCGGCCGCGGCCGGAACACTCTTGGAGAGCTATACCCGGGCCCGGGCCACCGATCCGCTCTCCGCGTTCGGGAGCATCGTCGCTTTCAATCGGGAGGTCGACGACGCGCTGGCCGCCGAGGTGACCGCGACCTTTGTCGAGGCGGTCATCGCCCCCGGTTTTACCCCGCGGGCCCGGGGGGTCTTCTCCCGGAAAAAAAATCTCCGTCTCCTGGAAACGGGGCCTTTTGCCCCCCGGCCGACCCATTATTCATACCGGTCCGTCTACGGCGGGATACTGGTCCAGGAAGCCGACCTGCTCCACTGGGACGCCGATTCCTTGAAAGTGGTCGCCGGGCCAACGCCGTCGCCCGCCGAATGGGACGCGCTTGCTTTTGCCTGGACGGTCTGTAAGCATACCCGGTCGAACGCGATCGTTCTCGGGAGCGGGACTGCCACCGTCGGGATCGGCGCCGGCCAGATGAGCCGGATCGACGCCGCCCGGCTGGCGATCGTCAAGGCCGGGCAGGCCGGCCTCAAGACGGAGGGGACGGTCATGGCCTCGGACGCTTTCTTCCCTTTCCGGGACGTGGTTGACCTGGCGGCGGAGAACGGGATCCGGGCCATCGTCCAGCCGGGAGGATCGATCCGGGACGAGGAATCAATCGCCGCGGCCCGAGAACACGGGATCACCATGGTCTTCACCGGCATCCGGCACTTCCGGCACTAGAATTTTTCTTCGAAAAATTCTAGTGAGTAATCAGTGATCGGTAATCGGTGATCAGTTCCCCCGGGTAGCCGCAAGACTGATTACTGATCACTGATTACCGATTACTTGATTATTAATAAACACTGGAGCATAGTGGTGGATATGGTGGACAAACATGATATAGACGATGCCCTGCGCCGGGTTGTTACCCGCATTATCCGCCGGGCGATCCGGCTGGGGCGCCGGAAAAATCGGGTGATCACCGTGGCCCGCTCCTCGGCGGCGGAACCGATCGATGTCCGGGAAGTTGACCCGGACACCCCGGAAGGCAGCGAACGTTTGCGGGTTCTGCTCCGGGGAAAGACGAATTATTATACCTTCGCCGGCCTGGGCAGGCTCTCCGAGCCGAACCGCATTCACTGGACGGCGCTGAACCGGCCGTTCTGGAGACGGGTGCCGCTGAGCTGGCTGGTTCTCTTCACGATGTTTCTCCGGGGAGGGCGGCTGAAGAACCGCCTCTATCGTTGGGCCGGCGTCCGGATCGGGAAGGACACCGAGATCATGCAGGCTTGCTGGATCGATCACTTCTGCCCGGAACTGATCTCGATCGGCGACAATTCCCTGATCGGGGCCTTCTGCAAGATCTCGACCCATGCCTACGAGGGGGGCGGCAAGTTCCGGGTCGGTCTGACCCGGATCGGGGATGGCTGCGTCCTCGCCGCGGGAGTGTCTCTGGCCGCGATCCGGATCGGCGACGGCGTGCGGGTCCTGCCCAACACGACTCTCAGCCCCTACTTCGCGCGTCTGCATAAGAACAGCCTGGTGAGCAATCCGCCTCCTTCGGTGACCAGGGAGGAGAAGGGGGAAGGATAGAGAGGGATCAGGGCGGTAATCGGTAATCAGTGAGCGGTAACCAGCAAAATCCATCGTAATGATATCGGCGATTCTCATTACAGTGATGTTGTGATACTATTTCGCATTGCCCCAACCTGTAGGATCCCACACTAAAATTTTCCGGAGGAAAATTTTAAAATGCATAAAATAGGAGTCATCGGGACGTTCGGGGTCGGCAAGACGACCTTCCTTCACCGGCTCTTCAGCGAACTCAAATACCGGGCATTTCAGGTGGAGATGGTTCCGGAACTCTCCCGCCTCTGCCCCTATGACATCAACGAGAGCGGCCAGGTCACCCGGGGACAGTACTGGATATTCAAGGAGCAGATCCGTCTGGAACTGGAAGGGGCGGAGCGGCTTCCGGATTTTCTTCTCTGCGACCGCTGTGTTTTCGACAATTCGATTTTTGCCTGGCGGGGAGCGAAGGAAGGATACGTGGACCCGGCCGTTTACGAGTTGATCAGGGAGAGCGCCGAGCACTGGCAGAAGAGCTATTTTCTTCTCATCTACATCCAGCTCGAGGATCATCTCCGTCTCAGCTGCAACCGGGGGATGGAGGATGGTGTCCGCTCGACCAACGAGGAGTTTCAGCTGGCGATCGAGGAACTGATCCAACAGAAGTGGTCTTCCTTCCCCGGCGGCAAACTGGAGATCAAAGGGGACCTGGACGAGCGGATCGGGGCCACGATGGAATACCTTCGCCGGGAGATAGGGGACGCCCGTCTCTCGGAGCGCGTCCTCTCGCTTTAATCTTATTTTTTCTATCCCATTAAAACCTCGGGCGCGGCGAAAAAATAAGATGAAGAAGGTACTGGATGTCCTGGTTTTTTCCGTCGCCGGTCTTCTGACAGCCGGTGTTATTTTAGTCCTGGTGTATCCCCGGGCGCACCCCTCCGGTGTGCCTCCCCGGACCTCGGCGCGTCTTCCGGAACCATTCTCTCCGGCGGAAGCGTCTCTTTTTCTGGGGACCTCGCCGAAAAAGAGCACCTCGGGAGAGAGCCGGATCACGTTCCGCTTTGGAGATAAGATTTACGCGACCGTGATGATTCCCCGGGTGAAACCGGGAGATCATACCCTTGTCTTCCGCTGGATTAATCCACTGGGGAACGCACAGGAAACGTTTCGAAAGGACTTCCGTTCACCCGGAGGACGCTACCGGTGCTGGTCCTGGCTGGTACTCCGGGGGGAAGAACTGTTCCCCGTCTCGATCGGGCCGTTCGGGATCGGCCGTTTTCTCGGGCGCTGGGGGATCCGGGTCTATCTGGATGATTTGTTTTTGACCGGGAGTGATTTCATGGTAGTATAATTTAATTTTTATTTCGTAAAAGTTGTTTACTGCTACTAAAATGGACAACATCTGATGATAAATAAGCATTTAATTTTACCGTTATTCTTTATGAGTCTTCTCCCTCTCTTGCTTCTTTCCTGCGGCGGAAGCGGTGGGGGGGCGGCTGATGACGAGGCCACCGTCCGCTACGAGCTTGAATTCGATAATGGGAGTGTGACCTGCCTCGTCCTCCTGCAGTGGCGGGACGATGACGGAGCTCTCTATTCCTACTTTGATATAGACGAATCTCCCTGGTCCCGGACTATCTATCCCAAGGACGGGGCCAATCTCTATCTCTATGCCCAGATCGAGTGCGGGGAGATAACCGCCAGGCTCTATATCAACGGGGAATTGGTTGAATGGCAAACCCGGGACGTCCAGGCGGAGATCGACGGGTACCTCCGGATCGACGAGGACGGCAACGCCACCTTCGAGGACGCCTCGTAAGCAGCGAGGGTATCTCAACCGCAGCCGGGGGAGTCCTATCAGGGCAGCCGTCAGGCACCGCGATTCGATCCCGTAGGTGATGACCGGTCGCCGCCGGCTTGCGGTTTTCGCAGAAGAAAGATGTCCTGATGAGGGTTCCCTTTCGCTCCTTCCGAGATGAAATCCACGCACTCCAGTTCCCCGGCCAGTTTTTCTCTCACGTAGGCCGGGGGATGATATACGGAGCAGAGGTTTGTTCCGGCCGCTTCCGTGTAGCGCACCACCAGCCGCCCGGCCGCGAATTCTTCCCGTTCGCGGGGGGAGAGCGCGTTGCGGTAAGATTCACCGTGGGTAGTCAGCAGGAGCACTCCCCCGGGCCTGAGCACCCGGGAGAGCTCGTTCATCCAGGCCGCCTGCCGCTCTTCGGGCAGGTGGGTGAAAACCGAGAGCGCGTAGATGAAATCGAATTCTTCGCCGGGGAACGCCAGGGGAGGGATGGGCGTGTTGACCGTGAACCGGGCGAAAGGGAGATGCCTCCGGCACCATCCGATCAGGGCGGGATTGAAATCCGTCCCGGAGACACGGGTGTTCCGGTGGGAATGCCAGTAACGGGTGACGCGGCCGCATCCGCAGCCGAAGTCGAGGACGGAGCGGAGGCTCTCGATCCGTACTCCCTGCCCGGCCAGGGCGTCCGCCATGCTCCGGTAGGCCAGCCGGCCCCCTTCCAGAAACCAGGAGATATCGGGACTCCCGGCGACAAGATAGATCAGGCCGGCCGGAGGGATGGGGAGACCGTCGGGGGTCGCGCGCCCGCGGTATCGGGCATTGCCGCGCCGGATCCGAGGGTTTCGGGTTTTGAGGAAGGAATACACCCGGAAAGCCGGCTGCAGAAGCCCGGTCCTTCTCAGGATAGCTGCCAGGGTTTTCTTCAGTTTTTCTTTCTCCGTATCCGACCGCTATCCCGAAGGGACATAACATCATAGCCCGGGGGTTTATATGGATTAGACGTGTAGTTAATCATTCATATATCTCAAACGCTCTTCCTTGACTTTGAGCACCTTGCTCAGCCGCTTGGCCATGGCGGGGGAATAAGCGCGCCGCCCCCGCTCGTAATCACTGACCATGTTCTGACGGATCCCCAACTTTGTCGCGAGCTCATCCTGCGTTAATCCGGCCTTCAGCCGGGCGCCGGCCAGGAGGTTGCCGATACGATTCTTTTCCATTTCCTTCCAGAACTCGGTGCTCTCGATAGAAATGAACTCATCGCCTGCTTCTTCCGCGAGGATCGAAACGTCGTACTTCTTTCTAATCCAGGCGAGCAGCTCATCAACATGATCGCCGTGAATCGAAAGCTCAATATGGGGCTTTTTCACGAGAGCCAACATAGTATACCTCTATGATTATTTCATTCTTGCGGCATATCCAGCATGCCACATATCTATAGTTCAAATGGCAGTGATATCGATCTGGCCCGAGCGGCGAAAAGTTTCGCCAACTCTTCTGAATCGGACCGTCTGCCTGGAGATCCGTAATGAGTAAGAAGAGGAGTTTCTGGACATCGTCAGGCAGCTTCCTGAGGCCGCGAGCCACTTTCTTCTTGATCCGGACCGCGTACTTCATGATGGTAATAATATAACCTGTATTGGTGTGTCTGGCAAGTAATATTTCTAGGTCGCGAAGATGAATGAATCATCTTCAATCGAATATTTGTAAATTCGGCTTGATACCCTGAAAGGGTATAACATGTCAGCCCGGGGTTTTACCCCGGGGATAATATCGTTCCACCCACACACCCCACCTCGTCCCCACCAGTGCCCCCCTGCCAACCGACCGAATCGTTCGGTCCGTCTGAGTCGGTTGAGACGGGGGAGGAACGGGGTTGGGGGTTTTGGGGGTGTTTAATACCCAGGGTTTTACCCTGGGCTATTATGTTTCACCCCGTTGGGGTGATTTCCCCCTCCTTCTCTCCCCCTTTGGCGCATAACATCACGGGCCATTCGTGGCGTGACTCTTGCCCCGCAAGAGGCGTGCCGCGGGTGAGCCATACGGTGCAAACGTTTGTTAGGCCTCTTATTCATTATCGATTTGCGCTGTCCAGCCGCGAAGGCCTGAGTCGAGTTTGTAAAAGAGAGCGTTCAACCTCGTGCGACCAATAACGCGTGCCGGCCACCGGCACACAATCTCTCGAACTGCCGACGAGGAGTGATCGATCGCCCATCGGATCTCCTCGTCGCCCACACCCGGACCATCGACCGCCGCCAGCTCCCGCGCCAGTGCCGCATATACCGCGGGCCCAAGGGCGTGTTTCGCGTGATGAGGAGCTGACAATGCTTTGGTGTAGGCGGTTGCCGCCGCGAGGCCCGCGGCACGAGCGGCGGCGGTGGCCGCAGGATCGCCAACTTCGCGTGCGGCTGCGAGTGCCGCCAAGGCAAAGGAACGCAGTTGCGCTGTCCGCTTCCCACCGCGCGCGAAGATCCGGATGCCCTCGATTGCTTCGCGCGGACGGGTATCAGAGGGAGCCTTCGCCTCGAACAGCGGCAGCACGCGCTCGGCGCAATCGGCAGCCCAGCTTCCGAGAAGACGACGGTCTTCCAGGCTGAGTGCTATCTGGTCGGGTTTCATCTTCTGTCTGACGCTGAGTTCACCCGCTTTTACCTTTCGCACGGCGGATAAAAGTCGGGTGGAGCGAGTTGTTGGAAGCCGACTACTTTCTGAAAAGGTCGCTATGGGAGCCGGTGCGTTCGAGATGAAGATAATGGGGGTCAACCGAGTAGATCAGAATCCAGTCCGGTTCGATGTGGCAGTCACGGCAGTTCTTCCACGGGCCAATCAGGGGATGATCCCGGTGTTTAGGGCCGAGCGGTATGCTTTTTGCAAGTTTGGTAACGAGGGACTTGAGCTTCTCAAGGTCCTTCCCGCGTTTCCGCATTCTCTTGACATCCCTAACAAACTGGGTCGTCTGAGAAACGCTCCTCATTTCTCCCAGCTCTCGAACATCTCGTCCAGAGAGTCGAAGGATTCGACATCTTGACCTCTGGCGCTCTTGTCCAGAGTTTCCTTGGTGAGGTCATTCGGGATCAGGACGGGGAAAGGAAGACCGCCCCGGAGACAAATCTGCCTATAGAACAGGCGGATGGCCTCAGTGGGGCTCATACCCAGTTTTTTCAGGACGCCCTCGGCTTTCTTCTTGGTCCGAGGCTCCACTCTGGCATGGACTATAGCCGTCTTATTCATGTTGCTAATGTCTCACGTATGAAACACAAAGTCAATATCTTTTCTTGGGTTTTTCTCAAGGCGTCCAACGATGAGCTCACCTGCCTGATAACGCATGGCGTTTTCAGGTCAGGTGGAGCGGCTCGTTAGAATTGTTTTACTTTTGGGCAGAAAATAAATAGCTCCAAACAAATTAATCAATGCAAAGAGGTAGAAATATATAGAACCTATAATATCTATTTTAAATGATTCCAAGTCCGGCATACCCTTCCAAAATATAATAAGGAACATAATCAAAGAGCCGAACGAAGCTGAACCGAGAACGATGTGCCATATCCTTGACTCTCGAATTATCATGGCGAGGGAGGAAGAGATAGCACCGACCAAAGCAAGGTTGAATATAATTTCTTTTATTCTAGAGATTAAAGCCTCGCGCCTTATTCTGTTAGCTTCTTCTACGTCAAATACAATGTGAGAACCTTTCGGGAGGGGCTTAAATGAGGGCTGAAATGCGAGTTTGAATGATTCAAAATCGAAAAGTATCACATTCTCAATGAAAAGAGGGGCGGAAGAAATAAGAATCAACAAAGCAATAACTTTAGACAAAACAGGGGACTTTCTCAAGTTGATAACCTATGTATTTAAAATTCTAACGCCGAGTTGAGCTGACTTTTTTCCCTGTATATTGGAATTTTCCC
>CAWGIE010000042.1:0-21480 GCA_963822585.1 uncultured bacterium
ATTATTTTTCCTTCGGAAAAATAATAGCTATTTTTCTTGTCATCTCATCGAGGCAGTCGAGCGCGATATTGATTGTCCGGGCCGGAAGCATGTCATCGAGCTTTTCGGCCCATTCGACCGCGCTCACCCCCTCCCCCTCCAGATACTCCTCCAGTCCCAGCAGGCCGATCTCCGGACCCGGCTGCAGCCGGTAAAGATCGATGTGATAGAGCGGCAGCCGACCCCGGTATTCCCGGACCAGGACAAACGTGGAGAGGTCACATACTTCTCCCGTACCCCCAGTCCTTCCGCGCAGCCCTGGACAAAACAGGTCTTGCCCGACCCCAGAGGCCCCCGGAGGGCCAGGACGTCGCCCGGTTTAAGACGTGCGGCAATTTTCGCCGCCAGTTCTTTGGTTTCTTCCGGGTTGTTACTTGTATAGATCATGACAAATCAGTAATCGGTAATCAGCGGGCCCGGCAACCAGGTCACTGATAACTGATCACCGATCACTGATTACTTGTCTTTTGGATCCTCCCGAATTAAGGAGGCTTTTTTGCCCTATTGTGACATCTATATTAAAAATGAGTATATCCGGCATCAGGTAACGGCATGGTCTCCCCGTCCCGGGTAATCAGTTCCCGCCGTTTTTCATCGGCAATGATTTTCCCGATCGGCGTTACTCTGGTGCCGGGACCGGCGGAGAAGGAATTAATCAGCCGGTCTATTTCTTTTTCCGGGAGGGAAAATAACAGCTCGAACTCCTCACCTTGCCCGGCGGCTTTCAGTACGGCCTTCGATCCTTTTTTCCCGGCCGGACCGGCAACCGGCAAAGCCGCCTCCCCGATCACCGCCCCCACGCGGCTGGCCCGGCAGAGGCGCCCCAGATCGGCGAAGAGACCATCGCTGATATCGATCATGGCGGAGGGAGAGGAAGTCTCGACCAGGCAGCGGGCTTCCCGGAGCCGGGGGGTGAAATCGAGGTGCTTGTCCTTCCTTCCCCCCAACTCGCCGGTCACGCAGATGACGTCCCCGGGCCGCGCGCCGTCGCGAAAAACGCAGCGCTTTTTTTCAACCTCGCCGACCACGGTGACCGTGATCACGATCCCGGAGAGTGATCGGAAGGTATCTCCCCCGACGATGCCGAGACCAAACTCGTTGGCCAAATCCCTCATCCCCCGGTAGAGTTCCCGGCAGAAGCGGACCGTGATTCCGGTCGGCAGACCCAGGCCGACAACCGCCCAGAGAGGGGTGCCTCCCATGGCGGCGATGTCGGAGAGGTTGACCGCCAGGGCCTTGCGGCCGATTCGGCGGGCGCCCGCCCGGCGGCGGAAGTGAATATTTTCGGCGATGGCATCGGTCGCTATCAGCAGATAGTCGTCCTTCTTCCGGCCGCCGACAACGGCGGCGTCATCGCCGATACCCCTGATTACGCTTTTATCTTCCGGGAGAAGCCGGGCCAGTTCCTCAATCAATCCGAATTCCCCTATTTTTTCTATCTTCATTTATTTTCCTCCGGAAAATAAATCCGGGAAATATTATAGTTACCATCTTCGGGTCAAAAAATGTACTATAACTGACTCCCGGGATTTATTAAACAGATATAAAAGAACTTAGCGGCTTCGGCGCAACCTCGTAGCGGCGACCTTCAGGTCGCCACATTATGGCAGCCTGAAGGCTGCCGCTACGACATTTATTGAAATTCCGAAACGGCGCGTTAACATCTTTATCGGTAATATAGAATGCCTTTCACATTCACCAAACATGAGATCCCCGGCGTGGTGCTGATCGAATATAAGAAGTTCGACGATAACCGGGGCTACTTCATGGAGACCTTCCGGGAGAAGGACTTTGCCGCCGCCGGCATCACCCTCCCCTTCGTCCAGGACAATTATTCCCACTCCGTCCGGGGGGTGCTGCGGGGGCTTCACTACCAGCAGGACCCCCGCGCACAGGGCAAGCTGGTCCTGGTCCTGAAAGGATCGGTCTTTGACGTCGGTGTGGACATCCGGAAGGGATCGCCGACCTACGGGAAGTGGATCGGGGAGGTGCTCTCCGAAGAGAACCGCCGGATGCTCTACCTCCCCCCCGGGATGGCGCACGGGTTCTGCGTGCTCAGCGAGGAGGTGGATTTCTTCTATAAGGTGACCGCCGACTACGCCCCGGAGACCGACCGGGGGATCATCTGGAACGACCCCGAGATCGGGATCGAGTGGCCGATCTCCGACCCCATTCTGTCCGAGAAAGACAGGATACTCCCCCCCTTCCGGGAGGCCGATAACAACTACGTTTACAAACAGTAATCAGTAAACAGTAATCGGTAATCAGTGGGCCCGGGAGCCGGAGCACCGATTACTGATTACTTTCTTTCCCCAAGGCGGCGGCTTTTCGTACCAGGCCGATGAACTCGGCCCGGTAGCCGTGGATGTCCTTTCCCCTCCCCGCTTCGGCCAGATCGAGGACGGTGGCGAAGGTCGCGTCCCCTCGATACGGTGAATCGCGCAGCAGCATCCCGAAAGATGCCACCGCGGCCGCGAAGGTGAAGTCGGCATCCGCGTCCGCGAATGCTTTGCCGGTGTCAACTACCGGGAACTCCATAAGCCGGCTGGTATTTCCGTCGGGGTCTTTATACCGGAGCTTCAGTGTCATCAGTTCCCCCTTCCCGACGGGTGGCGCGGGGACGGCCGGACTCTGATATTTGAGGGGATCGACGCCGGGCAGGTCGAGATCGCTCCCCGCCGGGACGACCTCGTAGAGCGCGGTCACGGTATGGCCGGCGCCGATTTCTCCGGCGTCCTTGGTGTCGTCGTTGAAGTCCTCGGCCCGGAGCATCCGGTTCTCATAACCGATCAGCCGGTAGGCCGCCGCTTCGGCCGGGTTGAACTCGACCTGGATCTTGACGTCCTTGGCGATGGTGACCAGCGTCGATCCCATCTCCTCGACCAGGACCTTTTTCGCCTCCCGGATGGTATCGAGGTAGGCGTAGTTCCCGTTCCCCTTGTCGGCCAGTTGCTCGAGCGCGGAGTCCTTGATATTCCCCATCCCGAACCCGAGGACGGTCAGAAAGATCCCGCTCTTTGCTTTCTTTTCGATCATCCGGACCAGGTCGCCCCGGTTGGTGACGCCGACGTTGAAGTCTCCGTCGGTGGCCAGAATGACCCGGTTGACTCCCCCCTCGATAAAATGCTGAGCGGCGATATCATAGGCGAGCTGGATGCCGGCCCCCCCGTTGGTCGAGCCGCCGGACTCCAACCGATCGAGCGCGTCACGTAACGCCTCCTGATTATCACCGGTCGTGGATGGGAGAACCAGTCCGGAGGCGCCGGCGTAGACGACGATCGCCACCCGGTCGTTTTCGTTCAGTTGCTCGACCAACATCTTCATCGCTTTCTTCAAGAGCGGCAGTTTGTTTTCCGGGGACATCGAGCCGGAAACGTCGAGGAGAAAGACCAGGTTGCTTGCCGGGCGCTGTTCTGCGGGCATCTCCCGGCCCTTGAGACCGATCCTGACCAGCCGGTGTTCCGGGTTCCAGGGGCAGCCCGCCACCTCGACATCGGCCGAGAAGGGTACATCCCCCTCGGGAGGAGCATAGTTATAATTGAAATAGTTGATCATCTCCTCGATCCGGACCGCGTCTTTGGGGGGCAGGCTCCCGTTGTCGAGAAACCGCCGCAGGTTGGCGTAGGAGGCGGTATCGACATCGATCGAGAAGGTGGAGAGCGGGTTTTGAGTCACTTTTAAAAAGGGGTTATCAACGATGTTGTCGTAGGCTTCCGTATCGTGACCCGGCCAGTAGACTTTGGAAGGATCGTCATACCAGTCCCCTGAACCCTGGATATCTCCTCCGTCAATAGAGCCCATCGCTTTCAGATTGGACAATGCCACTAGTTTTGTAGAGGGAACATCTCGAATACACCATAACCCATCCTTCCTCTCGTAAGAGCGAACCGAGGCTTCTTCCCTGCACGCGAATTCTACCGGCTCATTTAAAACTCTTGCCCCCAGCCGAGCGGCTTTATCCGTCATTGTTCTATCCGCTCGCATCCGCGCGAGCAAAGCTCCCTTACGCCCGCAGCAGATCTGTTGAGTGAACCGGGGCATGACCATAATACAGACACCGGCCACGATCAGCAGAAGAACAGCCGCATACGCCAAACGGTGGGCCCGTATCCGGCCGGGAAGCCATAATGCGAACCCCGATCTTCTCTCTGATCGGGTGGTACGGGCGATGATCTCGCTCCTCTGCTCCGGCAGCAGGGAATATTCCGGGGCTTCTTTGATTGCCTCACCGGTCAACAGAATCGTCTTTTGCAATTCCTCCACGATCCGGCGGGAGACAGTGTCGGTTTCCAGCGCTCTCTCTACCGCCCTCCGTTTCCGGGGAGAAAGCTCATCCAGAACGTAGGCGGTGAGTACCCGGTCGTTCAGTTTGATCTTCATCATCTATACCTCCGGGGCCGTTTCCAATGCGGCCCCTAATCTCTTTCGCATTGTGTTCAAAGCCCCGGTCAGCAGGTTACTTACCGTCCCCGCGGATCTTCCCATCACCCGGGCGATCTCACGGTAAGTCAGCTCGTCGTTGAACTTGAGGCGGCAGGCCTCCCGCTGGTCGGAGGGTAGTTCGTTCAGCACCGCCAGGATCAGGCGGCGGGTCTCCTCCCGTTCGGCCGCCGTCGAAGGGCCGGGCCGTTGACTGGGGAGATGGGCGAGTTGCTCTTCGTGTAACGGCTGCATGCGTCCCTCCTTCTTCCTGACGTCAAATGCCCGGTTCCGGCAGACCCGGTAGAGCCAGGCCGGCATCCGGTCTTCAACCTTTTTCCGATCGGTCCGGCAAAGTTTGAAGAATGCTTCCTGGACAACGTCCTGCGCTCTCTGGAGATCGCCGGTTATTCCGAATGAATAACGGACCAGGGCCTGCTCGTAATCACCGAGCATTTTCCGAATCCAGGCGGCTCTATTCAATTCAGCGTCAGGTTGATTCACCGATGGTTTCTCCGGAGTTGATACGGCCGTTCATCCTGTATAACGATTGAGGAGGGATCTTGTTCAGGAAATAAATTAAACATTTTCTGCCGATCGGCAGAAAATGTTTAATCCGTTCTGCCGGCTGTCGATCCGTCCCCGGGGAGGGGAGCAGGCGATATCCGGCATGCGCAGCGATCACATCCGCTTACGACCTACCCGGAAGATGAGAACTGTTTAAAATTCTCCTCGAAAGGGGGATAGATCAGGCCGCGCTCGGTGATGACGGCGGCGATCAGTTCGTGCGGCGTGACGTCGAAGGCGGGGCAATAGGCTTTGGCCCCGGCGGGTGCCACGCAGGCCCCGCCGAAAGAGGTAAGTTCGTCTTTGCCCCGTTCCTCGATCGGGATCTGCGCGCCGTCGGAAAGAGAGAGGTCAAGCGTGGATGACGGCCAGGCCATGTAGAAGGGTATGCCGTGGGCCCGGGCCAGGAGGGCCACCCCGTAGGTCCCGATCTTATTAGCGGCATCCCCGTTGGCGGCAACCCGGTCCGCACCGGTAATGACCAGGTCGATCTTCCCTTCCTTCATTACCTGGGCGGCCATGTTGTCGCTGATCAGGGTCACGTCGATTCCGACGTGCATCAACTCCCAGACGGTCAGACGGGCTCCCTGCAGGAGGGGCCGGGTCTCGTCGGCGAAAACACTGATCCTCTTCCCCTGTTCATGGGCGACATAGAGCGGGGCCAGGGCGGTGCCGAACCCGGACGTAGCCAGTCCGCCGGCGTTGCAGTGGGTGAGGATCCCGTCGCCCTCCTTGATCAGCGTGTTCCCCGCTTCCCCGATCGCCCGGCACATCGCCCGGTCCTCCTCTAAAACAGCGATCGCTTCCCGGCAGAGTATCTCTTGCAATTCCTTCACCGGACGGCCCCTGTTTTCACGCCCGATATTCTTCATCCGATCCAGGGCCCAGAAGAGATTAACCGCCGTCGGGCGCGAGGTGGCCAGGTAATCGGCGACACCGTTCAGTTCCTCAAGGAACGCCTCCGCAGTCGGCGCCGGGCTGCGGAGCATCTCGGCGGCGACCGCCATGGCGGCGGCGATACCGATCGCGGGGGCGCCCCGGACCCGGAGCTTTTTTATCGCTTCCCACATCTCTTCCTTGGTTGCGATTTCTTTCACTTCATACTTTCCCGGCAGGAGGGTCTGGTCGATGATCCGGACCACCCCGTCTTTCATCTCCACGGTTTTTATGTCCATAGAATTACTCTCCTTTGAATCCACTTCGCAGCCGGTGTATGTATATCCGGCTGAATGGAGTATTGGAGTGTTGGAGTAGTGGAGTAATTGAGTTTTGAAGCCCGTTAACCCGGATATCCCATCACTCCATTACTCCATTATTTCCTCATCACCATTCCGATTTGCCTTATTATTTTTCACTCCTCTGATACCGCCCTCCCCTGCATCACTCCATCATTCCATCACTCCATCCTGGCTGAACTGATTATACCTGCTGATCAAAAAGCTGTTAATCCAACATTATCTTCCGCTTAACTCAAACACCAGCACGGTAAATGCCAGAAACAAGCCGTTATGAATGACATGGATGAAGACCGGGACCAGGATGGATCCGGTTTTCTGGTAACTGTAGGCCAGTAACATCCCGAGTCCGAAGATCGGCAGCCAGGCGGCCCAGTTCCAATGCAGTGTCGAAAAAAGAGCCGCGCTCAGGACGGCGGACCAGAAAACGCTCATCCGTTTCTGCAGGGCCGGGAAGAGAAGCCCGCGGAAAAAAAGCTCCTCCGCCAGCGGCCCCAGGAAAAGCCCGATCGCGAAGAGCGGCCAGATAAATTTCTCCCCGGCCTCCAGTAAAGGCTGCACCAGCGGATGCGGCTGGAAGGGGAGATCGAAAATCCATGTTATCCCCAGCGAAATAAGAATGAGAAGAATCAGGGCCGGGAAGAAAAGTATGTAGCCGCGAACGGCCTGACGGGCCGACCACCGCCAATTCTGAAGGGTCGGGGCCGACCAGGGAAATGCCCGCGGCAGGGAGGTGCCCCCGGACACCGGCCCGGATAGCGGCGCGGGCGGACGGGAACGCCTCAGAAAATACAGTACCAGGAAGATCATGAGAGAGAATTGAAAAAAAGCGTCCCCCAAGAGAAGCAGATCATACTCCCGCGTCCGGTGGAAGCTCACAAAGCTGAAAAAGAGCGATTCCACCCTTTGAAAAGCGAGAAGAATGCAGATGAAATAGACGGCTACTTTGACGGCCAGCCAGATCCCCCACCCCGCTTCGGGTGGGGGACCGGGCGAGAAGGCCCTCCATTCACCCTCCAGAATTCCCTGAACATTCATGACCAGGCCGGAGACGACCAGGGTGAGAAAGACGATGCTCAACATCCGGAAAAGAATCGAGGAGACGGGAGCCGCCGCGTCGGGGCTGAGCATCCTGCCGAACTCCTGCGGATCCGGGAAGGAATTCCGCGGCAGGGCGCTTTCTTCCGGAGCGGAGACCGCCGTCATCAGCAGGATGATCGAGAGAAGAACAGCTAAAACAAGTGAGCTTTCCTCTCTGGCTTTCCTGACAACAAAGTGCAGACTCACACTCATTCTCTCCCACTCTTCCGGTCCGGCTTTTACCGTTCTCCGGGAGGGACCCGGGGAAAACGGTCTGAGAAGTGCATTGTAATCTCTTCCCCTTCGTCGGTCACGACGACTCCATCGACGCCCTCAACGTGCCCGAGCAGTGCCGGCCCATCTTCCGCCCCCATGACGAAGAGCGCGGTAGCCAGAGCGTCGGCGGTCATGCAATCGGGGGCCAGGACGCTGCTCTCCACTACCCCGGAAGAGGCGGGGCGGCCGGTGCGGGGGTCGATGATATGAGAGTAACGCTTCCGGCTGCGGATGAAATAATTCCGGTAATCCCCGGAAGTGGCGACCGCCCTGTCCTCCAGCTCCAGAACGGTCAACACCTCACCCTCCTTCCGCGGATGCTCCATCCCGATCCGCCAGGGCTGCCCGTCAGGTTTTCTTCCCAGGCAGTAGATGTCTCCTCCGGCATTAATAAGGCCGCTCTTCACCCCTTCCGAGATCAGGAGCGCGGACAGTCGGTCCACTACATACCCCTTGGCCAGACCGCCCAGGTCCAGCTCCAGACCCGGAGCCAGGAAACGGACCGTGCGGGCCGTGCGATCGAGTTCGATCTTCTGCCAGCCGCATCGGGAGAGAGCGGCTTCCACCTCCCGATCCGACGGCAGGCGCCCCGTCTTCTCCGGGAAAAAACCCCAGATCTCCATCAAGGGACCGACGGTGACGTCGAAGGCCCCCCCCGTTAACCGGCTGATCTCGATGGCTTTGGCGAGAACGGCCATCATCTCCTCGCTGACGACGACCGGTTGCCGGTCCGCGGAGCGGTTGATCCGGTTGACTTCACTGCCCGGGATGTATCTGCTGAAGACACCCTCCAGGCGCCCTGCCTCCGTCCAGCATTTTTCCATCAGGGCAGGCGCCGGGCCGGAATCGGGGACCGTCAGCTCAATGGTGAGCACGGTCCCCATGATCATCCTGGATTCTTTATAAAGCCGTTCTCGGCCGCAGCCGGCGGCGGACAAAAGACAGATCAGGCAGACGATAATGAAATATATTTTTTGGCCCCGCATCGGAAAAGCAAAATGGCGGGCCTGGATGCCCGCCGCGGCGATCTGATAACTTCAATGATGCCCGATTCAATTTTTCCGAAGGAAAAATTTAAATCCAGGAGAACCAGCCCAGATCCAAGATCTCGGAGACCGTTGCCAATCCCAGAACAATCACATAGGCGATGAGCAGGCTGAGCCCGATGGTCTCCTTGTATCTTCGGAAGAAGGGGAAATCGGAACGGAAGAGGCAATAGGCGAACCCGGCTACCCAAAACACCAGCATAACAATCAGGATTGCTTTCTGGGGCGGGCTGAGAGGCGGAAAGACCTGAGATATCCCCCAGAGGGCGGCGGTTATGCAAACGATGAAAATCAGGAATACCTCCCCATGAGTTCGTAAGTAGTTCATCATCTCCTCCTCGATGCTGGATTTAACGTGACGGTAATTTCGGTGGTATCTTTCACGCGGGCCTGGAGATTTTTGCCCGGGACTACCCGCTCGATCGCCAGCAGCACGACAAGACTCTGCTCCAGCCGGCTGCGGCTGTTGATCACAACACCATCCTTGATATCAAATTCAACGGTCCCGGTCAACAGATGAGACGACCATTTCACCCCCGACTTCCCGCCCTCCTCCGAAACACTCCCCTGCTCGTACCGCCCGACGAAATCGATCAGGGCGATCCTTTCTCCTTCCCCTTTGAAACCGCGAAAGGCCGAATCAAGTCTGATCGTCCAGGTTTCCCCCCGGTCCCAGGTAGTGCCCGCGCCGGGATTGGGGATCTTCACCTCCCGCGACCAGCCGGCACCGACCGGGATAGCCGTTTCCGGAAACTCGGGCTGGATCCTTTCCATGACGCCGTCAAACTTGAGATAGGGGAAGGCACGGCTCGGGTCGGGCGGCAGCTGGGCCGAGATGATTCTGCCCCGGGGATCGATTTCAAAGGTAAAAATTTTTCCCTCGATCCCGGACAGGGGGAACCCTTCAGTATCAGCGGTGATCTCCCTGCTCAGGACATCTCCTTCTTCCGTTCTCATGGTCCGGTCGGTCAGAATCGTGGTCATTTCCCGGTCCCGGACACGGTTGATCATGGTCAAATTGAAATCTTTGTAGGAGACGGCGATGGACGCGGCGCCTTCCGGAGAGAGAGACTGCACCGCGGCTTCAAGAAGGTAACTGCCTTCAATCTGAACCGGAAGAACCAGTTTATCCTGGTCCGGTTTCGAACCGACCGCCTGCATCGTGACTGTCCCCTCCCCCCGGAGAGAGATATCGTACTGGAGGAGCTCGCCGGGCTGGAACTGATAGCGCAGCAGGTACTGGGGAGGAGACGGTTTCTTGCAGCCGGTGACCTCGATGAGCACCAGCAAAGCGACGGCCGGAGCAAGAGCTTTAATCAGCGGGGTGAAAATATTTTTCCGCCCCCGGAAGATTATCCCTGGGCTCTGCATATATCACTTCTTCTGGGCCGGTTGAGGCTCCCGCGCCGTCGTCGGCAGCCGCTGTCCTTCCTCCAGCAATCGGCTGACAATCGGAGCCATGTCTTCCCGGGCGGCCAATTGTCTGAGGGCGGAAATGATGATTTCCTTGTAAAACCAATCCACCTGGGCATTGTTAACCAGGCCGACCAAAACTTCGGCCGATTCTTTAACCGGAGTGTGGGCCAGATCCCAGATGGCGGCCTGACGGATCTGGTCCGATTTTTCCGGGTCATTGAAGATTTTCACCAGGGGCTCGACAACCCTTTTATCCTCGATATATCCCAGCATCTGCATGGCGAATAAACGATAATCTCCATCCCCCTGGGTGATCTGGCTCAGGATATAGCCCTGGTATCGGGCATAATTGTAATCAAACCGACAGAGAGCTTCGGCCGCGCGCAGTTTGAGCCGGGGATCATCCGCCTTCTGCCAGATCTGCTCGATCGCCGAGGCTGCTTCCCGATACCGGATGATGGCCAGAATCTCGATCAGGGTTCCCTCTTCCTCGGGGGATGCCGAAGCAAGAGACTGCAGGAGAAGCGGGCCGGCAGCCTCGCCCATCCCGACCAGCACAGCTTTGGCCCGCATCTGTTTCGCCTGGTCGGTTCCCTTCAGGTCCCCGATCAAAGCTCCGACATCAGGCGATTTCTTTTCAGGGGCGGCCTCTTCGGCTGCCCGAACGGAGCCGACCGAAATGGTGATCAGAAACGCGGTCGCCGCGCCAACTGAGATAATCTTTATCATTTTTTTTACCCCGGTCATTTAATCCGTTTTTTATTTACGGCCATCATACTCCATTATCCCCGAATTATTCATGATAATTTTTGCTGATCCCGGGAAAGATGCCATTTTTCCAGTTCCGGCAGAAATGAATAACTGGTCATATCATAGTGAAGAGGGGTGACGGCGATGTAATTCTCCGTCAGTGCCTCATGATCGGAACCGGGGTCATCCGGGGACGAATCCATCTCCCCTCCCAGCCAGTAATACGTCCTGCCCCGGAGATCGATCCTTTCCTCCATGATTTCCTGAAACCGGGCCCCGCCCTGGTGGGTTACCCTGACCCCGCGAATCTTTTCCTCCGGAACGGCGGGGACGTTGACATTGAGCAGGATTTTCGGGGGCAGACCCCGGGCCAGGACCATCTTCGCCAGGGACCGGGAAAATCGGGCCGCCGTCTGATAATCGGGTTTGGTAAAGGTGCCCAGGGAGACCGCGATAGCCGGAATTCCCATGATCGAAGCCTCGGTAGCGGCGGAGACGGTCCCGGAGTAGATAACGTTGGTCCCCGTGTTGGGCCCCAGATTGATCCCGGAGATGACGAGATCCGGCATCCGCTCCAGCAGCACCTTGACCGCGACCTTGACCGCATCCGCCGGTGTGCCGGTAACCCCGTAGCCGTATAAGGTTCCGTCCTTGAAAACCTTCATTGCCCGCAGGGGTTCGGTCAGCGTGATGGCATGACCGGACGCGCTCCGCTCGGAGTCGGGGGCGATGATTCTCACTTCCCCCAGGCTCTCGATTTCCCGGGAAAGAGCGTACAACCCGAGGGCGTTGATGCCGTCATCGTTGGTGAGAAGAATAAGCGGTCGTGTCATGTATGATTATTCCTTTGCCGGAGAAAGTATTATGCGGAAGTTTCCGATACTCACTATACCAACATCAATGACGAAATCCGAATGACGAAACCTGAAAGAACGCCGCCCAGGGCCTATTATCTGTCCCTTCGACAAGTTCAGGGCGCGCTGCCCATTCCTGGCTGTTTGTTCGATCTCCCGCCAGAGGCGGGATAAATTCTACGCTTGCCCCGCTTTGCGGGGTTGAAAATTCGACGGTGAACGTTCATTTTTTTCCTTTCACCCCGCCGGGCTTCAATCGTTGCCAGATCGCCCAGATCAACCATTTGATGTACTCCGGCGCCACCTTCAAAACTTTGAAATGGGATTTTCCTTTGGCCCGGTCTTTCCAGACGGTCGGAACTTCGGCGATCCTGAAGCCGCCGATGTAGGCCTTGACGGTCAGTTCCAGCCCGGTGGTAAAATTATCGGATTTCAATATCCCCACTTTCGGGAGGATGTCCGCTCGGTACATCTTGTAAGCGTTGGTGGCATCGTTCGTCGGCAGCCCGATCAGGATTTTCAAGGTTTTTCCGAGCAGGCGCGAGAGGAAGTGCTTGATACGGTCCTGGTGTTCCCCGGAGCCTCCCGGTATGTAACGGGAGGCCGAGACAAGATCATATCCCTCCTTTAATTTTTCCAGCATGACCGGGATGGTGTTCACGTCATCAGCCAGATCGGCCATGACCGCCACGATCACCCCCCCGGACACTTCTTCATACGCCCGGTTGAGGCATCTGCCCAGGCCGTGATTTCCCCGGCGGTTCACCAGGACGATGTTTTCAGCCCTCTCCTGCAGTTTCTGCACTATCTCGCGCGTCCGATCGGTCGAGTTGTCATTGACCACGATCAGCTTGTGGGGGATCTTGACCCGGTCCTGGATCTCCCGGATAGTCCGGATGGTCTCGGAGATGTTCTGTTCCTCATTATAGGCCGGAACGATGATGTTCAGGAAATAGGGATCGACCATGGTATAAATTAGCTCACTGCGTTCGCAAATTTATGTAGGATCGTCCTTCACTCCGTGAAGGACTTGCAATAGATGTAGTAAATGTAGTATCGCCTTGCCGGAGGCAAGGCTTGCTGAACCGCAAGCGGAGCGATACTACAATTACTACAAAGAATGCCGAAGGCATTCTGATCCTACAAGTCCTTCGCGAAAGCGAAAGGACGATACTACACCAATGCCTTTATTGAAATTCAAAACAATAAAATAGATCTTGTCGGGCATCTTTATTCGGCATTTCTTTCCAAAATGATCGTCACCGGGCCGTCGTTCTCCAGCCGGACCAGCATTTCGGCTCCGAAGACGCCCTTCTCCGGGGGGAACCCCAGTTCGGCCAGGCGGCGGCAGAAAAAATCATAGAGTTGTTCTCCTTGTTCGGGAGATGCGGCGTCTATAAAACTGGGGCGGCGCCCCTTCCGGCAATCCGCGTAAAGGGTGAACTGCGAGACCACCAGGATCTCGCCTGCGATCTCCCCCAGCGAGCGATTCATTTTCCCGTCCTTGTCCTCGAAAACCCGGAGTTTAACAATCTTGTCGGCCAAAGTCACCGCCTCGGTTTCGGAATCGCCATGGGTCACCCCCAGCAAGATCAGAAAGCCGGCGCCGATCCGGGAGACGATCTCCCCCCCTACCTCTACCGAAGCCGATCTCACTCTTTGCACGACCGCTTTCACGTACTGGACCGCTCCTCCGGCATCATGTGTCGGTCAACAACGTAACATCCCGGTTATTGCGGGAGAGTGTTCAGAGCATAGCGCATTCCATACTCCATCACTCCATTATTCCATTACTCCACGTTTTTCAATCCATGGGCAAGAAAACTAATCCTTCTTTTGCTTTTACCGGGGTACAATAAGGGTATTATAGTCCCATGCGTAACACAATCAAAATAGAGGGGAGGGGCGACGGAAACACGGTCCCGGACGTTCTCGGACATTGTTCCCTCTGCCCTCGTAACTGCCGGGTCAATCGCCCGGCGGGGCAGCCCGGCTATTGCCGGACCGGCGCCGACCTGTCCATTGCCTCGATCTGCCGCCATCGGGGAGAAGAACCATCCGTCTCCGGGGAAAACGGGATCTGTAACGTCTTTTTCGCCCACTGCAACCTTCAGTGCGTCTACTGTCAGAACTATCAGATCAGCCGAAATGACACCGGTCACCCCCACCCCGGGGTGAACCTGCCGGAGGCAGTCAGCCGGATAGAAGATATTCTGGACCGGGGCGCGCAAGGAGTCGGGTTCGTCTCCCCTTCACACTGCATTCCGCAGATGAGAGCGATCATTGGTGAACTGCGCCGGAGGGGACGAAAGACGGTCTTCGTCATGAACACCAACTGTTATGACCGCGCGGAGACGATCGCCACCCTCGAAGACGAGATCGATGTTTATCTCCCCGACCTTAAATATCGCGATCCGGGACTGGCTGAACGGTATTCGGGGGCCCTGGATTATCCCTTTGTCGCCGAACGGGCGCTCCGAGAGATGTATCGGCAGAAGGGATCGGAATTAACCTTCGACCCGGACGGTGCCATCCGTTCCGGTCTGATCATCCGCCACCTGGTCCTCCCGGGCGAAACACGCGACAGCATAGACTGCCTGCGATTCATCGCGGAAGAACTTTCGCCCGAGATCCACCTATCCCTGATGGCCCAGTACCATCCCACCCCCTTCGTCCGCGATCACCCGCGATTGGGACGGACGCTGGCCCGGGAGGAATACGAAGAAGTGAAGGAGGAGATGGAGCGGCTGGGGTTCGGCAACGGCTGGGTCCAGGAACTGGAAAGCCAGGGGGAGTACTTGCCGGACTTCGCTTGTGAAGATGTCTTCCGGGAAAATTCCGAATCATCCCACAGGGACAATGGAGTGATGGAATGATGGAGTAATGGAGTATTGAGACCCTCGCCGGGCAGCCCCGACCACTCCAGTACTCCAACACTCCAATACTCCTCGTTGCCGATTGTTGTCACCCTGCTTAAACCACGCGTATCGGGTCACCAATCTTAACTGTGCCACCCTCGGCCACCCGGGCGAATATCCCCTCCCGGGGCATGATGCAGTCCCCGGAGAGTTTGCGGATGGCGCAGCCCTCGTGGCATTCCTTGCCGATCTGGGTTATCTCCAGGATGACCGAGGAGCCTACCCGGAGACGCGTTCCCACCGGGATGGTATACAATTCGATCCCCCGGGTAGTCAGGTTCTCGGCAAAGTCTCCCGGTTGAAAAGTCGCGCGGTCAAGACCCGGGATCCCATCGGGCAACGTCCTGGCCAGTTTCTCCATGCTCTCGACCGCCAGCAGGCTGATCTGCCGGTGCCAGCTGCCGCTGTGGGCGTCTTCCCCGATCCCCCAGTCCGGTTTCAGGAGGGCATGGCCGACGTTCCTCTTCCGCACCCCCTTGCGGTCGCTGACGCAAACCGCCACGATCTCACCCTGTTGTTTGTGAATCGTCATATTTTGATGCATAAAATTCCATTGATTTATGACCACTAAGACACCAAGACACTAAGAAAAGAAAAATTTAATCTAATTCATGCTCGAAAATATTATTTTCTTAGTGTCTTTGTGTCTTTGTGGTTATACATCGCGCCGAAGGCGTTAACTTGCTGTTTCGGAATTTTCAGCCTGAGGCTGATGAGCCTCCGGCTCACAATAAAAGGCAACGGTAAGGGTAACGAAGCCCAGCCTGCCCCGATTCATCGGGGTATCGGTGAGGGTTAGGGTAACGGCTGCTGCGCCTGGCGCACGTAACCGTAACCGACAAACGAAACGGGCCTCGTTACCGTTGCCCTGACCGAGTTGCACCATAGGCGCTAACTTGTTTCTTTGCCTAGCCAGTCAAGGTACTCCCGGCTGCCGCCGCTGACGGGGAGGGCGATGATCTCGGGGACGTCGTAGCGGTGAATTTCCTTCACGGTCTCGATCAGGCCGTTTAACTTCTCCCGGCGGGTCTTGGCGACCAGAAGAAATTCCTCCGCTCTATCCACCTTCCCCTCCCACCAGAAAAAGGATTCCCCTTTTGGCCAGATGGAGACACAAGCCGCCAGTCGTTTTTCGAGAAGCGTCCGGGCGATCCGCCCCGCCTCTTCCCGGTCCGGGCTGGTCATGAGAACGACAATGTACGTGTTCTGTAATTGATCATTCATATGATGCTCCCGATAGGGATGTCTCCCTGACTATACCAGAAAAAAGTAATCGGTATTCAGTAATCGGTAATCGGTATTTTCCCGAGATGAGATCTGCTGATCACTGATCACTGATTACTGATTACTGATTACCGATCACTGATTACTATCTGTTATCACCTGCATTTCAACGTCCTCAGCCTGTTGATCGCCGCCGCGATCTCGTATCGCCGGGGACGGGCGTGATTTCCTTTCAGGTAGGGAGAGATCACATCCAGCCCTTCCCGGTCCAGGTCGGCCTCGACCAGATCCAGGATCTCACCCAGAGATCTCGTCCCGTCAATGTACTTATTCATCGCGTAATGAATGATATCCCCGATCGCCCGGGTCTGGCTGATATCCACCAGCTGCTCGACCCCGGAGAGATCGATCGTGGCATTGCCGAAGGCGATCGAGTTGATGCTCCGGGCGGAGATTTTGGCCTGCAGGCGCTTCCCCTTCCGGGGATCGAACCCTTCCGGGAGCGGGCGGCGCTCCTTGACCGCGCCGAAATATTGGCCGCCTTCGAACCGGCGGCGGCTGGAAAAGCTTTCCGCGATCCGGCGGGCCTCGGCGGTGACGTCCCGGGGACGATATTCGTCCATCATGATCACCGTGTCGGCGACGTCAAAATAATCCCCGCTCCCTCCCATGACCAGGATGGTGGAGACACCGAGATCGCCATAGAGCTGGCGCACCTTGTCGATGAAGGGCGTTATCGGTTCCTTCTCCTTGGCGACCAGGCTCTGCATCCGCTCGTCCCTGATCATGAAGTTGGTGGCCGAGGTATCCTCGTCCACCAGGAGCAGCCGGGCGCCGGCCTCCAGCGCTTCCATGATATTAGCGGCCTGGGAAGTCGAGCCGCTGGCATCGGTGGAAGAAAATGATCTCGTATCCAGATTCAGCGGCAGATCTCTGATGAAGGGGCTGATATCGACATTCTCGATAAAACGACCGTCTTCGGCCCGGATCTTCACGCAGTCGGCGACGGTGACCGCCAGTTCCCGTCCGTCTCCGGGAATATGGTTATAGACTCCTTTCTCGAGGGCTGCCAGCAGGGTCGATTTGCCGTGGTATCCCCCTCCCACGATCAGGGTCACCCCGGCGGGGACCCCCATCCCCCGCACCGGCCCCCGGTGGGGACAGATGAACTCCACCTCGAGGCCGGGAGGGGATTGAAAGAGGACCGCGGCTTCCTCCGGGAGAGGACGGTCATCGATACCGCTCAATCGGGGCAGAAGCGAACCGTTGCCGACGAAGGCCGCCAGGCCTTTTTCAGGAAGATGCGACCGGATGAACTCCGCGTCCTCGGCCAGGTCGACGAATTTCTTCAGGAGATCCCCATCCAGAGCGGAGTAGATCAGGGTCCTTCGGACCAGTTCGGGAATTTCCTCAAAGAAAATCTCCTCCGCCTGGCGGCCCGAGATACTCCTTCCCCGGGCCGGCAGTCCGACCACGAACCGGGCCTCCACCCATTCATCCGTTACCACCATCGCCGTCCGCATCAGCACTTCCTGGGAAGGCTTATCGATGGCGAGGAGCCCGCTGTGGCCGGTGCCGCGCCGCCCTTTGACCACCTGCTGAGCCTGGCGGAAGAAATGCCTGGTCAGGCAGTCTTCCAGGGCCCGGCGCCGGATCGGCGAATTGAAAAGTCCGGCCGGGAAACCGGCCGATTTCCCGCCGACCCGCACCGCCGCCTGGCTGGGGGGAGCGAAGGGATCGGGCTGAACATAATCGATAGTGAGGGTAAACGTCCCGAAATCATAGAGCCCTTTGATGTCCTTATAAAAGCCGTAGGGCTTGCCGTCGATGCGAAGGAGCTGTTGCCTGAGCTGTTCCTTGCTTTTCATCTCTCAACCTCTTCCCACCGCTCCCGGTGAAGATATCCGCCATGAAGACACGGAGAAAGTATCTCGGGGAATCAGATTATCAGTGGGCAGAAAATCAGGACATCAGGTGCTCGATGTCAGGGGCCCGAAATTCCGATAATCCGGCAATCTTCCACCTGATCCCCTGTTATCCTGATTTCCCAACCTAATACTTTTGTGTTTAGCGGCATATGCTCTGGAAGCAGAGCGAGAACGAAGGTGGGGTTATTTGCCTTCGGCGGGTTTGGCGGGTGGCGGGGAAGAGGATTCAGGGGTTTTCTTCTTATCCGAGGCAGGTTTCTCGGCCGGAGGTTTTTCCTTCACCTTCTCTTTTTTCTCTCCTTCCTTGTAGCTCTTGCTCCGATAGTCCGTTTCATAGAACCCGGAGCCTTTAAAGATGATCCCCGCTCCGGTTCCGATCAGCCTCTTCAGCTTTCCTCCGCAATGGGAGCACCTGGTAAGCTTCTTGGCTTTGATGCTCTGAAATTTCTCAAAGAGGTCCCCGCAATCTTCGCACTCATAATCATAGGTCGGCATAAACAGGCTCCCTTCCGATTTGATTTATTTGTCGGCAATCATAGGGAAATATTTTCGATTGTCAAGTTTGTAGAACTCCGGTTATGGTAATATTAAACGGCTGCTTCAAAATGAATTAAAACCATGAAGGACACGAAGAACACCAAGTATGACTGATAAAAAATGAGCTTTGACTTATTTTTGACAAAATCTTCGTCTTCTTCGTGGTTTCAATCGTTTTTATTTCAATGAAACAAAATTTTCGAGTACGGTATAGTTAGTGCGGGACACTGCTTCACTCTAATGAAAAGGGAACAGGACTTCCAGGCCTATCTGGCGGAGAAAAAGGAACTGATCGACGGTGCTCTGGCGGAATCCCTCGATCGGGAGAAGGACTGCCCGGAGATATTGCGGCAGGCCATGCGGTACAGCCTGCTGGGAGGGGGGAAGCGTATTCGTCCCATCCTCTGTCTGGCCGCCTGCCGGGCCGTCGGCGGCCGGGAAGAACAGGCGCTGGCTTCCGCCGGCGCCCTGGAGATGATCCACACCTATTCGCTCATCCACGACGACCTCCCCGCCATGGACGACGATGAATTCCGCCGCGGACGGCCGACCCTCCATCGCGCTTTTAACGAAGGGACCGCCATTCTGGCCGGTGACGCCCTCCTCACCCGGGCCTTCGAGGTGATCGCCCGGGACCGGCGCCTGAGTGACCGGCAGGTTCGGCGGATCGTGACCGAATTGGCGGCCGGGGCCGGGGAACGGGGGATGGTGGGGGGACAGCAGGCCGACCTTGATGCCGAAGGGCGGCGGGTGGATGGGAAGGCTCTGGAGTATATCCATTCCCGGAAAACCGGGGCGTTTCTCACCGCCTCCGTCCTCTGCGGAGCGATCGCCGGCGGCGCCTCCCCGAAACAGCTCAAAATCCTGGGCGCCTACGGAAAGGCGATCGGTCTCGCTTTTCAGATCAAGGACGATCTGCTCGATCGCGAAGGGGAGATCGGCAAACTCGGGAAAGCGACCGGTCAGGACGAGAAAACCGGAAAGGCGACATATCCCGCCGTCTGGGGGATAGAGGTTTCCCGGGAAAAACTTCGGGATGCGATCGATGAGGCTCTTGCCTCCCTGGAAGCCTTCGGCCGGGAAGCCGATCCCCTGCGGGAGATCGCGCGGTTCATTGGCGAACGGGAAACATAAATAGAGCTTACTCAATAAGCTCGTAAGCTCTAAAATTCTAATATCTTCAGCCAAAGGCTGATCCGCCTCTGGCGGAAAATACTAAATCCTAAATAATATCAAATGACCAAAATCACAAATTCAAAACAATTTCGCCGGGACCCGTGATATTTCGATCATTGGGTCATTTGGATTTTGAATTTGTTTAGGATTTCGATATTAGGATTTAGGATTTTCTGATAAAAAGCCTTTTCGAGCAGGGTAGATCTATACCATTTTAATCCAGATCTGGCGATGGCGGGGACCGTCGAACTCGCAGAAAAAGATTCCCTGCCAGGTCCCCAGCCGGAGGCTGCCGCTCGCACCGGCACACAGACCGACGATCCCATCAGAGAAGCCTTGATATGGGAGTCGGCATTCCCTTCCAAGTGGTTATAGCCGGCGCCGTCAGGGACCAGCCGGGAGAGAACCGATTGGATATCGGCCCGGACGCTGGGATCGGCGTTCTCATTGATGGTGATCCCCGCGGTCGTGTGGGGGACGAAGATCACACAGATCCCCTCCTCCGCCCCGGAGGCGGACACCTCCCGTTCCACCTGGGCGGTGATATCTACCATCTCCGAGCGCCGGGATGTCCTGAGGCTGATTGTTCTCATTTAAGATTTTCCTCCGGAAAATTTTATGAAAAAATTACTATTCGACGTTAGAGGTTGAGCGTTCATTATTCCCAGCATCCGTTCGTTCAATGTTCGATGTTCAACGTTCGACGTTGGACGTTGAGCGTTGAACGTTCATCATTTCATTCATAAGCCACTCCCCCCACTCCTCCGTTCCCTCTCCGGTCCGGCAGGAGACCTCGATGACCGGGATGACGGGGTTGATGGCTTTCAGCCCGGCGTAAAAAGCCGCCCGGTCAAAGTCGGTATGAGGGATAAGGTCGATCTTGTTCAGGATCACCACCGCCGCCTCGATAAAAAGAAGAGGGTACTTGGTCGGCTTATCGTCGCCTTCGGCGACGCTGACCAGTCCGATCTTTGCTTCTTCTCCCAGTTGAAAGCTGACCGGGCAGACCAGGTTGCCGACATTCTCGATGATTAAAAGATCGATGGCATCGAGATCCATCCCGGAGAGCGCCTCCCGTACCATCTGCGGACTCAGGTGACAGCCCCGGCCGGTATTGATCTGGAGCGCGTCCAGCCCCAATTTCCGGAGGCGAACCGTGTCTTTGTCCGATGCCAGATCGCCTTCGATGACCCCCATCCCGATTTTTTTACCGAGGTGCCGGTAGGCGGCTTCGATCAGCGAGGTCTTCCCCGAGCCGGGAGAGCCGATCAGGTTCAATGCCGCCACCCCGTGCCGGCGCAGCAACAGCCGATTTTCCTCTCCGATCCGGTCTTCTTCTTTTAAAATATCTTCTTTGATTTTTACCTTCACACCTTCTCCGATACCGGGGCTGACGCCCCGGCCTATTATCTTTCGCCCCTTTGGGGCTTTTCGTTCGACGTTGAACGTTGAGCGTTGGACGTTGATCGTTCAGGTCCGATCACCGATTACCGTTGTTCGGTCATTCCTTCGCCCCTCGTCCTTCGTCCCTCGTCCCTCGTCCTTCGTCCCTCGTCCTTCGTCCTTCGCCCCTCGTCCCTCGTCCTTCGTCCTTCGCCCCTCGTCCTTCGTCCCTCGTCCTTCGTCCCTCGTCCTTCGTCCCTCGTCCTTCGTCCTTCGCCCCTCGTCCCTCGTCCTTCGTCCCTCGTCCCTCGTCCTTCGTCCTTCGTCCCTCGTCCCTCGTCCCTCGTCCTTCGTCCCTCGTCCTTCGTCCCTCGTCCCTCGTCCCTCGTCCCTCGTCCTTCGTCCTTCGTCCCTCCGTCCTTCGTCCCTCGTCCCTCGTCCCTCGTCCTTCGTCCCTCGTCCTTCGTCCCTCGTCCCTCGTCCCTCGTCCCTCGTCCTTCGTCCTTCGTCCCTCGTCCTTCGTCCTTCGCCCCTCGTCCCTCGTCCTTCGTCCCTCGTCCTTCGTCCCTCGTCCCTCGTCCCTCGCCCCTCGTCCTTCGCCCCTCGTCCCTCGTCCTTCGTCCCTCGTCCTT
>CAWGIE010000043.1:0-17108 GCA_963822585.1 uncultured bacterium
TAATCGCCGCCGCCCGCCTTATCCGGGAAGAGACCGCGCCCCCTAAAAAACAGACGATTGGATGTGATTGAAGGGGATGGTTCCCCGCCGCGCCCCCTTTATTAGCCGCAAAAACGTAGTCCCGAGAAGACCGAAGGTCTTTTTTCGGGAGGCGCAAAAAACGCAAAAGATTCCCTCTCCCACGGCCCTATTGTAGTCTCCGGATTTTACGGATTTTTACCCCGCGGTGCCGAAGGCACTCTGCGGGGACGCTGATTGCCCCCCTCTCAGGGCTCCGTATTTGAAGTCAGGGATTAAGCGGATGGATTAGACATTATTTTTCGATCGAAATAAAAGTGCCTAATGAAGGACTCGGCCCCTTGGTTCGGTAGCCTGATTTGACGCACCCTGGCCGTGGCACTATACTACCCGATGCTGGTATTATTATATGTCGAACGGAGTGATCGCTACACGGTGAACAGGCTGAAAAATATATACGGTCCACCCGTCGGCAAGATGATCTTTATCTTCACCTTGTCGCCGGCCAGCTTCATAATAGTCCGGGATTACGGTAACAAATGAGACAGAACGGGAAAACAAGGATCCGCTGGTTTTTCTCGCGCGTGGGACTGACTTTCCTCTCCATAGTCCTCCTATTCGCGCTGCTGGAAATCGGCTTTCGGATTAAAATATTTTATGACGATCAACAGCTGATTCGGGCCTCCCGGGCTCTCTCGGGAAACACCTCCTTCATTCCCCGGGAAACCAAGCAATTGCGCTATCTTATCCGGTGGAGCAGCAACCCACGGATCATTTATGAATTAATCCCGAATTTATCGATCGTCTTTAAAAACCACTATCTGACAACTAATTCCCGAGGGGTGCGGGGGCCCGCATACCCGGAAGAAAAGAATAAAAATACGGTCCGGATCATCGGCCTGGGGGATTCCTACATGTTCGGTTGGCGGGTGGGGGAGGATGAATACTATCTTTCGCTTCTGTCTGATTATCTGAACCATGATTTCCCGAATTGTAAATTCGAAGTGATCAACTTGGCCGTGCCCGGATACAACACCGTCATGGAGACGGAAACCCTGAAGGAAAAGGGGTTGCGGTACGATCCCGATCTGGTGATCATCCATTTCACGGGTAACGACTTCGACCTGCCCAACTTCATCCGCGCCCCGGCAGATTATTTCACCATCAGGAAATCCTATTTCCTGGAATTCCTGGAGAAACGAATCCGAAATTCCCTCCAGCGGCCGGAAGATGTTTTGATCCCGGCTCCCCGCTCCCACCGGCAACACCGCTTTGAGCATGACCCGGCGCGCGTCCCTGAAATGTATCGGGACATGGTGGGTGAAGGAGCTTTCCGCAGGGCCATGAGAGAATTAAGCGCGCTCAGCCGGGAACACGATTTCAAACTGATTCTTTTCTCGGATACTACCCTCCCGCCCTCGATCAAAGATTTCTGCTCCCGCCTGGATATTCCGGTCGTGGAAGCGGGCCCGGCGATTCAAAACTACATGAGAGAACATAAAATCGAGCGATACCGGCACTCTCCTTTGGTGATCACCAGGAATGACGATCATCCTTCACCGGTGGCTCATCGAATTTTTGCCGATGTCATTTATGACTATCTCAGGAACAGCGGAGTAATTACTCAGTTGATCGAGAAAAAAGGTTGCCGGGGGAAGGGAAAAATGAATAAGCATCGTGAAGACGTTGTACATCGAGCCGGGAGCCCCTGGGAGAACGGCTACACCGAGTCGTGCAACGGGAAGTTCCGGGATGAGTTCCCCAACCGGGAGATACTGGACACGCTGCTCGAGGAAACGGTATTGACTGCCTGGTGGCGGATAGAGTACAACGAGTTGATGCCGCACACCTCGCTTGGCTATCGCCCCCAGCTCCGGCAGCCGTTTGCCTTCTACCTGCGCGGGGGGATACTAACAAAGGCAATGACCCAAACGATGGGGGCAGCTCACTTTTTAGAGTCAAGGTTTATTTTGTCAAATTAATGAGTCAAGTTTAATTTTGTCAAATTAACTATTACAAATGTTTTTATTTTTATAATATCGTTGTGATGTAATTGTTTGAAATATTTTGAGAAGATAGAGGTCTATTTATGCATGAAATAGTAAATATTCATAAAGAAAAGCAGCCCGAAGAAACTATTAATCTCATCAGGGGTATACTCGCGGAACTGAACATACTGGTGCGTGAAACAAAATGGACTTCGTCAAGCAAACATTGCCATTCAGTCAGTTTAGCGAGTGACGAATTACAAGTAATATCTAACGGGAAAGGAATTTCCAGAAAATATGCGCTCGCCGGTGCTTATGCTGAATTTATGGAAAGATTACAAAATAATTTTCTCATAAGGAATAAATTTGGCTTGATGTATGAAAAATTATTTTTCCCCGATGAAGATACAGTTTCTTTAGAGAAACTTGGCTCGAAACATCCGTTGCTTATTTCTTATTTATTAGGAATAACCGACTCGCAAAACATCAAAAAATATAAGACAAAGAAAGAAGTCTGCATTCCTTATTATCATGTACATAAAGACCGGGTGGAATTACTTCCCAATGGATTAATTGAGCAAGCGTGTGCCACAAATGGTCTTTGTGCCGGAAATACAGCCGAAGAAGCTTTGTGCCAGGGTATTTGTGAAATTTTTGAGCGCTATGCGATAAAAAAAATATACACAAAATTTCATAATGTTCCAACGATACCTCTGAATTCAATCAAAAATGCAAAATCTTTTAAACTTCTTCAAGAGACTCTTGATAGGGGATATAGGGTGATAGTGAAGGATTGTACATTCGGGGGAAAACTGCCGGTGATAGGTTTGATTTTGCTGGATAAAAACAAGAATAGATATAAATGCACCTTTGCTTCGGATCCAATCTTTGACATTGCTCTTTCGCGGTGTATCACAGAACTATTTCAAGGTCAGGACGGAGAAGTTTTGCAGCAACAGATCCGTCTTCCTTTTGTGACACCGGAAGATAGGCGATATTTTGAAAACTTGAAAGACAATCATGAACTGATTCGTTCATTTTTAAACAATACCGGTCGTTTGCCTAACTATATATTTTTGGCCAACGGAAGGCCGGCTTTCCGGCAAGCCTTTCAGAAAAGTTTTCGAAATCACAAACATTCTTTGAAATTTCTTGTGAATAAAATAAAGAAATTGGGCTATAGCCTTTACGTCAGAGACAATTCTTATCTTGGTTTTCCTTCCTTTCGTGTGTATGTTCCCGGTATGAGTGAATTGTTTGAAGTAAAATGGGACAATTATCATCATTACGAAATTACGCAAAAATGCCTTTCTCGTATTAAGAAAAATACCTCCTTTCAAATATTACGCTGTGCGCAGTCTTTAGACCGCCTTATTTCAAATAACCCTTCTCTGTACGGAAAGCTGGAAGGCGACTGTCTTTCTAAAATAACGAATATAAAAATGAGCGAAGAATCCGATATTCATGTATTCAGCGATCCTGCCCTTCTTTTAGCGTTTTTGTTTTATTATTGTAGGCATTATGCGGAAGCATTCAATTATCTAAAATTTTTTCTACACTTTAATAAAACTCTTACGGCCAATAAGACATATTATCTTTGTGTTCTTGCTTTTATTAATCTTAGAATAAAGAAGCTGTCTTATAAAAAAATTGCCATGCATTTATCCTCTATTTTTGAAGAAAAGGTCGTCGGTGCGGTAATAAAGGATTTTAAGAACCCTTTAAATGTATTTAAGAATTATACATTGCCGGAATGCGGAGACTGCACTTTATGTCCTGCCGTCGACACCTGTCTTTTTAAATACAGGCGCAGACTTAATGCCGTATTGAAAATAAAGATTGTTAATGCTAGAATTAAGCAAGATGCTTTGGCGAATCTCTTTCAGTAAGCCTCCGATAGTACGTCGATTCGCTCCAAATCCGTAACTCTTAAAATTCTCAATTGAATTTTAAGCCGATAGAAGGGTCGCGGTCGGATATGCTTGGCGACAGCTGAAGTCCTCCGTCGTTGGTCCGGGCGAATGAGCCGACAGGGATTTTTCAACGTCGGCCATTCACTCTTGGCCGCGATTAAATTAGACAGCGCGCTGCCGCCGGTGGGGGCGATGCTCCGATTTTGGAAACGACCGGGACAGGCGTATATAATCCTTGAAGCCGCCGTATCATATTTTCAGACGCAACGGGCAAGCCTATCTTCTCGACGTGAAACGGCTGATCGCCGGGAAGGTGAGCGAAACCGCCGCCCGCGCGCTGGAGAAGCCGCCGGCTCGTGGGCCAACCCGCCTCCCCCCGTCCGTCCGGGCCGAACTCGAGAGCCTGGAGCCGTCGGGAAGCGTGCCGGAGAAGCTCCCTACGCCCGGAAACATCAAGCTGTCGACAGACGTCCCGATATCGTCGATGGTGCTCCTGGTGACGGAACGCTGCAATCTCGAATGCCGGTACTGTTTCGGCAGACCGGGAACGGCGGACATGGACGAGAAGACCGCGCGCGAGGCGGTCGATTGGCTGATCGGAAAATCGCGGAAGGCAAGTCATCTTTCGATCTGTTTCTTCGGCGGGGAGCCGCTTCTCAATTTCCCCCTCATCGAGCGGACGGTCGAGTACGCCCGCAAGCGAGGGGAGGAAACCGGCAAGGAGTTCTCCTTCTCGATCACGACCAACGCGCTCCTCCTCGACCGGGCCCGGATCGCCTTTTTCCGGAAGCACGACTTCGTCGTCCTGGTCAGCTTCGACGGGCCGCCGGAAATCCAGGATCGAAACCGGCCCCGGCGGGGGGGCGGCGGTTCATTCCGGATGACCGTCCCGAAGATCAAGCGGTTGCTGGAAGCAATGGAAAGGGATCGGATCTCCTGCCGGGCGACCTTCTGCGGGCAGACCGAAGCGACCGCCGTCTACCGGGCGTTGCGGGAATTGGGATTTCCCACCGTTGATGTCAGACCCGTCTCCCCCCCCTCGCGGCCGCCGGCGGGAAGAACCGGCAACTGAGGAAGAGCGACGCCTACCGCCGCCGGTTCGCCGCGCATTTCGAGGAGGAGGCCGAGCGTTTCCTCCGGGCGGTGAAAACCAGGGACCGGGACGCACTTACCCCCATGCAGTTTTTCGGCAAACTGGTCCGCAGGCTGATCGCGCGCAAGAAGATCTTCTTCCCCTGCTCCGCCGGCCGGGAGGCGGTCGGTATTTCCATCGACGGGAGCTGCTACCCCTGTCACCGCTTTTTCGGCCTGGGCGAATACCGGATCGGCGGAATCGATTCCCCCGGTCCGGCGAGGGACGAGTACCTCACGGCCCCGATGTTGAGCCGGGAGCCGTGCTCCGACTGCTGGGCATCCACAATCTGCGCCGGCGGGTGCTACTACGACAACCTGGCCCTGACCGGAGACCGGTTCACGCCGGACCCGACCTTCTGCGAGGACAACCGGCGGCTGATCGAGACGGCGATCGAACTGTACTGCGATCTCGATGAGAACGATCGGAACTGGCTCATGGAGGAGACGGCGCGTCTCCAGCGCCGGTCTCCGGATGCGGACGGATCGTTCTTCGCCCTCTTCCAGCAGACGCTGGGAGGACTCGTGAAGTGATCCGGCCTCTCCTCGGGAAGCAGAGGGAATAGTCAAAAAGGAAGAGGGGCTCCCCGCCCCTTTGGATCGGGCCGGGAGCCCCTCCCCCCTACGTTGATCGATCAGTGACCGACCAGGTAGTCCCCCCCGTTACCGCACTGCTCGATCCAGCTGCAGTGGCCGCCGCTGACGGCCTCGAGCTGCTCGTCGGACAACTTGTCTTTGTGCCTCTCCAGCAGCTGGCGGTAGGCTTCCTCCGAGGTGTCGTGCCCCTCGGTCTTGGCGGCGGCCACCAGTCCGGGCAGCACTTCTTTGTAGACCTCCTTGCGGAAATCGGCATCCTGCTTCATCTTTTCCAGAAACGGCTTCAATGGCATGTCGGCGCCTCCTTTACTTTTGGGTTAGCACATGTTACCACGAATAGGCTCCGCTTCAACCAAAATTAAATAAGGCCGGAGGATTTTTCCAAAATACCGCTTTGATCCATCTCGCGCGCCCGTTCTTTCCAAGACGCCCGCAATTCCCTCCACTTCCCGCGGAAGCAGCCGTTCCGGCACGGACAGCGCCGGCAGGCGTTCCGATCGGTGCACCGCGGGATCGGGAGACCGGCGAACTTCCTTCCTTTGGCATCTTGATTGACAAAGCCGGCGTAGTTTTCGTTCAAAAGATTTTTCAGCCGGTCGGCGGAGACGGAACCCCCGAACTCCTCCCGGAGGCGCCTGAGAATATCGCGATCCCGCGCCGCTTTCAGTCGGCAATAGCGGGAAAAAACGTCCGCCGCCGGCGGTTCCGGGGCAAGCGCTTCCCCCGTGTAGCCGGGGAGAGCCTGGTCCAAGACCGCGGCGGCTTTCCCGTATTCCTTCGCCTCGACGAGCATGAAGGCCAGGAGCCACCGGGGATCGAGCCAGGAGAAGACCGGGACCCGCCCGAAGAGTTTAGCCAGTTTCAAAAGAAAGGAACTCGCGTATCGATCCACGTAGTTAAAGAGAAGATCGGCGCAATCCTTTAAGCGATCGCGGGAAGTCGTTGAGAGGTTGAATATCACGTCCAGAATATCGTCGATCTCACCGACCAGCTTCACGTCAAGAAGAAGGTCGGGATTGATCGGGGACATCTTCTCCACGTAGATATAGTAACCGGGGAAACCGAGGATGGAGAAGTCGCGGATGTAAGCCGAGCCGCCGCCGGGCCGCAGCCGGTTGAATAAAAAGCGCAGATAGTGCCGGTTGTTTGAGGGGCGACTGAGGAACGCGTCTTCAAAACGGGCTTCCCCGGTATCGCTCAGGAGCCGCTCAGTCATGAGATGCGGCGCGTTATAGACGCTGTCGGGTTTATCAGCGGTGGCACCGCCTCTCCCCGGGCCCAACTCCGGCCGGTTTCGGCCCTGGAGGGCCTCGGTCAGGCAGCGTTGAAGAGCGATATCGAAGAGAGGATCGGCACCGAGGGCGACCGCGACATTACCCGTCACGCTGTCTCGGAGGATCACTCCCAGGACGGGAAACCTCCCTCCCAGCGTGCAGTCCTTGACGGTGACGTCACAACCACTGTCGATAATCTCCCCGAGCAGGTATTGTAAAAAAGGGCTCCGGAGCCTAACCTTCCGAAGGTCGATGGTGGGAAATCCCTCGACCCCTCCGCTGTAAAACCGGTGCAAGGCATGTCTCTCCATGATCTCGCAGAGTCCCTGGCTGCAGGCCTCTTCGAAATTGTTTCCCGCGCACATCCCGGTCGAACCCGAAGCCGTGTACATCAGAGAGATGGGGAGATCCGCAACAGATTGGTCGAAAATATCTCCGGCCGGTAGAGTGGGCAGTTCTTCCGGAAGCAGGGGATAGAGCCGGGAATCCATATTTTCAAAAAGGGGCTGATGACGGTTGTAGAGTTCATCACGTCCCCGAACCCGTCGGGGCAGGGGAGCTTCTTCGGTATTTTTCATCAACCCCAGCCGGGCAAAATGAAAGCCCCCCCGACACTGCAGCCGTTCGATGAATTCGGCGTAAGCGCTGGCCAGGGCATATTCTTTTCTGATCCCCTTACCGTTGGCGATGAAGAAGGGGTAGTCGCGGAAAATCAGGAAACAGGAGCAGCAATTCCGGTACGGCTGCTTCCAGCTCAGGTAAACGTTTTCTTTCCGAAAACCCACCCAGTTCAGTCGCTCCTGGATCAGCTCCACGGTTCGGGAGGGAAGACGGTCTTTATGGAGATCGAAGATACCGGGAGAAGATGAGGAAGATTGATAACTTGTCTCTATCTCAGTCATGCCGTATAATACACTCTTTTAACGAGGGGCTAGAAAACAGGAAGAAAGTACTTTACAGCCCCGCCGCGAAGAGGAATAGAGAATTTTTCGTGAGTCAGCAGGAATTCAGAGAAAAAGTCCTCAAGACCCTGGGGGCTTCCCCCGGCGAGGTGAGAGAATTAATCGCCTACGATCAAAACCGCTTCGACCACTCCGGCGTAAAGACTCGGATAAAAATCCCCCTGCCGGACGAGCTTTTCATGGCCGCCTGGGAAATCTATGATCAGGAAGCCAAAGAGAAGGAGTTGTTCGCGGTTCTGAGGAACAACCTGGTTCAGTTGCGATTTCCCATCCGGAAAGGGATCAGTCAAACCCGCGATTACCGGGCGGCCACCCTGAGCGGCGTCCCTCCGGAAGGAATACCCGAAGCGACCGGTCTCAAAATACTTTCTCCCGCCCAGCTCCAATTGGACCTGTATCAGAGTCTTGCCGGCCGGATCCCGACTATTGTCTCTACCCAACGAAAGGACTTTGTCTCCCTGGTCCGGGCGCTGGCGATGAAGAATGAACCCGTTCCGATTCCAAAATCGATGGGTTCGGTGACGGTCGCCGGCTACAACGACTGGTCCCGGATCCGCCGGCTGCGGGAAGAATGGGAAACGAAGAATCCGACCGGCGATTGGGCGAACGAGTTCGAGCGCATCATCCCCCGGAAGGAACTCTACCAGGACCGTTTCATCATTCTCAGTGACGGTCCCTACAGTGGTGTCCCCGCCAAAGATATGGGGGTGACGGTTAAAGAATGGCGCCGTCTCTCTCTGGTCATCCGCCGGCACCATGAGTGTACCCATTACTTTACCCGGCGGCTTTTCTCCTCGATGAAGAACCGCCTGATCGACGAACTGATCGCCGACTACATGGGGATCGTGGCGGCGGCCGGACGGTACCGGGCGGATTGGTTTCTCCGGTTCGTGGGACTGGAAGATTTCCCGCAATACAGAAAAGGGGGCCGGCTGGAAAATTACCGGGGCGATCCTCCTCTCTCCGACGGCGCCTTCAAGATACTCCAGGCCCTGGTCCAGCGGGCGGCGGAAAACCTGGATCGTTTCGATGCCCGGTACGGAAAAGAATTGCGGACGCCGCGTGGCCGGGCCATTGCTATTACGACTCTGACCTTCCCCACCCTGGAAGAACTGGCGTCCGACCGGGCACTCTCGATATTGCAAACCGGGCTCGGAAAAGCCGGAATATTATTTATCCGGGAATCGTAATTAATAACTGAACCGGATCCTGCCTTTTTCTTGTTATTCAATAAAAGGTTTTATACCATACACGGGATGAATGGCCGCCTGAATTATCTGATTTCGCTGATCGGTATTCTGTTGTTGTTCTTTATCGCTCCGCTTCTGTCGCCGATCCGGGCCCAAGCGGAGAAAGATCTTCTCCCAGAAGAAGTTCGCGCCGCCCTGGCTTTGTTTGATAGCAAAATAGACGCCCTCCCGGCTCTTTTGATCGTCCCCCCCGGCAGCGATCTTCGTTTGCAAAAATACCAGGAACTGGCCCGGGAACGGAACCTTTCCCTCATGATCGCCCAGGGGACGGTACGCTCCGATGAAGAGCAGTTGCGGGCCGACCTGGCCGCGCTCTTCCCCCAATTTGATTTTAATGCCGATTACAGCCGTTCCCGCCAACAGGAAGATTATTTCACGCAATGGCTGGCCCAGTTCACGGTGGATCAGCCGCTCTGGGACGGCCAACTCTGGGGGACCTACCGGCAGCAGCGGGCTCAGGTCTCCTACTCTCAATTTTCCCGCGACGGGGTCCTGCAATCCCTGGATTACGAGATCGCCCAAGCCTACTATAACCTGGTGAGGTATAACCAGGCCATCGATGAGAATATGCGTCAGGTCACCCAGCTGAACGATCAGTTGCGGATCATTCGGGAGATGCTGGCCGCCGGAAGCAAGACCAAAGCCGATCTCCTCCGGGCGGAGAACGCGCTGCTGGAAGAACTGAATTTCCTGATGAGCAGTATCGATCAGGCCCGTCTTCAGATCATCGAATTCAACCGGATCCTCCATCTGCCCCCGGATACCCGCGTCTCCCTCCATCAACTGGGGCAGGTGAAATTGCTTTTGCCGGAGTTTGAGGCTTGCCTGACCCAGGCCTATGAACAGCGGCCAGACATCAGACAGAGCCAGGCTCTGGTCCGGGTGGCGGAAGCGGGAGTCACCCTGGCTTCCCAGAATTTTTTTCCCACCGTCGGGGTGCAGGGAGCGTATGGCTGGCAGGATGCAGATGACGATAGTTCGGGTTCCTCCCATCGTTCCTGGTCCCTGGGGGCGACGGTGAGCCTGCCGATATTTCACAGCACCCAGAACTGGTCCCTGCTGGCCTCCGCCCGGGAGCTGGAGCGAAACGCCCGAACCGGTCTGGCCCAGGTCAGGGATCAGGCCTCGGCGGAGATCGGCAGCACGGTGACCACCATCTCGGACACGATTGTCCAGATCCAGCTTTTGCATAAAAACGCCGAATATGCCCAGACCCTCTGGGAGGTGGAGAAGGAACTCTATTCCCGGGGGACGATCCTCACTTCGGATCTTTATCAATCATTTAATATTTTGCTGGAGGTCCGGTTGTCCCTGATCAATACGGTCTGCGATTATCTGACCCTGATGAGCCAGCTACAGCAGGAGATCGGCGGGGGCCCGCTCCCTTCTCCGCTTCTCTCGCGGGGCGCCATATCAATAACCACTCTGTACCGGAGCGGCGCACCGACCCAAAATTAGAACGGTTAAGAGGACTTGGAGGGAATTATACATGAAGCAACCAGATACACCGGCGCCCGCTGCCAAACAATCAGAGAATCCTCCGGGCGCCGAAACCGCCACCAAACCGGAAGCGGATGCCAAGAGACCCCAGACCGCTCAGGCGGCTGAAATCGCCGACCAGGGTCTTTTCCGGAAGGCGGCGATTGAACACTATTACGCGGAGGAAGAAAGTCATGTCGATGACGCTTTACAGGTAAGCCGTCCTTCCGACTGGATTGTCATTGGAACCGCCACCGTTTTGGCCGTGCTCTTCCTGATCTGGGCTTTCGTGGGAAACATACCGGTCATGGTCCAGGGAACCGGCCTGATCCTTCCCGTCGGCGGAGTGGCCCGGGTAGTGACCGAAAACGGAGGCACGGTAGTGTCGCCCCCCCCGGCCAACGGCCGTCGGGTCAAAATAGGCGATCTTCTGGTCAAAATCATTCCGGAAACCACCCGGCAGAATTTCAAGAACGCGGTCGAGAATGAAGAAACGGCCAAACAAAATTATCAGGCTCAAAAGTCATCTTACGAGGCGGTGAAGAAGGCCACCGATGAAGCTCAGAACACGTACCTCAAGTTAATGGCGGAGAACCTCAAAAAACTCAAGGAGATCGTGACCGACCAGGCAAAGCAGTATCAGACCCTGAAGGAATTATCCAGCAAGCAGATGGTAACCACCTCCGATCTTCTGGCCGCGGAAGAGTCGGCCGCCAACGCCTATCAGACCTATAACCAGGCTGAAATCCAGCTCGCCCAGCAGAAGGTCACGGTCCAGGAGGATCTCCTCCAGCAGGAAATGTCCCTGCGCGCGGCCGAAGCGAGTTATCTGACCGCCCGGGAAGGACGCAAGTATCAGGAGTCATTGATGGAGACCGGGGAAATCCATGCCCCCATCGATGGGATTGTTCGCCAATGTACCCTGGAGGCCGGAGATTCGGTGGCGGCGGGAGCGGTGATTTGCCTGATTGAAAGCGCGGGTCCCCCGGAGATGGTATATCAGTTCTTTGCCACCGACGACGCCAAAAAGTTGCAGGTCGGTTCACCGGTCGAAATGGCGGTAGTGAGTTATCCGGCCGACCGGTACGGGAAACTGATCGGACGGGTAACCGCGGTGGACCCCTTGCCGGCGACTCAGGAATTGATTGAGGAGAGCTGCAGCTATTCCCAAGATCTCGCTCAGAGTCTGGGGAACCGGCAGGCGGTGAGCCGGGTTGACATACTTCTGGAAACCACCGAACAGGACGGGAAAACACATTTTGTCAAGACCGGGGGCGGCAGCCCCTTCCCGGTCTCGTCCGGCATGGTCTGCAGCGGGGAAGCGGTCGTGGAAAGCCAGGTCCCCATCACGTTGGTGATCCCGGCACTTAAGAAATGGTTTGGGGTAACTGAAATGTGAGGGGGCAGCGGATAATAACTTTAGGAAAAGATAAGATTTTTTTCAAAGCTTGCCAGAATTGGGTAGCCAAAAAGGAGTAGTGGAATGGTGGAGTAATGGAGTAATGGAAAATCGTCCGGATCCAAATTTTTATGCAAACTATTTTCCCAGTATTCCATTACTCCAACTCCCCAATACTCCACGTTGATAATGTATAGATTTTTACATTATTTTTAGTTCGCATCGTTCTTAACGTATTTCCATGTGATCCCCATGTCTTTCTTTCATAAATGGAAAGTGCCTCTGGTCCTGCAGATGGAGGCGGTAGAGTGCGGCGCGGCCGCCTTGACGATGATCCTGCGGTATTACGGCAAGATGCTCCCCCTCGACCAGGTACGGATCGCCTGCGGAGTGAGCCGGGACGGTTCCAATGCCGGCAGCATGCTCAAAGCGGCCCGCAACTTTGGTCTGGACTCCTACGGTTACCGGATGGAAGTGGCCGACCTGGAAAAAGCGCATCTGCCGGCGATTATTCACTGGGAGTTCGACCATTTCCTGGTGGTGGAAAAGTTCACGCGCCGGTGGGTCTACCTGGCCGATTCCGCCCGCGGCTATCGCCGGGTCAGCCGGGAGCACTTCAACGGCTGTTTTACCGGGATCGTCCTGATCTGCCGTCCGGGACCGGACTTCCATCCCGGAGACGCCCGGCCTTCCACCCTGGTCGATCTTTTGGCCATACTCCGGGGAGCCCGGGCCGGTCTTTTTCTGGTCGGGGGCGCCTCCCTGATCGTCACCCTGATCGGTTTCGGGGTCCCGGTTTTTACCCAGGTCTTCATCGACAACGTTCTGGTCCGGCGGCAGGCGGAGTGGCAGACCATATTATTATGGGGGCTGTTCTTCATGGTTTTGCTCCAGGTGCTGACCGGATACGTCCGGAGCCGGCTGCTGGTCAATATCCGTCTCAAGTTGAGCTTCTCCATGTTGAACCGTTTCGTCAAACACATGATCTCGCTCCCCATCAGCTTTTTCAACGAGCGCGGCGCGGGGGACCTGATGGCGCGCGTTGACCTGAACAACAATCTCCGGCAGTTGCTGAGCGATTCCCTGATCACCGCTCTATTGGATATCACCCTGGTCGTCCTCTATTTCCTGCTCATGCTTTTTTACGACCTGGCTCTGGCCGCTATCGTGGCGGCGGCGGCCGTGATCAACGTCGCCACCATCCTGCTGGTCAACCGGGCCCGGGTCAACCAGAACGAGCTGATGCTCTCGGAGGAAGCCAAGCAGCGCTCGGCCGAACTGGTGGCGATGTCGATGATCGAGACCATAAAATCTTCCGGCGCCGAAGACGCCACCTTTGCCCGCTGGCGGGGGCTGGCCGTCAACACGGTCAACGTTGAGCAGAGCTTCCGGCGGCTCGATATCCCTCTTCAGACGGTCCCGGTTCTGGCCTCGGCCGTTGTCACCGGACTCGTCCTCTGGATCGGGGCTACCCGGGTCATCGCCGGGGTGATGACCATCGGTATGGTCATGGCCTTTCAAGCCCTTCAGGCGGCGTTTCTGGCCCCGGTCACCCGGCTGGTTTCGTTTGCCGGATCCCTCCAACAGGTTAAAGGCAACTGGGAGCGGATTGAGGACGTCCTCCGGTCCCCGCCCGAACGGCCTCCCCGCGATCCGGCCCCGATCGGACTTCTTTCCGGCCGGATCGAGCTGAAAAATATCACCTTCGGTTACAATCCGGTAGCGCCTCCCCTGATCAATAACTTCAATCTTACCGTCGAACCGGGACGGCAGGTCGCCCTGGTGGGGCCTTCGGGAGCGGGAAAGAGTACCATCGCCAAACTCATTACCGGGATCCTGCTTCCCCAGAGCGGGGAGGTATCCTTCAATGGAGTCAATATCAATAAGATCGATCTGCGCCTCCTTCGGCGCCAGATCGGCATCGTTAACCAGGCTCCTTTTCTGTTTAAAGGAACGATTCGGGATAACATAAGCCTCTGGGATGAAGCGCTATCGATGGAGGAAATCATCCGGTCGGCTAAGGACGCCTGCATCGACGAGGAGATTATGTCCCGGCCGGACGGGTACGACACCATGCTGGAAGAAGAGGGGAGCAACCTGAGCGGCGGCCAGCAACAGCGCGTCTGCATCGCCCGGGGTCTGGCCCATAACCCCCCGATTCTTCTGCTGGATGAGGCGACCAGTTCGCTGGACTCCGTGACCGAGGAACGGGTGATCGGGAATCTTCTTCGCCGCGGCTGCACCCTGATCGAGATCGCCCACCGGCTCTCCACCATTCGCGACGCCGATGAGATTATCGTTCTTGAGCACGGCAAGGTGGTGGAGAGGGGGACCCATGAAGAGTTGATGAAACTGAATGGAGTGTACGCTTCCCTGATTAAAACAGGATAGGTGCTTAATTTAATCGCGTGCCATCAAATAAATTGAACCACGAAGAACACGAAGTTCACGAAGATTTTTTAAAAAATGAATAATAATCCGGTTCTCTGTTCAACATCCTTCGTGTTCTTCGTGCTCTTCGTGGTGAATTAACCTGTATGAAGAATTCGGCAAACAATACTGTTGATGCAAAAGTCCTCGGGGACTTGCTCGAAAAACTATTAGGCAGGCCTGTTCCCGCTGCGGCGTTGTCCCTGTTAGCGGGGAAAACTCGCCGGGTCGAGTGGGCCCATCCGCTGGAGTTCCCGGCCGGGGGAGGGTTCTTCATCATCAGCCGGGGCGAGGTCAATGGATTTGTCGGCACGGTTACCGAAGCCGGCTGGGGACATCCCGAGCTGATCTCGGCGCTGAGCGCCGGCGATTCGTTTTATCTCTGCCCGATCAAGAAAGCCTTTGACCGCCATCTGACTTACGATCCGGTGTCGGTGGCCGAAATATATTATCTGGAGTGGTCGGAACTGAACGGTTTTCTGCCTGGTGCCGGTGACGCCGCCGGCGTCATCAGCGAGTTGCTGCTTGCCGCCCAAGCCCGGCTGGCTGAAGGACTGGCCGTTGCCGCCGCCCATCTTCCCGACCAGGAGATTGGCTCGCCTCCGGAATTAATTGTCCCGGAGAGTGGATCGATTCGCCGGGGAAACGATTTTCCCGGTGTGTCCCCGGTCTCACTCTCCCCCGGGAAAACCTGGAGCGACGAAAACGCCGTCGGGGTTTTTATCGCCCGTGGCCAGGTACGGGTGGGGATCGGTCCTGAAAATAAATTTTTCTGTGTCCGGGAAGCGGGTCTTCAGGCAACCGGGGGAAAACTGATTCTGCAGGCCGTGTCGGAATCCGTGCTTTACCCGATCATCCGGCCGAAACCGGGTGGTGAAACCGGCATCACTCCGTTCCTGATCGATCTGAGTTGCTCCCTGATCGCTCTGGGTGGACCCCTGGCGACGGTTTTGCAACGGGCCGATGAGGACCATTTCCGGAAGTATCTCATCAGTACCGTGAACCGCGAGAAAGCAGCCCGCGCCGCCGCCGCCGCCACGATGGCGTCCATCCAAAGCCGTCCACGGCAGATGCCTTTCATCGCCGCCGCCAACCCCGAGGAGGCCTGGGACGCGGCCGTGGAAATGGTGGCCCGCTATGAGGGGCAGAAACCGATCCGAAAGGATGAGCCGCAACCGGGCCCCGGAAGCGGCGGCAAAGGTGACCGTCTCGCCTGGAGCGCGAAAAATTTCCGCATGTTCTCCCGCCGGTTGACCATCCAGCCGGGGACATTGAGCCGGATCAGCTCCCCGATCATCGCCGTCCAGAAAGACGGCACCCCTCTGGTGCTGGAACCGTTCCGGGGGCGTCTCTGGGCCCATGATCCGTTGAAGGGAAGTTACCAGGTAACCGCCGGCGATCTGGAAAACGAATTGACCGGACGGGCTTTTGAGCTGCTCCCGGACCTCCCTCCGGGCCCGATCGGGCCGAAAAAGTTTATCGCTCTGGCTCTCGCTCATCTGGGAGGAAGCGTCAGGCGGTTGATCGGAGCGTCACTGATTATTACCCTTTTTGGTATGTTCACTCCGGTTGCCACCGGATTGATCTTTGGGAAAGCGATACCCGCTGCCGAGACGAATATATTAACCGCTCTCGGACTGGCCTTGATGGCCAGTGCCGTCGCCGCGGCGCTCTTCTCACTGTTTCGCTCCATGATTGAGATCAATTTCGAGGCGCTGGCCGATACCCGCCTGGCCAGCATGCTGATGAGCCGGCTCCTGCGTCTGCCGGTGAATTTTTTTCGGAAGTACTCGATCGGCGATCTCAGCATGCGTTTTCAGGCCGTCCTGGAGATTCGCCAGGAACTCACGTCCACGGTGTTGAGTGTCGGATTAAACGGTGTTTTCTCTTTCTTTTATCTTTTCCTGATGTTCAAATACGCCTCCAAGCTGGCCTGGTACGGTCTGGGGTTGGGTTTGCTGACCCTGATCACCATGGTCGTCATCTTTAATACCGTCACCCGTCTGAATCGCTTGATGCTGGCCCGTCGCGCGAAGGAACAATCCATACTCTATGAATTAATCAACGGTATTCTGGTTGTTCGTTCCTCGGGTGCCGGCAACCGTCTCTATTGCCGCTGGCTCGGCGCCTTCGATGGTGAGATGAAGATGTTCTATAAAAGCTCCCGGGCTCAGATGTGGTCGCCTATCCTCTATGGAGGTTTCCCCATCCTGGGGACCTTGCTGATGTTTTTTTTCGGGGGAAAAGATATTCTGACCGGGAAACTTCTCTTGAGCAATTTTCTCGCCTATATCTCCGCCTTCACGGTCTTCTTCATGGGAGTGATCGGGGCCTGCCAGGCGGCGGTCAATATGACGCTTATTCGCCCCCTCTGGGAACGGGCCAAGCCCTTGATCGACGCGGAAGAAGAAGATGCCGGGCGAAAAGTGGAACCGGGCCCCCTCTCGGGCCGGATCGAAGTCAAAAACGTTTCGTTCCGGTATCAGGATGAAGGCCCGCTGGTTATCCGGGATCTCTCCCTGACCGTCAAACCGGGGGAGTTCGTGGCGATCACCGGGCCCAGCGGCGCGGGAAAGAGCACCCTGATCCGCCTCCTGGTCGGATTTGAAAAGCCGCAAAGTGGAGAGATCTTCTTTGACCGGTACGATCTGCAGGAATTGGATTTGT
>CAWGIE010000044.1:0-18236 GCA_963822585.1 uncultured bacterium
AGACACCGACCCGGTTGAAGTTGTTTATGGCCAGACCACTGATCCGGCTGTTGCCGCTGTTGGTGAAGAAATAAAGGCCGCCGACGTCCTCCCCGGCGGAGGAACCGTCCAGCTCGATCATGATCGTGGCCGGGGTGTCGGCGGTGGCCCGGCTCGCCCCCGGCTGGGAGTATCCGTCGACGGTTATCCGGCCGGTAAAGGCGGGCAGAAAAGAAGTGGGGCGGATGGTATGCGGCCCCGGGCCGGGTATATGGAAGGTGATGGTATCGTCTCCGGCATGAGAGTTGGCATCCTTGATGGCCTGCCGGAAACTCCCCGCTCCCGAGTTATTAGTGTTGGTGACAACATAGATGTCAGCCGACGCGGAAGCGGCCGCCAGCAAAACTCCCAGGGCGGCCGGTACGAACAAACAGCTTCTTGCTTTCATGATTCTTTTCCCCGATGTTGTCTTTTTTCATGATAACCATCTTACACCCCAGACCGCTTCTTTCGCTAATGAAATATAGCGAAGCATATGGATTCGTTAAGGTAATACACTGCATATTGAGGGTAACCGTCCTCGATGAGAACAGCGGTGGCTTTCCAGCTCTACTTAGACTTAAAAATTCCCGTCGTCGTTCGTTCTGAGGCGGGGATTTTTACAAGAAGACCCCAAAAAAGGACTCCGTCTTATCGGGAATTTTCCTACCCGGGAGTTTGAATGATTTGGATGATGCCGACCCCAGGACAAATAAAGTGAGCTTTAGAGGATCCGGGCCCGGCGGCCACGCTGAAACAATGTCTTTTGGACGATTCCTCCTTTTTTGCGGATTTGACTTGCCAGGACGGCTGGAGCGGAATTAATCTTTTCAGCATGAATGATGGAGGGAAAAGCTCCCCCGTCTCCCCGGCCGGCAAGGGCTCTTTTCGGGAGCGCGGCGGTTACTTCGCGACTAACCTGGGATGGTTCCTCTGCCTGGTTTTGCCGCCGGCCCTGTATTTCCTGACCGCTTCCGGCCAGTTCAGCTGGGAACAGCGGATCTTCATCGCTATCGTCTCCTGCGCGGTGGTCATGTGGATGTTCCGGCTGGTAGCGGAGTATATCGTCTCCATCTTTATCGTAATCGCCTGCCTCACCCTGAAGATTGTCCCCGCGCCGGTCATTTTAACAGGGTTTAGCTCCGAAGCTTTTTTCCTGGCCATGAGCGTCTTCGGCATCGGGGTGCTGCTCGCCAATTCCGGCCTTCTTTCCCGCCTGGCCCTGATGATTCTCGACTACTTTCCCCCGACACCGTTCTGGCAGAATCTGGCCCTTTCCCTGATGGGCGTCTTCGTCACGCCGGTGATCCCCTCGGCCAACGGCCGGATGGCCCTGATCGGCCCCATGGTCGAGGAGATGGCGGAGGAGATGGGGTACCGCCCCTGCAGTCCCGGCAGCGCGCGGCTGGCGATGTCGGCCTATTCAAGCTTCGGGCTGATGTCGAATTTCTTTTTAAGCGGCAAGCCGGTGAATTTCATTCTTCTCGGCCTCCTCTCCAGCCAGTTTCAGGAACGCTTCACCTTTTTTTACTGGATGGTGGCGGCCGGTGCGGCGGGGATGGTCTGTTTCGCGAGCCGTTTTGTCCTGGCCGCCGCGCTCTATCGGGAGAGCGGGCGGGGGAGAATCCCCCGGAGTCAGATCAAAGACAAGCTTCAAGCGCGGGGGAGACTCGCTTTCATCGAATGGATCGCGCTGGCTTCCTCGGTGCTCTTCTTGCTCGGGGTCTCCACCTTTTCCATCCATAAGATCCCCACCGCCTGGATGGCGCTGCTGGTCCTCTTCCTGGTGCTCTTCTCGGGGGAGTTGAGCAAGGAGGACTTCCGGAAGAAGATCGACTGGACGTTCCTCCTCTTCCTGGCCGGATTGATCGGTTTCACCCGCGCCTTCTCCTATCTCCAGCTCGACACCTGGGCCGGAGAGCTGCTCGGGTGGGGGCACGGCCTGATGGCCGACAATTTTTTTCTTTACGTTCTGATCCTGGCGTCGGAAATCCTTCTCATCCGCTTCATCCTTCCCGCCAACGCCGCCGCCGCCCTTTTCTGCGTGATCCTGCTTCCGCTGGCGGAGCTGAACGGGATCAATCCCTGGGTGGTTGGTTTCTGCGTGCTGGTGATCTGCAGCGGTTGTTTTTTTCCCTACCAGTCGACTTTTTATCTCACCTTCTACCATGTCACCGGAGGGCGGCTCTTCACGCATCGGCAGGCGGCGCCTTTCAACGTCCTGGTCAATCTCATCAACATTATCGCCCTGCTGGCCAGTATCTTTTTCTGGAAGATGCTGGGGCTTTTACGATAATCCGATTTATGCCTGCCGGCCGGCAGACATAAATCGGATTAATTTTGAAAAACGACGGAGTTAAATGAACAGAAAGAAGAAAAGCGTTCTCCCCTTCGTTTTCATCATCGTCTTTCTGGTGCTGGTAGCCTATATCACCTCGCACCGCAAACGAGTACTGGTCGTACTCAGCTATCACCCCGAATTCTCCTGGGAAAAGGAGATCGCGGACGAGATTGAAAAGAAACTCTCCAGTTCGACCATCGACGTCCGGCTCCATTACATGGACACTAAACGCCACCCCGATCCCGAGTTCAAGGCGGCGGCGGGGGAAGAAGCCAGAAAGATCATCGACTCCTGGGACCCCGATGTTATCATCACCGTCGATGACAACGCCCAGGAATACGTCGGACGTTATTACGCGGGTCGAAAAAGACCGGACATCGTTTTCTGCGGTGTAAACGCCAAACCGGAGCAATACGGTTACACCGGATGCGGGAACGCCACCGGGATCCTGGAGCGCGTCTCCGCCGATACTCTGGTCGACGTGATCCAGTACTGTTTCCCCCAGGCGAAAAGATTCCTGCACATTTCCGACGACTCCTTCACCTCCCATTTTCTCAGGGATGAATTCGAGGAGAAAGACTGGTCCCCGCTGACCTGCGCCGGTGAAGTGATGGTCGATAATTTCGACGACTGGAAAAAAGAAATCCTCAAGTCCGCCGGCGAGGCGGACCTGATCGTCTATACCCACTACCACACGATCCGGCGCCATCCCGGCTCCGCTGAGATCGTCCCTTCCCGGGAAGTCATGAAATGGACCATCGCCAACAGCCCTCTTCCCGAGATCGGCACTTTTGGCTTCCTGGCCAGGGACGGCGGGATGATGGCCGTGGCGGTATCCTCCCGGGAACAGGCCGACATCGCTTCCGATTACGCGAAAAAACTGTTAAACGGGGCGGATATCGCCACCCTCCCGGTTGTTTCCACCTCGGTCTATTCGTTCTATATCAACAAATCCCGGCTGCAGCAGGCCGGGGTCCATCTCCATCAGATTTACACTCTCCTGGCCGAAACCGCCGGAAACGTCATTGAATGATCACCCGGAATGAACGTAGGCACGTTCACGGACTGTTTCCGGATGATTGAGTTTCCGGCCACTCCTCTTTTCTGGTTTCGCAATACTCTTTCTGGAAACATTCGGGACACCATCCCCCGCACCCGGTGAAATGAACGGCCGATCCTTCAGGAATATCGCGGTGAACCGATTCCGGCAACATCTCTTCCACTATATATGCATACGTCAGGTCCGGGGGAAGCGCCGGCGATAATTCCAGCAAAATCCCGTGATCCATCAGAATGCTTTTTATCGACTCTATTTTGTGTTCCAGTTCCATCTCACCCATCTTTTCAAGCGGAGGGAAAACGAAATCCGGCGGAAAAAGAGAGCGGATTGTTCTCCGCGGCCCGATATCCTCGATAAAGAGAAGATGCCGGAGAAACCGGTTCAGACTCGGGGGGGGCATGTCTTTGGCGAAATACGAGCAAAATGCGGATAACCCCAGTTTGTCTTCAAGGAGTCGATTCTCCATCTCCAGCAAAACTTCTTCGTCTTTTTCGGAATCGGGATCAATACCGGCGGCTTCATCATAACTTCTCTCGATCGCGTTCTTCATAAATCCAACCCCTTTTTTAAATAGTTATCGTCTTCAACGGGTTAGTCGGAACAGAGCATGATTTTATTCCAATTTTTTTATCTTTTTTCGGGACACGCACGGGAGAGGGGAATGGGGTGTAGGCTAAGCGATTGTTAGCCGACGAACTGATTCACCTGCCGCGTGAAGCGGCAGGGGTCTTTTTTGGGGGGTGCTCGGGAGGAGCGGGTGAACTGATCCACCTGCCGCACAAGGTGGCAGCGGTCTTTTTATTCTAAAACGTCAAAAGCCGGAAGAGATACTCCCTTCCGGCTTTTAACGATTCCGCTGGATGATAATTGTACAACCCGTTGTCCAGATAGAACAATAACGACCCCGACGGGAGTCGAACCCGTGTTGCAGGCTTGAAAGGCCTGAGTCCTAGGCCGCTGGACGACGGGGTCAAAATTTTCCTCCGGAAAATTTTGTTATCATTTTTTCCGCAGGAAAAAATGAGGGCGGAAGGATTCGAACCTTCGACCGACGGCTTAAAAGGCCGTTGCTCTGCCAGACTGAGCTACGCCCCCGATTAAAGCTTACAAACTTACGGAGCGTCAGCGCGCGTAAGTTTGATAAGATTCAATCGCCCCGATTATGAGCGAAGCTCATTTTTCGGGGCTTTGTCACTGTAACTCACAATCAAAGGAAGTACACTCGCCCCAAAGAGGCAAAGCCTATTTTCGGGGACAAATATATACTTCACAAAGCGTGGCACGTTACCAGAGAACGAAAGGATAAATCAAGTTATTATTGCCGGCGCGGTAATCGACGGCTTCGGGAACGGAGTGATTCCGGGCTGAACATCCCGGGAAAGTATGATATATTTATACGAATAAAAATTAAAATGCAAAGCACGTCTTGAAACATCTATTCCCATTTTTAGTGGCCGCCGCGGCGCTCTTCCCTCCCCTTTCCGGGTTTCCCGAGACCGGTCCCGATGAACTGGAATTTACATTTACGTTTCCCCCCCCGGTGATCGTTCCGGCGGATAAATACGTTCGGATCTCCCTTAAAGGCTGCGAATCGTGGCAGGTGACCGGCCGGCCGATCGTGCCCTTCAAAGGGACGGCCGTCCTCATCCCGGAGGGGAAAGAAGTCGCCGGGATCGCCTATGAAACCACCGGCGAGATTGTGCTGCCCGGAAGGTACTACCTGGAACCGGCCGGCGCCCCCTACCCCCTGAGCAGGCCCGATCTGAAGAGAGAAGCCCTCCCCGACCCGGAGATTTATGCTTCTTCGCTGCCCTACCCGGAACGGATCGTCTCGGAGGAAAACAGTCAGCGCAAGAGCGGTTACCGCCTACTCTTCTTCAACCTCTACCCGGTCAGCTATCTGCCCCGGGAGGGGAGGATCTCCTATTACCCCAATATCCGGGTAACCGTTACTCTCCAGAATGCCCCCCGCAAGAGCGGGTTCAGTATTCCCGCGGTCCGCGGGCTGGCGGCGGACCGGGAAGCGGTCGCGAGACTGGTCCTCAATCCCGAGAGCATCCGGACCTACCGGCCGGTGCCGCAAAAATCGGGTGTCAATCCCGCCGATTCCTATTCCCATGTCATCATCACCGGAAGCGCGCTGGCGGCATACTTTGAGCCCCTCCGGGATCATCGGATCAGCCGGGGGCTTTCCAGCGCCATCGTGACGGTCGAGGATATCGTCTCCAACCCCGACTATCGCTGGGACGGCGCCTTCGGAGACGGTGTCGCCTGGGCAGATGACACCGCCGCCCGGATCAGGAATTTTATCCGCGACGCCTACCAGAACCGGGGGACCGAATACGTCCTTTTGGGCGGCGACTATTCGGTCGTTCCCTTCCGCCTCTTCTGGGTGGTCGCTGAGGACCCGGACCCCGGGGGACCGTATATCGACGAGATGCCTTCCGACAATTATTTCGGCTGCCTGGACGGCAGCTACAATGGCAACGGCAACTCCCGGTGGGGGGAAGAGACCGATGGCCCGGGGGGAGGAGACGTCGATCTCACCTTCGAGGTCCACGTGGGACGGGCCGGCGTCAACAGCCCGGCACAGATCGCCAACCTGACCGCCAAGATCATCGCCTATGAAGAGAGCGTTTCCGAGACCCGGAAAAAGGTTCTGATGGCCGGAGAACACCTCGGCTTCGGCGGGGACTCCGAATACGCCAAGCCGTCGATGGAGGAGATCCGCCTGGGATCGAGCGCCCACGGGTACACCACGGAAGGATTTGTCGACAGTACCTGGTTTGAGTCCAGCGATACTCTCTATGACATGGACGCAACCTGGTCCAAAACCGACCTGATCAATCGCTTCAACGGCGGGATCGCCGTGACCAATCACCTCGGGCACGCCAGCAGCACCTACTGCATGAAACTGCATATCAGCGACTTCACCTCCCTCACCAACAGCGAATACTTCTTCGGCTACACCCAGGGCTGCAGCAGCGGGCGGTTCGACACCGGAGGCTGCTGGTGCGAGGAGATCACGCGGAACGAACACGGGGCCTTCGCTTTTATCGGGAACACCCGCTATGGGTTCGGCCTCTCCAACAGCACCGACGGACCTTCCCAGAAGTTCAACCGGCCGTTCTGGCACGGACAGATCGCGGAGGGGATCCGGGAACTGGGCGCGCTGAATACCTACTCGAAAGAGTACAACATCCCCCGCATCAACGAGCCGGTCTCCCGCTGGGTTTATTACGAGTTGACCCTTTTCGGCGACCCGGCCACCCGACTCCACGATGGGTCCGTCTCTCCCTCCCCCACCCCGGCCGCGAGCGCCACGCCCACGCCGACCTCCTCTCCGACCGCGGCCGTGACTGCTTCTCCGACCATGACGTCGACGGCAACATCAACCGCAACGCCGACGGCAACAGCAACATCAACGGCAACGCCAACCGTAACACCGACCGCACCGCCGACCGCGCCGCCGACGGTGCCCCCGACGACCACCCCGACAGCGAAGCCATCGTCCACACCGACGTCAAGCCCGTCTCCGACGGTGCCGCCCAGTCCGACACCTTCTCCCTCGCCGACGGTGACCACGGAAGTAACCCCTTCTCCCTCTCCATCCCCGACATCAATACCCGCCTCAACACCATCTGCCACCGGAACCGGCACGCCGACTCCAACCCCGATACCGTTTGACGCGGCCAGTTATACATGCGCCGACGGCGACTATAACGGCGACGGCACCGACGATATCGCTATTTACCGACCGCAGAGCGGCCTCTGGGCGATCCGGGGCCTGAGCCGGGCCTACTTCGGCGGTGTCGATGACATCCCCGTACCCGGCGACTATCGCGGTGACGGAACCGCGGCCCTCGCCGTCTTCCGCCCCGGTCCCGGGATCTGGCTGGTCCGTAATCTTACCGCCGTCCGGTTCGGGAGAATGGACGATCTTCCCGTTCCCGGCGATTACGACGGTGACGGCACTTGCGATCGGGGGATATTCCGGGATGAGTACGGTTTATGGGCTGTCGAGAGCCTGACCCGCGTCTACTTCGGTATCGGGGGAGACCTTCCCATCCCTGGAGATTATTCCGGTGAGGGGACGACCGGGATCGGTATCTTCCGGCCTGATAAAGGGCTCTGGGCACTTCGCGGGATCAGTCGGATTTATTTCGGGGCGCGGGGGGATACGCCCCTGGCGGTCGATTACGACGGGGACAGACGGCGGGAGATCGGGCTCTTCCGGCCCGCTTCCGGTCTCTGGGCGATTAAGGGGATAACCCGCGCTTATTTTGGGAACAGTCAGGATCGTCCGATCCCGGCGGATTTCACCGGCGCCGGGTTTGATACTATCGGCATTTTCCGGGATAGTTCCGGATTATGGTCGATTCGCGGATGGAGCCGGGTTTATTTCGGAACAACCGGGGATATCCCGGTCACCCGGTAACCCGATTCTCCTCCAAACCCTTCCGTCATCCATCGCCGTCGACCATCCTGATCATTCCATTGATTAGGCACTTTGTTTCGATCGAAACAAAGTGCCTAATGACCGATGGTGGAAAATGCTAACGGGAGAACGGAGGAGGGATCGAGAGAAGTCAACCCTTCACCCATAGCTAAGGGTGATTACTATCGGAAAAAATCTCCCTTCCTTGGATAGTCTTTACACTTAAATTTTTCCGCAGGAAAAATTTAAATACGCAGCAGTTCCTCTTCCTTCACTTTCAGGATCTGATCGAGCTCCTTGATATACTCGTCGGTTTTTTCCTGGATATCCTTCAGGGAACGAAACTTTTCATCTTCCGGCAGAGAACCCGCCTTGAAGAGGGTTTCCAGTTCATGGTTGGCCTCGCGCCGGACGTTCCGGATCGCCACCCGCCCCTCTTCGCCGATATTTTTGATTACCTTGACCATGTCCAGCCTCCGCTCCTCACTCATCTCCGGGATGGGGATGCGGATGATCTTGCCGTCGTTCATCGGGTTTAAACCGATATTGGCGCTCTGGATCGCTTTCTCCACCGCTTCCAGCGCGCCCGGGTCCCAGGGATGGACAACCAGGAGACGCGCTTCCGGCGCCGAGATGCCGGCCAGGTCACGCAGCCGGGTTTTGGTCCCATAATAATCAACGAGGACGTTCTCGACCAGCGCCGGAGAGGCCTTACCGGTCCGGATGGAGGAGAACTCGCTCTTGACCACATCCACCGACTTCATCATCTTCAGTTCGGCTTCTTCCATGATCTCTTCCAGTGTCATAATTTTTTCTCCGAAAAAATTAGTTGAAAAGCTTCATGCCGACATAAAAATCACATACCGAAAGCATGCATCGGTCAAAAAGACACAGGTTGTTATTTACTCATTATCGTCCCCAGGGGATCGCCCCGGAGAACCCGGGCCACGGAATTCTCTTCCCAGAAGTTAAACACGATCACCGGGATCTCGTTCTCCCGGGCCAGGGCGATGGCGGGCTGGTCCATAATCCCCAGATCGCGTTCCAGGGCCTCGGCATAGGAGACCCGGTCATACCGCCGGGCGGAGGGATCGGTTTTGGGATCGGCCGTGTAAATGCCATCGACCTTGGTCGCTTTCAGCACCGCGGAGGCCCCGACATCGCAGGCCCGGAGGACCGCGGCGGTATCGGTGGAAACAAAGGGATTGCCGGTACCCCCGGAGAAGATTCCGACCGCGCCTTCGTCAAGCGCCTGACGGGCCGCGCGCGGGAGATAGGGGGCAGCCAGAGGGCCCAGTGAGAGCGAAGAGAAAAGCCTGACCGTGATCCCTGCCCTGCTTAGTGCGTCCCGGATGGCCAGGCTGTTGATCACGGTCGCCAGCATCCCCATCTGGTCGGCGGTGGTTCTTTCCAAAGCGCGGGCCGCGGCCAGCCGGCCCCGGATCATATTCCCCCCGCCGGTGACGATCCCCAGCTGGGCGCCGGTTCTCACCCCCTCCCCGATCTTCCCGCTGACAAACTCCAGGGCGTCGGGATCGATCGCTTCACCGTCCCTCGGGCCCAGCGCTTCGCCGCTGATCTTGAGAATAACTCTTTTATATGCAGGTGGGGGCATATCTATACCCAAAGGGATGGAACCAAAGATAATGAATGATTAGATTCTCAATTCCAAATCCTAAATCTTAAATTCTAAAACCTAAACAAATTCAAAATTCAAAACATTTTAATCATCACATACCATTGAGATAACGTTTTGAATTTGATGTTTCGATCATTTTATATTGTTTAGAATTTGGTACTTAGATATTAGGATTTGAGAATTTATTCTCCCCCCAGCCGCCAACGGACAAATCCCTTCAGTTCTACCGGGGCGCCGGCCGGGGCGGCCTGTTTGCTCACATAACCGGCCACGCTGATCTTATCGTCGCGGAGGAAGGGGGAATCGAGAAGACAGAGTTCGGTCAGACGCTTGCGCCATTTCCCATCCACGATCTTAGCCTGAAAAGCCTCCGGTTTGTCCTTCACCTGCTGACGAAAAATCTCCCACTCCCGCTCCTTCACTTCCCCGGGGATATCGTCCTCGGAGAGATAGGCCGGATTGCAGGCCGCCACCTGCATGGCGATCTCGCCGGCCAGAGCCGGGAATTCCCCGGACAGTTCCACCAGGGCGGCCACCCGGTTGTTGTGATGGAGATAGCCGCCGATAAAACCTTCCTTTTCCCAGTGGAGGCTCCGGCCAACGGTTATTTTCTCGCCGATGGTCGCGGCCAGGTCCGATATGCGTCCCGCGACTTCTTCGCTCTCCAGGGCATCGCTTCCCTGCTCCAGGAGAAGTTCGACCAGGTCGTCCGCCAGTTTGACAAAGTCATCCGTCCTGGCCACGAAATCCGTTTCGCAGTTTAACTCGAGGAGGGCCGCTTTCTTCCCGTCAGGAGCGATCCGGAGCCTGATCAACCCTTCCCGGGCTTCCTTCCCCTCCCGCCGGGCCGCCTTGGCAGTGCCCTCGGCCCGAAGGATATCGATGGCTTGTTCCATGTCTCCCTCCGCTTGCTGGAGGGCTTTTTTGCAGGCCAGAATCCCGGCACCGGTCTGCTCCCGTAGTTCTTTCACCTGTTGTGAATCAATCTTCATTATTTTGAATTAACTCCCTTTATAAATTAGTGCCTTCGGCGCTAATTTGTGTTTTGCACCAGGCCTATTCTGATTCTATTAAGGCAATACCAATAACTGAAAATACTCCAGGGATGTTGCTTTAACACTGGCATGCTCTCATTTTTTCGCCCACCCCAAATATTAATCGGGAAGAAAAAATAAGATTGCTGAGATGCCGCAACGGCGAATTACTCTTCCGCCATATCTTTCGGGGAATCCTCATTCTTATCGAGGATCTCCCCGGAAGCTTCCGGAGCCGACACCGGCTCGACGGCTGGTTCTTCCGGGGAAACCGATTCTCCAGCCGGCCTTTCTTCCGCGGGCGGGGAGGCGGGCGCTTCCTTCTTCTTTTTGCGAGATGAGGTCCGGGGTTTCCCCGTCGGTTCCTTCTTTCCTTCCACTCGCTTCTTGCGCAACTCGACGCCTTCCCCTATCGCCTCGACAATCTTGGATATGATAAGCTTGGTTGACCGGATGCCGTCATCATTGGAGGGAATGGGGAAATCGACCAGGGACGGATCACAATTAGTGTCAACCAGAGCAATGATGGGGATATTCAGCTTCCGGGCCTCACGGACAGCATTCAACTCCCGGCCGATATCGATGACCACGATCAACCCCGGCAGTTTCTCCATCGTCCGGATCCCGTCAAGATTACGGTGGAGCTTGTGTTCTTCCCGGCGAAGGGAGGCCACTTCTTTCTTGGATCGTCCTTCCAGGGCGGATTCATTACGCAGCGACTCCAGTTCGGTCAGGCGGTTGATACTGAGACGGATGGTCTGAAAATTGGTCAAAGCACCCCCCAGCCAACGATCCACCACATAGTGCATCTTTACCCGCTCAGCGGCCTCTTTCAGGATCTCCCGGGCCTGTTTTTTCGTGCCCACCAGGAGTATATCCTCTCCGCTGGCCACGGTCTCCCGGATAATATCCAGGGCGGCTTTCAGAAGCCGCAGACTTTTCCGAATATCGATAATGTGAATCTTGTTCCGGGATTCAAAAATGTAATCTTCCATTTTGGGGTTCCATCTTCTGGTCTGATGGCCGAAATGGACGCCCGCGTCAAGCAGTTCTTTGATCGTTACCGAAATCACAGTTCCTCCTTTTTATTTTTTTGCCGCGGCAGCTGCCGCGGCAAAAAAATATTTGTTTATTACTTTATAATTATCTACACAGAAACAAAATACATGCCTAAACAGGAAGGTTACTATAACAAAGAATCGGTGCTGAGCAAGAGTATTTTGCCGTGGAGAATGACCCGGAAAGGGCTGTCCAGGCGACTTATGCCCCCTCGCTCACCACCGCTTCCGCCTGGCGGTCCGCCCATCGCAGGCGGCGGCGCAATTCTTTCCGCAGATTATCCCGTTCCATATCGTTCATGTTCCTTCCCGCCGTGAGCGGCTCCGCGAAGACGAGTCTGATCCGGGAACCGGGCAGGGGGAGACGGAAATGGTCCCAGCTTTTCCGAAAAACAATCCGGAGTGAACTGGCGTAAGATGCGGGAACGATCGGCAGGCCGGCCATCGAGGCCAGGGTGATAATGCCGTCCTGGACCTGGTAACGGGGGCCCCGAGGCCCGTCGGGGGTGATGGCCGCATCCCAGTCTTCCTTGAGAAGCCGGAGCAGGGCAAGCATCGCCTTTCTTCCTCCCCGGCTGCTGGAGCCGCGGATGGACTTGAACCGGTACCGGTCGAGAAATTTTCCCACCAGCTCGCCGTCCCTGCTCTGACTGACGATGACCGCGATCCGCTCTTTCCGGAAGTGATGCCGGTAACAATAGGGCATCATGATGAAGCGGTTGTGCCAGAAGGCGAAGATTATGTGACGGCCGGCACGGAAAAGCTCCCGGACCGGTTCTTCCCCCCGGATATCCCAGTGGGACGTGAGACCGACCAGGCGGACGTAACCGGCGGCCAGAAACGAAGCCAGTGATGCGACTTTATCTGATGGCATGATGTTCGCTTATTTAAAATATCCGCGAGTCCCGGACGATCGGCCGGGACCCGCGGATATTTTAAAGATTGAATTGCATCTCGTAGAGCTTCTTGTAGGGACCTTCCTCCTGGATCAATTCTTCGTGGGAACCCACCTGTACGATCTTTCGATCATCCAGAACAATGATGCGACTCGCGTCTTTGATGGTGGAAAGGCGGTGAGCAATCACGAAAACCGTCCGGTGAACCATCAGGCGGGCAATCGCCTCCTGGACCAGCCTTTCCGACTCGGCGTCGAGGGCCGAGGTTGCCTCATCCAAAATCAGTATCGGCGGGTCCTTGAGAATCGCCCGGGCGATCGCCAACCGCTGGCGTTCACCTCCAGAGAGCATGAAACCCCGCTCCCCGACGGTGGTATCATATCCATGGGGCAGCCTCGCGATGAACTCCTGAGCGTTGGCCATTTGGGCGGCATTCTCGATCTTATCCCGGGAGGTTCCCTGCATCCCGTAGGCGATATTCCGGGCCACGGTGTCATTAAAGAGGATGATCTCCTGGGTGACGATCCCGGTCTGCCCACGGATGGATTTCAGCGTTACATCCCGGAGATCGTGGCCATCGATCAACACCCGCCCGGCGGTCGGGTCGTAAAAGCGGGGGATCAGGTTGACCATGGTACTCTTGCCGGAACCGCTCGATCCCACAATCGCCAGCACTTCACCCCGTTTTACCTCTAACTGTATTCCTTCCAGGACCATCTTGTCGCCGTTATAGGAGAAAGATACATCGTCGAACCATACGGAACCCTGGAAATCGGGGAGGTTGATGGCGTCGGGGCGCTCGATGATGCTGCTCTTCATGTTCAACACGGATCGTATCCGGTCGGCGGCGGCGGCCGAACGCTGGATCAGGTTGTTGGCTTTCCCGATCTGCTTGATCGGCCGGGGAATCGAACCCAGGCAGACGAGATAGAGGATAAAAACCCCCCCCGATCCCATGTCGCCGCTGAGCATGGCTTTCCCCATGAACAGGAAAACGACCGCCGAGGCCATCATGACCACGAACTCGGTAATGGGTGAGAGAATCGCGTCACGGCGGGCCATCCGCATCATGATCCGGTAAAACCTGTTGTTGTGACGGTCGAAGCGGCGCGCCTCGTATGCTTCCATGGAAAAGGCCTTGACGACCCGAATCCCGGAAATCGTTTCCTGGAGCAGAGAACTGATGGTCCCGATCTTCTCCTGTGAGTAGGAAGACAGCTTTTTAATGATGTTCCCGATAATGACGACGGGCGGCATAATGATGGTGAAGATCGCGAAGACAAGCAAAGACAGTTCCCAACGGATAATAAAAGGAACGGAAAGATAGAGCGCGAGATCGAAAAAATTTTTCAGTAACCGGGTAACGCCGTCGGCGACGCCCTGGTGAAGGATTTCGGCGTCGAAGGTGATCCGGGCCATCAGTTCACCGGTTTTCTGTTCACTGAAGTAATCAAGGGAAAGGTTCTGGAGATGAGAGTAGAGGCGGGTGCGGGCATTACGGACCACGCTGTTGCCGATAAACTCCAAAGTGACGTCACAGAAATATTGAAAGACTCCCCGCAAAAGAACCGATACGATGACGAAGGAGAGCAGGTAAAAAAGCAGTTTTTGATTGGGCATATTGTTCACCCAGACCGCGAAGTGGTCGACGAGGCTCTGCAGCCAGGTGGGGAGAGGGATGGAGATCTGGGGGATGAAGGGATCTCCTTCGACGATCTTCGACCAGAAGGGAACGATCGCGGCGAAGTTTCCTCCCATGGTAGTGGTGATGAGCATCGAGAGGAAAACAGCGATGACCAGGAAAAACCAGTAGCGGCGCGTGAGTTTCAGTAATGTCAGGTATGACTTCATTATAAATTAGCGGCTTCGCCGCTACTTTATGTGGACCCCGATTAATCTAATCGGGGTCTGTTGGTTAAACTAAAATAATCCCATGAAGGCAATCGCATAAAAAGCCTTCCTACCATTTGCCGACATGCTCCTCCTTGGGCACGATTTTTTGTTAGCTTGAAGTATACAGCTTTTATTTTTTTCAAAAAAATATTACTATTGAAATTCCGAATAGGGAACTCGGCTCGCTGCACTCAGGGAATTGTACCGGATAGTCCCATCACTCCAATATTCCATCATTCCATTACTCCACTTTTCTCTCCATTTCGTCTCGGGCCTGCGTAAAACTCCTTATCCTTGTTCCCGAACCGGGTGATCTACCGCCTCCAGGACGGCCCGGGCGGCGCGGCGAAATGATCCCGGTTCCCCCAGTTTTTCGCTGACCGCCGCCAGTTTCCGGATCATCTTCTCCCTGATCTCGGGCCGGGTGAGAATCTCGACCGCCTCCCGGGCGATCCGATCCGGCCGGGCCTGATACTGGATAAACTCCGGAGCTATCTTCTCCCCCCCCACGATATTAACCAATCCGATGAAAGGTATTTTAATCAGCATCCGGGCGAAAAACCAACTGAAAAAGCTCAGCCGGTAAACGACGATCATCGGGGTATGGAAGACCGCCGCCTCCAGGGTGACGGTCCCCGAGGCCATGATGAGCAGGTCGGAGGCGGGAAGTACTTCCTGCCCGCTCTCTTCCAGCAACTCAAGTTCGACCGGTATTCCCCGAATGATCTCCTCGATCGCCGGGCGCAGTTCAGGGGAGGCGATCGGGAGAAGAAAAACGGCGGTCGGGAAGCGGTTACGGAGCAGCCGGGCGGTCTCCAGCAGGAGGGGCAGAATCTTTTCGATTTCCAGCTTCCGGGAACCCGGCAGAAGCCCGATGACCGGCGAGCCTTCGACACCCAGGCGCTTCCGGCAGATTTCCTTATCCAGACTCCGATCGAGCGTCCCCACCAGGGGGTGGCCGACGAATTCGGCCGCGATCCCATGGGCGCCGTAGAAATCCTTCTCAAAAGGGAAGATGACCAGCATCCGGTCGACGAAACGCCTGATCTTTTTCACCCGCCAGCGGCCCCAGGCCCAGAGCTGCGGGCTGATGTAGTAAATAACCTTTACCCCCCGGCGGTGTGCTTCCCGGGCAAACCGGATGTTGAAACCCGGATAATCGATCAGGACCACGGCGGCGGGGCGGCGCTTTTCCATGATCGCGACCAGATGTTTGAATATCCTCCGGTAACGCCCGATATCTTTATATACCTCCCAGAAACCGACCACGCCGGTTTTGCCGATCCGCTGGATCAGTTCTACACCGGCATTGGCCATCCGGGATCCGCCCATGCCGAAAAGCTTTATCCCGGGGGCGAGTTCCCGTATCTCACGACAGAGGTGGGCGCCGTGAATGTCGCCCGACGTCTCCCCGGCGACGACCATGATGCTGAGGTGATTCCCGGTCATGTTATCTGTTTTATAAATTAGCTCGCTTCGCTCGCAAATTTATGTAGGATCGTCCTTCACTCCGTTCAGGACTTGCCGGAGATGTAGGAAATGTAGTATCGCCTTGCCTGCGGCAAGGCTTGCTGCCCCACAAGCGAAGCGATCCTACAATTCCTACAAAGAATGCCGAAGGCATTCTGATCCTACAAGTCCTGTCGCAGACCCTAAGCTTGCCGAAGGGAAGCGCAGCGAAAGGACGATACTTCACTGCCGGTTCTCTTCCTTTGAAATTCCGAAGCAGGTGCTTAATTAATGCCTATTCGGAAAGCTCATAAGCTTTTAAATCCTAATATCTAAATACTAAATCCTAAACAATATCAAATGACCCAAACTAAAAAATCCAAAACAATGAGGCTAAAACCGGCAAAATTTGGAATATTTGGTCGTTCGGATTTATTTAGGATTTAGATATTAGGATTTAGGATTTGCGGCTCGAAATCCTTTTTGAGCACGGTATCATGAGTGTGGATGCCGGGGCACTACCCCTTTCATTCCCCTTCCGCCGTTGGGCTGAAACCGGGAATGGGCAGCTGGCGCGCCTCCCATTCATCAGCCGCCTTTTCCTGGATCTTCTTTAGTTTCTTCTCTGACTTTTCTACCTCCCGGGTCACTTCGATCGCCACTTTTAACGCCGCCAGACTGTCCTCGGCGGGGACCTGAGGTTTTCCTCCGAGACGGACCGCCTCCACAAACGACTCCAATTCGAGTTTCAAGGGCTCGCCCCGGGGAATGGGCAGGTTATCGGCAACGATCCGGCCGGCTTCTTTTCGATATATCCGGGCCGCCTGGGCCATATAATCCAGAGAGATATAGGCATCGTCCTGAAAAATCCGGATCTTCCTCATCCTGTTCGGGCTGATACGGCTGGTGGTGATATTGGCTATACTGCCGTTCTTGAAAGTGATTCGGGCATTGGCGATATCCTCATGGGAGGAAAGAATAGTCGCTCCAACCGCTTCCAGACTGTCAACCGGCGAGGGGATCAGATAGAGAATGATGTCCAGATCGTGGATCATCAGGTCCAGGACCACCCCGACTTCCGTTCCCCGGGACTGGAAGGGGGCATTGCGATGGCATTCGATGAAACGGGGTTCTTTGACGATCTTTTCCAGGGCCAGGATCCCTGGATTGAATCGCTCCACATGTCCTACCTGGAGGAGAAGATCCCCCTTTTCGGCACGTCGGAGCAATTCCCTGGCCCGGGAAATATCGTCCGTGATCGGTTTTTCGACCAGGAGGTGATATCCCCGTTCCATCAGGGTGCAGGCAACCTCGTAATGAAGGTCGGTGGGGACCACCACACTGACCGCCTCCACCGACGCGGGGAGATCCTCCGGCCGGCTGAACCACCGGCAACCGTATTCTCCGGCGACTTCTTCCGCCCGCCGGGTGTCCGTATCCACCACTCCGACCAACTCGACTTTAGGAAGTTCGGCATAAATACGGGCGTGCCGGGAACCAAGGTGTCCGACACCAACGACGGCTACTTTGACGGTATCCATTAAAATTTTCCTCTGGAAAATTTTAGTTTAGTAGGCTGGATTCTTCATGAAAATTTTCAATTTTCATGAAGAATCCAGCCTAAAGCGCTTCCGATTTCGGCAGGACCTGGAACAGAAGCTCGGCTTCGCAGACCAGAGTTCCATCCACATAGGCCTGGCCATGGACCTTGAGGAGCCGTTTCTTCATCTTCAGCACATCCCCCACCAGGGTAAGCTGGTCGCCGGGGTAAACCGGCTTGCGGAAGCGGGCCTTGTCGATGGCCATGAAGTAAGCCAGACTCCCGGCATCTTCGGGTTTCTGCAAAAGCAGGATCCCGGAAAGCTGAGCCAAGGCCTCCAGCTGGAGGACCCCGGGCATGATCGGAACCCCGGGAAAGTGGCCCTGGAAGAAAGGTTCGTTGTAGGTCACGTTCTTCAATCCCACGATCCGTTCCCCGTCAACCATTTCGATCACCCGGTCAACCAGCATAAAGGGATAGCGATGCGGGAGCATCTCGAGAATCCGTCTGATATCCAGGATTGTCTTGCTCCGGATCGACTCTTTTTCAGCACTGTTCTCCTGATTCATCATACCCCTCCCATAAACCGGATTATTGATGAAAATTTTCAATTTTCATCAATAATCCGGTTTATCAGATGTCGTTCAATACGTTACACATAGTAATCCAGATTATACGGCTACAGCAAACGGTTTTGTCTTATCCGGCAGGCCAACGTCTTATTTCCGCTCGCAACAATGCCACCAAAAATAGATGTCTGTCGGCAATTGACTGCACATAAGTACACCACGATCTATATCTTATCGCACTACTAATAATACTGACTCTGGCATTTTTCAAAACTAATCCGATTTATTTATAAATCGGATT
>CAWGIE010000045.1:0-71783 GCA_963822585.1 uncultured bacterium
ATGCTTTCTGGGATAAGAGCTGATTTCCAAGGAGAGCCAGATAAAGAGTAAACAAAGCAAAACCGGTCAGGAGGGTGTCATGCTGTATCTGAATGAGAAGGATATGTTGAAAATCGGGATGAATTGGGACGAGACGATCGACAACATCGATAAAGCCGTCGTCTGTTTGCATGACAATGATTTCGTGCAGCCGATCAAACCGTACTTGCGGTATCGGGATTTAACCAACCGGATCATCGCCCTGATCGCTTTTGTCGGCGGCGAGATCGATCTGGCCGGCATCAAATGGATCGCCAGCTTCCCGGATAATATCAACCACGGCCTTCCCCGGGCCCACAGCGTGGTTATCCTGAACAAATCCGATACGGGAGAGCCGCTCTGCATTATCAATACGGCCCTGCTGAGCATCGTCCGGACGGCTTCGGTATCCGGTTTGATGATCCGGTACTTTTTGAAAGCCCGACCGATGGACAATATTAAGGTGGCGATCATGGGCTGGGGTCCGATCGGGCGGCATCATTACAAAATGTGCGCGGAAATTCTCAAAGGTAAAATAGACTCTATTTCTCTCTATGATTTGCGCAGGATCGATCCGGATACGATAACCGGGCCCTACAAAGACAAAACCGTCGTCGCGGAAAGCTGGCAGGATGCCTACCGGGACGCGGATATCTTTATTACCTGCACGGTCTCCAAAGCTCCCTACGTGGATGAAAAACCGAAACCCGGTTCCCTGCAGCTGAACTGTTCTCTGCGGGATTACAAGGTGGGTATCCTGGACCACACCCGGGCGATCATCGTTGATGATTGGGACGAGGTCTGCCGCGAAAAAACGGACATCGAGATGATGCATAAGGAAAGAGGGCTGCAAAAAGAGGACACGAAATCGATCGTCGACGTGGTCTGTAATAACGCCATGGAAGAGTATCCGAAAGAAGAAGCCGTCATGTTCAATCCCATGGGGATGGGCGTCTTCGATATCGCCACCGGCAGGTATTATCTGGATAAAGCGAAAGAGAAGGGGATCGGGCTGGAGCTGGAGTAACGGTCCCATATAACGTACCCGTGTCCTGAGGAACCACATTTCACGGCCCTATAAGCGAGCGGAAGATAATGAACCCTGAAAATAAGAATAAAATATATAACAGTGTGTTGGAGTTGATCGGCAATACCCCGATGGTCAGATTAAATTCGGTCGGCTCGGAATTCGAATCCGATATTCTGGTTAAGCTGGAATATATGAATCCTTCGGGGAGCCTGAAGGATCGGATCGCCCTGGAAATGATCGAAGAGGCGGAGAAAGAAGGAAAGCTGAAACCGGGATACACGATTATCGAGTCCAGTACCGGCAACACCGGCTTCGCCCTGGCGACCATCGGGACCCTGAAAGGTTACAAGGTGCTTATTTACGAGACGATGCCCGGAAAGGCCGGCGGCGAAAAAATGAGAATGATGCGCAACGTGGGCGCGGAAGTGAAATTAATCGAGCCGGAGGACCTTCAGGGCCTGCAGGAAAGAAGTATCGCCGGCTCCGAGGTCGAGCTTCCCGGCCGTCAGCTCTGTCTCGACGATGAAAAGGCCCATCCCACGGTCTGGTGGGCCCGCCAGTTCAGCAATCAGGGTAATGTAAAAGCTCATTACCAGACCGCGAATGAGATCCTGGAGCAGGCCGGCGGCAAGATAGACGTCTTCATCCAATCGATCGGAACCGGCGGGAGTCTGCTGGCGATCGCCGAGGTCCTGAAAAAGCGGTGGCCCGACGTCAAGGTGATCGGAATTCAGCCAGCCAGCTCGAAAGAAGCCTGGACCCCGGGGATGGATTTTCCGGTCACCGAGATAAAAGGCGGAATTGTTTCCCGGATGCTGAAACGCCCGGACCTGATCGACGCCCTGGTCATGATTACGGACGAGCAGGCCCGGGAAATAACGCATCGATTATGGAAAGAGGAGGGTTTGTACTGCGGCGTTTCTTCCGGGGCCAACGTCTATTACGCCCTGCGGGAAGCCCGTGAGGCCAAGGGCAAGAAGACGATCGTCACCCTTCTCAACGACCATATGAACAGGTATCTGACCGAAGAACGGTATGTTACCTGACGGCCTCTTCAGGCTGCTCTTTCTTCCAAGACGGTTATCGGTTGTCCCTCGAGCCAACCCGATTGATGAATAAATCGGGTTAATCCCGTTAATAATCCCTCCCCGAAGCCCCCTTATTTAACACCGCACGCTTTACCTTATTTGTTAAATAAGAAAACGCGCCGCGGCGATCCGATCTTTCCTTTTATTCAGCTGGATTGATTTCAGCGCCCGATCTATAATCTTTTCCGCCTGCATAAAGGAGGGAAAACCATGGTGGGAATGAAAACGATACCGGCCGGAGCGGCGGTTGGAATTATGCTGCTCTGGGGGTCGCCGGCAAGCCCGGGAATGGACGAGCGCCCCGCGGCCGTGGGAAAGAATGCCCTCATCTCCATCGAGGGGACCACGGTCACCTACCGGGGACCGATCAACGAAGAGAACACCCGGCGTTTTCTCGACCTGGTGAAGGGAAAAGACCTGAAGACCCTGGTAATCACCTCCGGGGGAGGGGACATCAACACCGGGATGGAGATGAGCCGGTGGGTCTTCGATAACAAGGTCGACGTCGTGGTCGAGGGGATGTGCATGTCTTCCTGCGCCAATTATATCTTCACGGCGGGGAAGAAGAAGATCATCCGGCCCGGCGCCATAGTCGCCTGGCACGGAAACGCCCTCCAGGACGGCGGAGACTGGGAGGAATCCTTTCTCCGGTCCATCCGGGAGACGCTGGCGAAGCTCCCCCCGGAAGAGCGGGAGAAAGTGGACGTTAAGAAAGCCCGGGAAGACGCCATGGCATATATCCGGGAGTGCAAACGGAAGCAGGCCGAGTTCTTCCGCCGGATCGGCGTCGATGAGTATGTCTGCCGGGTGGGCGATGAAGAATACGGCGCCCGGGATTTCTTCATCCTCTCGGTGAAGGACATGGAGCGTTTCGGGATCACGGGGATCGAAGCCCCGGAGGGATATGAGAAAACCGATCTCTCCCGGTTCAACCGGGAGAAACCGGAGAGCCCGGTGGAATATATTCAGATTGCCCCCGCCCGGCACTCTCCTCCTCCCGCCGGGATGAGCGGGGAAGGCGTCCCCGATGAGAGAATGAAAGAAACGTCGACGGCCGTGCATTGTCTCGCCTCCGGCTTGGGAGCGCTGTCTTCCGAAGATAATTTTATCGATATCATCCGTGCCTTCATCGATCCCATCCGTTTCTTCGCCGACGCCACGGGGTATTTCTTCGTCTATGATACCAAAGGCGTCGTCATCGCCCACGCGGCGGACAAAAACCTGGTCGGGAAAAATCTCTACGATCTGCGGGACAAGACCGGGAAATATTTCATCCGGGAGAAGATCGCCGCGGCAAAGAGCGGGGGCGGTTACGTGGATTACTACTGGCCGGACCCGACGACCAAGAAAGTCGGGAAAAAACGCGTCTACGTCGAGATGATCCCCGGGACAAACTACCTGATCGGCTCCGGGGTTTATTTCGATTAGCCGCCGGGGGACCGGGGGAGTTGGCGACTGGAGTATCGCGTTTCTGATTTCCTCCCCCTCGGCGGGGGTTTTTGAGATTTGACATCGCTCTCGATTCTGCTATATTCCCCCCACGATCAGTGGGCAGGTAAGGTTCCTTATCCCTTACCCCTTATCCCTCCCTACTGTATTTCTAGCGCCCGTAGCTCAGATGGATAGAGCGCTTGCCTCCGGAGCAAGAGGTCGCGCGTTCGAATCGCGCCGGGCGTATTGAAGCAGGGATAAGGGGGAAGTAGTAAGGGATAAGGAGATTTATCTTGGGCCCTCTCCCGTTATTAATGACGGGAGAGGGTTTTAAGTAGGCGGATAGAGCGCCCCGACACCTCCGGTGTCGGGGAGGTCGCGCGTTCTCAGCCGGAGGCTGATGCGCCTCCGGCGCAGAATCGCGCCGGGCGTATTGAAGCAGGGATAAGATTTAAGGGATAAGGGGTAAGAGTGCTGCCTGCGGCCCCTCTCTCGACCAGAATGGCGGGAGAGGGGATTTTTTTAACCTGGATAGAAGACTTCGATCAAACGGGGATGGCTGACACTCATTTGATCGGCGGCGTTTTTCAATCTTAATTCCCTCTCCTGCCGGCCGCCGACGGCCGGCCGGAGAGGGAATTAGCTCCATTCTTCTTTAAGAGTGTCCCGGCGGGGCTTGTAGACGGTCTCGTAGAAGTAGCGCTGGGACTTGAGCAGGGGCTTGCCCGCCTCCCGGCAGATGGCGACCGCCTCCTTCCAGGCTTTCCGGAACTGCTCCTTATCCGGGAAACGGTCGGCGATCTGTCTCCGGAAGGACTGAGGGGTCTGCACCTCGTCCCCGATCATGAACAGGGTCTTCCCGTCCAGCTTCACCGAGTAGGCCATCTCGTCGCCGAGGAGGTAGGGCTGGAAGGACTCGGTGAGGGCCTTCGCCTTCGCCGGGGAGATCGTGACGTGGGGAAGCTTGACCTTTCCCGGTTTCCCGTGTCCCCGTCCTTTCTTGAATCCCCGCTTGGCGGCGGCGTAGAAGATGGCCCGGTTGAGGCCGAAGCTCTTGGCCGAGCTGACCGGCAGGCCGAGCACATAGGCCCGGGCCGCCTGGAGTATCGCCATTACCTGGAACCGTCCGATCGCCATTTCAATACCCTCCTTGAACTACGAATTACGCGAATTACGCGAATTGTTCCCCCGCGTCGCCCTCTTTCTTGACACCAAGACACCAAGGCTCTGAGATAAATAAATGGGGACTGTCTTTATCGCCAGCGAAGCGTTCCTCCATTTCCTACAAGCCGCCTCCGGCGGCGATCCTACAAGGGCGCAGCCCGATCCCACAAGCGACCCCGAAGTCTTTTCGGGGGAGCGATCCTACCGCCCTTTTATCTTCCTCCAGAACTCACTGGCCTCGGGGCAGTCTCTTCCCACCAAATATTTCGAGTTCAGTTTCTTGATCACGATCCCCTCGCCGCCGTCGGCAATCGCCCGGTTCAGTTCTTCCTCCAGGTCGGTAAACGGTCTGCCCTCGATCAGACGGAAGGGTTCTTCCCAGGGGAGTGTCTTGAGGATGGCCTTGCGCTCTTCCAGGGAGTGATCCCCCATGAAGCTGCCCCCGTGATAGACAAGGTCGAAGATGTAAATGATCGGCTGGACGTTTTTCTTCCCGGATAAAGCAGTGGGAATGAAGCGGCGTCCGCCTTCGGCGTAAAGTTCGGCGTCGAGGAGCGTCCCCGGGGGGATGAGCTTCTTCGCGATCGCGGCCGGGCCCGGGAGCTTGGCCGTCCAGTCCGGTGCTTTCTTCAGCCGTCTCCCCCAGAACTCGACTTCGCCGTCCGGGCGGCGGAGCACCTGCAGCCGCCAGCCGTCGATCTTCGGCTCCACGATCCAGTCCTCTTTCTTCAGCTTCTCCCCGAAGTAGGGGATGGGCTGGAGGAGCCAGATGGGGGAGAGGGGGGAAGAGTTCATGAATGTTTGCCTTTTGTATGATTGACTATTGTAGCTTAATACAAAGAAGAAGTGAAGTGGAGTGATGGAGTATTGGAGTGATGGAATGACAAAACAAGAATAAAGAATGAGTAAAATAAAACTGAACGTTCACCATTCAACGTCCAACGCTCAACGTTCAACGAGGCATTCTTATCGCTCCCGACGACCAGGGAGCCCGGCCCGATGAGCAGGTTATGCCCCGGTATCTCCAAGCTGCGCAGTCCTTTTATGTTTTTGCCGCGCAGTCAATAAGTAGATCAACTAATTTTTTAGGATGGGTGATCATCATGTCATGAGGCAGGTTGACTACCCGGCAGTCCTGGCCTGCCGCTTTCAGTCTTGCGAAGGCGGCCAGATGAGCTTTTTTCGAGGCGGGGCTGAACTGGTCGGCGCAGAGAATGTAGGAGACGGGGATGGGTCCGCTGCCGGGCTGGAAGGGGCCCGCTTTTTCGGTCAACGCGTTGTAGGGCATCGGCGTGAGCAGGGACTTCGCCCAGGCGATGTCCTTCGGCTCCCTGATGCCGAAGGCTTCCGGGGAGGGGGAGGGGATGACGGGCACTATGCCGCGGGGGGTGTTCAGTTCCCGGACCATCTGGGAGAAGGCGGGCGCGATATCCACCACCGATTGCGCGCCCCGGGGGAGGGCGGCGTCGAGGTAGATCAGTCGCCCGATCCGCTCCGGCGCCACCCCGGCGACCCCCGAGATTACCATCCCGGCGTAGCTGTGCCCGACCAGGGCGACGTTCCGGAGGTCGTTCTCCTTGAGAACCTCTATAATATCATTCACGTGGGTGGAGAGCGTGATAGCGGGGGAGAGAATGCCGCTCCGGTCTCCCAGCCCGGAAAGCGTGGGCGCGGTGACCCCGTACCCTTTCCCCCGGAGGAGCGGAAGCACCTTCTCCCAGCACCATCCTCCGTGCCAGGCGCCGTGGACGAGCAGGAAGTGGAGTATAGTTTTCATATGACCAGTATAAACCACGAAGAACACGAAGTACACGAAGCGGTAGCATTATATTTATTTCGGTTCTCTCCCCTTTTGTGTGGATAAATGGACGTAATAACTAACTCCTTCTGGGAATTATCAGGCAACAGCCCCTTAAACCTAAATTTCCCTTGGCTGTAACCGATCTCGCCAACTCTCTCAGTATTCGTTTCGATAATTATTGTCATGATCCCCGGGAGTACGTTAAAAAAAAGAAGTGCCCAAAGTGACTCAAGTGCGCTAAAGTGTCTTGCGTTAATTTGAGGATACACGATGAGAAAGGATGGAAGGAAGAACGATGAGCTGCGCCCGGTGAAGATCGTCCCCGGCTTCGTGGAGATGGCCGCCGGTTCGGCCCTGGTTGAGATGGGACGCACCCGGGTCGTCTGCACCGCCTCCGTGGAGGACCGCCTCCCTCCCTGGCTTCACCAGGCCCAGCTGAAGAGCCCGGAGAAGCGGGGCTGGATCACCGCCGAGTATTCGATACTGCCCGGCGCCGGCCCCCGGCGCACGGTCCGGGAAGCGACCACCGGCAAGAGATCGGGGCGGACACTGGAGATCCAGCGCCTGATCGGACGGTCGCTCCGGTCGGTCGCCGACTTGAAAAAACTCGGTCCCCGGACGGTCTGGATAGACTGCGACGTCATCCAGGCGGACGGCGGCACCCGCGCGGCCTCGGTCACCGGGGGGTTCGTCGCTTTGGTCCTGGCCCTGGAGAAGATGAAGGAAGAAGGGTTGATCGACGCCGTTCCCGTCCGGGAGCACCTGGCCGCGGTCAGCGCCGGGATCCGGGACGGAGAAGTCCTGCTCGACCTCGACTACGAAGAGGACAGTACGGTCGATGTCGATTGTAACGTGGTCATGATGGAGAACGGCGAACTGATCGAGGTCCAGGGGACCGGGGAAAAAAGAGGTTTCAGCCGGGAACAGTTGTCGAAGATGCTGGACGTCGCCGCCGCCGCGATTCAAAAGTTAATCTCGCTGCAGAAAAAAGCAATCGAGAAGGGAAAGATATAATATATCACGGATAGAATAGTGGAGTAATGGAGTGATGGAGTGATGGGATGCCGGCTCCGGCCTGAGGCGCGTAACCCAACACTCCACTACTCCCATACTCCATCACTCCCATTCATCCGCCCGAGGCGGAGCCGAGGGCTAAGGAGCAATCACCATGGAAATAGTCGTGGCCAGTCATAATCAGGGCAAGGTGGCGGAATTAAGAAAGCTGCTGGAGCACCTTCCGGTCAAGATTTATTCGCTGGATGATTTCGAGATCATCCCGGAGGTGAAGGAGGACGGGGAGACCTACGCCGAGAACGCGCTTAAGAAAGCCCGCGCCGTCTACCAGGCGACGGGGAAGATATCCCTGGCTGACGACTCCGGGCTGGAGGTGGACGCCCTGCAGGGCGAGCCCGGAGTGCGCTCGGCCCGGTACGGGGGTGAGGAACTCACCGATCACGAGAGGAACATGAAGCTCCTGGAGCGGATGGCGGACGTCCGGGATGAAGCCCGGGGCGCCACCTTCCAGTGCTGTCTGGCCATCATCGGGCCGAAAGGGATGGAGAAAATCGTCACCGGTTCCTGCCGGGGCACCATCACCCGCGCGCCCCAGGGGGGGAGCGGCTTCGGGTATGACCCGATCTTCCTCCCCTGTGAGTATAAGAACACCTTCGCGGAACTCTCCCCGGAGATCAAGAACCGGATCAGCCACCGCGCCCGGGCCCTGGAAAAGGCCGCCCTCTTTCTGGACGGGTACATCTATTCCGAGACGCACCGGTGAGGGGGGGGAATTCCTTGCAAGACCCTTCGTGTGATTGTTCGGGAGTACTGGAGTAATGGAGTGTTGGAGTGATGGGCCCCCGGCTCACCGCCATTCCATCATTCCATCACTCCACCACTCCATCATTCCATCACTCCATGTTTGATTGACAGCCCGTGTTACTTTGTCTGAAACCATGTATTTTCTGAGTCAATGCTCTGACACTCTGCCATGATATTCCTCCTCGCTTTCCTGATGAACGTCTCCACCGGGCTGCTGGTCCTGGGCAACCCGCTCCTGGCTCTCCGGCTCTTCCATGCCGACGCCTTCATGCTCGGTCTCCTGGGGACGGTTCCTTCCATTATTTACGCCCTGGTCTGCCTCGGCAGCGGTGTCTGGGCCGATCGGATCGGGCCCCGGAGGATGATCGTTATCGCCTGTTTGAGCCTGGTCCTGGTCTACTGCTCGATCTTCCTGGTCGCCCGGTTTCGCCATCTTCTCCTCCTGGCCGCTTTCTGGGGGATCGGGGGGGCGCTCTTCTGGCCGGCGATGATCCGCTGGCTGGGAGAGGACGAACGCGAGGACCGGCTGCGGCAGCGGATCGGGAGCTATAACATCGCCCTGATCGGGGGGATCATGCTCGGCCCGCCTCTGGCCGGAGCGGTCTTCCCGATCAACTACCGTTATCCGTTCCTGCTGGCGGCGTTTCTGGTCGGCGTGATTCTGGCCATACTGGCGATCGTGCGGCGGAAAAGGGTCCGCCTGCCGGAATCGCCGCCCGGGCTGCCGGAAGAACCGGGTGAACAAGCAGTCCCCGGTTTCATCTACGTCGGCTGGGCGGCCAACTTCGCGGCCTGGTTCGCGATCGGCGCCTGCCAGTCTCTCTTCCCGAAACTGGCCCTCTCTCTCCCGGTCCCGATCGGCGACCGGATGCTGGGGATCCTGATCGCCCTCATCCCCGCCGGCGAGATCACGGTCTTCGCCTTCCTCCGGAAACTCCGCCACTGGCATTATCGGTACCGCTACCTCCTCTTCTTCCAGGCGCTGGGGATGGGGGGACTCCTCGTCCTGGCGCTGAACAGCACCCCCGGACTTTTCATCCCCGGGTTCCTGGCGATCGGTTTCGCGGGGGGGATGACCTATTTTTCCAGCATCTACTACAGCGTGCACCGCCAGGAAGGGAAGGGGAGAAAAAGCGGCCTCCACGAGTCATTCCTGGGGTTCGGCGTCGCTTTGGGTCCCCTCTGCGGAGGCCTGGCGGCCGGCCGGCTGGGGCTGCGCGCTCCCTATCTGCTCGCCGCCGGCGTTTTCGCGGCCAGCATCGCCGTTCAGTATGTTCTGCTCCGCTGTTTCACCGCGGGACGTTCTCTCCCGGGAAATCATCAAGGAGGGTAAGATGAAGACAGACCGATACAACATCGTCGGGGCGATATTCGCCGCCTGCGCCGGAACGGTGCTCTTCGCGGGTGTACCGCCCGCACCGGCCTGGAACTGGACCATGGATTATCAGGCCGCCGACGTTCTCTGGGCGACGGCCGCCTCTGATCCCCTTCATGCCTGGGCGGGGGGGAATTCCGGTCTAATCTATGCCTACGAGAATGAATCCTGGAGTCTCCAGACCAGGATCGTGGGTCGAACGATCCGCTCGCTCTATGCTGTTGACGAAAACCACGTCTGGGCGGGGACGGACAGCGGGAATATCTTCTTCTTCAACGGTGTTGTCTGGTCGTTTCAGACCCGGCTCAGCGGAGGGGTCGGATCGATAAACAGCCTCGCCGGCACCGGCTCGGTCAATGTCTGGGCCGCTTCCGCCGCTCATAAAATCTACTATTACAACGGCTCCTTCTGGTCATTGAGCACGGATGTGAACATCAACGACCTTTATGCCGTCTCCGCTCTCGACACGGCGCATGTCTGGGTCGGGGGACAGGACGGGATGGTTTATTTCTTCGATGGCGCCGGATGGACGGTGCAGACCGATCTCGGCACCGCCAGCGTTTATGAAATCCTTTCCTTCCCTGACGATCTTGTTCTGGCGGTAACCGGCGGGGGCCCGGGTGCCGTTTTCATGAGCCGCGACGGCGGCGCCGCTTGGTACCGCGATGTCGGCTCGGCGTACTCGATCAACACCGCGGCGGCGGTCGCCTCCTCCAAAATATGGCTTGGCCTTTCCAACGGTAAGATTTTCGGTCTCGACGGCCAGGCTCTCTGGGCAGAGGAGACCGATGTGAAACAATACATCAATGACATTGATAACCTGGGCCGGACCGGGGCCCTGATGGTCGATTACTGGGGAAGAATTTTCCGGGCCGACCCGAATACGATGCCGGAATTGAACGTCTCTTCCGGGGATTTCGACGGGAACGGTGTCTCCGATTTCGCCCTCTTCCGGCCTGTCCCCGGGCTCTGGGCGGTTCGGGGGGTGACCCGGGCCTACTTCGGACAATACGGCGACACCCCCGTCCCCGGAGACTATGACGGCGCCGGCCGGGCCCAGATCGCGGTATTTCGCGACGCCGCCGGTCTCTGGGCCGTCCGGGGCGGCGGCCGGGTCTATTTCGGGAGAGAATTCGATAACCCGGTGCCGGGCGACTACGACGGGGACGGGACCGCCGAACCGGCGATCTTCCGCGCCTCTCCAGGACTGTGGTCGGTGAAAGGAGTGAGCCGCCTCTACTTCGGGACCTGGGGCGACATCCCCGTCCCCGCCGACTATAACGGCGACGGCGTCGCCGCCCCGGCTATTTTCCGCCGCTCATCCGGTCTCTGGGCGGTGAGGGGGATCACCCGGCGCTATTTCGGCTCCGCGGCCGACGTGCCCCTCCCGGCCGATTACGACGGTGACGGCACCGCCGAAATCGGGATCTTCCGCCCCCGGTCCGGCATGTGGGCGGTGGCCGGCCTGACCCGGTTTTACCATGGCCGGAGAGGGGACTTCGCCGTCAACGGGAATTTTTCCGGCCCCGGTCCCGCCGGCGCCGGGATCTTCCGCCCCGCGACCGGCCTCTGGTCGATCCGGAGCGGCCCCCGGGTCTACTTCGGCTCCCGTTCCGACGTCCCCGTCACCCGGTAGTCGTCGGCGGTTCCCCCAGAGGTTTGATCGGCCGGTTACCGTCCTTTCGTACTGTATTTTGGTGTTGGATGTTGCCATCCCCAGAACGGTATGGTAGGATCATTTCCCTGTAATTTTTCGGACCCCGCTTGCTCGGGGTGGAGAAAAAAATATCATGAAAACTGCTTTTTTCTGCCAGGAGTGCGGGTACAAGTCGTTGAAGTGGCTGGGGAAATGCCCCGGCTGCGGGGGCTGGAACACCCTGGTCGAAGAGCAGGTCGAGGCCGAGCAGAAAGGGACCCGTTCCCACCCCCGCTGGGAGAGGCAGAAGCCGGTCCCGATCAGCGAGATCAAGCCCCGGGCCGATATCCGGACCCGGACCGGGATCAAGGAGCTTGACCGGATACTGGGCGGGGGGGTCGTGGCCGGCTCACTGGTCCTGGTCGGCGGCGAGCCGGGGATCGGCAAGTCGACGATCCTCCTCCAGGCCAGCAACGCGCTTTCCGCCGCCGAGAAGACGGTCCTTTACGTGAGCGGGGAAGAGTCGGTCGAACAGTCGAAGCTCCGGGCCGAACGCTTGGGCGCCTCCTCGCCGGGGCTCTACCTGGTCTCCGAGACCAACCTCGACCTGATCCAGGAATACATCAGGGAAGTCCAACCTTCTCTGGTCGTGATCGATTCCATCCAAACCGTCTTCCACCCGGAGGTAACCTCGGCCCCGGGGAGCATCTCCCAGGTCCGGGAGTGCGCCGCCCGCCTCCTGGTCACGGCCAAGTCGGAGGGGTTCGCCATCTTCCTGGTCGGCCACGTGACCAAAACGGGGGAGATCGCCGGTCCCCGGGTGCTCGAGCACATGGTGGACACCGTCCTTTACTTCGAGGGCGACCGGCATCACGCCTACCGGATCCTGCGGGCGGTCAAAAACCGCTTCGGCTCCACCGACGAGATCGGGATTTTCCAGATGTCGGAGCGGGGGCTGCAGGAGGTGAAGAACCCCTCCGAGATCTTCCTCTCCCAGAGGGAGCCGGGGCTGACCGGTTCGGTGGTCGTCCCCTGTCTGGAAGGGAAGCGGCCGATCCTGGTCGAGATCCAGGCCCTGACCGCCTGCACCGGCCTTGCCATCCCCCGCCGGCGGGCGACCGGGCTGGACGTGAACCGGGTCTTGATCCTGATGGCGGTCCTGGAGCGGCGGGCGGGCCTCCGTCTTCAGGACAAGGACGTCTTCGTCAACGTGGTGGGGGGGGTGAAGATTTCCGAGCCGGCGGCCGACCTGGGGGTAGTGGCGGCGGTAGCCTCCAACGTGAAGAACGCCCCCATCCCGGCGGAGACGGTGATCATGGGCGAGGTCGGGCTGGGGGGAGAGGTTCGGGCCGTCCGGCAGATCGAGCAGCGGTTGAAGGAAGCGGCCAAACTCGGCTTCCGGCGGGCGATCATCCCCGCCGCCGGGGCGGACGAGATCAAGAAGATCAAGGGCTTGGAGATCGTCCCCGTCCGGAAGATCCGGGAAGCATTGAATGCCGCATTGCAAAAACAGTAATCGGTAATCAGTAATCGGTAATCAGTCCGTTGCTGGCCAAGATCACTGATCACCGATTACCGATCACTGATTACTGATCGCCGATCACCAACAGTAATTCGCATATCGTTTTTTCGTTTAAGTGAGCATCATGAAAACCGGGGTCGTAATCGTCGCGGCGGGGGACGGGAAGAGGATGCCGGGGAAGGAAAAGCTCCTCCATCCCCTCCACGGCGTTCCTCTTCTGGCGATGACGCTTGCCGCCTACCAGGGACACCCGGGGATTGACGCCATCGTTCTGGTGGCCGGCGCCCGGGTTCGCGACCGGTTCGAGGAAGATATCCGGGACCGCTACGGGATCTCCAAAGTCGTCGCCGTGGCGGCGGGGGGTCCCCTGCGCCAGGACTCGGTTTATAACGGGCTGCGGGCCTTCCCGGCGCCGCCTGACGTGGTCCTCATTCATGACGGGGACCGCCCGTTCATCGAGGCCGCGGTTGTCACCGCCGTTCGGGAGGGCGCCGCCGCCGGCGGGGCGATCTCCGCCGTCCCGGCCAAGGATACGGTAAAAAGAGTGGACGGGGAGGGGGTAATCATCGATACTCCGGCCCGGGAAGGGCTCTGGCTGGCCCAGACACCGCAGGGGTTTCCCTACCAAACCATCCTGGAGGCTCATGAGGCCGCCCGGAAAAAAGGCTGGGCCGCCACCGACGACTCCTCGCTGGTCGAACGGCGGGGTGGCCGGGTCCGGGTAGTGAGAGGGAGCTACGATAATATCAAGATAACGACCCCCGAAGATCTCGCCCAGGCGGAGGTGATCATGAAAAGCAGGATGGTGCGCAACGGCGAGATGGAATAAGACAGTTATTCCCGGTCTGCATCAGGGGGGTTATTAAATACGGGATTTTAAAAAGAGAAATCCGGCAGTGTAGGATCGTCCTTTCGCTTTCGCGACAGGACTTGTAGGATCAGAATGCCTGCGGCATTCTTTGTAGTAATTGCAGGATCGCTTCGCTTGCAGTTCAGCAAGCCTTGCCTCCGGCAAGGCGATACTACATTTCCTACATCTCCTACAAGTCCTTCACGGAGTGAAGGACGATCCTGCATAAATTCGCGAACGAAGTGAGCTAATTTATATGAGAGTCGGGTTCGGATACGATATTCACCGGCTGGTCGAGGGCCGGCGGCTGATCCTGGGGGGCGTGGAGATCCCGCATGATCGCGGGCTGCTCGGGCACTCGGACGCCGATACTCTGACCCATGCCGTCATCGACGCCCTCCTCGGCGCCGCCGGGCTGGGCGATATCGGGCGGCATTTCCCCGACACCGACGAGCGGTACCGGGGAATAGCGAGCCTGGAGCTGCTGGAGGAGACGGCGGCGAAGGTCCGCGCGGCCGGTTTCGAAATCGGGAACATCGACGTCACGGTTGTTCTCCAGGAACCGAAACTGGCCCCCCTGGCCGGGAAAATGAGGAACATCCTGGCCGGGACCCTGGGGGCCGAACCGTCCCGGATCAATATCAAGGCGGCCACCAACGAGGGGCTGGACGCGGTCGGGAGGGGAGAGGCGATCGCCGCCTGGGCGGTGGCGTGTGTGATTGAAAAGCAGGGCGCCTGAAAGAGCTTCCGTTGCCGGAAGTTCAGACCTGTTATGTATATAGATGAGTAATCAGTGATCGGTTATCAGTAACCAGTCGGCCCACCCGGATCTCTCCTGGAAAGCCCGCTCACCGATTACTGATTACTGATCACTGATCACTGATTACTGATTACTGATTACCAGGACCCTAGTAATGACCGAACTACATGTGTACAACACGCAACATCGGCAAAAAGAACTCTTTCAGCCACTGGAGCCGGGCCACGTGCGGATGTACGTCTGCGGCGTCACCGTGTATGATTTCTGCCATCTTGGTCACGCCCGCTGCTACGTCGCTTTCGATATCATCTACCGCTATCTTCAATACCTCGGCTATCAGGTCACCTATGTCCAGAATATCACCGACCTCGACGACAAGCTGATCAAGCGGGCGCGGGACAACGGCGGGGAAGGGGACGTGAAGGAACGGGTGGCAGACCTGGCCCGGACGTTCACCGCCGCCTATTTCGAGGACATGGAACGGTTGAACGTTCTGCGGGCGGATTCCTATCCGACGGCTACCGGGCACATCGGGGAGATGCAGGAGATCGTCTCCGGCCTGATCGAGAAGGGATATGCCTACCAGCGGGGAGGGGACGTTTATTTCGAGGTCGCCGCCTTCCCGGACTACGGCGCCCTCTCCGGTAAGAAGACCGACGAACTCCAGGCCGGTGCCCGGGTCAAGGTGGACGAAAAGAAGAAGAGCCCGCTCGATTTCGCCCTCTGGAAGGGCGCCGCGCCGGGGGAACCGTCCTGGTCCAGTCCCTGGGGAGAGGGTCGGCCGGGGTGGCATATCGAGTGCAGCGCCATGAGCATGAAGCTGCTGGGGCCGACCTTCGACATCCACGGGGGTGGCCAGGACCTGGTTTTCCCCCACCACGAGAACGAACGGGCCCAGTCGGAGGCGTTCTCGGGAGAGCCCTTCGCCCGCTACTGGCTTCACAACGGCTTCGTCACCATTAACCAGGAGAAGATGTCAAAGTCGCTGGGAAATGTCTTCAACCTACGGGATATCTTCCGGGCCTATTCCCCCCGGGTGGTGCGGTTTTTCCTCCTCAGCCAGCATTACCGCAGTCCCGTCGACTACAGCGAAGACGCCCTGAAGGAAGCCGGACGCGCCCTCTTCCGGCTTGATCATTGCTATGGGATGGCCCTGAAGGAGATGGGTGATTTTTCTTCTGTTTCGCCGGATGAAGACGCGATGGGTAAGTTCGAGGAGGCGATGAACGACGATTTTAATACCGCGGCGGCCCTGGCGATAGCCTTTACATTGGCGGAAGAATGGTACCGTGATTATCGCAAACCGAAATTAATGGAAGGACTCAAGCCGAAAATGGCGGCTTTGAAGAATATCTGCTCCATTTTAGGGATTGAATTGTATGATCCCATTAATGACCTGTTGAAAGATGCCGAACCGATAGATAGTGCGGATTATATTTCCCTGGCTGACCGAATCATTTTTGGGAACCGACTGACGGAAGGGAATCTTACCATTCTGCTTGGTTGCCGAGAGACGGCCCGAAAAAACAAGGACTGGCACTGGGCCGATCGGATCAGGGATTATCTGAAAAAAAGAGATATAACGGTAGCGGACAAACCCGGTCAACCGTCATCCGCGGTTTATTATCCCGAACAACTTGATGATTAGTGGACCACGTTTAGATGATAAGGAAGAAGGTTACTGGATTCAGAATGCTTCATTTTCCCTTCGTGATCTTCGTGTCCTTCGTGGTTTTTTATACAGCAGAGTGACAAGAAATCAAGGAGATGTAAAATTATGAAAGGGACATTCATTACCTTTGAGGGAGGGGAAGGGAGCGGGAAGAGCACCCAGGCCCGGCTCCTGGCCGGTTATCTGAAACAGGCCGGCTATGATGTGGTGGCGACCCGGGAACCGGGGGGAACCGGGATCGGGGACGCCATCCGGGGGATTCTCCTCGACCCGGAACTGACGGAGATGGGGAACGTCACCGAACTTCTCCTCCTGGCGGCCAGCCGGGCCCAGAACGTCTGTGAGAGGGTCAAGCCGGCGCTGGAAAGGGGAGCGGTGGTGATCTGCGACCGCTTTATCGACAGCACCCTCGCCTACCAGGGCTACGGGCGCAAATTCGATCTCAAGCTGCTCGCCGCCCTCAACCGTCTGGCGACCGGGGGGGTGACGCCGGACCTGACCATCCTCCTCGACCTCCCGGTGGAGGTCGGACTGGGGCGGGCCAAGGCCCTCGACAAGGGGGAAGCGAAAGACGGGAAGGGAGACCGGATCGAGCAGGAAGACATCGAGTTCCACCGGAGACTGCGCCAGGGATTTCTGGAGTTAGCGGAGAAGGAGCCGGCCCGTTTCCGGCTGATACCGGTAAAAGAGGATATCGAAGCCACCCAGCGCCAAGTCAACGCGCTCGTGGAAGAGTTCCTGAAAAGCAGGAAGTAAAGTCTTATTTTTTCTTCGAAAAAATAAGATTGTGCAAGCCTTGCCGCAGGCAAGGCGATCCTACATTTACTACATCTACTACAAGTCCTGAACGGAGTGAAGGACGATCCTACATAAATTCGCGAGCGCAGCGAACTAATTTATAATGCTCTGGGACACCATACAAGGCCAGGAGGGGGCGGTGACCTATCTCCGCCAGGCGGTCAGGAAAGGGCGGGTGGTCAATGCCTACCTCTTCCAGGGGCCGGAGGGGGTAGGCAAAAAGTTGACCGCCACCGTCTTCGCCCGGGCCCTCAACTGCCGGATGAAACCGGGGGAAGGATGCGGATCCTGCCTCGACTGCCGGGAGATCGCGGGTGGCTCTCATCCTGACGTGCACTGCGTCTCCCCGGAGAGCAAGGGCCGCTGGATTGTGATCGATCAAATCCGCGGCATGCAGCGGCTGGTCTATCTTAAGACCCAGAGAGACAACTGGAAGGTGTTCATCATCGACGACGCGGACCGGATGAACACGAATACCCAGAATGCTTTTCTGAAGACCCTGGAGGAACCGCCGGAACGGACCGTTCTGATCCTGGTTACCCGTCAGCCCGATTTTCTGCTCCCGACCATCCGGAGCCGCTGCCAGCGGGTTTCCTTTTCCCCCTGGACGTTCAGCATGATGAAGTTGTTTTTGGCCGAGCAGGCCGGCCTGTCGGAGGACGAGTGCTACGTACTCCACTGTATTTCCGGCGGCCGTCCCGGCCGGGCGTTGCGCCTTTCCCGGGGGGGGATCATGGAAACCCGGAAAGAAGTGATCGCGCCCCTGGCCAAAGAGGGATTCTCATCCGCCCGTGACCTGATCGACCGGGCGCGGACCTGGATGGATTACCTGGGCCGACGCAGCCGGGCCCTCACCGACGAACTGGCGGCGGAGCGGGCCGAGTTGGCGGAAGCCCTGGAGCCGTCTCAGCGCAAGGCGCTGGAGGAACGGGATAACGCCGCCGTCGCCGCCGGAGAGCGTGCGGAGCTGGAAATGATTTTTGAATTGATCTTCAGCTGGATCCGTGATTTGTTTGTGTATCGATCGGTCGGCACCGACGCCCCGCTCATCAACCGGGACCTGGCCCCTCTGCTCCCGTCCGCCGCCGGTCAGCGGGATGCCGCCCGGCTGCGGCAGATGATGGAATGGGTGGAAAAAAGCCGCGGGTGGGCTCTGAAAGCGGGAGGAAAATCTTCCCGGCAGATGATTTTCGAGAACATGCTGATCCAGCTCGGATACTGGCAGCCCCGCGGATGAATGTCTCTACCCCCGAGCTATACAGGGGAATTAACGTGTCAAGGTAAACTGTATCATGGATGAGCTGGTTCAGATTCGGAGACGGGAATACGGCCGGGATCAGTACTATCAGAGGGGAGATCTTCCCCTCGAGGTGGGAATGTACTGCGTTCTGGAAGCCGAACGGGGGATCGACTACGGGAAAATCCTCTCCTTCCCCACCGCTGTCCGGGCGGAAGACCAGAAAAAGCTCCCCCGGAAAGTGATCCGGATCATGACCGAAGAGGACCACCGGCAGGTTGAGGAGAACCGGGCAAGCGCCATCCAGGCCTTCGCGGTCTGTCATGAAAAGGTGGGCGAGAAAGCGATCCCCATGAAACTGGTGGTGGCGGAATATTCGTTCGACCGCAGCCGCCTCCTTTTCTACTTCACGGCCGAAGGCCGGGTCGATTTTCGCGAGCTGGTCAAGGACCTGGCCGCGGTCTTCAAGACCCGGATCGAACTGAGGCAGATCGGGGTCCGGGATGAGGCCAGGATCCGGGGCGGGATCGGCCCCTGCGGGATTCATCTCTGCTGTTCAGCCTTTATTCGGAGGTTCGATCCCGTCAATATCCGGATGGCCAAGAACCAGCGCCAGCCCCTGGACCCCGAGAAGATCTCCGGGGTCTGCGGAAGACTTTTCTGTTGTCTCCGCTACGAGGATGAATTTTACCGATGCGCCGGCCGGCGCTTCCCCAAAGACGGCGCCGTGGTCATCACTCCCCGCGGGGAAGGGAAGGTGATCGATCTCAACTACATTAAGGAGATCGTCCTGGTGGAGTTGGAAAACGACCTGAAACTGGAATTCCCCCTCACCGACATTAAAATCAAGGCCGGCGGCGAGGCCCCCTCCGAGCCCGAGTGAGATGGCGGAAAAATACTACATAACCACCCCCATTTACTACGTCAACGACCGGCCGCATATCGGCCATTCCTACACCACCATCGCCGCCGACGTTCTCGCCCGCTACCGGCGGCTGAAAGGCGAGGAAGTTTTTTTTCTGACCGGGACCGACGAACACGGGATCAAGATCTGCAAGGCCGCCGCCGGACAGGGGATGATGCCCTCAGAGCTCGCCGACCGGGTCGTCGTCCACTTCCGTGACCTCTGGAAGAAGCTTGACATCAGCTACGATGACTTCATCCGGACCAGCGAACCACGCCACCGGGAACGGGTTCAGATCCTGGTCCGCCGTCTGCTCGAGCGGGGGGAGATCTACCGGGGCAGATACGACGGCTGGTACGACGAGGGGGAAGAGGAGTTCGTGACCGAGAACACCGCCCGGGAGAACGACTATAAAAGCGCTCTCAGCGGGCTTCCCCTCATCCGTCACGCCGAGGAAAGCTACTTCTTCCGCCTTCGCCGCTGGGTCCCCCGTCTGATCGAGTACATCGAAACTCACCCGGAGTTCATCATGCCCCCCTCCCGGCGCAACGAGGTCCTCAGCAAATTGAAACTGGGGGTGGAGGACCTGAGCATCTCCCGGCAGGCGGCGAAATTGATGAACTGGGGGATCCCGATGCCCGATGATCCCCGGTGCAGCGTGTATGTCTGGATCGACGCCCTTTCCAACTATATCACCGCCCTGGGATACCCTCCCCGCGAGGAGGGGGAAGATGAGCTGTACAACGCCTGCTGGCCGGCCGCCGTTCAGCTGATCGGGAAGGACATCCTCTGGTTCCACGCCGTGTACTGGTCCTGTCTGCTGATGGCCCTGGAGCTGCCCCTCCCGGTGACCATCTTCGCCCACGGCTGGTGGACGAACCGGGGGAAAAAAATGTCCAAGTCGCTGGGCAACTTTGTTTCCAGCGAGGACATCTCGGCCATCTGCGACGCGTTTTCCATCGACTATTACCGTTATTTCCTTCTTCGCGCGGTCAGGTTCGGGGAGGACGGTAATTTTTCCGGTGAGAAATTGGTCGATATCTATAACACCGAACTGGCGAACGGCATCGGCAACCTGCTCAGCCGGACGGTCAGAATGGTGGAAAAATACTCCGGCGGCGGCATCGAGCGGCCCCGGGCGTCCGGTTCCGAGGAAGAGGAGGAAGTGATCGCCGCCGCCCGGGAACTCACCGGCCGTTCCGACGGGCACATGAACCGGTTTGAACTTCAATCCTACCTGGACAACATCGTGCGGCTGGAGACCGCGGCCAATCGGTATATTGAAAAAACCCGGCCCTACAAACTGGCCGGGGAACCCGGTGAGCGGGCACGCCTGTCGCGTATTTTGTCTACCTGCGCGGAAGCCGTTCGGATAATTTTGCTCTACCTGCAGCCGGTGATGCCCGAGAAGTCCGTCCTCGGTCTGCGGATGCTCGGGGTTGACCCGGACGGAAAAGATATGTATACACTTCCGGCAGAGTGGGGGGGATATGAGTGGACCCGGCCGGCAACCAAGGGAGCGCCGCTCTTTCCCAAGGTAAGGGATATTCCCCCTTTTCTTTCCGGAGATACCGCTACCGGGGCCTGATGGAAATTAGTTTTTTCGCTCCGCCCCGAAGTTTTAATCGGGGGAGAAAAAGAATGTAAATTGGAAGAGGCCGGGGTTGGGGGATAGAATGGTTGCCTGAAAACTGTCCGTATATTCAGGAAAGACATTTGAACAGTCTGTTGAATCTATTTTTTGCGGAGCAAAAAATAAAGTGAAGATACTGCTGACCGGAGGGGCCGGTTTCATCGGATCGCACCTGGCCCGGGCCCTCCTCGAAGAGGGGCACCGGGTGGTGATCGTCGATAATTTCAACGACTATTACGACCCCCGCCTGAAAGAAGCGAACCTGGCCCCCCTGCGTCAAAACCCGCTCCTGGAAGTAGCGGAGGCCGACATCCGCGACCGGTCGCGGATGGATGAGCTTTTCGCCCGGCACCGTTTCCCGGCGGTCATTCATCTGGCCGCCCGGGCCGGGGTGCGTCCCTCTCTGGAGCGCCCGCGCATTTACCAGGACGTCAACGTCGGCGGAACGCTGGTCCTGCTCGAAGGGGCCCGGCGGTCGGGTACGGAAAAATTCATCTTCGCCTCCTCCTCTTCGGTATACGGGGACTGCCCGCGGCAGCCCCTGAAGGAAAGCGAGCCGGCCCTCCAGCCCATATCTCCCTACGGCCTGACCAAGCTGAACGGGGAACACCTCTGCCGGATCTTTCACCGGCAGTACGGATTGCGGATCGCCGCCTTGCGCTTTTTCACCGCTTACGGCCCGCGCCAGCGTCCGGACATGGCGATTCATTATTTCAGCCGCCGGATCGTCCGGGGGGAGGAGATCCCGGTATACGGGGACGGGAATTCCCGCCGGGACTACACCTACATCGACGATATCGTCGCCGGGATCCTCTCCTCACTCCGGGCCGATTACGGTTTCGAGATTTTCAACCTGGGAGGAGGGCACTCCGTCACCCTGGCGGAACTGATCGACCTGCTGGGCGAAAAACTAGGGACCCGTCCGGTTTTAAAACGGCTGCCCTTCCAGCCCGGGGATGTCATGGCCACCCTGGCCGATGTCGGTAAGGCCCGCGCTTTGCTTGACTACCGTCCCCAAACCACCTTGCCCGAAGGGCTGGAATCCTTTGTCAGCTGGTTCCGGGCGGAAGAGAAGGAGGCTTCGTGAGCCGACCGGGGAAAAAGGAGCGTTTCATCCGTCATGCCGGCGCCCTGCTGCTGATTTCCGGGCTTGCCGTCGTCGTCGTCGCCTGCGGCAGTTCCGGCGCCTTCGAGCCTTCCCCCGCTCCTGATTCCGGGAGCGGCGGGGACGGCGGCCTTGTCGACCAGAACTGGCCCGGGGCTCCGACGCCGCCCGAATTTGCCGGAGAGATCCTCGAGCCGCCCCCGGAGTTCACCCCCACTGCCACCGTGCCGGCGGGGGTGCTGACGCCGTCTCCCACACCCGTCCCCACCCCCCTGTCGGCCATTGTCTGCGAGGGAGACCGGGTGCGCTACCGGGACAACGGGAAGACGATCGTGGCCGAGGGCAACGTCCGGATCGGGTACAAAAACATGACGCTGACCGCGGACCGGGTCACCGTTTATGTGGACCGGAAAGAGGCCTACGCGGATGGTAATGTGACCCTGACCCAGTGGAACAACGTCATCACCACCGACAAGATCAGGTACGATTTTATCCGGGAGCAGGGCATCATGGCGCCGGGAGTCGGGTATTACGCTCCCTGGTACGGCCGCTCGGGAACGGTGGAAGCTGACGGGAACGAGAAGGTCACCTTTCTCGAGGGGAGCGCCTCCACCTGCGATGAAGACGAACCTCACTACCATCTCGAGGCCAAGAAGCTCGTCATCTATCCCGATGAAGAGCTGGTCGCGTATAACAATGTCCTCTACATCGGCGATCTTCCTGTTTTCTGGCTTCCCTATTACCGGAAAACCTTGAAAGACGACTGCCGGGGGTTCTTCGTCTATCCCGGTTTCCGAAACAACTGGGGCTTCTTCTTCCTCTCCGGGTATCACTGGTGCGCCCCGGGGATACAGACGACCCTGCACCTGGATTACCGCTACCTGCGGGGACTGGCCTACGGACTGGATGGAAAATTCTACGTGGGCGGTTCCGGCCGGGGCCAGTGGCAGACCTACTATCTCCAGGACGACCGGTATGAAGAGAGCGAGGGAGAGTATACCAAAAAGGAACGATACCTGATCAATCTGGTCTATAAACAGAACCTGATCTACCGGATAGGGGGGACCCTCTCCGTCAACTACCTGAGCGATTCCACCATCCGGAAGGACTTCTTCCGCCGGGAGTACGATGCCGATTCACAGCCTGACTCTTTTCTCTACCTGAGCCGGCGCTGGCAGGACATCACCCTGAGCTTTGAGGTCAGACCGCGTCTGAACGAATTCTACCAGGTTGTCGAAAAGCTGCCGGAGGCAAAACTCCAGGTCCAGGAAATCCAGCTCGGGGACAGCGATTTTTATTACCAGGGGATCAATTCCTTCTCCAACTTTCAGAAGAAATACGCCAACGAAGCCTCCGCCCGGTACGCATCCGCCCGTTTCGATACCTTTCATCAGCTCAGCTACTCGAAAAAGTTCTTCGGCTGGCTTAATTTCTATCCCGCGGTCAGCATCCGGGGCGATTTCTATTCCCGGGGACCGGGCGAGACCGAGCCCTCGGGTTCCTCCGTCTCCCCGGCCGTCACCACCGCCCCGACGCCCCGGCCGACCCCGTCGCCCGAGCCTCGCGACCGGCGCGATTTCTGGCGCGAGGTCTTCGCCTACAGCGTCGGGGTATCGACCGATATCTACGGTATCTACCCGGCCCGAAGCGACTGGCTGGAGATCGACAAGCTGCGGCATGTCATCACCCCCTCGGTGGACTACATTTTCGTCAACAATCCCAGCGTCTACTACGAGGACGTCTACCAATTTGACAAGATCGACAAGATACAGAGAGAGAATTACTTCGCGCTCAACCTCCGCAACCAGCTTCAGACCAAGCGCTACCGGAGGAGCGGAGAGATGAGCTGGACCCTGGCCGACCTGATCCTCTCCACCCCGCTTTACACCAAGCCGGACCGGGACAATGACGGGCGCCTGATAGGGAACCTGGATACCCACCTCGAGATCATTCCCTTCTCCTATATCGGGCTCGATCTCGACAACAAGTACAATACCTATGACAACCGGTTTATCGAGAACTCCCTGGATATCTGGGTGAAACCGGAGGATGACTGGTGGGTGACTTTTTCACATTACTACCGCCGGCAAAAAGACCGCAACCTGGTGGGTGCGGAGGTGTACCTCCGGATCAATCCTCTCTGGGCTTTCAAGGTATATGGCCGGTATGACACCGTCGCGGGACAATTCGATCAGGAGACGGTCACCATTTACCGGGACCTGCATTGCTGGACCTCCTACCTCCAGTTCGTGAGGAGGGAAGATGAGAACGAATACTCCATTTATCTCGCCCTGTGGATCAAGTCGTTTGCAAAGTCCCCGCTCAATCTGAGCAATTAAAATCCGGGCGCACAGCGCCCGGATTTTAATTTCGAATTCCCTTACCGGGATTATTCATGAAGAGCGAAAATGTGCGTTACTACTCACGCTATTCCTGGCATTGTTCAAAACTAAATTAGCTCCGCCGGCGCTAATTTAAACTGTACAATCAAAAACTCGCTTGTTACTATGGCGGGCTTTATTTTTATCTACCTCAGGAGGTTTTGATGAATGTTACTATTATCGGGACGGGTTATGTCGGCCTGGTAACCGGGGCCACTCTGGCGGAACTGGGTAACCGGGTTATCTGTGTCGACAACAATGAAGAGAAGATCGCCATGCTGAACCAGGACGGGATCCCCATTTACGAACCCGGTCTGAAGGAGATGGTGCGTTCGGCCCGGCAAGCCGGGAGAATGTCGTTTATAACTTCGATCGGAGAGGGAGTACGGGCTTCCGATATCATTTTTATCGCCGTCAGCACCCCCCCAAAGGAAGATGGTTCGGCGGATTTGAGCGCGGTCGCGGCGGTGGCGCGGGAAGTGGCCGAGAACCTGAACGGTTACAAGGTGATTGTGGACAAGAGCACCGTCCCCGTGAAGACCGGGGAAAAGGTCGCCGAGACGATAAAGCGCTACAGCAAGGGCAGCGGTGATTTCGATGTCGTTTCCAACCCTGAATTTCTCCGTGAGGGATCGGCCATCTATGATACCTTCCACCCGGATCGGATCGTTATCGGGACCTCGAGCAAGCGCGCGGCCGATCTCCTGATCGAGCTCTACAAACCTCTGGCCGCGCCGGTCATCGTTACCGATATCAACAGCGCCGAGATTATCAAGCACGCCGCCAATTCCTTTTTGGCCACCAAGATATCGTTCGCCAATGCCCTGGCTCATATCTGCGAGGCGTCGGGCGCGAACGTGGAAGAAGTGACCCGGGGCGTGGGACTGGACAACCGGGTCGGGAGCAAGTTTCTCAACGCGGGCGTCGGCTACGGCGGGTCCTGTTTCCCGAAAGACGTCTCGGCCTTTATCGCCATCGCCGAAGAACTGGGTTATGATTTCCGTCTGCTGAAAGAGGTGGAGCGGATAAACGAGGAGCAGGCCGAGTACTTCTTCAACAAGATCAAGGAAACCCTCTGGGTGCTCGAGGGCAAGTTGATCGGCGTGCTGGGACTGGCCTTCAAGCCCGATACCGACGACATGAGAAATGCGCCCTCGGTGAAGATCATTCAGCGTTTGCTGGCGGAAGGAGCGAAGATCAAGGCCTTCGACCCCAAGTCGATGGAGAAGGCGAAAGAATACCTCCCCGGCATTGAGTACTGCGGCAATCCCTATCAGGTTGCCGAGCAAGCCGAAGCCCTGATTATCGTTACCGAGTGGAATGAATTCAAGGAAATGGATCTGAAGAAGATCAAGAGCCTTCTCCATCAGCCGATCATCATTGACGGCCGCAACATCTACGACCCCGAGAAAATGGAGAGTTTGGGATTTATTTACAAGAGCGTGGGCAGGTAAAACGCAGAGCGCAGAGGGCATAGAGCATAGAGCACGTGGTTCCAGCGGGGCCGATTTTCCCCCGGCGCTCTGCGCTATGCCCTCTGCGCTTTGCATTTTATGATATCTCCGGTAATCCGGGAAAATTTTCCATTTGTTGAGAGACGCATAATTTTGTCGTGAAGATATTAGTCACAGGCGGGGCCGGGTTCATCGGGTCGCATATTGTCAGGGCCCTGGTCGAGGGAGGTGACCGGGTCTGGGTGATCGACGATTACTCGACCGGCCGGGCGGAAAACCTTGACGACATCCGGTCCCGGATCACCGTGGTCGAGGGGGATATTCGGGATGAATCGGTTGCCGGTCCGGTCCTGCGGGAAGTCGAGGGGGTCTTTCACCAGGCGGCGCTGCCCTCGGTTCCCCGCTCATTCGCCGATCCGGTCGGGACCACCTCCGTCAATGCCGCCGGCACGCTGAACCTGCTCGAAGCAGCCCGAAGGAGCCGGATCCGCCTTTTTGTCTTCGCCTCCTCGTCGTCGGTATACGGGGATGTCGGGGGCGGCGCCAAGCGGGAAGACCTGCCGCCCTGTCCGCTCTCTCCCTACGCGGCCAGCAAGCTGGCCGGGGAGAATTACTGCCGGCTCTACTGGAAGCTGTACGGCTTGCCCGCGATCAGCCTTCGCTATTTCAATGTCTTCGGTCCCGGCCAGGATCCGGCCTCGCAGTACGCCGCCGTTCTTCCCCTGTTTATCACGGCCATTCTCCGGGGCGAGTCCCCGGTTATTTACGGCGACGGCCGGCAAAGCCGGGACTTTACTTATGTCGATAACGTGGTCCGGGCCAACCTGGACTGTCTTTCCGCTCCCCCGGAAGCCAGGGGGAGCTCTTCAACGTCGCCTGCGGCGAGGAGACGGGCCTCCTGACCGTCCTGGATATTTTGCGCGACGCCTCGGGAGCATCGGTCTCCCCGGTTTTTGAAGCGCCCCGGCTTGGAGATGTCCGTCATTCGCTGGCCGATATCGGGAAGGCCCGTGAAGTCCTGGGTTACCGTCCCCAGGTATCATTTTCCGAGGGGTTGAAAAGAACGTTTAAATATTTTAAAAACAAGGAATGAGGATACTGAGAATGATGAAATCCGAATGACGAATGACGAAAGAATGACGAAATACGAATGACGAATAACGAAAAAATGACGAAATTCGAATGACGAATGACGAAAGAATGACGAAATCCGAATGACGAATGACGAAAGAATGACTAAATCCGAATGACGAATGATGAAAAAATGACGAAATCCGAATGACGAATGACGAAAGAATGACGAAATCCGAATGTTAAAGCGGTGCCTGCGGGAGTTATTCGCGCCTTCGTGCGGCTTGAGAAAAGGCCAAGGTTGAGTGATGAGGGTTGGTCATTCGTCATTAGGGTTTCTTTCGGATTTCGTCATTCGGGTTTCGTCATTAAATCAATTTATAATGCCCCAACAGTATCAACTACTTTCAAATAGCAATTCATTCCGAGGAGATAAACCATGACGGTCCCATTACTTGACCTTCCGGCGCAGTACCGTGAGATCCAGCCCGATCTCGAGAAAGAAGTCATCGAAATCCTGCGCAGCGGCCGTTACATCAAGGGCTCCCGGATGGAGGCCCTGGAGGAGGAGCTGGCGCTCTACTGCGGGGTCACTAAGGCCATCGCCTGCGCTTCCGGGACCGACGCCATCCTCCTGGCCCTGATGGCGCTGGAAGTCGGCGCCGGCGACGAGGTGATCACCACCCCGTACACGTTCTTCGCCACCGGCGGGAGCATTTCCCGTCTGGGCGCGCGCCCGGTCTTCGTGGACATCGACCCCGACACCTACAACATAAACCCCGCCTTGATCGAGGAAGCCGTGACCGGAAAAACGGCGGCGATTATCCCGGTTCACCTCTACGGACAATGTGCCGACATGGACCCGATCCTGGAGCTGGGGCGCCGGAAAACCATCCCGGTGATCGAGGACGCCGCCCAGGCGATCGGAGCTCTCTACCGGGGAAAGAAAGCGGGTTCGATGGGGACTGTCGGCTGCTTCAGCTTCTTCCCCTCGAAAAACCTGGGGGCCTGCGGTGACGGCGGGTTCATGACCACCGGCGACGACGCCCTGGCCGAACTGTTGACCATTCTCCGCGAGCATGGCGCCCGGCCGAAATACTATCATCGGATGATCGGCATCAACAGCCGCCTGGACGCCCTCCAGGCCGGGATCATTCTGGTCAAGCTTCCCCACCTGGAAAAATGGCACCAGGGCCGCCGGAAGAATGCCGCTTTCTATGACGAGCACCTCCAGGATCTCCCCCTGACGCTGCCCCGGGTGAGCGATGACTGCGTGAGCGTCTTCAACCAGTACGTTATCCGCACCCCCCGGCGGGACGCTCTCCGCGAGCACCTGCGGAAGCGGGGGATCGGAAACGAGATTTATTATCCCGTCCCCCTCCATCTCCAGGAATGCTACCGGGACCTCGGATACCGGGAAGGCTCCCTGCCGGAGGCGGAGAAGGCGGCCCGGGAGACCCTGGCCATCCCGATCTATCCCCAGCTGACGGAAGAACAGCTGGAGGAGGTCGTTTCTGCAATTAAAGATTTTTTCGGTTAAAACGAGCACCCCTGGTGCAAGGTATTTCATTAACGAAATTCCAAATAACAAATCCCAAATTACAAACAAATCTCAAATTCCAATGACCAAAATAACAAACGACTGGTCCATATCTAGAGGTGTAGGCTGTCCGTTTTGGTCATTGGAATTTTGAATTTGTGATTTATTTGTTATTTGGTGCTTGGGATTTGGGATTTTTCTCAGGTGAATTGTTATGAGTAAGATAGCTAACAATGGCAATACAGGAGACGAATTCAAACCGAGTGGTTTAGCCACCGCGATCGGGAGCTTCCCGCATACCGATCCGGAAGCGGCCCTGGAGTTGATCCACCGGTATCTTCCGGAGGCGCCCGCCTGGCCCCAGCTGCCCAAACGCGGCCTGAAGGAGAATATGTGTCCGCAGTTCAGCAAGGGGATGCCCGCCCTGATTCTGGATATCGAGGGGGGCAAGATCTTTTTCAGAATCGATGACGGTCTCGCCGCCGAACTGGAAGCTTTCTACCTGAAACTGATCGAAGAGGACCTGGAATTTTTCGGTCTTACTCCGGACTACGCTCTGGGGTTTTATTCCCTGGTGAAGTATCTGGCTTCGGGACACCGTTTTCCCACTATCAAGGGGTGCGTGACGGGCCCGATCACCTTCGGTCTCACCATCACCGACCAGAACCGGAAGCCGTCTCTCTATAACGAGGAAATATTCGACGCCATCACGAAGACCATCGCCCTGAAAGCGCGCTGGCAGGTGGGGAAATGCGCGCCTTACTGCGACCGGGTCCTCATCTTCATCGATGAACCGTACCTGGCGTCGGTCGGCTCCGCTCTGGTCAGCCTCCAGGTCGGGGAGGTGATCGCAAAATTGAATGAAGTGATTGCCGGGATTCACCAGGCGGGGGCCCTGGCCGGGATTCACTGCTGCGCCAATACCGATTGGTCGATCCTGATGAAGACGGATGTCGATGTCCTCAGCTTCGATGCTTTCGGCTACGCGAAAAACTTGCTTCTCTATGCCGGGCACGTCCGGGATTTTCTGGATCGGGGAGGCTTCCTGGCCTGGGGGATTACTCCCTCCACCGCGGATATTGAGAACGAGGACGCCGACTCGCTCTGGCCGCGTCTGGCGGACTCCTGGAAAAGACTGGAAGAGGAAGGGATACCCCGCGGCAAACTGGTTGAGAAATCCCTGATCACGCCCAGCTGCGGCATGGGGACGGTGACCCCGGAGCAATGCGAGAAGATTCTCCGGGTGAATCTCGAGATATCGGAAAAAGTCAAGTCCCTCGGGTAATTCCTCATAAAATCAAACCACGAAGGACACGAAGTTCACGAAGAAGATTTTAAAAGAGTAATTTGTATCCTTCGTGATTTCCAGGGGATGTTAAAATTCGGCGTATCTCAAAATATGGCACCAACGTAAACTCCGCTAAAATGCCTCTCTGAATCCCCGGTCTACGGGATTGTTATCTGTTGGCATTATCATCAGCTACTCCGCAATTATTCCTTCGTGATTTTCTTGATCTTCGTGTTCTTCGTGTCCTTCGTGGTGATATAATTTTGTCGGCGTTCAGGTAATAAGGATCGTATTGTCATGACAACAATCATCGGTATCTGCGGTAAGGGCGGCGTGGGAAAGACCACCGTGGCCGCGCTGCTGGTCCGGTATTTGCTCGAGAAAGGCCGTCGACCGATTCTGGCGGTGGACGCCGATCCCAACGCCAACCTGGGCCGGGTGCTGGGGATCTCCCCGGAAGGGGACGTGGGCACCATCTGCGACGAACTGTTGGAGGAAACGAAGAAGAAACCCGGGACCTTGAGCAAGCAGGAACTGCTGAGGATGGGTCTGGAGGAGAGTATCGCGGAGGCGGACGGATACGACCTGATTACGATGGGCCGTCCCGAAGGGCCCGGCTGTTATTGTTATCCGAATCAGATTCTCAGGAACATCCTGCAGTCGATCTCCTCCCAGTATCCGGTGATGGTGGTTGATAATGAAGCCGGCCTGGAACATCTCAGCCGCCGTCTCCTCCGCCGTCTCGATCTTCTCCTGATCGTTTCCGGGCCCAGCCCCCGGGGGCTGAAGACCGCCGCCCGGATCCGTGAGCTGGTCCGGGAGCTGAAGATCGAGGTCGGCGACGAGCACGTCATCGTCAACGCCGCGGCCGGCGAAACCGACTGGGCCGCGTTGGCGGCACCCCTGGGCTTCTCTCTCTCCGGCATTCTCCCCCGGGATCCCGTCGTCGAGGAGTACGACCTGGACGACCGGTCCCTCCTCGACATACCGGACACCTCGACCGCTTTCCGTGCCGCCGCCTCTCTCTTCGATACCATTTTGCCTCCTCTTTTCCGCCCGGAGTAATACATACACAGAAGAATTAGGCTGCTCTCTCCCGGTATCTTCGTGTACTTCGTGTTCTTCGTGGTGTACAATAACCCGGTTTTTTATGAATTCTCACGAAAAAATAATGCGGGAACTGCTCTACGACTTCCGCCGCTTCTTCGATCAGATGAAGGCGGATGGGGTCGAAGCCGTTGAGACCGGCCGTCCTCCCCGGGAGCGGCGGACGAAAAAAAACCGTCCGGCGCTGGCCCGGCGGCCGGTTGAGCCGCCCTCCGGCAGTCAAGCCCCGCCCTCCGTCCAGGCCCGTTTCGCGGACCTGGTCGGACGAATCTGCGTCTGCCGGAAGTGCCCTCTGGCCGAGACCCGGAAGAAAGCGGTGCCGGGGGAGGGGGGACACGGGAATCGGATTCTCCTTGTCGGGGAAGGGCCGGGGGCGGAAGAAGACCGCCTGGGGCGCCCCTTCGTCGGCCGGTCCGGTCAGCTGCTGGACAAAATCCTCTCCTCGATCGAGCTTTCCCGGAACGACGTTTACATCACCAATATCGTGAAATGCCGGCCTCCCAACAACCGCGACCCCCAGTCCGACGAGGTGATCGCCTGCTGGCCTTACCTGGACGAACAGATCAAGCTCCTGCAACCCCGGGTGATCGTGACTCTCGGCTCCCCGGCGGTGAAGACGCTCCTCGATACCGAGACCGGGATCGGCCGCCTCCGGGGGCGGTTCCATGACTACAAGGGGATACCGCTTCTCCCCACCTATCACCCCGCCTATTTACTTCGCGCCTATACCCCGGAAAACAGAAAAAAGGTCTGGCAGGATGTAAAGATGCTGCGGGATTTTTTACAGAAGCCGGAGTGATGGCAAAGAGCCGGGGCTCGCTGTCTTACTACTGCATCACGCCACCACTCCGGTTCCGGGAAGTTCGACAACACTGCTGCGTACCGTTGTCGTTACGGGCTAATTTTCCCTCCGATATTCCAGGATATCCCCCGGCTGACACTCCAGCACCTCGCATATCTTCTCCAGGGTTGAGAAACGGATGGCCTTTGCCTTCCCCGTTTTTAAGATGGAGAGGTTCTGTGAGGTTATTTCCACCCGCGCGGCCAGAGTGTTCAGACGCATCTTGCGGGTCGCCAGCATGATGTCCAGATTAACGATGACGGGCATGGCGATCCTCCTTATACGGTCAGCTCGCAGTCTTCCTGGAGTTTGCGGCCTTCCTCCATCACCCAGGACATGGTGGCGATCATCAGGCCGATCACGAGAATGATCAGGGCCAGAAACCCATCCGTCAACAGAGTGAACGAGCCGGACCAGTGCAGCTTTGCCCATACGTAATACGGAGCCGTCAGCAACATGACCCGCCCTAAATATTTTAGCTGGGCAACGGTCCTGCCGGTGAAAATATCTCCCTGGGCGAAGAAGCTGAAAAGCCGGTAGATGCACCAGAGGCCGCGCGTTACCAGTACGAAACCGGCCGCATAGGTGAGAATCGTCACGATCGAAGCGCCCGGCCGGTGTACTTCTTTCACCGTAACCACATGTTCGCCGTTTTCATCAATTGTCGTTCTGGTTGTTGTTTTATACAGGGCGGGTAAACGATAGAACGCGACCAACAGGGCGAGAATGACGAAGCCCACGATGAATATCGCGAAGATAGAACGTACGTTCCGGCTCACTTTTTTGATTTTTTTTACTGCCGATTGTGTTGGATTATTCATGTACTCAGCATCTCCATCAGTGAATATTTTGGTTGCGGTCTTTACTTTTCGGGACCTGTATCATCCCGGTGTTTCGGTCCATCAATTCTTTTGATCGGGCCACCAGGTGACCTCTGGAAAATGAGATTTGACCTGATCGGTGCAGACCAGGTGTTCAAGCTTGGCTGATATATCCCGGTAAGAACCGGGATTAATATTCAAGGCCAGCTGATCGACTGCGGGCGCGCCGTCCTTTTCAGTGATGATGAAGATGCGCCCCTTCCGGAGGAGATATTTCTGATCCCCGATCTCCATGGTTATGGAATCGGCTGCAACATTCAATTTCGCCCCGGAGGAAATCTGATAAGCGCCGTGCCATGTGGCATGCGGTTTCACCTGATCTTCGAAAGATGCTTCCTTTAGATCGGTGAAGATGACGAAGACAATCTCGTCACCACGGGCACCCCATCTTGCGTTGATGTCGCCCCACGAGTGAACTCCCTCGCTTCGTCTGCCGCAGCCGCACAGAGCAAAAGCCAGACAGAGGGTCATACCGGTCCATACCTTCATGCTACACCTCCTTTTGGGGAAGATATCCACTCCCCTAATTTGAAGTTTGGGGCCGTTATAGTATAATACATCATCTAAGTCAAGAAAAATATATTGTTATTCGATAATTTTTATCCTTTGATCATTATATCAGGGAATGCCATGATTTTTCCCTAAGTACACCGGTTCATAAATACGGTGATATTCGTCCGCAGATGCATCCCGAGCTGCTGCGTTGCTCGTCGGTCAAATACCACAAGGGTATTCTCCCTCCTCGCGCCTGGCATCTCGGGCGCCTCTACGCCCTCGATATAACACCGTATTTATGAACAGGTGTACTAAGCCATATTTGGATGGTGAAAGTTCCCGGAGTTCCCCGCATCAATCTGTTCTTTTCAGCCCGAACTGTCAGTGTTATCATAACCGGGAGATCAATAATAAAGTCCACTCGATGTTTGACGTTGAACAGGCTGCCCGGGGGTGGGGTTGGATGTTCAAACTATTAAATCGATGAGCCTTCATCTACACAATCATGCCGCCTGTTACGCCGAGGTCGTCGTCAACCTTCCGGCCGATCTTATCCTCACCTATCGAATTCCCGACGATCTTCAGGGGATCGTGCGGGTCGGCCACAAGGTCCTCGTTCCTTTGGGCGGAACCCGCGCCACCGGGTTTGTGACCGCCCTGGTAGAGGACGCCCCCACCGGCAAGCAGCCCCGGCCTCTGATCCGGATCGTGGAAGCGGAGCCGTACTTCGGGGAGAACCTGGTCTCGCTGATCCGTTGGGTCTCCCGGTATTATTTCTGTTCCTTCCCCCGGGCCTTTAAGACCGCCATCCCGTCCCCGGTCCGCAACGGCAAAAAAGCGCCCCTTCTCCAGCAGGCTGCTCTCTCCGTTTCACTGGAAAAAGCCCGGGAAGCACTCCCTGCCCTGGACAAGAAGGCTCCCCGGCAGGCGGCCCTCCTCAATTGCCTGTTGGGGAAGGGGGGGGGGCCGATGATCGTCGCTGACCTCCTGAAAGCCTCTTCTTCCTCCCGCGGTTCTCTCTTCGCCCTCGAGAAAAAGGGGTTTGTCTCCGTGTCCGGGGAAGACCGCTATGCCGCACTGCGGAAGAGAGAGGAGATCCTGCCCACCAGTCCCCTCCGTCTGACCGGGGAACAGGAGGTTGCTTTCCGAGCGATCGGGGAAGTCGTGGAGACAGGAGTTTTCCGGGTTTTTCTCCTTCATGGAATCACGGGCAGCGGGAAGACCGAGATTTATCTCCAGGCCATCTCGCGAGTGCTGGAGAAAGGGCAAGGCGCGATCGTTCTGGTCCCGGAGATATCCCTGACCCCGCAGACCGGGGAGAGGTTCCGTTCCCGCTTCGGAGAAGAAGCGGTCATTATTCACAGTGCCCAATCGCCGGGCGAGCGTTTTGAAAGCTGGCGGCGGATCGCCTCCGGCCGCGCCCGGGTGGTCATCGGTCCCCGTTCGGCCGTCTTCGCGCCCCTGGAGAACCCCGGCCTGATTATCGTCGACGAGGAACATGAGACGTCATACAAGCAGTCCGCGGTCAGCCCTTTTTATCATGCCCGCGACGTGGCCGTGATGCGGGGCAAGATCGAAGGCTGCGGCGTCATCCTGGGATCGGCGACCCCGTCGATTGAAAGTTACTATAACCAGCGGGAGGGGAAGTACGCGCTTCTCTCCCTGCGGACCCGGCCCGAGGAGGCGATGCTCCCGACCGTGAAGATCGTCGATATGCGCGCCGAACGGGAACGGCAGAAGGGGGGGATCTCTTTTTCGGACGCCCTGCTGGTGTCGATGAAGGATAATCTGGACGCGGGGAGGCAGACGATCCTTTTCCTGAACCGCCGGGGGTTCTTCACCGTTCTCGTCTGTCCGGACTGCGGCTATGTCTCCCGCTGCAGCCACTGCAGCGTTTCGCTGACCTATCATAAGCGAACCGGACGCCAGGTCTGCCACATCTGCGGCTATACCGTGCCGCCCCCGCGCCGCTGCCCGGTCTGCCGCTCGACGCGCCTGACATTTACCGGCCGGGGGACCCAGCGCATCGAAGAACAGATCGGGAAGATATTCCCCCGGGCCCGCGTCCGGAGGATGGATACCGACGCGGTCGGCGAACGCGATGCCCATCGCCGGATACTGGAGGAATTCAAAGCCGGTCGGATCGACATCCTGGTCGGGACCCAGATGATCGCCAAGGGGCTTGATTTCCCCAACGTGACCCTGGTCGGGGTGATCATGGCCGATACGGCGTTGAGCCTGGCCGATTTTCGTGCCACCGAGTACACCTTTCAGGTCGTGACCCAGGTCGCCGGCCGGGCCGGGCGGGGCGAGCTGAAGGGAACGGTCATCGTCCAGACCTATTCTCCGCGCCATCCCGCCCTGCTCGCCGCCGTCCGTCAGGAGTATGGTCCGTTCTTCGAAAAGGAGATCAGGTTCCGGGAGGAGCTGGGGTATCCACCTCTCAATCACTTCATCAGTGTGACGGTCCTCTCCCGTAATCAGGATAAGAGCCTGCGGATCTGCGAGCATCTTGGCCGTCTGCTCGCCCCCGCTCTCGATCGGGAGGACGAGATCATGGGGCCGGCCCCGCCCCCGATCGAACGGATCCGGGGCCGCTATCGGCACCAGCTGCTGATCAAGACCAGGGGGGTGGGTTCCACTCTCCGGGCGCTGCGGGAAGTCCTTCCGGGAGTGGGGCGCGCCCGCGACATCAAGATCGAGGTCGATGTCGATCCGATCTCTATGTTATAATTTCCCTCTCTCCGGTCTTTCACCGGAGAGAGGGAAATTATAGATGATGAAAAAAAACGTCTACAGGATTTTTCTCATCTGCTGCTTTCTCTCGATGATCTCCACCGGCCCGCTGGCAGGGGCAATAAAGACCGTTCAACAGTACAAGGCGGAGACCGGGCTGCCGGAGACAGCGGCCTCCTTCCATTTTACCGTGTTCAGCGAGAACGCGGATTTCTCCCGGCGGGCGCTTGACCGGCTGGAGAAAGCGCTGGAGAAAATTCAGGCCGATCTTCAGGTCAAACGCAGCCTCCGGAAACGCTGCCTGGTCTTTATCTGGAAGAACCGCCTGGATTATCTCGAAAAGATCGCGGCGATGGGGGACCCCGGCCTGGCCTTCACCGGCGGCTTCTCCGTCTCGGCGGTGGACCGGCTCCCGCACCAGCTCTACCTTTACAACTCGGACGAACTCTTCGATACGGTCATCCCCCATGAACTGGGACATCTGGTTCTGGAGGTGACGTTGAACGGCTCCAGGCAGTATCGGGTCCCCCTCTGGCTCCACGAAGGATTTGCCCAGTGCCAGGAAGAGAAGGACTATGCCCCGGTCGCCCGTTCCCTGGCCGAAGGGGGGGGCAAAGGACTGATCCCCCTGGGAGAGCTTACGGCGATCAGCGCCTACCCGGAAGACCCCGGGAGGAGGCTCCTCTTTTATCGGGAAGCGGAGGGGCTGGTCCGCTTTCTCATCGCCGAACAGACCTCGCCGGGAGAGTTTTTTTACCTGGCCCGGAAGATGGTCTTCTGGGCTGAAGACCTGGAACCGGCGCTCCGGTCCCGGTATGGCGGAAAATTTTCCACCCTCAACCAACTGGAGGAGATATGGATACGCGACCTGCGGCACTATTTTGGAGACGAAGAATAGCCTTCGCGGCGGTTTTCTGCCTGGCCTTGTCGGCCGCCGCCTTCGCCCAGACGTTGAACCGGGGGAAGCTGTTCGAGATCAAAACCTTCCGCCCGGTGCGGCTGAGCGGCGACAACGTTGTCTATGAGTTCAACGGGAAGGACCTTGATAAGGGGCTGGAGCTTGCCTTCCGGATCAAGTCGGCCGGAGAATTCCCCGGCGTTTATTTCCAGGTCACCCTCTTCGACAGCAAGATGCGGCCGATCCGGAATGGGATCCAGGGCGTCTTCTCCGATGAAGATAACCGCCAGACCTCCGCGATCCGCTCCAGCTATGTTTCCGGCTCCGTCCGGCGGATCGACGGCTTCAAGGGGAAACGGACCTATACCCTCACCTTCATCCCCGGCGAATCGTACAAGTACGCCCTGGCCGAGGTCGGAAACGGCGACGAGAAGATCTACGCCGTCTATCCCCGGACTGCCAAGCTGGCAGACCTCTTGCCCCGGCAGTAGGGAAGGGGAATGTAGTATCGTCCTTTCGCTTTCGCGACAGGACTTTTAGGATCAGAATGCCTTCGGCATTCTTTGTGGGAATTGTAGGATCGCGTTCTGCCGGCCCCGCCGGCCGCAGTTCAGCAAGCCGTGCCTCCGGCACGGCGATACTACATTTACTACATCTCCTGCAAGTCCTGAACGGAGTGAAGGACGATCCTACATAAATTGGCTCACTGCCTTTCAAAAGGCAGTGAGCCAATTTATTACAGCCCCAATTTATGGGGCCCGAACATCTCCGGGTAGAGCTCGGTGAAACGGGTCTCCCGGATCTCGCCGCCGGTATTGGCGGCCAGGATCAGCAGATCCCCCCGGTCGAATTCGGCCAGGCTCTGCCGGCAGATGGCGCAGGGGAAAGGGGGGGGTGAAGCATCGGTGAGGACCAGTAGCGCTCTGAACGCGGTCTCCCCGGCGGCGACCGCCGCGGCCAGGGCGTTTCCTTCCGCGTGGGTGGTGGTGGTGAAGGCCGCATTCTCCACGTTGCACCCGCTGTAATAGTTTCCTCCGGCGGTCAGGACAGCCGCTCCCACCAGGTAGTTGCTGTAGGGAGCATGGGCGTGCCTCCTGGCTTCCCCGGCACGGCGCAGCAGTTCATCTTTCTGTTCCCGTGAAATCATACCCGGGAATACTACCACGAAGTACACGAAGTACACGAAGAAAAATTAATAAATAGTGGCAAGAGGGGGTAATAGGGAACCGGTCACAACTGACCCATCATTCCATTACCCCGCCGGTCATTATTTCTCATCATTCACCACCGGCCGAGCAGCGTCCTATTTGAGCCATAAAGGCACACTGTCGGGATAGTTATCAGAAACTGTGCCATAATTACCCGCCAATACATTCCGCCGGTACAGTTATTGTAAAGTTGCTATTTCACTATATATTTATATGCAGGCAGTTATATTAAATATTTTATTTTTCTGAATATTTATTATATATGGCACGTTAATTGCTCTTATTACCAGTGCCAGCAGAATAATATATCTAAAACAAGGAGGAAAAATAAAATGCCTAAGGTAATCGGAATAGATCTGGGCACCACCAATTCGTGTATGGCGGTGATGGAAGGGAAGGATCCGAAAGTTATCCCCAACGCCGAAGGAAGCCGGACCACTCCTTCCGTCGTTGCCTTCACCAAAACGGGGGAACGGCTGGTCGGGCAGCCCGCCAAACGGCAGGCTATCACCAACCCGGCCAACACCATTTTCTCGATCAAGCGGTTTATGGGTCGCCGGTTTGACGAGGTTCAGTCGGAGATCAAGCTCGTCCCCTACAAAGTTATCAAAGCTTCCAACGGCGACGCTCGGGTCGAGGTGGAGGGGAAGGTATATTCTCCCCCCGAGATCTCGGCCATGATACTCCGGAAGCTGAAGCAGGACGCGGAAGCCCATCTGGGCGATAAGGTCAGCGGCGCGGTCATCACCGTCCCGGCCTATTTCAACGACAGCCAGCGCCAGGCGACCAAAGACGCCGGCAAGATCGCCGGTCTCGAAGTCCCCCGGATCATCAACGAGCCGACGGCGGCTTCCCTGGCCTATGGCCTGGAAAAGAAGAAAGATGAGAAGATCGCCGTCTTCGACCTCGGGGGAGGGACCTTCGATATCTCGATTTTGGAGATCGGCGAGGGCGTTTTCGAGGTAAAATCGACCAACGGCGATACCCACCTGGGCGGCGACGATTTCGACCAGCGGATCATCGATTGGATTGCCAGCGAGTTCAAGAAAGACCAGGGGATCGACCTCAAACAGGACCCAATGGCGTTGCAGAGGCTGAAGGAAGCCGCCGAGAAGGCGAAGTGCGAGCTCTCCAGTACCATGGAGACCGAGATCAATCTGCCCTTTATCACCGCCGACGCCTCCGGCCCCAAGCACCTCTCCATGAAGCTGACCCGGGCCAAGCTGGACTCCCTCTGTGAGGATCTGATCGAGCGGACCAGAAAGCCCTGCGAGCAGGCTCTCAAGGATGCCGGCCTGACCAAGGAAGGCATCAATGAAGTTATCCTGGTCGGCGGGATGACGAGGATGCCGGCGGTCCAGGAGATGGTCAAGAAGCTCTTCGGAAAAGAACCCCACAAAGGGGTCAACCCGGACGAGGTCGTGGCCATCGGCGCCGCCATCCAGGCCGGTGTCCTCCAGGGAGACGTCAAGGACGTGCTCTTGCTGGACGTGACGCCGCTCTCCCTGGGGATCGAGACCCTGGGCGGCGTGATGACCCGGCTGATCGATCGCAACACGACCATCCCGACCAAGAAGAGCGAAATTTTCTCCACCGCCGCCGACAGTCAGACCCAGGTCGAGATCCACGTCCTCCAGGGCGAGCGCGAGATGGCCGCCAACAACCGGACGATCGGGAAGTTTCATCTGACCGGGATCCCGCCGGCCCCCCGGGGCGTGCCCCAGATCGAGGTCTCGTTCGACATCGACGCCAACGGCATCCTGAACGTTTCCGCCAAGGACCTGGGGACGGGAAAGGAACAGAATATCACCATCACCGCCTCCAGCGGTCTCTCCGAGAATGAGGTGGAGAAGATGGTGAACGAGTCCAAGCAGCACGCCGATGAGGACAAGAAGCTGCGCCAGGCGGTTGACGCCAAGAACCAGGGGGACGCGGCCGTGTACCAGACCGAGAAGCTCCTCAAGGAGAATGAGGACAAGATCGGCGCCGACTCCAAAGCCAAGATCGAGGCCGCGATCGAACGCCTGAAAGCGGCCCTCAAAAAAGAGAATGCGGACGAGATTAAGTCCGCCACGGAAGGCCTCAACCAGGTCTGGCATTCCGTGAGCCAGGAGATGTATCAGCAGGCCACCGCCGCCGGCCAGGGCGCCCCGGGCGCCGGACCGGGCGCGGGACCCCAGGGTCCGCCTCCTCCGGGCGCGGAACAGGGACCTCCCCCGGAGGGCGAGGTGATCGACGCCGAGTTCGAGGTCGAAGACGATAAAAAGTAAAAGCAGAACAGGAAACAAGGGAAGAAAAGGAGGTGGTGAGCGATACTGGCATAAGAATTAATCAAGCGGCAATAAAATGTTTTGAACTGGAAAAGTAAAACTAAAATTTTTCGAAGAAAAATTTTATAAAGGAGGCTGAGCTTTATGAATATTAAGCCGTTAGGAGACCGTGTTCTGGTCCAGAGGCTGGAACCGGGCGAGACGAAGAAAGGGGGGATTATTATCCCCGAGACCGCCCAGGAGAAACCGATGGAAGCGACGGTGGTCGCCGTCGGGACCGGGAAGGTCCTGGAGAACGGGACCAAGGTTGACTTTGAGGTCAAGAAAGGCGACCAGGTCCTGATCGGGAAATACTCCGGGACGGACGTCAAGGTTGACGACAAGGAGTATTTGATCCTGAGTCAGGACGATATCCTGGCCATAGTGAAGTAAACAACGCGGTAGCAAGAAGGAGATATTATTTATGACAGCAAAACAATTAAAGTTCGATGATGCCGGCCGCCAGGCCATCCTGAAAGGGGTGGAGCAGCTCAGCCGCGCGGTTAAGGTCACGCTTGGCCCCAAGGGCCGGAACGTGGTCCTTGACAAGAAGTTCGGCTCCCCCACGATCACCAAGGACGGCGTGACCGTGGCCAAGGAGATCGAGCTGGAAGATCCTTTCGAGAACATGGGCGCCCAGCTTGTCCGGGAAGTCGCCTCCAAGACCAGCGACGACGCCGGCGACGGAACGACGACCGCCACCATCCTGGCGGAGAGCATCTACCGGGAAGGTCTGAAGAGCGTGACCGCCGGCGCCAACCCGATGGCCATCAAGCGGGGCATCGAGAAAGCCGTCGAGGCGGTGGTCAAGGAACTGCAGGACCTGAGCAAGAACGTGGGCGACGACCGCAAGGACATCACTGCCGTCGCCACCATCTCCGCCAATAACGACGCCACCATCGGCGCCCGGATATCGGAAGCGATGGACAAGGTGGGGAAGGACGGCGTGATCACCGTCGAAGACGCCAAAGGGATCAGCACCTACCTGAAAGTGGTGGAAGGGATGCAGTTCGACAAGGGGTATCTCTCCCCCTATTTCATTACCGATGCCGATAACATGGACGCGATCCTGGAGGATCCCTATATCCTGATCTTCGAGAAGAAGATCTCCAACCTGAAGGACTTCCTCCCCCTGCTCGAACAGATCGCCAAGACCGGCAAGGCCCTTCTGGTCATCGCCGAAGACGTCGAGGGAGAGGCCCTGGCCGCCCTGGTCGTCAACAAGATCAGGGGCACGCTGAAAGCGTGCGCCGTCAAGGCCCCGGGTTTCGGCGACCGCCGCAAGGCCATGATGGAAGACATCGCCGTCCTGACCGGCGGCCGTCTCATCTCCGAGGACCTCGGGATCAAACTGGAGAACGTCTCTCTGGATGACCTGGGATCGGCGAAGCGGATCGTGATCGAGAAAGAAAATACCACGATCATCGAAGGGAAGGGAACCGGGGCCGACATCCAGGCCCGGGTGGCCCAGATCAAGAAGCAGATCGAGGACACCGATTCCGATTACGATCGCGAGAAGCTTCAGGAACGGCTGGCCAAGCTGGCCGGCGGTGTGGCCGTGATCAATGTCGGCGCCGCCACCGAGACCGAGATGAAAGAGAAGAAAGCCCGGGTGGAGGACGCTCTTCATGCCACCCGCGCCGCGGTCGAAGAAGGCATCGTCCCGGGCGGCGGCGTGGCCCTGCTCCGGTGCATCGGCGGCCTGGACAAGGTCAAGGCCTCCGGCGACGAGAAGATCGGCGTCCGGCTGATTAAAAAGGCCCTGGAAGCGCCGGCCCGGCAGCTGGCCGATAACGCCGGCCTGGAAGGCGCCATCGTCGTCCAGGAGATTCTGCAGGGCAAAGGTGACTACGGGTACAACGTCTCGACCGGAAAGTACGGTTCCATGTACGAGGACGGGGTTATCGACCCGACCAAGGTCACCCGGACCGCGTTGCAGAACGCGTCGAGCATCGCCAGTTTGATGATCACTACCGAGTGTGTCATTACCGAGGTGCCGGAAGAAGAGAAGATGCCGGCAATGCCCCCGGGAGGAATGGGCGGCATGATGTAATTTTTCTTCTCCTTCGGGAAAGAAAAATTTCCGGAAAGGCGGCCCCGCCATGCGGCGGGGCCGCCTTTTTTCTTCTCTGATAAAGCGATATCGGGTATGTTTTACCCATGGAAGAAAAAGCCTTCATGCCGGATCCCGTGCTCTGGCTGCTTCACCTTTTTTATCCCCGGGAGTGCGTTCACTGCGGGCGGCTGCTCGAATACCGGAACCGGGAATATCTCTGTCCTGCCTGCCGTCCCTTGCTTTTCCCGATCAAGGACGCGGTCTGCGAGAAGTGCGGACGTCCCCTGGAGGGGGAGGTGCTCCCCCCGGTGGAATGCCCCCCCTGCCGGGAGAAAGCTCCGGCCTTCCGTCGCGCTCGGGCGGCCTTCCTTCTCACCGGGGCCGGGAAGAGTCTGGTTCTGGGCTACAAGTACGGTCGCAACCCCTATCTCTCGGGGACGGCGGTTTCCCTGCTCCACGGGGCTTTTCTGGCCCGCTTCCGCCGCCCGGATTACGATTTTATCCTGCCGGTGCCGCTCCACCCCCGCAAGGAGCGGGAACGGGGCTTCAACCAGTCCGCGCTCCTGGCTGCCGGCCTCGGCCGCCGGACCGGTATCCGCCTGGCGGGGAAAGGACTGATCCGGGACCGTTATACGGGAACGCAGACCCGGCTGAGCAGAAAGGAGAGACAGAAGAACGTCCGGGGAGCGTTCCGGGTTTTATCCGTCGACCGTTTCCGCGGCCGGTCGCTTCTTCTGATCGATGACGTCTACACCACCGGCGCCACCGTCAACGAGTGCGCGAAGGTCCTGGTGAAGGCGGGAGCGAAGAATGTTGACGTGTTGACGTTGGCCCGGGCGGTGTGAGTGAAAAGGACCGAACATCCAACAGTGAACGCCGAACTTCGAACGCCCCTGGCTGGGGCATGAAAAAAAGCCATCGATAGTCCGATCGGTCCGATCCGACCGATCCGTCCGATCAGTGATCAACAAAGGCCGAGTAGGGAAATGAAAACTCATGCGAAAATCCGCCTTCACAAGTACCTCTCCCAGGCCGGGGTCGCCTCCCGGAGGGAAGGGGAAAGGCTGATGCGCGGAGGGCGGGTGACGGTCAACGGTCTCCCGGCGCGCGAACCGGGTACGGTCATCGATCCGGCAACCGATCTGGTCGAAGTAGACGGGCGCCCCGTCCGGCCGGAGAAGAAAATGTACCTGATGCTGAACAAGCCGGCCGGCTACCTGTGTTCCCTTCGGGATCGATTCGGGGACCGTCTGGTGACCGAACTGACCGCCGGGATCCCCGAGCGGCTCTATCCTGCCGGACGGCTGGACCTGGATTCGGAAGGTCTCCTGATCATGACCAACGACGGCGCCTTTGCCCAGAACCTGACCCACCCTTCCCACCGGGTGACCAAGACGTACCGCCTGCAGCTGGGCGCGCCCCTCTCCGCGCGGCAGGAGGAGCGGCTGGTAAAGGGAGTCCGGCTCGACGACGGTTTCCGGACCGCCCCCGCCCGGGTGAGGATCCTCTCCCCCGACCGCCGGAGGATAGAAGTCGTGATCGGGGAAGGGAAAAAACGGCAGGTGAAGCGGATGCTGCTGGCGGTGGGAAACCGGGTGAAATCACTGGAACGGACCGCGATCGGTCCCCTGACCCTGGGAAGTCTTCCCCGGGGGAAATGGCGCCCGCTGACGCCGGCGGAAATTAATTCTTTAAAAGCGCCCGCAAAAAACGATAATTGCCCGGGCGGTAGCTGAAACCGCCCGGTCGGAATTTTAGAAAGCGAAATCCAACAGTGTAGTATCGTCCTTTCGCTTTCGCGTAAGGATTTGTAGGATCAGAATGCCTGCGGCATTCTTGGTAGAAATTGTAGGATCGCTCCGCTTGCAATTCGGCAAGCCTTGCCTCCGGCAAGGCGATCCTACATTTACTACAACTACTACAAGTCCTTCACGAAGTGAAGGACGATCCTGCATAAATTTGCGAGCTCCGCGAGCTAATTTATAATAGGAGGTCACAATGGACTTCAGCAAATTCACCCTGAAAGCGCAGCAGGCCCTGAAGGCGGCCCAGGACCTGGCCTCGGATCACAACCAGCAGGAGATCGCTCCCGCGCATCTTCTCCTGGCCCTTCTCGATCAGGAGGAGGGGCTCACCCGCCCGATCCTGCGGAAGCTCTCGGTCGACCCGGAGGAGGTGAAGACCCGGGCCGACGAGGTCGTCTCCCAAATCCCCCAGGTGTACGGCGCCGGCCCCCAGACGGCGTATCTTTCCCCCCTGCTCAACAAGGTCCTCAATACCGCCTGGGACGAGGCGAAGAAACTGAAGGACGAGTACCTGAGCGTGGAGCACCTCCTGCTCGCCCTGGCCGAATCGGACTCCCCGGCCGGGAAGATCCTCCGCGATCTCGGGGTCACCCGGGACGCCATCCTCCAGGTCCTGGTCGAGATTCGGGGGAGCCAGAGGGTGGTCGATCAAAATCCGGAGGAAAAATACGAGGCGCTAACCCGCTTTGCCCGAGATCTGACGGATCTGGCCCGGAGAGGAAAACTCGACCCGGTGATCGGACGGGACGACGAGATCCGCCGGGTCATCCAGGTCCTCTCCCGGCGGACCAAGAACAACCCGGTCCTGATCGGGGAGCCGGGGGTGGGGAAGACCGCCATCGCCGAGGGGTTGGCCACCCGGATCATGACCGGGGACGTGCCGGAGGGGCTGAAGGACAAGCGTTTGCTCGCTCTCGATATCGGGGCGCTGGTGGCGGGGGCGAAATACCGCGGGGAATTCGAGGACCGGCTCAAGGCGGTCCTGGCCGAGGTGGAGAAGGCCGCGGGGCAGATCATCCTCTTCATCGACGAACTGCATACCATCGTCGGCGCCGGCGCCGCCGAAGGGGCGGTTGACGCCTCCAACATGCTCAAGCCGGCCCTGGCCCGGGGCGAACTCCGCTGCGTCGGCTCCACCACCCTTGACGAGTACCGCAAGTACATCGAGAAGGACGCGGCCCTGGAGCGCCGGTTTCAGCCCGTCTTTGTCGGGGAGCCGTCGGTTGAGGCGACGATCGCCATCCTCCGGGGACTGAAGGAGCGCTACGAGGCCCACCACGGGGTCCGGATCACCGATCCGGCCCTGATCGCCGCCGCCACCCTTTCCGACCGCTACATCAGCGACCGTTTTCTCCCCGACAAGGCCATCGATCTGATCGACGAGGCGGCCTCCCGTCTCAAGATCGAGATCGATAGCATGCCGATCGAGGTGGACGAGGTGGAGCGGAAGATCATGCGGCTGGAGATCGAAAAACAGGCTTTGAAAAAAGAGAAGGACAAGGCGAGCAAGGAACGGCTGGTCGCGCTCAACCAGACCCTGGAGAACCTGAAGGAAGAGAGCAAGGGCCTCAAGGCCCACTGGCAGAATGAGAAGAAGGCCATCTCCGCGATCCGCGCCCTGCTGGAACGGCTCGACGCCATCAAGGTCGAGGAGGCGGCCGCCGAGCGGGAGGGGAACCTGGAAAAAGCCGCCCAGCTCCGGTACGGGGAGAAGATCGAACTCCAGAAGAAACTGGAGGAGGCCAACCGGCGTCTGAACGAGCTGCAGAAGGACCGCCAGATGCTCAAGGAGGAGGTGACCGAGGACGACATCGCCGAGGTGGTGGGCAGCTGGACCGGCATCCCGGTCAACCGGCTTCTGGAAGGGGAGATGGAGAAGCTGATCCGGGTCGAGGAACGGCTGCACCGGCGGGTGATCGGGCAGGAAGAGGCGATCGGGGCCGTTGCCAACGCCATCCGGCGGGGGCGGGTGGGGATGTCCGATCCCAATCGGCCGCTCGGCTCCTTTATCTTCATGGGGCCTACCGGGGTGGGCAAGACCGAGCTGGCCAAGGCCCTGGCCGAGTACCTTTTTGACGACGAGAAATCGATGGTCCGGCTGGACATGTCCGAGTACCAGGAGAAGCATACCGTCTCCCGCCTGATCGGCGCTCCTCCCGGGTATGTCGGCTATGATGAAGGCGGCCAGCTGACCGAAGCGGTCCGCCGGCGTCCCTACTCGGTTATTCTCTTCGACGAGATCGAGAAGGCCCACCCGGACGTCTTCAACGCCCTTCTCCAGATCCTGGATGACGGGCGGATGACCGACGGGAAGGGACGGGAGGTCAACTTCAAGAACACGGTCGTGATCATGACCTCCAACATCGGGTCCCCGATCATCCAGGAATACTCCGGCAAGAACCCCGAGGAGATGAAGGAGAAGGTGATGGAGGCCCTCCGCCAGCGGTTTCGCCCCGAATTCCTCAACCGGGTGGACGAGATCATCATCTTCACCGGTCTCAACCGTGACGAGATCAAACAGATCGTCGACCTTCAAGTCGCCCATCTTGCCCGCCGGCTGGCCGGGCGGAAGATGAGCATCGATCTCACCGAGCGGGCCAAGGAGCACCTGGCCCGGATCGGCTACGATCCGTCTTTCGGCGCCCGGCCCCTCAAGCGACTGATCCAGCGGCAGATCGAGAACCCTCTGGCCCTCCGGATCCTGGAGGGCGAGTTCCAGGACGGCGACGCGATCGAGGCGGATTACGATCCGAAAAAGGACGCCCTCGTCTTTAAAAAGCTGAAGTCCGCGGCAAAGGAAGAAGATACGTCATCCGAATCCGGACAGGGTGACTGAAGCTGTCCGTCATAAAAGGGCTAAATAAAAAGGAACCAGTAATTAAAATGGCGGAGGGTATATAGGTACTTTCGCACGAATGTGCGAATAGTTGGTGGCGGCGTTGGATTGTTACGAGAGGGAGATAATGTCTGATACCGGGGATATCCTGATCAAGAAGTTGGAAGAGACCTTTAAAGGAGTATCCTGCCATCGGCGGATCAGGATAATTAAATTGCTTTTTCCCGATCGTGAAAAGAACCTCGGGGAGATAGCAGGCAGGATCGGGTTGTCCATACGCAGCACTTCAAAACATCTTATTCAGCTGGAGAAAGCCGGTTTTTTAACAAGTCGACAATCGGGCTTTTTCAAGATATACCGAATCAATCCGGCTTCCGATGATATCGTGAAAAAGGTTATCCTGCTGGTGATCAGGAATCCTGTTCAACATGAGAGATAGCGCGTCCATCATCTTCTGCGTCTGCCTGCTGGTGGTCCTCAACCTGCTTGCTTTTTCTCCTGCTTTGACCGGCTCTTTTCTCAACTGGGATGACGAGGAAAACGTTGTCTTTCATCGTGGAATCAGGACAGCCGGGCCGGAGAACATCCTCTGGATATTCACCGACTTCACCGTCGGTGATTTTAAGCCCCTGGCCTGGATCAGTTACGCCTTCGATTATACTTTCTGGCGGCTGAACCCATTCGGTTACCATTTCGGGAACATCCTGGTCCACGCCGCCTCGGCGGTACTGGCTTTCTCCCTGCTCTGCCGCCTGGGGAGGCGTCTTCGTCCCGCCGGGGAAATTTCTCCGGTCTTCGCGGCCTTCGCCGCCGCCGTGTTTTTTTCGCTTCATCCGCTCCGGGCGGAATCGGTGGCCTGGATCAGCGAGAGAAAGGACGTTCTCTGCTGTTTCTTCTACCTGGCGTCAGTTGCGGCCTATCTCCATTATCGCGAACGGCGCCGGCGGGGATGGTACACGGCTTCATTGCTCTTCGCCCTCCTGGCCATGCTCGCCAAGCCGATGGCCGTTACCATCCCCGTCGTCATGATCCTGGCCGATCTTCTTTTCGGTAAAACCGGTCTCCCGACCGGGAAGGGGATCAGGTGTCGCGCGATCGAGCAGATACCCTTCCTCCTGCTGGCGATCGCGGTCGGAGTGGTCGCCCTGCTCGGACAGACACGGCTCCAGGCGCTGGTCCCGCTGGCAACAATCGGTCCCGGAGAACGGGTGCTCATGGCCGGCAATACGATGGTCTTTTACCTGGAGAAGCTTTTACTCCCGGTCTCGGTCTCGGCCGCTTATCCGGCCGCGGCCACGTTCCCGTTTGTTCCCCTGGCCGCGCTGCCCTCCCTGGCCGTCCTGGCGTCGATCACGGTTTTGGCGGTCGCTCTCCGGCGCCGGGGGACGAGAGGAGTTCTGTTTTTCTGGTTCTGGTTCGTGGTTTCGATCCTGCCGGTCAGCGGTCTTTTCCCGGCCGGGATGGCCGCGGCGGCAGACCGGTTCACGTATATCCCTTCCTTCGGGATCGCGGGGCTGCTTTTCTGCGGCCTCGCCGGGCTGGGGGCACCACCGCGCCGATGGCTGCTTCTCCTTCCGGTCCTGGCGGGAGCGGCCTGCCTGCTCATCCTTGCCTTCAGCCGGGCGGAAGTCTGGAGAGAATCGGAAACGCTCTGGGCGGACGCGGTCGCTCAGTACCCCGCCACACCGATGGCCCAGGCCCACCTGGGGCAACTTCTCTATCAGCGGGGGGCGGACGACGCCGCGATCGGCCATCTCCGCAGCGCCTTGGAGATGATGGATGCCGATCCGATGGCTCGGGGGGATATCATCTTCGCCGTGAAGAGCAACCTGGCCCGGGCGCTCGGACGTTCCGGCTCTCCGGAGGAAGGGGCGGCGCTCCTGGAGGAGATATTGTCGAGCCGCGACGACTGGGTGACTCACCACTCCCTGGCCGGCCTGTATTCCCGGATGGGGAAAAAGGAGCAAGCCCTGCGGGAGTACGAGAAGGTGCTCATGGCCCGGCCCGGTTTCGTGCCCGCGTTATGTGAGTATGGTCTTCTCCTGGCCCAGTCCGGTCAACCCGACCGGGCGATCGAGGTATACAACCGGGCTCTGGCCGTTCTCCCGGATAGCCCGCGGGCGCGCTATAATCTCTCTCTGGCTTATCTCGATCGGGGCGACCCCGGCCGGGCGATCGCGCTTCTGGAGAAACTGGCGGAAGAATACCCCGATGTTCCCCGGGTCGCCGAAGCGCTGGCGATCGCCTACCGGGTCGCGGGGCGCCCCGAAGAGGGGCAGGGAATCCGGCCGGTCCCGGTCTCGAGCGGGGAGGATAACGTGCCTTACAGCAAAGGCGAGCGCCCGGATGTTTTGATACCGATCAGGTGATGACGGAGCGGTTGACGGGGAGCCGTGCCGGGGGTAAACGACGAAGAGGTTCGGTGCGTTATGGAGTAATGGAGTGGTGGAGTAATGGGGTGAGGGGGGCCGGGAGACTTCCCACACTCCATTATTCCATCATTCCAGTACTCCCGGTTACTGGTTCTCCGATAGTGGCAAGATCAACAGATCGGGCGCATATGTATAGCGGCCAGGCGCCCTCCTCACTCCGACTCCCACCACTGCCGCCACAGTTGAGCGTATTTTTTAATCCAGTCGTTGGCGGCGTCCGAGCCGACATCGTGGCCGATCTTCTCGGATTCAAGCCACTTGTGCCTGAGGATCTGCTCCATCTGATTCCGGGAGGAAAGTTCCATCCTCTTCTCGCGCCAGATTCGGGCGTAGTTCTTCATCCAGTCCTCGATGGTTTCCTGGATGCTGACCCAGCGGCAATATCGCTGTGAAAGGAAATAGCGGTGGACCTGGATGGCCTTCCATTCCGCCGGACTGAAACGTTTCCCTTCCGGAGGAGTCTCTCCCGTCTGGGCCTCAATCGCTTTTTCGTGTTCCTGCCACATCTCGGCGTAGTTCTTGAGCCAGTCCGCGATGACTTCTTTGAGTCCGACCTCACGGCCCGCTTTCTCGGAGAGAAAGTACTTATGAACGTGAATCGCGCTCCATTCAGCGGGACTGAAATAATACACGGATTTTGGTTTCATGGCGCTGAAAAAAGCGGCTATACTATCACTTGTACCATCTATGGCGGGAAAAAATACCCTAAAAATATCCCGGATGCAAATAAAAAATGATCGTAATTGACCGGCCCGGTGCCCCGCTGATAGGGTAAAAATCGATGAATAACGATCTTGATATCGGCGAACTGCTGATGGTGGGGTTTGCAGGCGAAGAGCCGGACGCCCTGCTTCGCCGGTATATCCTCGAGTGGCGGGTAGGGGGGGTGATTATATTCCAGAGAAATATTCGGGACCCTGATCAGCTCGCCCGTCTCTGCGGGGAATGTCAACAACTGCGGCGGGAGGTAGCCGATACCCCGCTCCTGGTGGCGATTGATCAGGAAGGAGGAACGGTTGCACGGCTGAGAGAGGGGGTGACCGCCTTTCCCGGGAACAGGGCGTTGGGATTCGCGGGGACGCCCGGAGACGCCTATCGCCAGGGATTGGTGACCGGCCGCGAGCTGCGCGCTTCCGGAATCAACATGAACCTGGCTCCGGTTCTGGATCTGTATTCCCCGGAAGGCAGCCACAGTCTCGGGCTTCGGTCGTTGGGGAGCGATCCGGAAAAGGTGGCCTCACTGGGCGCGAAGTTGGTCCGGGGGATGCAGGACGCGGGGATCGCGGCGACCGCCAAACACTTCCCGGGGAAGGGATCGGCCCGGCGGGATTCCCATCAGGAACTGCCGGTTATCCGGACGCCGGCGAGTCTGATCCGGCAGCGGGACCTGGTCCCTTTCCGGACGGCGGTGCGGGCCGGGGTGAAGGCGGTGATGACCTCGCACGCCGCCTACCCGGCTCTTGACGGGGGCCGAGTCCGGCCGGCCACGCTTTCCCGGCCCATCATGACCCTGCTTCTCAGGGGCGAGCTGCATTTCCGGGGGGTTCTCATCAGCGATGACCTGGGGATGGGCGCCGTCGGCTCCGGGTATCCCGTCCCGGACGCCGCGCTGGCCGCTCTCCGGGCCGGGGTGGACATGCTTCTTCTCTGTCATTCGCCGCTTGATCGGGAACGGACGCGGGAGCTTCTGGCGGCGCGCGGGAAGACGGACACGGAAACCGGGGACAGGATCGCGGAAAGCCGGGGGCGGCTCGCCGCCCTCAAGGCGGAACTTCTCCGGCCGGTCCCGGATTCCGGGACCGGGCCCGCGAATGGGAACGGACTCGCGCTCCGGCTGGCCCGGGGGGCCGTGTCCGCGGCGGGGATATCCGGGAAGACGTCCCCGGCGATCGGGGGAAAGCCGTTCCTCCTGGTCTGGTTCGAGCCGGAGCAGACTGTCGAGGTCGAGGACGCGTCCCCGGCCGGGGAGGGTCCGGCCGCCGCTTTCCGGGAGGCGGGGCTCACGGTTGAAATCATCACGCTCCCTCTCCGACCCGGGCCGGGAAAGAATGAAAAAGTGCTCGCCGCCGTTTCCCGCGACCGACCGGTCGTCATCTGCGCTTGTGACGCGTACCGTTTCCCGGAGCAGCGGGAATTGATCGCGGCCGTTCTTTCCCGCCGACCGGACGCGGTTCTGGCGGTGGTGCGGGATCCCCGCGATGCCGGGATCTTCCCCCGGGCGGCAACGGTAATCGTTACCCGCGGCCACGGCCCTTTATCCATCCGGGCCCTGGCCGAAGTCCTGGCCGGAAAACTAATTCCAGTGAGAGAAAACCGCGGCAAGTAGAGCAATGAAGTAATTAACCACGAAGGACACGAGGAACACGAAGGACTGTTGAGAAAATAAGTATGTTTTGATTGATTAAAATCTTCGTGAACTTCGTGTCCAGGGTAGATTTGTCGTAACTGCTTTGTAGTGCTCAGGAATTTCAAGAAAAGATATATCCAATAATGTAGTATCGCCCTTTCGCTTCGCTTCCGGGCTTGTAAGATCAGAATGCCTTCGGCATTCTTTGTAGTAATGGTAGGATCGCTTCGCTTGCAGTTCAGCAAGCCTTGCCGGAGGCAAGGCGATACTACATCTCCTGCAATTCCTACAAGTCCGAAACGAAGTGAAGGACGATCCCGCATAAATGTGCGACCAACGGGAGCTAATTTATCATGAAGATCACGCTTATCGGCACCGGCGTTTCCAGCCCCTCGCTTCGGCGCTCCTCACCCGGCCTGGTGATGGAAGCGGGAGAGGAGAAGCTCCTCTTCGACTGCGGTCCGGATATCCTCCGGGGGATGCTCGCGGCCGGTTTCCGGCACCGGGACATTGACCGGATCCTGGTTAGCCATTTTCATCCCGATCATACCCTGGGTCTGGGCCATTATCTCTTCGCCTCCCGGTATGACCTGGAGCCGCGCCGCCGGGATCTTTTGATTGCCGGCCCCCCCGGTATGGAAGAACTGATGGAGCGTTTCAACTCTCTCTATCCCCGGTGGCTGGAAGGGAAGGGATACCGGGTCCTGGTTCATGAGATTGACGACCACCGCTGGTCCGGCCGGGGCTGGCGGATGCGGACGGCCCCGGTCCGGCACAACCCCGAGAGTATCGCCTACCGGGTAGAGGACGGCCGGGGAATATCGGTTGTCTATTCCGGAGATACCGGTTACTGCGATTCCCTGGTCAGCCTGTCCCGGTCCGCCGACCTCCTGATCTGCGAATGTTCCTTCCCGGACGGGCGGGGCGGGTCGATGCACCTCGGGCCCAAAGAGGTCGGGATCGTCGCCTGGCGGGCAAAGGTGAAGAAGGTCCTCTTAACCCATATGTACTCTCTTTGCGATGAGATAGACGTGGTCAGGGAATGCAAAAAGGAGTTCCCCGGAGAAGTGCTCCGTGGCGAGGACGGGATGAAAATAAATGTCGAATGACGAAATCCGAATGACGAAACCCGAAGAAATAACGAAATTCGAATGACGAAATGCGAGGCAATGACGAATACCCCGGTTGAAATGTGCGGGGGAAATGAAATCATGTGCACTGGTGCTATTCCGGTGAAAACATAACCGGAGAGATACCCATGGGAGATACACTATTTTTCCCCGAAGGGGGAAAAATACATTTTGTCGGCATCGGAGGCGTGGGAATGAGCGCGCTGGCCCAGCTCGCCCGCTGGCAGGGACGGGCGGTGAGCGGGTCCGACCGCTTCTTCGACCGGGGCGAGGCGCTCGACCTTCGCCGATGCCTGGAAGGGGAGGGGATCGTTATCTTTCCCCAGGACGGATCGGGGGTGGAAAACGCCGCCGAAGCGGTGAGCTCGGCGGCGGTGGAGGCGGAGATACCCGATCTCCGGGCGGCGGTGAAGGCCGGGGTTCCGGTAACCGGCCGGGGCGAGTATCTTCTGCGTCTTTCCCGGGGACGGAAATCACTGGCGGTGGCCGGAACGAACGGCAAGTCCACCACATCCGCCCTCCTCAGCTGGATCTTGGCCGAAAACGGGTACGACCCCACCTTTGTCATCGGGGCTTCTCTGGCGAAGAAAGGGAGGGGGTGGGGGAATGCCCGGTCGGGGGAATCGGAGTGGTTCTGCTTCGAGGCGGATGAAAGCGACGGCGTCCTGGAACGGTATCTCCCCACCTATGGCGTGATCACCAACATCTCGCCGGATCACTTCGAGATCGAACGCCTGAGGGATATCTTCACCCGCTTCGCCGGGAACTGCCGGAAAGAGGTCGTGCTCAACGCCGACTGCCCGGAAAGCCGGCTGATCCGGACCGGGGTCGTTCCGTCGGTCACCTTCTCAATTCATTCTCCTTCCGATTTTCGCGCTCGGGAGATCGAGACCGGCCCCGGGAAATCATCTTTCACGGTCCGGGGTGAACGGTTTGATCTCCCCCTCCCGGGGATCCATAATGTCTATAACACTCTGGCCGCGCTCGCGGCTGTTTCCCTGGCCGGCCTGGCCCCGGCCCGCGCCGCGGCGGCAGTGGCTTCCTTTCCGGGGGTCAGGAGAAGGATGGAAATTGTTTATTCGTCGGCTGACCTGGTTGTGATTGATGATTACTCCCACAACCCGGCCAAGATCGCCGCCGCCCTGGAAGCGGCCCGGCTGTACGGCCTCCCGGTGACCGCGGTTTATCAGCCCCACGGTTTCGCCCCCCTGCGCCGGCTCCATCGCGAGCTGGCCGCCGCCTTTTCCCGAGGGCTTCGCTCCGGCGACCGGCTGTTGCTCCTCCCCGTCTATTATCCGGGCGGGACGGTGGAGACCGGCTTCGGCTCCGCCGACCTGGCCGCCGAAATTACCGGGCCGGCGGCAGTGGGGGTTCAAGCGGACCAGGAGGGTGTTCTCTCCTCTCTCGGCCGGCCGGGCCGGGGGCTATTCCTGGTCATGGGCGCCCGCGACCCCGGGTTGAGCGCTCTCGCCCGCCGAATTTCCCGGCTGCTCGCCGGGGAAAAATCACAAATCCCAAATCCTAAATAACAAACAAATCCCAAATCACAAATTCAAAATCACAAACTCACTCAGCACTTACAACCCCGAGCAAATTACGCCGGAGGTATTGACCTGCTACTTCGGATTTCGTCATTAGTAGCGCCGCAGGCGCTAATTTATTTTGATTATTGTAATTTGTAATTTGTTTGTTATTTTCAGCCCGAGGCTGATCAGCCTTTGGCTGAGGTGCTTGTTATTTGGAATTTTAGTATCAATACCAGTATGACTCAAACAAATAACCAGGTCAAAATAACCAGCTACAGAGAAGCTCTGGACTATCTGTACGGTCTTCGTCTTTTCGGGACCAAGCTGGGACTCCATAATATCCGCCGTCTTTTGGAACTCATGGGTGATCCCCACCGCGGCCTGGTTTTTTACCATATCGCGGGGACGAACGGGAAAGGGTCGGTGGCGGCGCTGCTCCAGGGTTTGCTCCGGACTACCCACCGCCGGGTGGGCCTCTTCATTTCTCCCCATCTGGAGGATTTCCGGGAACGGATCCGGATCAATGACCGGCTGATAACACCCCGGGAAGTAGCCGCCGGGGTGAAAGAGATCCGGCCGTTGCTGGAGGTTGTTTCCCGGAGCCCGGGATGCTCGCACCCGACCTATTTCGAAGCCGTGACCGCGCTCGCCTGCGGATATTTCGCCGCCCGGAAGGTCGACGCTGTCGTCTGGGAAGTCGGGCTGGGGGGACGGCTGGACGCCACCAATGTGGTCAGACCCCGGGTCTCGGTTATCACCACGATCTCCCTTGAACACCAGAAATACTTGGGGAGAAGCATCGATTCGATCGCCCGGGAGAAGGGCGGGATCATTAAAACCGGGATTCCTCTGGTGACGTCCGTGCGAAACCGGAAGGCTCTGTCGCGCTTGCGGCTGATCGCCCGGCGGAAGAAGGCCCCCCTGATCGAGGTCGACGCTCTCTATGAGGAAGAGGTTGCCGGACGGGGCCTGAAAGGGCAGTTGCTAACCGTCACGGGTCCCCGGCGCGTCTATCCCGGTATCTTTCTTCCGCTTCCGGGAGACCACCAGGTAAAGAACTGCGCCGCGGCATTCGCTGCCTGGGAGGTCTCCGATCCCCGCTCCGGCGATGTCGGGACGGCGCGGATCCGGCAGGCCATCCGGCGGGTCTCCTGGCCGGCCCGGTTTGAATTATTCCCCGGCTCGCCGGATGTTATACTGGACGGAGCGCATAACCGGTCCGGTGCCGCGGTCTGCGCGAAAACCATCCGGCAGCTGGTCCCCGGCCGCCCGGTTCTCCTTATTCTGGGAACACTGGCCGACAAGGACGTCAACGCCCTCTGCCGTTCGCTGGTCCCCCTGGCCTGGAAAGTGATCGCCGTCCGGCCGGAGGGGGATCGCGGACTCGCCGCCGCCGACCTGGCCCGGGTCTGCCGCCGGTACGCGGGCCCGCGAAAAATCCCCGTGCTGACCCGTAAATCACTTGAGTCGGCCCTTGATTACTGCTACCGTATTTGTCTTCCCGGTCGGCCGGCCCCGGGATCGGGTCTGCCGCTGATCGTCATCACCGGGTCTCTCCGGTTGGTCGGCCCGGCCCGGAGCATGGTCAACAATAGAGTTCCTCTACCAGGTATTAAAAATGTGTCTCAACGGTAATGTGTATCGCCAGGTCATTGCGGGGCTCGCAATGACGATCTCGGATTAGCGTAATCTATATTTTGCTCTCCTGATTAATAAACGATTTCAGGTGGTTACAGAGGTATGACCCGGAAACAGACAACCGCGATCGTCAACGCGCTCATTCTCCGCCCCGGATTCCCTCCCGTCCGCGGCGGCGTTCTGATCTCCGCCGGCCGGATCGAGCGCCTTTTCCCGGAAGGCGTGGCCGCCCCTGATTTTGTCGCCGAAGTCATTGACGCCCGGGGGAATTACCTTGCCCCCGGTTTTATCGATCTCCACGTCCATGGAGGGGGAGGGGATGATTTTAACGATGATGACGGCCGTAAGACCGTAAAGATCGTCAACTTTCTGGCCCGTTTCGGGACCACATCCGTCCTTCCCACCATCGCCACCCCTTCCCGGACTCATTTGCTGGAGACCGTTGCCCGGATCGCTTCCCTGTGTAAAAGCAGGAAAGTTGGCGATCGGGTACTGGGGATCAATCTGGAAGGACCGTATATCAGCATCGGGAAGCGGGGGGCCCAGCCCCTTCGATTCATCAGGAACCCCTCGAAAACGGAGGTCGCGGAACTTCTGGAAGCGGCCGACGGCGCCATCAAGATAATGACCGTGGCCCCGGAGGTTCGCGGGGCGATCTCCCTGATCAAGCTGCTCAAACGATCCGGCGTCATCCCCGCGATCGGCCATACCATCGCCGATTACGATACCACCCGTTCGGCGATCCGGGCCGGCCTCTCCTATGTCACCCATATATTCAACAGCTATCCCCCTCTGCACCACCGTCAACCGGGGGCGATCGGTGCCATCCTGGAATCCGATCGTCTGAACGTCGAAATCCTTTGTGACGGAGTACACCTGTCACCGGTGATCGTCCGGCTGATCGCCCGCCTGAAGCCGCTGGAGAAGCTTCTCCTGGTCACCGACGGCATCGCGGTTCTGGGGCGGCGGGTCAAGAAGTTCACCATGGGCGGCCGGGAAGTGATAGTGGATAAGAATGAGGCCCGCCTCCCGGACGGGACCCTGGTCGGCAGCATGGTACCGATGAATCACGCGCTGAACAATTTTATGCGGTTCACCGGTTGCCCTCTCCCTGACGCTCTTTTTCTGGCCACCGCTAACCCGGCCCGTCTACTTGGTCTCGAAGACAGGAAAGGGGACATCCGTCACGGCATGGACGCCGATCTGGTCATCATGGACAAGCACTGCATGGTGAAGCGGACAATCATCGCCGGGGAGACGGTGTACCGCAAATCCTGAAAGTGAACCTTGCACATTCATTCGGATTTCGTCATTAGCAGCGCCGAAGGCACTGTATTCTCCTCCTCCCGGGATTGAAATCGGGCGAGAGAGATGGTATTATTACTATTTCGGAATTTCGAAAACGTAGAAAAAACAGATAATCACCACGAAGAACACGAAGTACACGAAGAAAGATAGGAAAAATATCATGCTTATTTTATTCTCCCCGATTTCCTTCGTGACCTTCGTGTCCTTCGTGGTTAAAAGATGCGCCGCAGGCGCTCATTAATAACGGGAGGGATGATATGAGTTCATTGGGAAGGAAGGGATGCGTGTTGTTAGGAGTTCTCCTGGCGGCGGGATGTCTGCTGTCGGCGTCTGGCGCTCAAGCCGCGCCCAAGAAGACGATCGCCGTCTCCGAGTTCGATAACAAATCGGGCTGGAGCGGCAGCTGGAAGATCGGCTGGGGGATGCAGGAGATGATGGCCACCGCTCTGGTCGACACCGGTAAGTTCACGGTGCTGGAACGTCAGGATCTCGACGCTATCATGGCTGAACAGGACCTTGGCGCCAGCGGCCGGACCGGTGAAGGCTCCGCGGCGGCGATCGGCAAGCTGGGGAAAGCCCAGATCCTGATCTCGGGGGCGGTTACCGAGTTCGAGGAAAAGAAGGGCGGTGAGGGCGCCGGGATCGGATTTAAAGGTTTCCGGATCGGCGGCAGTCATGAACAGGCCCACGTGGCGATCAACGTCCGGATCTATGACACCAGCAGCGGCGAGGTCCTCGACTCCATCCGGGTGGAAGGCGCGGCCGATGCCGGCGGCCTCAAGCTCGGCTACAGCAACGCCGATTTCGGGGGCGACCTGGGCGGTTTCCGGAAGACCCCCCTGGGCGAAGCCACCCAGCAGGCCATTGACGAGGCCGTCCAGAAGATAGCCTCCCGGCTGAAAAGCGTCCCCTGGCAGGGGAAACTGATCAAGGCCACCCCTTCCAAGGTGTATCTCAACGCCGGCAGCGAGGGGGGGGTCAGCGACGGGATGGAGTTCGATGTTTACCGCCAGGGGGAAGCCCTGGTCGATCCCGACACCGGGATGACGCTGGGGGCGGAAACGGAGAAGGTCGGCCGGATTAAAGTCACCGATGTCAAAGATAAGTTCTCCATCGCCTCCGTCGTCTCCGGTTCCGACATGCAGCGGGGCGATCTGGTAAAATCCGAATAAATGTTCCGCTGGTTCCTCAAGCTTGTTCTGATCCTGCTGGCGGCAGCCCTCCTTTACGGGTTATGGCTGCTCTACCAGGATAAACCCCCGGAAGAAAAGCAGCAGATCCGGGAGGGAATGGTCCGGACCGTCAAAGACGCGGGCCGGACCGTGGCCGAGGCCGGGCGCCGGGTGGTGAAGAAGGGGCAGCAGATGTTGCAAAAAGGAGAGGAAGGGGAGAAAGAAGAGTAGGGTGACGAGGTTTGCGCCGCTTTTAAGTGGAATAACGATAAATGACTAAATCCGAATGTCGAATGTCGAAAGAATGACAAAGCACCTCCGCCCAAGCGGCTTCGGCGCTCTCGCGAAGGCGGATGACGAAATGTGCTCCGGTCGGCCGAAGCGTGCCGCCGAAAGGGAGATGGGGAATTCAGTCATTTGACAGTGGGATTTCATTCGGATTTCGTCATTCGGATTTGGTCATTTAGAATCCGGGATAAATTCCCCGAATTCTTGAATTCATCATGCCTTCTCTTATCCCAGCCGCCCGCAGGTTCTACCTCCGCACCTTCGGCTGCCAGATGAACCGGCATGACTCGGAACGGATCGCCGGTATGCTGGAAGCCCGGGGTTGGCGCCGCTCCCGGAACGCGGAGAAGGCGGACCTGATCCTCCTCAATACCTGCAGCGTCCGCGATCACGCGGAAGCGCGGGTCCTGGGTCGACTGGAGGCCTATCGCCGGGAAAAGAAAAAGCGCCCCCAGGTGGCGATAGGCGTGCTCGGCTGCATGGCCCAGGTACGGGGAGAGCTGCTCCGGGATCGGTTTCCGGAGCTGGATCTGATACTGGGACCCGGGTGTTTCGGCCGTCTCCCCGCCGAAGCGGCCGCCGCTCTATCCGGATCCGGTCCCCGGGTGGCCGACTCTTTCGACCCGGACGGGAATTTTTTCCGCGGCCCTTGCCTCCGGGAGAACTCCCTCTGCGCCTGGGTCACCGTGATGCGGGGATGCGACAATTTCTGCTCCTATTGCGTGGTCCCCTTTGCCCGGGGTCGGGAGATAAGCCGCTCTCCCGACGAAATCGTCGAAGAGGTCAGGTCGCTGGGGGAGGGGGGATACCGGGAGATCACCCTCCTCGGCCAGAATGTCAATTCCTACCGGGGGATGAGTCTTTCCGGGTCCGGCGTGGACTTTCCCGGGCTGCTGCGCCGGGTAAACGCTGTTTCCGGGATCGATCGGATCCGCTTCATCACTTCCCATCCGAAGGACATTTCCCCGGACCTGATCAGGGCGATCGGGGAATTGGAGAAGGTCTGCGAATCCCTGCACTTCCCCGCTCAGTCCGGTTCCGACGCCGTGCTTGAAAAAATGAGGCGGGGATACACCAGAGACGAATACCTGGCCAAGGCGCGGAGCCTGCGGGAGGCGGTCCCGGACATTTCTCTTGCTTCCGATTTTATCGTCGGTTTCCCGGGGGAGACCGATGCCGACTTCACCCGGACGCTGGACCTGGTCCGGGAAGTCCGTTTTGAGAGGATTTTCGCTTTCGCCTATTCTCCCCGGCCGAAGACGGCCGCAGCCGCTTTCCCCGACGATGTCCCCCCGGAGGTGAAAGCCGCCCGGCTACAGGAACTGCTGGCTCTCCAGAAGACGATATCCGGAGGGAAGAATCGGGAGTTGATCGGGAAAACCGTGGAAGTTCTGGTCGAGGGAAGGAACCGGAAATACGGCGACCGGGCGGAGGGAAGGACCCGGGGTGGGCAGATGGTCTTCTTCCCCTGGGAGGAAGGGATAAAAGGGGAGATCGTCCCGGTCCGGGTCGAACGGGCCACGGAGGCGAGTTTGTTTGGTAATCGGGTGGATGGTAATTAATGGTAATGTACTGTTATACCGGTCAGAGAGGGAATAATGGAGTGCTGGAGTGTTGGAGTATTGGAGTAATGGAAGCCGGGCCCCCACCATTTCATTACTCCATCACTCCAGGTTACTAAGTATCGGACACGATAACTTTTTCGGGTTTACTATATATCGGGTAATTACGCACTTCAACACTCCACTACTCCATCATTCCATTACTCCAGCTTCATTATCCCAACCATGCCTGTTTGTCAAGAAAGATTAAAAAACACGCCCTGATCCCGATCTGGCGCCGCCCCTGGCTGCTGGCGGCGGCCGTGCTTCTGGTCTACGCCAACTCCTGGAGCAACCCCTTCATCCTCGATGACGCGACTCACATTCTCCAGAATCGGCGGATCGGGGAATGGAAAAACTGGACGGAGATTTTTCGGGAGCCGTTCTTCCTCTTCCCGGAGGCCGGACTTGCTCAGTATTACCGCCCCCTGACCAAGCTGACCTACAAGGTGGAGTGGCTTCTTTTCGGGGATCGCCCCTTCGGCTACCACCTGGTCAATACTCTCCTCCACGCCCTCAACACGATCCTCCTCTACCTGGTCTGCCGGCGCTTGGGCGCGCGGGCGCGACCGGCTTTCCTGGCCGCGCTTATCTTCGGTATCCACCCGCTCCAGACCGAAGAGGTGAGCTACATCTCCGGGCTGGGCGGTCTCGCTTCCGTTTCCGGGATTCTGGCCTCACTCTATTGTTTGATCGGGTTTTTGAAAAAGCGGCGGTTCGCCTGGTACTTCTCATCCATTTTCTTTTTTCTCATCGGGCTTCTTTACAAGGAAGTCGCCCTGCTGGCCCCGGTACTGCTGGTCTGGATGGCGTTGACGGCCCTCCCCTCCGGTGAGGAAGATCGTCTTCGCGGTCCGGCGCTGGCCGGATATATCCTTCCGTTTTTCCTGCTTGCCGGCGGTTACCTGGTCCTGCGTTCCTTCTTCCTGGTCCGGACCGACTTCACGGCCGGTCTCACCGGCGGCCTCTGGCTCCGGTTTTTGACCTTCGGAAAAGGGATCTGGATCTACCTGGGGCTGGCGCTCTTCCCGTTTGGGCTCCATTTTTACCGATCCCTGGCGCTGCTCTCTCATGGCTGGCATTTCCTGCCGCTTCTGCTCCTGGGCGGATGCGCCCTCGGCCTGGCCCGGAGTATTCGCCCCCCCGGGCGCCCGACTTCTCTCTTCGCCTTCGGGTTCGGCAGCTTCCTGATCGGCCTCCTCCCCTTTTCCGGGGTCAACCCCATTTTCCTGGAAAGGGGATTCCTTTACTGGGGGGAACACTTCATGTATCTCCCCCTGGCCGGTCTGGGAATGGTCCTGGCGGCCGCCTTTAACTGCCGGAGAAAATACCCCGGTGCCGGTCCGGCCCGGATCTGCCTGGCTCTGATTATCTGTGTCATGGCTTTTCTCACTGTCCGTCAGAATACATTCTGGTCCGACGAGACGGCCTTTTTCGAGAGGATGGTCAGGTACGAATCGAATCTTTTCCGGACCGCCGGGCTGCTGGGGATCGCCTATTACAAGGAAGGGCGGATTGAAGAGGCGGTGGCGGCGGATCTCCGCGCCCGGAAAATCCTTATTGACCGGAATGCCGTCTCTTCCGGGAAAGAATTGCCTCCGATGGACAGGTATCAGTTGAAGATCATCCTCTGGCGGGTGTCGCAGGGCTTCCGGAGCCTGCGCCGGTACGGCGAGGCCGAGGAGGCGGCCCGGGAACTGCTGGAGATTACTCCGGAAGGGTATGAAGGACGCTATCTGCTCGGCCGCGCCCTCCTGGCCGCCGGCGACGTGAAGGGAGCCCGGCCCTACCTGGAGGAGGCGTACCGGTTGCAACCGGATAACTTTGAGGTCGCCCGGGCGCTGATCGTCTGCTACCGGCGGCTGGGAGAGGATAAGCGGGCCCAGGCGGTATGGAGTGCGGCCTCCCGGCGGATCCCCGCATTCCGCCAGGCCCGGGATATCTTGAAGCAGCGATATCAAAAATGATATGCTTGCAAAAATCCTAAATCCTAATTTCTAAATCCTAAATAAATGCAAAATTAAAAATCCAAATGCACAAAATGATCACCCCTTGGGCAGTGCAAAGGGAACAGGTCTATCTATAATATCTGAGACGGCTTTTCCTCCCTCCAATTCGTTTCGAAGAATCCGCCTTGATGTGCTGCCGGTGGAGGTTTCGGTCATTTGGATTTGAATATTGTTTAGGATTTAGATATTAGGATTTAGGATTTGTTCCTTGAAGATTCTCTATACCGAAACGTGAGAACTTTCATCCAGAAAAATATAATATATGACTGATGAGTAAGCTCACACCCATGATGAAGCAGTACCGGGCGCTGAAAGCGTCGGTCAGGGACGCGATCCTTCTCTTCCGGCTCGGTGATTTTTACGAGATGTTCGGCGAAGACGCGAAGATCGCGGCCCCCATCCTGGAGATCGCCCTCACCGCCCGCCACACCACCCCCATGTGCGGGATACCTCATCATGCCGCCTCCGGTTATATCGCCCGACTGCTCAAAGCGGGTAAGAAAGTCGCCGTCTGCGAACAGGTGGAAGACCCCCGACAGGCCAAAGGCATCGTCAAGCGCGACATCATCCGGATCATCACCCCGGGCACGGCGGTCGAGGAGGAACTATTGAAGAGCTCCGCCTCCAATTACCTGGCGGCGGTCCATCAGATGGGCCAGGTCTACGGGTTCGCCTATATCGAGCTCTCCACCGGCGAGTTCAAGGCGGCCGAACTGTCATCCCGGGACGCCCTCCGGAACGAACTGGAACGGGTCAGCCCCAGCGAATGCCTGGTCTCGGGCACTCTGGCCCCCCGGCTGAAGGACCTGCTTTCCTTTCTGCCGGAGACGGTCCTCACCCCTCTCGAGGATTGGTTTTTCGATTACGACCTGGCCTACGCCGCCCTGAAAAAGCAGTTCGGAACGGCCAGCCTGGACGGATTCGGCTGCCAGCAGATGATACCCGGGATCGGGGCCGCCGGGGCGATCATCGGCTACGTCGGCGAGAATCTGCGATCATCGCTCTCCCATGTTCATTCCCTCTCCGTCTTTTCCCCGGCCGCGTTCATGGTGATGGACGCCGTCTCCCAGCGCAACCTGGAGATCATCGAGCCCCTGCGGGGGGGCGACCGTTCCGCCACCCTGATCGGGGTCCTCGATCGGACGGTGACTTCAATGGGGAGCCGGACCCTGCGGACCTGGTTGCTCCAGCCCCTGCTCGATCCGAAAGAGATCGAGAAAAGGCTTGATGGCGTCGAGGAACTGACGTCCCGCCGGGACGCCCTGGCGGATATCCGCCAGGGCCTGAAAGGGATCCGGGATATCGGGAGGATCATGGGGCGGGTCGCCTGCGGACGGACCAACGCCCGCGAGCTGGCCGGGCTTCGGGAATCGCTTTCTTCCCTCCCCCCCTCCGGGAGGCGCTCGGGGTTCTGGAGTCCTCCCTCCCGCGGGCGGCGGCGGCGGATCTCGAGGTCACACCGGAGCTGGGCGCCCTCTTGGAAAAATCCCTGGTTGATAATCCTCCCCTCGCCCTCAAGGAGGGGGGGATGATCAGGAGCGGTTACCACCCGCCCCTCGATGAACTGCACGCGCTGGCCCGGGACGGGAAAAACTGGATCAGCCGTTTCCAGGAAGAGGAGATCGCCCGCACCGGGATCAAGTCGCTGAAGGTCCGGCATAACAAGGTCTTCGGATATTACATCGAAGTCACCCGCCCGAACCTTCCTCAGGTCCCGGAGAACTACCTGCCCAAGCAGACCCTGGTCAACGCGGAGCGGTTCATAACAGAAGAGCTGAAGAACTATGAGAACAAGGTCCTGGGGGCCCAGGAAAAAGCGGCGGCACTGGAATACCGGCTCTTCGAGGAGATCAGGGAGGAGGTGAAAAAAGAAACCACCGCGGTCCAGCGCTGCGCCCGGGCGGTGGGGGTGATCGACGCGCTCTCCGCTCTGGCGGAGGTTGCCGTCGGCAATCGGTATGTCCGGCCGTCCGTCGATTCCTCCGACCGACTGGAGATCGTGAATGGACGGCACCCGGTGATCGAGCGGATACTGGTGGATGAGCGCTTCGTGGGGAACGACACTTTCATGGACGGGGAAGAGAACCAGATCGCCATCATTACCGGCCCCAATATGGCGGGCAAATCCACCTATATCCGGCAGGTTGCCCTGATCGTGCTCATGGCCCAGGTGGGAAGCTTCGTCCCCGCCGACTCGGCCCGGATCGGGGTGGCGGACCGGATATTTACCCGGGTGGGCGCTTCCGACGAACTGGCCCGGGGCCAGTCCACCTTCATGGTGGAGATGATCGAGACGGCGAATATTCTCCACCACGCGACCCCCCGCAGCCTGGTCGTTCTCGATGAGATCGGCCGGGGTACCAGCACTTTTGACGGAATCAGTATCGCCTGGGCGGTGGCCGAGTATCTTCACGATCACCCGGCCTCCCGGGCCCGGACCCTCTTCGCTACCCATTATCACGAGCTGACCGAACTGGAGCTGACGCTCCGGGGAGTGAAAAACTACAACGTGGCGGTGAGGGAATGGAACGACGAAGTGATCTTCCTGAGAAAAGTGCTTCGCGGCGGCACCGACAAGAGCTACGGGATCCAGGTGGCCCGGCTGGCCGGTCTGCCCCGCGCGGTCATTGAACGGGCCCGGATCATCCTGACCAACCTGGAGGATGAATCTCTCTCCGCTGACGGGCTGCCGAAGTTCGCCGGCTCCCCCGGGGGCAGGGATCCGGGCGTCGGCCGGCAGCTCTATCTTTTCGAGACGTCGACTCACCCGGTCCTGGCCGAGCTGAAAAATATCAATCTCGACCACCTGACGCCTTTCGAAGCCATGCAGCGCTTGCGGTCGATGAAAGACCGGGTGTTGGAAGATTGAGCGCAGAGCGTAAAGAGCATAGCCACCGGGGGAGCAACGCTATGTTCTATGCCCTATGCGCTATGCTCTTTGCCCTCTGCGTGACGCTTTTATTTAGATGTTACCCTCGATATAATATGGTATTATTACTAAGTTAAAGATATTAATGACGTGTTGCTTCGGGATTTTTTCCGAAATCCGTCGGGATAATGATATCTCTGAATAAATGAATCGGGACAATAACTGTCAAAATACTAAACAATAGAGTGTCCCCACTACAGCTTGGCGACGAATAGTTTTTTTACTTTAGGCACTTCTCCGCCGGAGGCGGATCAGCCTCTGGCTGAAAACTTTAGACACTTGAGAACGTTGCCCGAGCGAAGCGATGGCTACGTTCCAGAGGAGCACACCCTATGCGCGTCATGGCGGAATTGACCATGCCCAAGGATTACAAGGATGAACCCGTCTTCTATGAGATGATCAAGCGGTTTGATGTCGTTCCCACGATCATAGAAGCATCGTTCTCCACCGATATCGGCTGGGCATACATCAAGCTGGAGGGGGAGGATTCGGAGATCGACCGGCTGGTGGAGTTCCTGAAATCAAAGAACATCATCGTTGATGTCCGGTCATAACCCGTTTCCTGCCCGTGGCCGATAGGCATGAATCGGGGTGATTATTCTCCCTCGGGCAGAGTTACACCCTCGCTTCTACGGGTAATGCGCTCTATTGTGAGCCGGCCGTGATAACACCGAGCGTGCGATGATTTCTAAGCTCCGTCAATATCTTTTTTCTCAACGTCAACTGGGGCGCCTGGTTCTGGAAAACGTGCTGGTCGGGACCCTGATGGGGGCGCTGATCGGTGTCGCGCTCCGGGGGTATCTCAAGCAGCTGTCAAACTTGAACCTGGATTGGGCGCTCTTCATTTTACTGGGCCTGATCATCGGGCTGCTCAGCGGTTTTGCCCGGGAGAACCATCAGAAGTACAAGATATTCGGGGAGAAGCTATCCGCCTCGCTCCGTCGGGAAAGCCAGCTGGTCACTACCGAAGAACGGTATAAAAATCTCCTCGATCAGGCGAACGATGTCATCTTCCTCCTGGACGAGAAGAGCCGTTTTGTGGAGATGAACGGCAAGTTCGAGGAAATACTGGGATACAAAAGGAACAAATGGGTTGGCCGTTCGTTGTATGATTTCATCCCCAGCAGCGACCGGGACGTGGCGATTAAATACTGCTGGGAGACACTGAGAGGAGGATCCCCCCGCTTCGACCTGGACGCGCTCCGGGCCGATGGCCGGATCATCAATCTTGCCCTGGCCAACTCGCCGGTCAGGAACGCCGACGGGGAGATTACCGGGATCATGGGGATCGCCCGCGATATCTCCGAAAGCAAGAAGATTGAAGAACTCCAGAATAAGTTTGTTTCCCATGTTTCCCATGAACTGCGAACGCCGCTGACCGCGATGCGGGAGTTTATCGCCCTCCTGATTGACGAGATCCCCGGCAAGCTCAACGAAGATCAAAAGGAGTATTGCTCCCGGGTCCGTTTCAACATCGACCGGCTGACCAGGATCATAGAAAACCTGCTCCTGGTATCCAGCGCGGACGAGGGGAAGATCACGCTGGAAAAGCGACTGATCGATCTCAATGAACTAATCGTGCATGTCCGGGACACGCTGAAAATCACCGCCGAGAGGAAAAAAATCCGGATTAAAGAGGTCATCGACGAGACTCTTCCCCGGATCTATGCCGATCCGGACCGGGTCATTCAGGTTTTAACCAACCTGGTGAGCAACGCGATTAAGTTTACCCCGGAAAAGGGCGAGATAACGATGGGCGCCCGGGACAGCGAGGATGACGTAATCCTCTGGGTGGAGGATGACGGGATCGGTATCGCCCCCCAGGACCAGGAACGGATCTTCGACCGTTTTCAACAGATTCGGCATCTTCACGCTTTCGGAGAGCAGGGAACCGGCCTCGGACTGGCGATCTCCCGGGAGATTGTCGCTCTTCACCGGGGCGAGATCTGGGTGGAAAGCGAACCGGGCGCCGGCAGCAAATTCTTCATTTCGCTCCCCAAAGCATTGGCGCCGCTGGTGCTGCTGGTTGATGACGACCCCGATCTGCTGGAGATGTATAAAGATTTCCTGGAGCCGCTCCATTACCGGATCTCGACGGCACACAACGGAGAAGAAGCTCTGGAAAAAGCTTTCACGGAAAACCCCGATCTCATTATCCTGGATATCGTCATGCCCAAGATGAACGGCTATGAGGTGCTGGGGAGGCTGAAGCAGAACAAGCTGACCTGCAACATTCCGGTCATCATTCTCAGCGGCTACAGCCTGGATCAGGAGCGAATGGACATTCTGGGCAAAGAATTGCTCCCGACCCTCCACAAGCCGATCAGCATGAATGAATTCGTGGGGGCGGTGATCGGGGTCATCGAGAAGGATCCGACCCGTCTCCGGAGCATCGGCATTTCCACCGCCGCCAAATTCTCCACCGGAGGATAAACATAAAATATAGAGTGATGACGAATACAAAGAAAACAATCCTCCTCGTCGACGACGAACCCGATCTCCTGGAAAGTCTCTCCGTTCGCCTCCGGGCCAGCGGATACGAGGTCATGACCGCGGTTGATGGTCTGGAAGCATTGAAGAAAGCGCGTTCAGCGGCTCCGGATCTGATTATCCTCGATCTCATGCTCCCGAAGATGGATGGTTACAAGGTGGCGCGACTATTGAAGTTCGATGGCCGCTATTCCGGCATCCCGATTCTCATCCTGTCGGCCCGGGGACAGGACATGGACAAGGAACTGGGGAAGAAGGCGGGGGCGGACGATTACCTGGTCAAGCCGTTCGACTCCGCCGACCTGCTCGCCCGGATGAAGAGACTTCTTGCTGTCAAACGGGAAGAGTGACGGTATTTTCCGGGGAAAAATGTGTGAGTGTTGGCTGAATGGAGTAATGGAGTGATGGAATGATAGAGTGGTGGATTGTTTGCCTTATTCCAGCGCTCTACACAAGAACAAACCGTTAATTTACTGCCTCGCGATCCCGATTATCTATAAATTTGAATAATGTATCGGAACGATAATGCGTTAAAATTACATTTTGGCGTGAATTGTTAGACACGACTAATTTCCTAATCATCGACATTTTATTTTTACTCAACAAAATGTACTTAATATATAAATTTGCGACCAAAGGGAGCTAATTTATATTTTCGGAGGAAAATATGTTCGAAGCAGATGAAGAAAGGATCATCGCTCTCTTCACCGGCCGCGGCCTGATCAGCCAGGAGCAGCTGACCACGGCCGAGAAATCGGGGACCCATCCCCTTCATCAGGCCTTCATAGAGCTCGGGTTTGTTACCAAAGACGAGGCGTATGAAGTGATGGCCGATGAATTCGGAGTCGCCTACATCGATCTCAGGAACTTCACGATCGATGAGGACCAACTCACCATCCTCCCGGAAGAGATGGCCCGGAAGTACTGCGTTATTCCCGTCTTCTCAGTGGAGGGCAGCCTGGGGCTGGCGATGGCCGACCCCCGCAACGTCGAAGCCATCGACCAGATCAGCAGGTACACCGGCCACTCCGTGGACCCCTACCTGGCCGCCGAGGAGGATATACTGAAGATCATCGACGGGCATTTCCGCCAGTTGGGTTCGGTGGAGGAGATGATCGAGGACATGGAGGTGACCCGTCTCAAGGAAGAGGAGGATGAGATCCCGGAGCTGAAGGATCTCTCCGATGAGGCGCCGATCACCAAGTTGGTGAACCTGATTTTTGCCCAGGCGGTAAGGGACGGGGCCAGCGATATCCATATCGAACCCGATGAGCTCGTTCTCCGGATCCGCTTCCGGATCGACGGTGTTCTCTACGAAGTTCCTTCCCCGCCCAAGCACCTGAAAGCCGCCATCACCTCCCGGATCAAGGTCATGAGCAATTTGAACATCGCCGAGACCCGCAAGCCCCAGGACGGCCACATCCGGATGAGGGTGGAGGGGAACAACATCGATGTCCGGGTTTCCATCCTCCCCACCGTCTTCGGCGAGAACGTGGTCTTGAGGATTCTCAACCCCCAGAGCATCGCCATCGGCCTCGAGCAGCTCGGTTTTTCTTCGCACGTCCTCCGGAAATTCAAGGAGATCATCTTCCGCCCTCACGGCGTGCTTCTGAATACCGGACCAACCGGAAGCGGTAAGACCACCACCCTTTATGCCGCCCTCCAGACGGTCAACAGCATGGACAAGAACATCATCACCGTCGAGGATCCGGTCGAGTACCGGTTGCGGCTGATCCGCCAGGTGCAGGTCAATCAAAAGATCGGGGTCACCTTCGCCAACGGCCTGCGCTCCATCCTCCGGCAGGACCCCGATATCATCATGATCGGGGAGATCCGCGACGTGGAGACGGCTGAGATCGCCGTCCAGGCGGCCCTGACCGGCCACTTTGTCTTTAGCACTCTCCATACCAACGATGCCACCGGGGCGATACCCCGGATGATCCATATGGGGGTGGAGCCGTTTCTGGTCGCGGCTTCCCTGGAGGGGATCATGGCCCAGCGCCTGGCCCGCAAAATTTGTCCGCAGTGCCGGGAAAGCTACGATCCCGACCCACTCCTGCTGGAACATTTCGACCTTGACCCGAAGGCGAAGATCAAGTTTTACCGGGGGGCGGGCTGTGAATTTTGCCGGGGGACAGGGTACAAAGGACGGATCGCCGTCCTGGAGCTGATTGACATGACGGCGGAGATGCGCCATCTCACCCTGCGCAAGGCGTCGGTGGAGGAGATCAAGGAACAGGCCCGAAGGGACGGGGCGATCTTCATGGAAACGGACGCGTTGAACAAGGTGATGGATGGGACCACCACTATCGAGGAGATGAGCCGGATAACCGGGATCAAGGTTGACATCGGCCGGACGGAAGAGGTGGAACCCGCTGCCGCCGATGAGCCGGCCCTGACCCCGATCGCTCTCGAGGAGAAGATGGCGGAAGAAGTGGGCTCCCTGGCCGATAAGGACGTGGATGAATACCAGCAGAAGATAACGCACTGGTTGTCGAGGTAAGAGCTGACACCGTGAGTTTGAAGTTGAACAAAGGCCGATGACCTTTTTTATTGCTCAATGGAGTGATGGAATACTGGAGTGTTGGAATGATGGGTTGTCAGGAAGCCGGCTCCCATCACTCCACCACTCCATTATTCCATATAAATTAGCGACCAAAGGGAGCTAATTTACCATGTATGAGGCGTATTGGAAACTCAAGGAGAAGCCGTTCAAGAACACGCCCGATCCCCGGTTCCTCTGTTCGTTTTCCCAGCACTCCGATGCTCTGATGAAACTGACTTACACGGTGCGGGAGAACATGGGGGCGGCCATGCTGACCGGGGTCTTCGGCTGCGGCAAGACCTATATCGCCCGGACTCTCATCGCCTCGCTTGCGAAGAGCCGCTATTCATTGGCCTACCTGAACTATCCTCCGGCTTCCGGCGTGGAGTTTCTCCGGGCGGTTGTCCGAACGTTGAAATACAGCGAACTGCCCACCAAAAAGACGGAACTCCTCGAAGACGCCCTTCTGGAATCGCTCCAGGCGCTGCTTGCGGACAATAACCGGGAGGGAAAGGATGCCGTCATTATCGTCGACGAAGCTCACGCCATCGAGGACGAGCGGATCTTCGAGAAGATGAGGCTTCTTCTCAATTTTCAGACCGAGGACAAATTCCTGCTCACGCTGATCCTGGTCGGGCAGCCCGAGCTCGCCGGGAAGGTGTCGAACCTCCGTCAGCTGGAGCAAAGAATCGCGGTGAAATGTCATCTGGAAGCATTGACCGCGGAAGAAACAAAGGAATATATAACCCATCGGATGGAAGTGGCGGGGCGGCAGGAACCGATCTTCGCTGAAGGCGTCATGGAACTGATCCATCAGGCGACCGGGGGGATCCCCCGCCGGATCAATCATATTTGCGATGCCTGTCTGATGACCGGTTTCGCCCGGAAAAAAGAACTGATTGACGAAGAAACTTTCCAGGAGTCCGGCAAGATCTTCGGGAGTACCATTTCCACTTCGTGAAAAAGGAGTTTTTAAATAATGCCGGCGAGAACAACACAGAGCTGAAAAAGAATATTTATCTTAAGTCCCTTCCGTCTCTTTAGTCCCTATTGCCATGGCTGTTTTACTGGTTAATCACGATAAAGCAGAACTGACCCGCTGGAGAGAATCCCTCCGCCGCTGGAAGATCCCCCATCATCACACCCGGGAGGGATTTACCGCCCTGCAGATGATCGCGGTTGAAGACATCACCGCCATTCTCTCCCGGGTCGACCTTCCCCTGCTCAACGGTTTCTCCCTGAGCCGGATGCTGAAAAAGGAACTCCCCTCCCTGGTTATCGCTCTGTCGGCGCCGGAAGAAACGGTCGCCCGGTCTCCCGTGCCACTGGAAAAGAGCTGGGATATCGGTCCGGCGCCGATATCCGGGCCGGAGTTCCAGAAGGTCCTGGGGATGATGCTTCTGGCCGACGGCACCCTTCTCCGGGAGGATTCGACGTCCCCGTTTTTTGCCGGTCCCCCCGGCTTCGAGGATATCGTCGGACTTTCCCCCCGGATGATTGATATTTTTTCCCTGATCCACAAAGTCAAGGACCAGGATGTCACGGTTCTCATCCAGGGTGAAAGCGGAACCGGCAAGGAACTGATCGCGGGGGCCATCCACCGGCACAGCCGCCGGGCCG
>CAWGIE010000046.1:0-29620 GCA_963822585.1 uncultured bacterium
CGTTAACCGCTCCATAATAAGCGAGAAATTTTATTGCGTACCCTAAAGAGGCTGTCCGATAAATCCGATTTTGGTAGCCGCAGGTTTTAACCTGCGCGTGTAGCAATATAACTTATTAACAATCCCAGGATTACGCACCTTAAAAGGTGCGACTACCATAATAATTAAACAAAATCGGATTTATCGGACAGCCTCGAAAGGGTGCGGCTACCGAGATCTTATTTTTTCGCAGAAAAATGAAAATGAAGATGTTGAAATTCAGTCCGATGATTCTGGCATCACTGCTCCTCGCTTCCTGCGCCGGGCGGGAAGAACGGGTTCCGGGTGGCGTGCTCAATGTCGGCATCCTGCTGGCGAGCACGGACGGCGTCCGCTGGAGCCGGGAAGCGGGGTACCTGGTCGAGAAGGCGGATGAGATGGGGATGCGGCCTCTCCTCAAGGAGGCGGGAGGGGACCCCGAACTTCAAACACGGCAGGCCCGGGAACTGATCGCGGAGGGGGCCGATGTCCTGGTCTTCCAGCCGGCGGATCCGATCTCCGCCGCTCCCATCGTCGGCCTGGCAAAGGACGCAAATCTGCCCGTTCTCGCTTACCGCGCCCCGGTCCCCGCTTCCGAATTCGATCTCTACGTGGGTCCAGAAGGGGAGGAGGGGGGGTATTTACAGGCCCGGTCGGCGATGGAGCGTGCTGGTGAAGGAGGTCTGGTCATCATCGGCGAAGGTCCGGGTGACTGGACCGCACTCCAAATACGCGCCGGCCGGCAGCGGGCATTCTCGGAGTGGTCGGAAAGAAGAGAGCGGGAGATTACGGTCCTGACGGACATCGTTCTTCCCTCTCCGGCGGATGAAGAAGCACGGTCCCGAATTGAGAGCGAGTTCCGTTCTCTTGAGAAGGAATCGGAGCGGGTTTCCATTGTTCTGGCCGACAGCGATGCCGCGGCCGGGACCGCGATCGGGATCCTGGAGGGACAAGGGCGGTCGGGAACGGTCACCGTGGCCGGATGGGGGGCCGACCTGCCCGCCTGCCGGAGGATTATCAAGGGGACACAGGCGGTCACCGTATTCACCCCCTCGCGGGAATTGGCCGCCCTGGCGATCCGCGCCGCCGCCCGCCTGGCCAGCGGGATGGACCCGGACGACGCCATCAAGGACATGGGAAACCGGGAGCGCGAGATCGAGGTTGCCGGCGATGAATACCCGGCTCTTATGCTCTCTCCGGTGGTCGTCACCCGGGGAAACATGATCGAGACCGTGGTCCTGGACGGCCGCTATTCGGTGGAGGAGATTTACGGGGAAAAATAATCCTGCGACCCCTACCTTCTTCGAAATTTCAATTAACCGCGGATTAAGCTGATTAAGCGGATTATTTTCTCCTTTAATCAGCATAATCCGCGGTTATACAAAGGGGACTGAGGTAGGGGAAACTCTCCTTCAATCACATTCAATCGTCTGTTCCAAAAGGGGCCGGGGCGGGGAAGGCGAAAAGACGAACTTCGACCGTCCAACGTTCAACAGCCGATACAATCCTCTGTGACCTCTGTGTAATCTGTGGACCAAAAAGGGGCCGAGGTAGGGGAAACTCTCTTCCAATCACATTCAATCGTCTGTTAAAAAAGGGGCCGAGGTAGGGGCCATTAGCGTAATTCGTAGTTCTAATCAGGATTCTCTACGACGACGGCGAAGGAGGCGGTCCGGACCGGGGGGATTCCTTTTTCCCAGGGGCGGATGTACTTGAGGGATATCGTTGTCTGGCCGCTGGCCGCAGCGCGGAATATCCAGAGTTGCTTCCCTCCCGCCCCCTTGAGACGTGTCCGGGGAGGCTGGAAAGAGGAATCGATCAGCTCGATGATCTGTTCGTCCGGCGGGGAAGAAAATTCCCAGCTGTATCCGGTGGTCGGGTTGGAATCAAGGATGATGGTAAATTCCTGCCCGACGGCGGCCTGGATTGAACTGTCCTGAGCGGTGTATACTCGGCTCTTCATGATTGGCTGGACGGGAGTTTGGGCGCATCCGTTTCCCATTACAGTGAAGATCCCCGCCGTCGTGATGATGATGAAGCTGAAAGCGCTTTGCAAATAGTTCATGACTGCCTATAGTATAGCATATTGTTCCGTAATTCTAATAATTTTAACCACCAAGACACAAAGACACCAAGTACGTTAATATATAATAAAAATAATTATTTAATGATTTCCATTTTTCTTGGTGACTTAGTGTCTTTATGGTGAAGAATTCCATCAGGTCAACGGTAAAAGTATTTTTATCTTATTCAATCACATTCGATCGTCTGTTAAATAGAGGGGGCGAGGTAGGGGGATAATTCGCGTATATTCGTGTAATTCGTAGTTTATTAAAGGGGCCGAGGTATGGGAACATAATCTATGATCATCTGTGTAAACGTGTGTTGAACGGAGCCGAATCCATCTGTGGTTTTTTTAAGTTGCCCCAACGAGGGCTGAGTTCTTATGGAGGTGAACAACCATGAAAGCAGTCGGAAATCTGTTGATTTTTTCCGTCACCGTGATGGCGCTGTTCTTAACGGTTTCTTCTTTGGAGGCGGAGATCGTGCAGAAGTGTATTAACACGGCCGACGGATTCTCCATCGAGTTTCCCCCGGGCTGGCTGATCCGGGAAAACCCGGCGGGTGAGACTCCCCTCTTCGCCTTCCGACCGAAAGAGAAATCGGACGAGGTCGTCTTCGAACGAATCGATATTATCGTTCTGAAGGATGCCGGAGAAGGTCAGGATGTCTTCTATCAGAAACAGATCGAGAATTTGAAGTCCATGCTGCCTGATTTCACCCTTGTCGCGAAGGGCAATGAAGACTTCCCCGCTATGCCCTCGAGTTTTCTGATCTACACGTTTACCGATAAATTCATCACCCTGCAAGTTCAGGCGAAAGCGAAACAGTGGATCATAAGAGGGGATGATCGGGTATACCTGATAACGGGAACCGCGAAGATTGATACGTTCCCAAAATACGAGCCCATCTTCCAGAAGATAGTGAGCAGTTTTCAGATACTCAAATGAGTATCCATCTCGGAAACATAAAACAATAACCACAAAGATACTAAGAAATTTATAATAGTAATCCGTTCAATCCACTCTACATTTTTGTTATGTTTCTTGGTATCTTGGTGTCTTGTTGGTTAAAAAGGGGCCGAGGAAGGGGGCGACGGAGAGAAAAGTTCGTAGTGCAGGACTTCAGTCCTGCCGGGGGTGTGGTAGGGGAGAAATAAAAATCAAACAGAGGCCGTTTAACATCAAACGTCCAAAGTTAAGCGGCTTCTCTTCTTCCTTCTCATTCTTTTTCTTAGTGTCTTCGTGTCTTGGTGGTTATTAAATCTATGACCTGGATGGGAAAGATTATCGGGGGTTCGGTCGGGTTCATGCTTGGCGGACCCCTGGGCGCGGTCGCCGGCATGGCCCTGGGAGCCCTCTATGACGCGGGGACCGGCGCGACGCGGGCGCGCCTGGGATCGGGGGAGGAAGACCACCTTGCCTACTTTGTGGCCGCTTTCTCCATGCTGGGCAAGCTCTCCAAAGCGGATGGCGTTGTCTCCCGGGAGGAGATTGCCGTCGTCGAGCGGTTCATGAGGAATAACCTCAACCTCTCCTCGGAGGCGAGAGAGTATGCCGTCCGGATCTTCAACCGGGCGAAGTCTTCACCCGATCGGTTTGAAGATTATGCCGCTCAGTTTTACTCCCTTTTTCACGACCGGAGGGAGATCATCCTGAGCATGTTCGAACTCCTGGTCACCGTCGCCTCCGCCGATGGGGTTATCCATCCGGGAGAGGAGAGGATGCTCCGGAACGCGGCCCGCATCTTTCACATCCATTCTTCCCAATACGCCAACATCAAACAGGCGGAACGGGGCGGCGCCGACCGGTATTACGCCGTCCTTGGCTGTACCCGGACCGATACCGACGAGACGATAAAGAGGAAATACCGGAAGCTGGCCTCCGAATTCCATCCCGACAAGATCGTTTCCAAGGGACTGCCGGAGGAGTTCATCACCTTCGCCAAGACAAAGTTCCAGGAAATCCAGGAAGCCTATGAGAAGGTGAAGAAGGAAAGAGGGATGTAGGATCGGCTACGCCTTGTAGGATCGGGCTTCGCCCTTGTAGGAAATGTAGGATCACTCCGGGCTCCCGCCCGGAGCTTGCAGGATTGCCCCCGATACAAATACCGGGGGCTTGTCATATCGCTTCGCTTGCAGTTTCTCTCTCTTTTCCCCTTTCTTCTTTGCGTCTGCGGTTCAAAAGGGGCCGAGGTAGAGGCAAATTATCAGAGTAATCTGTGTAATCTGTGGACTGAAAAGGGGCCGAGGTAGAGGTAACTTTCTCAGCGTTCTCTGTGTCCTCTGTGGTTTAAAAAAGGGACCGAGGTAGAGGGAGTCTTTTGCGTATTTTGCGCCTTTTTGCGGCTAAAAAAGGGGCCGGGGTAGAGGGATTAAATCCCCAAGTCCGCCAGCGCGTTGCAGAAGGAGTTGACGACCGCGACCAGGCCCGGATGGGAGACCTCGAACTTTTCGACCAGGACCGAAAGGTCGGCGATGGAGGCGGTGAGTTCGTCGTCGTCCCTCTCTTCTTCGGTCGCGTGGCGGGCGGAGCGATGCGATTTATCGGCAATTTCGGCCGCCGCTTCGCGATTCGTCTCGGCCAGCCGGTTGACCTCAAGCTTCAACTCGCCGATCAGCGCCAGCAGCTTGTCTTTTTTCTCCGGTGACATCGCGGTCGCCCGGGCCACCGTTTCCTCGATCTGTTTTACCGTCTTATCGATCATAATATTCTCCTGTGGAACCGATCTCGTTATTATGCCACTAAGTCACCAAGACACCAAGGAAAAATAAATAAAAACAAGAGCATTAAATAAATTGCGTGTCATTGCGAGGAACATAGTGACGAAGCAATCTCAATTTATCTTAGTGCCTTTGTGCCTTGGTGGCTAATATTAACGTTCAGCTTCCTCGAGGTCTTCCCGGGTCTCGCCGCTCAAATCCGCCGTCAGGTAGTCGAGAGTGAGGGGAAGTCCCAGTTCCAGTTTCGGTATATGCTGGAGCCCGACGGTCACGTTCTGCAGCCGGCACTCCAGCAGGTGCCCTCCCTGCTTCCGGTCCTCCGTCACAAAGTGCAGGTGGTATCCGGGCACGTTCAATGACGACATGAACTGCGGGGTGAAGAATCCGCAGAGCGTTCCCGCGGTCTGGTGGAACTCGAAGGTGGGCTGTTCCCGCGCCACCTCGACCAGGGGACGGTAATTCTCCTGCCGGGGGACGGAGCGGGTTTTCACGTACTCGAACTCCCCGTCGATCCGGATCGCGTAGAGCATGTTTGCCGACGGGATCAGGCCCTCCAGGAGTGTCTCCGGGTCTTCATCAAGCCGCCGGCCGTCGATCTCTTCCACCATGTCCGGGGTGAAGAAGGTGACGCAGGCGAAGGGGCTTTCTTCGCTGTCCGGCACCGGGGCGGCAATTCCGTCAGCTTTTACCTGGTAAACGTTCCCGTCCAGCACCACCATCTCACCGTCCAGGTTATTGAACGTTCCCAGCCCGAAGTCCCCGTGGCGTTTGATCTCGCCGACGGATGTGTTCTCCCGGTAGTACCCGAGCACCAGCGCGTTGACGGGAGCCGTTAGATACACCGCGTTGCCGGCTTCACTTTTGTTGAGATACTGTTCCAACGCTCGCCGGACGATCTCATCCCGGTTCTTCCCGGTCTTCTTCGCCGCCCGCCCCAGCCACTCCGCCAGCTCTCCTGACAGCTGAATCTCCAATCTGTTACTCATTTTCCAATCCGGCCAAGTTCGTAGTGCAGGGCTTTAGCCCTGCTCGGTCAACTGTGGGAGGGGTTTCCAACCCCAATCGAGCCCGATTTCGTAGTGCAGGGCTTTAGCCCTGCCCTGGTAATCCTGATTATTGCTCAGGTATTTATATGATTAGAACGTCTTCCTTGTAACGGATAGTGTTAATATTTTTTATTTCCTTCAAGTCCTTCATGTACTTCATGGTTAATTATCAGTGCGTGTTCCGGCGCCCCCAGCGCCCGGAAGGCCCGGTGCAAAATCGCGTGAGCCCCCGCCGCGGCCAGTATACCGTTCAGGGGCGGGATGAAAAAACTCCAGCGTTCGCTCAGGTACGCCGCCAGCACCCCGATGACGTAGCCAAGGAGTGCCGACCAGCGGAAATTAATGAAGCGGGTCTTGTCGAGGGGAGGCAGCTTCCTCTTCCAGACTAGGTGGTAATCGCCCAGGAGCACGCCGCCCAGGGGTGGGATCAGTATCCCCAGCGAGGTCATCCACTGCATCACGTGATCGTAGGCCCCGCTGATCGCGATCACGAAACCGAACGCGCCGCAGAAGAGAATGAAGGGACGCTTCCGGTTGAAGCGGAAGAAGTCGGTCCCGGCCACGCCGACCGCGTAGGCGGTATTGTCGTTGGTCGTCCAGACGTTCAGGACCATGAGCACGATCCCGAGCCCGAGCAGTCCCTGGATCTTGAGCACCTCGGCGAAGTCGGGAACGCCGTACACGTTCCCCCCCACCGCCCCGAACCAGAGCATGAGGCCGTTGCCGAAGAGGAAGGCGATCAGCCCCGCCCAGAAGGCGATCCGGCCGCTGCGGGCGAAGCGGGCCCAGTTGGGCGCCTGGGTGCCGCCGCTGGCGAAGGTCCCCATGATCAGGGTCATCGCGGCCGCGAAGCCGAGCTTGCCGGTGGGGAGGATATGGGTAATCCCTCCCGCGGTCTCCCGGGCGTGGGCGAAGGACTTGAACGCCATGATCGCTCCCAGCAGCAGGATCAGGGGGACCGCGATCAGGGAAAGCGCCTCCATCCCCTTGTATCCGAAATAGGCGGTGCTGGTGAAGGCCGCCGACCAGACGAAGCACCAGAAGATCATCGTCTCCGTGTTCGCCCAATCGAATCCGAGCCAGGTGATGAACGGTTTGGCCATGAACGCCACCGTCACCCCGAACCAGCCGAGCTGGGTCCCCCCCAGGATCAGGTCGGCCCAGCGGGCCCCCCGGTTGCCGAACGTGTAGCGGGAGAGGAGCACCGTGGTCAGCCCCGTCTTCGCGCTGATGGCGGAGAGCCCCGCCACGTAGAAGCCCAGGATCAGGCTCCCGCAGCCGATGATCAGAAAGAGCCCCGGCCAGTAGCTGAAGGTCGCGCCGATCTTCGACCCGGCATACATGGTCGGGTAGAAGAAGGTGAAACCGAGCAGGACCACCGAGATCGAGATCAGTCCCCGCCGCGCCGTCTTCGGAACCGGGGAGAGCGGATAATCCGGGTCCGGCCGCGACGTATCCCCCAAAAAAAATGTCCGCAAAAACTTCTTAATCTTTTCCCTCCTGGATAAAACTATTTTTAACCATGAAGGACATGAAGAACATGAAGATTAAAAGTATGGAGTATTGGAGTACTGGAGTGATGGAGTAATGGAAACGGCCGATCCGGCCACTTAGGCAATCCAATACTCCAATACTCCATCACTCCATTACTCCATGTTGTTTATCAGTATTTTTTACTGGTGGAAGAAATACGGGCGTTCATAAAAGCGAGGTGCTAAAGTACCTCTCCGCCCGGTCCGTCACCATGTCAACCCTCTCCCCTTGAGGGAGAGGGTGGGCGCCGTAGCTCGCAGAGCGAAGGCGACCGGGTGAGGGGATCGTCCCGCATCCAGTATCCCGCATCCTGTATCTCGTATCCTGCATCACAATAACGACGTACTGAAATAGCGTTCCGCCCGGTCCGCCGCCAGTTAACCCTCTCCCTTGAGGGAGAGGGTGGCCGAACGAAGTGAGGCCGGGTGAGGGGGGCCATCCTGCATCTCGCATCCAGCATCCAGTATCCTTCTTCCCCCGTATCATTCTATCAGAGCAAGGATGTACTAAAATACCTTTCCGCTCTATCCGGTAAGATAGTAGCAATATTCCCCGATATCTTCTTCGCCATCTGCCGCGCACCCCAGACGTTGGCCCCCGAGGAGACGCCGACCAGGAGCCCGAAATCCCGCCCCAGCCCCCGGGTGGTCTCGATCGCGTCCTCATCGGTGACCTCGACCACCTCGTCCACGATCGAAGGGTCGAGGACGCCGGGGACGAAGCCGTCCCCGATCCCCTGGATCTGGTGCAGCCCCGGCTCGTGGCCGAGCAGCGCTGCCACGTTCTTCGGCTCCACCGCGACCAGGATCACGTCCGGCTTATGCTCCTTGAGAAACGTCCCCACGCCCTGGAGCGTCCCGCCGCTCCCGACCCCGGCCACGAAGCAGTCGATATCTCCCTCCATCTGGCGCCAGAGTTCGTGGGCGGTCTCGTTATAATGGCAGCGCGGGTTCTCCGGGTTCTCGAACTGCTGGGGCATGAAGACCCGCGGGTCTTCTCTCGCCATCTGCTCCGCCGCCTTCACCGCGCCCGGGATGCCGTCCTTGTCCGGCGTCAGGACCAGCTCCGCCCCCAGGGCCTGGATCAGTTTCTTCCGTTCATCGCTCATCCCGGCCGGCATCACGATCCGGACGGTATAACCTTTCAGCCGACCGACCAGGGCCAGGCCGATCCCGGTGTTCCCGCTGCTCGGCTCGACGATGATCGAGTCGGGCTTGAGTTTCCCGTCCCGCTTCGCCCCCTCCAGCATCGCCAAAGCGACCCGGTCTTTGACCGACCCCCCGGGGTTCAGAAACTCGGCCTTGGCGTAGATGTTCTCCCCCTTGAGCCGGATCAGCGGCGTGTTCCCGATCAGGTCCAGTATATTGTCGGTAAGCATGGTGGATTCTCCGGATTGATTGAGTGCCGGAAATACTACCACCCCCCCGCCCAAAGGCAAGAATGAGCAGAAGAAGGAAGCCCAGGCAACGCTCGTAGGGCAGGGCTTCAGCCCTGCCCTCGGGAATCAGCCCAAAGCTCGTAGTGCAGGGCTTCAGCCCTGCCCTCGGGAATCGGCCCAAAGCCCGTAGTGCAGGGCTTCAGCCCTGCCCCCCGGGAATCGGCCAAAAGCTCGTAGTGCAGGGTTAAAGAAGCTGTCCGATAAACCTGATTTTGGTAGCCGCAGGTTTTAACCTGCGTTTATGAAAATATAACCTATTTGATGGTTAAATTATTACGCACCTTAAAAGGTGCGACTACCGCAATAAATCAACAAAATCAGATTTATCGGACAGCTTCTTCAGGTCGCCCATCCGCCCCCGATCCATTAGACAAAGTAACCCTTTATGCCGCCAATCAGCACCCAAAAATTGCCGATTTATCCCCGACACAAAACCCGGCAATAAGGAGTAACCTAAAAGGAATTCACCGGGGAGCCCACGTTAATTGTCAAGAAATAGTCCTGCGGCAGGACTTTTGTTATTGTCAGGCATATATGGTCTCTTCATCGCTCCTCCACCCAACAAGGAGTGAGGAGAGCCGTCGTGACTGATCCCCCCTCCCTTGATGGGAGGTGGCAGACATGAGCCAAAAAACCCCCTCCCTTGATGGGAGGTGGCAGCCATGAGCCAAAAAACCCCCTCCCTTGATGGGAGGGGGCAGGGGGAGGGGGTGGGGAGTAAATGGGTGACAGCGCTTATCATTGAATGGATTATTTCTCTTGCCCATCAGGCAAGATATATTTATACTCATATCCGCTTCGCTTCGTTGTTTGTGCCATTTCAAGCGGATAAGAATTAATCCGTTGTTCAAAGGTCCATCCCGGCCGCCGTACTAGATAAAATACTTTACAATAGTGTTCAACAAATCAATCTTCAAAACTCAGCACCTCAGACGTATATTTTCGCCACTAAGACACCAAGACACTAAGGAGAATTAAAAAAGGTGAATATGTATCCTTTTCCCTCTTTTCTTGGTGCCTTTGTGCCTTGGTGGTTAAGATTTATTAAAAAGGAGAAAAAGCCATGAAACGTCTGCTCCCTTTTATCCCGATCCTCTGTCTCGCCGCTTCCACCGCTCTTGCCTTCCGGCTACCGGGTGGCGTGTACCGGCTTAACGCGCTGAAAGACGCGGAGGAGAAGGCCAAGAAGACGAATAAGCCGATCACTTTTGTCTATACTGACGAAGATACAACCTGCCCTTATTGCGAAGAGGCCAGTCTGGATGCGATGAAGAGCCTGAAGCTCAGGACCGTGGTTGTGTATGTCCATGCCAACAAAGAGTGGGATTTACTTCCCCCCGTCGTCAAGGACGCTGTTAATTCACCGGAAGCGGGTAAATATATCCCGATAACGGTGATCGTCGATGCGGACATGAAGAAAGTGAACGCCATCGTTCCCTATGCCCGGGAAAAACGGACCCGCTCAAAACTATTCCGCGAAGCAATGAAAAAATTCTAAAGCCGGTAACGCAGAATTTAGGTTTGGCCCCTTTCACCACTAAGAAACAAAGGCACCAAGGATAAGAAAAAGGTCATAATAAGTGTATAATCTCTTCCCGATATTATTTTTCGTGTTCTTAGTGTCTTAGTGTCTTTGTGTCTTTGTGGTTATAATTTTTGGTTTAAACAAGGAGAAACGGAATGAGTGATCAATCCCCCTGGTATCTGAAGAAATCCCCCCTGGGCGCCGCCTACGCCCATTTTTCCAATGCCGCCAAAGGCGAAACCGTTTTAGACCGGAAAACGAAAGAATTGATCCGCTTGAGTGTCGCCTCGGTATTCAGGTGCAGCCATTGCACGGAGCACCATATCAAAGACGCCCTCGCTGCCGGCGCGACGAAAGAAGAAATCGCGGAGGCCCTACTTCTCGCCTCCCTGCAGTCAGCCGGCACCCAGCTCAACTGGAACAAGGAATTGTTTGAAAAATACCTTCAAGATACAAGCCTGGAACAGACTTGATCCCCAGTCTGTATGCCAGTGGTAGCCGCCCCGTATTATGCGGGGCGCAATATTGTCGCCGCAGTTACCTGAATTTGATGCGAAGCCCTAACTTGAATCCTAAAAATATGAGCCAAGAGTAGACTTGACCCCTTTTGCCCCGACCCGTAGCGGATCTGTAGGGGGGTGGTAAAAAAAAAGGCTGTGGCGAGGGAAACTTTTGTGTCTCTTGCACCTTTTTGCGGCTAATAAAAGGGACCGGGTAAGTTGCGCAACTTAGGGTGTAAAGGTTCCATGACTCCTGAACGCCTAAATGGAAAGTGGTGAATCATTCACCACTATGGCGGAATGCCATAAGAAGCAATAACTTACAACCACCCCGCGCCCAAAATCGTCAAAAACTCGTGGACAACTGAATTCCGGATTCAAATAAAGATAAAAAAAGTGGAGCTTGACAAACAGTAATATGTATATATAATGTAGTCATAATGGCTACTACAAATACTATTGTGAATAAGCAGCTTGACAGTAAAACTCTGAATAAGGCGCTGGAATTACTCGCCGCTCGAATGGAAGAGAATGCAGCGAATCCCATCGAGTGCGTCGTTTGTGGCGGCTCGGCCCTGCTTCTCTTAGCTTTCGTCAGTCGACCGACAAAGGACGTGGATATTGTGGCCCTGGTCCGGGATCATGTCTTATATTCGCCCGATCCCTTACCGGATGACCTTCAAACGGCGGCTGCCGAGGTGGCTGAAGATCTTGGTCTTGCCGATAATTGGTTAAACAATGCGCCGAGTCGGGGGGAGGGGGGCTTGTTTCAGATGGGGCTTCCGGAGGGATTTTCGGAACGTCTGCATTCCAAAACGTACGGCTCTCATCTAGTTGTGCATTTTATCAGCCGCCTGGATCAGATACATTTCAAACTGTACGCTGTGGTGGACCGCGGCGGCTATCATGTAGAAGACCTGCGTGCTCTCAATCCGACACCGAATGAATTGGAAACAGCTGCCAGATGGTCGATGACCCATGATGTTTCAATAGAATATGCCCTCATACTCAAGGATTTTCTGAGGAAGTTTGGCTATGACAACGTTGCTGACCGACTTTAAAAATGAGTACCGGGACCGCCTGCTGGATATTCTCTGGCGGCAGTGGACGACTCTCGGCGTCTCCGGATACGGCGAAACCTGGAAAGGATCCGTCATCGATCCGGAGGCGTTGTTGTTGTTCTCCTGCACGATCCTTCGCTCCGACGCGAGGTTATTCGACGCGGTATTGGAATGGCTTGGTATCAACGGCCGGTTTATCAACGTGCAAAGAATCAAGCGGATGCTGAAGACGGAGAACTTTGCTGGGGGAACAGTGGTCAGTGCTCTGGCGGCGGCGATTAAAAATTCCGTCCATGAGGCCAAATGGGCGCGTCTGGCGAATAATAATGCGGCAGAAGAAAAAAAACCGGAGCCGCTCTTTTTTCTCAAGGACGGTCGGCCGATCCCGGTAGTGCGGGAAGAGGACCCTCTTTTTTTAAGATACGGGTTTTCCCGTGTACCTTTCGAAGAACGCGGCGTGGCGTTACAATTTCGACCCGAACCGCCGAGCAATCTCCTCCTCCGTCTCCGTGCTTTGCTCGGCGTAAACGCCCGCTGTGAAATCCTCGCCTATCTCCTGCTGAACCACAATGGGTCGCCCCGGGCCATGGCCAGAGATTGCTATTATTTTCCCGCTACCGTCAGTAAGGCGTTGGCCGAGATGAGTCAATCGGGTTATGTAATATCGCAGACTGAAGGGCGCCACCGGTACTATAAGCTGATACCGGACAAATGGCGGGATTTACTGCTGAGAAATACAGAATCACTTTCATGGGTGGTCTGGGCCCGCGTGTTCAGCGCATTGGAGCAGGTCTGGTTGTTTCTGAACCGGGAAGATCTGGCTGAAAAGTCGCCCCTTGTTCAGTCCTCGGTTCTTCGCAGCCTTCTGACAGATTCGGTGATCTCTCAATTGAATCGATCCGGATTCTCCTTCATGTTCGGCGACGTTTCGGCCCATCTTGGCGAGGAGTTGATACCCTTTTTTATCGAGCGGATGGGAACGGTTCTGGACAAGATGGAGCAAATCGGTGATGGAGACTAACTTATCATAATATGAGCCAAGAGTAGACTTGACCCCTTTTTCTTGACCCCTTTTTCTTAAATCGCTTGATGATCCACGGTCTCGGATCCCAAGGCGATTAATTGAAGCAGTTAGAGAGCATAGAGAAGAATTAATCGAATGGTGGGATAAATTTCAACCACCAAGGCGGGATAGACAATGAAGCAAACGGTTGCCATCATTTCAGAAAACGACTCCCTGGTAAACCGGATAAAGCGGTACTGGCCCGGCGAGACCCGGAGGATTTCGAATTGGAGCGATTTCGAAACCTTCATTCACAAATATTCTGATCAGCAAACCAGGATCGCGTGTCTTCTGGACCTTACAGTCCGGCCCTTGACTACTTTCATCGGCGCTATATGTGAGGCTCAGGAAGTTCTGTCGTTGTTTATATCTGTCTTCATCTGGTCGACCATGGATGACATTAAAAAATTGGAACATGCTGAACAACTCAGTCTTCCAATCGATCGTCTTGTGGAGAAGCCGAAGACAAAGAAGGAATTCGAGGAATTTATCGAATCGCTGTTGCCGTTGTTTGCCGAAGATCAGAATAAACGAATCAAAATCGTAGATTACAATCATTCCGATAATGCGATTCACGGAGCCTATCTTACTGGAGAGAAGTTCATAATCCCCGCCTCGGATATACGAAATCCCTGGCCTGAGTATAAACTGCAATTTCACAAGGTCGGCATCAGTAATGATCGCTACTGTCTCACTATTCCCGTGAATACAAAAAAGATGGTCGATCTGCCCTGGGACTACATTAGAGATCATTATTTGAAAAATAAGAACGATCGAATAGCTTCAAATAAGCAAATGATCGATACCCAAATATCCGTGGGGAAGAGAATCCAAAAATTGAGAACCGGAGAGAAACTTTCACAGGATCAATTAGCCAAAAAATCCGGATTGGCCCGGGCGACAGTCAATAGAATCGAGATAGGCAAAACCCTTCCTTCTCTGGCCACCCTTCGTAAGTTTGCGAAAGTTTTCAATCTCTCAGTGACTGAACTGCTCCCGTCATAAAGAATCGATATTTGATAGATCGCCACCGCCAACCTGGTCAAAAAGAGCAACCACACGTTCAACTATACCAACACTCCAGAACGCAGGCTGAGTAAAATGGAGGTTATTGTTTCTGGGGTCGGACCACACTATGTTGTTTAATTCCAGTTGATTATGTTTCTGGGGTCGGACCACACTATGTTGTTTAATTCCAGTTGATTACGTAAAAAATATGGCCTAAATTTGGCCTTAAACGCGTTTTTTGGGCTCAAAAAACGCGTTTAAGGTCATTATTTTCCCCGCAATTGCCGGCGGCCATTGAAAGACCGGTTAAAAAGGGGCCGAGAGGGCCGATCCGACCGGCAGAGATTATCTTTTCCGACTCTCTTCCAGGGAAGGAAAGCAATTCTTCAGTGTCTTCCAAACTGTCCCGGGGTAGCACTTACTGTACCCCCTCAACCTTTCTTGATCGAGTGCTTCAATATCGATCTCATCGAGATCTGGAGATTGCCCACGGTTCCGGTTTCTATAGATATAGATATGATCCAGCAGAGCTTTCTCCGGGCTGGCGAGACGCCGGTCCGGATGGGCACCTTCCGGCTCCAGGTTCATGATACGATCGGATTGATGATAGAATTCAACATTACCCACTGTGGTAGGGATATGCGTATATACTCGGCCCCCCCTCTTACTCCTGGTAACACAGGTAGCGGAATAGCTTATCTGCGTGGTAACACCATGCCGGCTCAAAGCCGACAAACTGCTGATAACCGCCCCCGGGTCAAGAAAGAGGGCCGCTTCGAAAAGGTCGGGAGGATTGCCGGGAAAGTACCATCCGGTACAGCGTCCTTCCGCTACCAGGGGCCGCAGAATACCGTTGTTACTCTGACGTCGGATGAACCGGGAGAGGGATTCCCTCTTTTCTTCGGGATACACTGAGGCCAGATCGTTTATCGACCATATCTTTTTTTCTCTATGACGGTTCCCGGCTTTTATCAACTTGTATATGTCCATATTCAAGCTTCTCCATATTCCGCCCGATCCACTCGATTGTCCTTTTAATCATGTCGGCAAAAACTCTGTCGTCCCACCCAGTGGTTTCTTCGGGCGGCATATAATTCAGAATGTCCCTTTTGATATCCGCCCTGATAGCCGGTTCCCGCAGACGCTCTTTGAAATTCCGGAACTTTTTATCGAGGTCTACGGCCATGCCATGTCTGTCATAATCTTCCAACTGTCTGTTAACCGCGGCCGGTTCAATATCGCGATATTTCAAAAAATTTACGTCGAAAAAATCACGTCCCTTCGGGCGCCGTCTCAGCAGGAAGGCGAGAAACTTATCGTTAACCATCTGCTGCAACGTCCGTACCCGCAGGATGGGATTACCGGGCTCTGAAAGGACGTATGTCTCCGGCTCCGGATTTGAAAAATCGTCTACCTCGATGAAGATCTTATTCTTACTGCCGTCAGGACGCCGTTCCGACAGTATCGCCCGGGCGCAGTTGTGGGCGGTCCGGCGAACCTTTTCAACGACGAAATCCCTGCCCAGCATCTTTTTGATCAGCCGGCAGGCCCGATCGGCGCCCCTCTGTATATCCTCTAACTCACAAGAGGGCCAGGAAAAGTCCAGATCGGCACTATATCTCGGCGAGGCATAGACATGGTGCAGGACACCACCTCCCTTGAGTACGGCACCATTCCGGAAAAATCCGCTGTCTGAAAGAGCTTTCAGGATAATCGTTTGAATTTTGGAATTATCAACGGCCATCAACTTCTCCATCTATATTCATAATTAGGGACAGATCTGTCCTTTTCTATGAATATAATAGCAATTGTTATCAGGATGTCAAGGGCTCGATAAGAAATTTTCAGGGAAGGAGAACGAGATGATAAAAGTTTCTGGGGTTGGACCTACCCAACCAATTGAATATTAAGGGAATACCTAAAAATCCCTCCCCATACAGAGCTAAGAACCTCGATTTTCCCACCAAAATCGGCCTTCTAAGGAAACCGGGCACCGAATTAAGCCGGTTATGGTCCTTTTATCAGCGATCATTTAAAACCAGCCACAAAAGAACGATTCAAAACCAGCCATTCCGACCACCGGGAAAAGGGAGGGGGAAAGTGTGGCGATAAAGTTTCCAGCCCGAAGGTAGGCCGAAAGCGGGCTTGCCCTATTTGGGGAGCTTTCTGACGAGCTGCATGCCGTCGCGAACGGTGAGGAAGACGTTCTCCACCCTATCGTCTTCAGCGATGGTCCGGTTGAGGCGGTCGATGATCCGGGAAGCTTCATCCTCCAGCTTGAGGACCCGGCCGTCCATGAACATATTGTCGAAAAGGATAATCCCCCCGGCCTGGTTCGGGCCAGGACTTCCTCGTAGTATTCAGGATCTAAAACAGCCGCAATTACCAGGCCCTCTCAATCCGCCACGCCCCCCCGCCGAAAATCCCGTCCCAGCTCAGCCCAGCCCCGCCGATCTCCCTCCCCAGCCCCCGGCATCCAGCCTCCCCGCTGCAGTAACCCCTTTTCACTTTCTCGCTTTTCCTCCAGAGGCGGACAGGCGCGCGAAAGCGAGAAAGTGGATTCCATGCAGATTCCGAAGCAAAAAGCGGATTCCGGAGCAAAGTGGACACTCAAATCGGTTTAAAGTGGACAGTGATTCCGGGGCAAAGTGGACAGTGATTCCGGGGCAAAGTTGACACTTTTTTCATGATTTACCGGAATAGGTGTCCACTTTAATCTGCCTATCGAATTAATCCTGTAAAACTTCTTTCAGCCGATTGAGTTCGGCTCTCCGCTTTTCTGTATCCATCTTGCGAACATTAATGAGCTTCCACTGCAATGCCGGCAATTGGGCAATATGCTCGATTCCCAACAATCCCCACTCCGGCGTGCCTTTCTTCAAGGACAACAGAAATTCTCTCTCAGCCCTGTCGAGAGACTTCACAAGGCTACGAGCCAGGTTTGCCTGTACTTCCCGTAGGTCGTCGAGGGATACTTCAATCCGGGACATTCCTCTGAAACGTTTTTCGTATTGCTCCCCGATGTCGTGAAGGCCGGGAGCCAGCAGTTCGTGCATCGGCCTGGAATGCCCCGCAAGATAGACGACAAACGCGCGCCTGATCTCCGGAGTGATCCCCGTGCCATCGAGCAGTAGTTTCACATCGAAGAGATCACGGGGATGTTGGCGGTCCAGAGCCGCGCACAGTTTGCTTCCGTAGAGGTCCGACATAGCCAGCGTCTGAGCGCTTGTGAATAGTTCAAAGTGTTCTTGCGCGTTCCGGCACAGATCCCGCTCGATCGGCGGATGGATGGAACTTCTGAAAACCAGGTTAGGTTCGACTTTGACCACTGCATTTCCTCCGGCGATATAGAGCTTGGTGACATGATCCTGGATTCGACTCTCACTAACGTTTACTCCGGGTATTTTTCTCCTGATGCGCTCACTGATTGAGATAAGAGCATCATGGATTTCCCGGAGAGCCATGTCTCGCGGCTGCAAGGGAAGATAGACGAGATCGATGTCTACAGAAACTCGGGGAAGATCCCGCACGAAAAGATTTATGGCCGTGCCCCCTTTCAGGGCGAAACAGCGTTGCCGGGCGATTTCCGGAAGACAGCGCAGAAGCAGTCTCACCGGCAGCTCGTAGCGGTGATCAAACATTGGGCTCATTATCCTGTCCGGGGACGGTTATTCCATACTTCCGGTTGAACCGGCCGCCCTTGTATATCTGGCGCTTTCCGTTCCCGAGTTTGATGCGTGACAGTTCCAATCGCTGAAACCACTCATGCCCGGTCTTCTCGGCGCTCCAGAGAAATACTCTTTTGACCTTGATCGAACGGCAGTTCTCAAGTAGGTACTGGACGACGCCTGGCCGGAGAGTGGTGAGGCCTTCCATCAACTGAAGGACGTGGTCTATATCATCGTTTGTCCCGGCCAGTTGTATCTGTTCCATGATCGCCCGTTCCGCGCTCGACATCATTACGCTAAATCCACCACAATCCAACCCGGTAGTACTTTTCTGTGGAAAGGATTTGAAGAGTGCCAGACAGTGATGTTCGAGATTAGCAGCCCATGAATATTTCCGAAACCAGGCGGGCAGTTGTTCCGGTTGATCGCTTATGAGGATGACTTTCTTTCGCTCCCCGAGGGGTACAAAATGGGAGAGTCCCAGCAATTCCAGGGATGTGACTCCAGCGACATGAACGGTCATCCCGAGCTGTGACTGCAACGCATACAGTCCACCCTTCCAGTCAACCCTGTCGCCCGGCTGGATGAAAGCTCTCGGGCCAAATCGAATCAACCAACCGGACCCCAGATGCCAGCTCGCCAGTTTACTGGATACCCCCTGTTCAGTTAGCCAGGTCTGGGTCGTGATGGTACCCTGAGGCCATTTCCGGAAAACCTGGTTCATTTTTGAGGGCTTCCTGCCAGTATCACTGTATTTTTTCATGGCTTGATAAACCCTATGTTAAGTTGGAGTGGTTTATAATTAACTCTAATATTCCAGTATTGCTACCTTCGCGTCAAGTGAAATAAACCAAGTTGCAGATTTCGGAGGAAAGTGGACACCCAATCGGTTTAAAGTGGACACTCATTCCGGAGCAAAGTGGACAGTGATTCCGGAGTAAAGTAGCCACTCAATCCGCTCCAACGTAGTCACCCCGCCTCCCACTCCAAAACCAGCCATTTCGACCGCCGGGATTCCTTATTTAACAAATAACGCATAGCGTGTTTTGTTAAATAAGAAAGATGCTGCTATCACCATATGCATCACGCGGGATCATCAGTATTGCTGGAAAAAGCTGCCGGGTGAAGAAACGGGCTTGCAAAAAGGCTTTCAAGAGGTGATGATAAGAAGTAGAAGCGGTTGATTTTGATCCGACCATAAATGGTTGGTTTTGAATTGATCAATGACAAAGGGACTTATGGCGGCATGAAAGAAACGCTCGAAGTCATTAACCACATGCAGGCCGATGGGATCATCGGACGTTACGCCATCAGCGGAGCGGTGGGGGCAACATTTTATCTTGAGCCGGTGGCGACCATGGATATTGATGTGTTCGTTTCGTTTCGCGAGTCGGACGCCGGCCGGCTGATCTCTCTTTCGCCCCTGTTCGATTATCTCAAGGCCCGGGGCTATAAGGCACGCGGAGAATACATAGTGATCGGCGGTTGGCCCGTGCAATTCCTGCCGCCCGGCGATGCCCTGGGCGAAGAGGCGTTGGCGGAGGCCGTCGAGAGGAACGTCGAGGGCGTAACCACGCGCGTGATGACGGCCGAACATCTGGTCACGCTTGCCCTGCAGCTTGGGCGCGCTAAAGATCATATACGCATTCTTCAATTTATCGAAGACGGGGTGTTGGATATGGATAAGCTCAATGCGATTCTTTCCCGGTACGACCTGCTTGAAAAATGGACGCGTTTCAGGTATAAGTACCTTGAGGATAATTCATGAATGAGCGGATGAAAGCGATACGGGCCAGTAAACAGGCGGAGCGGCGCCGTCTTGCCGGATTACCAATCAGCGAGAAGGTAGCCATACTGGAAAAGATGCGCGATCGCTCCCGGGCAATTGCGGACACCACCTTGTATCAAAAGCGGAGTCCGCACGGCAGAAAGGTGTCGGTCTTACGTGAGCGGCGAGAAACAGCGAAAAAATTCAGAGTCAAACCCTAACCTGGATATATTCATGAAAATATTTCATTTTCATGAATAATCCAGCTTAAATAGTTAAATAACTTTTCCGCTCTCCCCGTCTGGGGCTGGTCAAGCCTCCACCTTGTCACATTCCCATTTTCTGACTTTCACACTTTCTCGCTTTTCCTCCAGAGGCGGACAGGCGCGCGAAAGCGAGAAAGTGGATTTCGTGTCCGCGGTCAATTAGAACCAGCCATTCCGACCGCCGGAAAAGGGAGGGGGAGGGGAAGCAATGAAGTTTCCTGTCCGAAGTTGAGCCAAAAACGGACTTGTCTCTAGACCCCTATTTCGGGAGCTTTCTGACGAGCTGCATGCCGTCCCGGATGGTGAGAAAGACATTCTCCACCCGGTTGTCCTCGGTGATGGTCCGGTTGAGACGATCGATAATCCGGGAGGCTTCATCCTTCGGATCGAGGACCCGGCCGTCCATGAACATGTTGTCGAAAAGGATGATCCCCCCCGGTCTGGTGAGGGCCAGGACTTCCTCGTAGTATTCGGGATAGCCCGTCTTATCGGCATCGATGAAGGAGAAGTCGATTGGCTCTTCAATACCCCGGATGGTCTCCAGGGCCGGTCCCAGCCGGATCTCGATCTTCTCTCCGTAAGGGCTGGCGTCAAAAGCCTCCCGGGCGATCCGGGCATGCTCCGGGTTGATCTCGCAGGTGATGATCCTTCCGTCCTCGGGCAGCCCTTCGGCCATGTTCAGGGCCGAGTATCCGGTAAACGTCCCCAGTTCCAGGACCAGCCGGGGCCGGACCATCGCCACCAGGATCTTCATCATCCTCCCCGCCAGCCGGTCGGTCAGCATCTGGGTCTTCCCGACCGTCCGCGCGGTCTTTTCGGTCAGCTCTCTCTGGAGTTCCGGCTCCGGTCCGGTCGTGCGAAAGGCGTAGTCTTTGATATCGTTTTCGACAATATAATCCATGTTCTTCTCCTTTAGGTGAGTGTGGGATCGAATTCGGGGTCGGACCACACTATCATCTTTAATGCCAGTTGGTTACATGAAAATTGGTGGGCAAATATGGCCTTAGGAGCGTTTTTGGCCCCCTCAAAAAGCGTTTAAGACCATTATGATCTCGGAAAATAGCCTCGTTTACTTATGATAGATCAGGAAAAGATGATTCGAAACCAACCATTTAATGGCGACCTGAAGGTCGCCGCTACGAAGGTGCGCCGAGGGCGCTAACAGGGTGCTTCGGAATTTCCACGATAGCCATCGGGGTGCGCCCCTGGCACACAATAGTTAAAAAGGTAGTCGCCTCAGTTTACCGGGGCGCACCCTGAAGGGTGCGACTACCTGAAGTTAGCGCGGAGCGCTAAGTTCAAATAACAGTTGACCTTTGGCCGGACACCTCGGACTATGAAGATACAAGACTCATGCTCGCGCGGGGGATTGCGCGCGAGCATGAGTTTACTGTATGTAACGTGTTGAATGGAAGTTCACGGCCCGGATTATTCATGAAGAACTGAAAATTTTCATGAATAATCCGGGCTAACCGCAATTTCTTTCCGCAAAGGATCTTTTTATGAAACTGGGTATCATCGGTCTTCCCGGCTCGGGGAAGACAACCATTTTTGAAACATTAACGAAGAGCATCGCCGCGTCAGACAATAAAGCCGAAAAAAGGATCGGAACCATCACAGTCCCGGATGAACGTATCGATATCCTCAGCGCGATGTACAAACCGAAAAAGACTACCTACGCCCAGGTTGAGTACTTTCTGCCGGGAAAAATCGGGACAACGAAAGATCAGAATATCTGGGCCCGGATCAGAGACTGCGATGCCCTGATTCACGTGGTACGCAATTTTACCGGGACCCTTTTTGAGAACACGTCGCCATACCAGGATTTTCAGACACTGGATCAGGAGATGATACTGGCCGATCTGGTGGTAGTCGAGAAACGGCTGGAGAATCTGAACCTGGAACTAAAGAAGGGGAGGAAGATAAATCAGAAAGAGCTGACATTGCTGGAAGAGTGCCGTGAAAAACTGGAGAATGGGACCCCGTTGAGGAAGTGTCCGGAACTGGCGGGGGCGCCGCTCTTAAAGGGCTTTACGCTGGTCAGCGGCAAGCCGGCATTGCTGCTGGTAAACAACGAAGACGCGGATACTGCCTTTCCCGACCTCGGAGAATTATCGAGCCGCGAAGACTGTCTGCTGATCAGGGGTCGCCTCGAACATGAACTGGCCCGGATGAACCCGGAAGAGGAGGCGGAATTTCTGGATGAATTCGATATCACCACACCCGCCCGTGACCGGGTGATCAAAAAATCATATGAACTGCTGAGATTAATCTCCTTTTTTACCGTGGGTGACGATGAGGTAAGGGCGTGGACGATTCGGAAAGAGACGATGGCCCTGGACGCCGCCAGGGTCATCCATTCAGACATCCAGAAAGGGTTCATCCGGGCCGAGGTCTTGTATTATGACGACCTGATCGATGCCGGGAGTTATCAGAACGCTCGAAAAAAAGGGACCGTTCGACTGGAAGGGAAGACGTATATCGTTAAAGATAGCGATATCATCGATTTCCGTTTCAATGTTTAGATCCATCTTCCCTTTTTCTCGCTTTTCCTCCATATGAGGACAGGCAAGCGGGGAGGCTTGACGAAAAGGCGAGAAAGCGGATTTCGTGTAACGGTCCGGGTAAAAAGAAGACAAAAATTTCACTGCCCGGGAACGCCCGATTGGTTGGCGAAATACGCGTGGCAGTGGTATCATGAAGATGTCGATATAAACCGATAAGAAGGGGGGATAGATGAAAATCGCCCTGATTAATCCGCTGATGACGGTGGTTTTGATTATTATCGCTCCCGGGATCCGGTCCGAAGCCGCCGGGCCTCCGTTAAGGAGTGTGTTGGTGGCGGAGGGACTGGTGAGTCCGGTCGATCTCAAGGCCCCGCCGGGAGACCGGAATCGGGTTTTCATCATCGAACAGCCCGGGCGGATCCGCGTTTTGAAAGGCGGGGAGGTACTCTCCACTCCTTTTTTAGATATAGAAGTCAAAGGTTCTCTACGGTGGTGAGCGGGGTTTATTGAGCCTGGCTTTCCATCCCCAGTACGCGAGCAACGGATATTTTTATCGTTTATTATACCAGCCAGCCGGACGGGAGTCTGACCCTGGAGCGCTACTCGGTTTCGGGTAATCCGGATTTGGCCGATTCTTCTTCCGCGTTTACCGTTCTCACCGTCAATCATCCCCGCGGAAATCATAACGGGGGAATGTCTCGCCTTCGGGCCCGGAGACGGGTATCTCTATCTCTCCATCGGTGACGGTGGGGGCGTCCGGCGATCCGGACGAAAACGGCCAGGATTTGGGCACCCTGCTGGGGGCGATCCTGCGGATTGACGTGGACTGGGCTCCTTACACCATTCCTCCCGACAACCCCTTCGTCGATGGAGACCCCTCCACCCGGGATGAGATCTGGGCTTACGGCCTGAGAAACCCCTGGCGGATGAGTTTCGATCGGGAGTCCGGAGATCTTTACATCGGGGACGTGGGGCAGGCAAGCTGGGAAGAGATCGACTGGGCCCCCTCCACCGGTCCGGGAGGGGAAAACTATGGATGGGACTGTTATGAGGGAGACCATCCTTATACCGATCCCAATGGGGATAATAATTCCACCTGCGGCCCGGCCGGCGATTACCGGTTTCCGGTGCTGGAGTATGATCATACCCAGGGTCATGCCGTAACCGGGGGTTACGTTTACCGCGGCTCCCGGATCCCCCGGTTGCGGGGAAATTATTTTTACGCCGATTTCGGAACGGCGTTTATCCGCTCCTTTCGGATGCAGGACGGAGCGGCGACCGACGGCCGAGAATGGACCGAGGAGCTCGAGCCGGCTTGCGGCTGCGGCCGGCATATCAACTCCATCACTGCTTTTGGTGAAGACGGAGCGGGCGAACTTTATATCTGCGATCATGATGGAGAGGTATTCAAGATCGTTCCCCGGGAAAGCGCGGTCAGCCGGGGGGATTATGACGGCGACGGAGCTTCGGATATCGCTCTCTTCCGCGGTTCGACGGGTTTGTGGGCGGTGAAGGGAATGAGCAGGATTTATTTCGGGACCGCTTCCGATCTTCCCGCCTCCGGGGATTTCGACGGAGACGGTACTTCGGAGATCGCCCTCTTCCGGCCGGCCGATAGTCTCTGGGCCGTTCGGGGGACGTCCCGGTTCTATTTCGGCTCGGATCTGGGATCAGCCGCTAACGGGGGATTTTGATGGGGACGGCCGCCCGGACGGCGGCATTTTCCGGGAAACAACCGGCTTATGGGCGATCCGGGGGATGACCCGTTTCTATTTCGGGTCCCTCAACGATCGGCCGCTGCCCGGCGATTACGACGGCAACGGTACCGATGAGGCGGCCGTCTATCGAGGGGGGACCGGTCTCTGGGCGATCCGCGGCATTTCCCGTTTTTATTATGGAGGGAAAGCCGATCTGCCTTTCGCCGGCGATTTCGACGGCGACGGGACCCGGGAGGGGGATTTATTCCGTCCCTCTACCGGCCTCTGGGTTTTAAGAGGCTTGAGTAGAATTTATTATGGCGGAGATTCAGATACGGTCGTGCCCGGAGACTACGACGGAGACGGTACCGGGGACGTGGGGGTCTTTCGGGAACAATACGGTCTCTGGGGGGTACGGGGGATTACCCGGACTTATTTCGGAGCAACCGGCGACCTGCCGGCGACGAGATAGCCGGAGGAGGAGGTTAAGACCGGGGGCGGACCGCGGCATCTTGTTGCCCGGTTAGCCGGTTATATAGAATCGCAGCCTCTCCCGGGGCCGGGAAGGAAAGATCGGCCCCGGACATGAAAAAGCCTCCTCCGGGGGGCTTTTTTATTGAAGATTGTCGGAACCCTATGCTCCTTCGGCTCTCCGGGATGAATTTATGGTGAGTTGGAAGTCCTGCTCGATGACCGATATTTAATCCGTGAGACGGCAGGCTCATCGGTTATTTCCAATGGCACGATATGCCCTGTGCCAGTATAGTGTTATAATCCGATTTATCCATAAATCGGATTAGTTTTGCACCAAGACAACGCTAGTACCGATATTAGTGTAATAATATATTGAGTTGAATGGCAGTTGACGTCCCGGATCATTCATGGAAATTTTTAATTCTCATGAATAATCCGGGATAAGGGGGAGGATGCGATGAATCTCCCCGGTAAAATAAACCTTCTCATCTTCTATTATGGACAAGGATAAGCTTTTAAAAATGGCGCAGAATCCGGACCTGATTCCGGGGATATACAACTACTGCGACCGGTGGTGTGAGCGGTGCGCGTTCACCTCGCGCTGTCTCACGTTTCTGTCCGAGGAAGAGGAGAAGAAAGAAGCCGGTTATTCCCCGGGGTCAGACGAGATGAACGAGGAGTTCTGGAAAGAGATCGGGGAAAGCCTCGTCCTGACGATGGAGATGATCCGGGATTATGCCGAGAAGGAGGGGATCGACCTGGACGCCTCGACGGAGGATGAGGAGGCGGATGCGGAGATGGACCGGTCGGAGGAGAGAAGGAAAGCGGCCCGCGATCATCCCTGCGCGAAAGCGGCCCGTGACTATTACCAGCTGGTGCAGGCCTGGTTTGAAGCCTCGGAGGAGCTGTGGGAGGAGAAGAAGGAAGACCTCCTCTCCGCGGCCCGGCTTGAACTGCCGGGGCGAGATCCGGAACGAGAGGCCCATGAACTGAGCGATATCACCGAGGTTATCCGCTGGTATCAGCATTTCATCTCCGCCAAGATCCACCGGGCTCTGACGGGCCGTGCTGATGAACGAATGGAGCGGATACCCGATATGCCGAGCGACGCTGACGGATCGGCCAAGATCGCCCTGATCGCGATCGATCGCTCGATCGGTGCCTGGACACTGCTCCACCGGGAATTCCCCGAACGGGAAGATGAGACACTGGGGATAATGGTTTTGCTGGAGCGTCTCCGCCGCTCTCTGGAGATCGAGTTCCCGAAGGCCCGCGCCTTCATCCGCCCGGGGTTTGATGAATAAGAGGGTATCGTTGATCGGTTGCGCAGCTTGAAACGTTGAACGGAATACGGTTACGTGCGGCTCACCCCTGCAACCCTCCCACGCAACCGATTCAAGCCGCGTCCTTCGATCCCGATAGATCTCAGGATCTGAGGGACAACCGCAACCTTTTAACCTGACCGTTGCCAGAATAGAGCGAGGACTAAGTTCCTGCTTCGGAATTTCAATAAATGTCGAAAAATGGTAGTCGCTGGCTTTAGCCTGCGTTAACCTGGCGCACCCTAAAGGGTGCGACTACCTAAAGTTAGCGCGGAGCGCTAAGTTCCTGTTTCGGAATTTCAATAAATCGGGCCGACACAGCGGTCGGCCCCTACGTAGGGGAGGGCCGCCGTGCCCTCCCTCAGTTGCGAAGCTAAGTTCTTTACCCATGGAACCGGACCTGATCATCTACCCCACCTCCCGGGCGTTGCGGCAGGAGCAGCGGCGGGTGCTGGAGAGAAAACCCTTCTTCGACGGGCGGCGGCGGATGTCGGTCTCCGCTTTTCTCGGCGCGTGCGAGGAAGCGGCGCGCCTGGCCGGGTTGCTCCATGATTCCGCCGGCCGTCCCCTGGCCCGGATCGACGATCTGAGAGGCGGGATCGCGGTGGTCGAGGCGGCGGAGCGGTTCGTCGCCTCTCCCCCGGTCCCCATCCCCGTCCTGGGCAGGCTCTCCCGGCGGGGGGTGGAGGAGACGCTGGAGCAGCTGATCGAGTACGTTTCCCCCCTGGCCGACCGGGCCGGTGATTTCCTGCGGATCCTGGCCGACGAACGGGGCTCTTCCAAGAACCGGGAGCTGGCCGCTCTCTACGGAACATACCGGGAGGTATGCGAGGAACTCGGCGTGGCCGACCTGGCCCGGGTGAACGAAGCGACTCTCCGCCTGCTGGATTCCGGGAGGGAAGCCTGGCCGGTCTTCCTGAAAACCTCCCGCTCGATGGTCCTGACCGGGGTCCGCTGGGTGGGCCCCTTCGTGGAACGGGTGGTGCGGTCCCTTCAGCAGGGCCCGGAGCCGCTCCCGGTGACGATCAGCCACATCCTCGAGGAACACGAACAGGACTGGTGGGGAAGAGACCTGATGGCCGGGACGGGCCGGCTGATCTTTGGGGAGGAGGAGAGGTACGAATCCGAGCGGGACGGCCACTTCGAGCAATCGACCCGGGAGGCCCTTGACCGCCTCCGGGAGGGGTACGCCATGCTCGACCCCGCCCTGGCCGGGAACGCCCGTCTCCATCTCGCCTTCTCCCGGTCGGTCGGGAGATACGGCGAGGTGGAAGACCTGGCCCGGCGAATCGTCTGGGAGACCCGGCTCCGGCCGGATCCGGTTCGCCCGGAGGAGATCTGCGTCGTGGCTCGCGATATCGGGCGTTACGCCGACCCGATCCGTTCCGTCTTCCCCCGTTTCGGCATCCCGTTTTATTTTCGCCGGGGGCTACCGGTTCTCTCCGCCCCGGTCGTCAAGGTGATCCTCCGCTTCCTCGAACTCTCGGCGACCGGTTCCCGGGAGGCGTTCTGCTCCCTCCTGGAGAGCCCCTGGCCGGAGTGGGGAAAGATACTCGGGGATCCCGAGGTTGCCCCGGGGTTGGCGGATGACATCCGCCGCTCCGGTGTGGAGCCGGAGATCGGCTCGGAGGACGACCTGAAGAGCCGGCTTCGGGCCTATTATGAACTCCGGCCGCCGGCGCGGGGAGACGCCGCTTCCCTGATCGAGGCGGCGGCGACCGCCTGGCGGAAAGCCGGGGGGCCGTCATCCCCGGGGAGAGTCCGGGAAGGGATCGCGGATATCCTGCGGCGGCTGGACGAGGAATTCCATCTTTCTTCCCGGCAGCGACGGCTGGCCGATGAGAGCGCCGGCTCCGCCGATGAGCGGTGGGGATATCTTTTCAACGCCCGGGCCTACGCGGCGACCCGGCGCATCCTGGATATGCTCCGGGAGTATTTCCTGGTCAACCGCGCGGCCGCCTGGCGCGATCTGCGCGATCTGGTGATCCGGGCCCTGGAAGGGCTCAGCGTCTTCCCTCTGCCGCCCGATGAGTCCGGCGTCTGGGTTCTCAGCCCGCACGACATCGGCGGGCTGCGGTTCAAGGTGGTGATCGTCGCCGACCTCACCTCCGGTTCCTTCCCGCGGCTTCCCCTGGAGAGCCCGATCTTCTCCGATCGGGAACTGGAGTCCATCCGGGAGCTGATGGGCGGAGCCCTGCCGGCAACCGCCCTGGCCACCTCCCGGGTCCGGGCCAGCCAGGAGAACCTGCTCTTCCTCACCACCCTGGCCGCGGCTACCGAGAGGATCGTGGTCTCCGCCGCCACCCGGGACGAGCAGGGGAGGGAGATCACCCCCTCGGTCTTCTTCAGTACTCTCTGGCGGCTGGCCGGCTGGCCTTCCTTCGGCCGCGACCTGCCCGAGCTCCCCCCCGACCCTTACGACCGGTACCGTCTCTCCCACGGTGTCGATTATATCCGCGATCACTGGGAGCGCCAGGGGAGCGGTCGGCTCCATCCCGGAGAAAGAACGCCGCTGCCCGGGGAGTCGTTTGCCGGAACGGTCCCCCTCCCGCTGAGCGTGACCGACGCCGAACGCCGCCGGGCGATCGCCCGCGACCCGGCGGCGGTCACCGGCGCGGAGGAAGGCGAGCCGGCCCCCGCCGCCGCCAACGTCGCTCACGGTTTGGGCGTGGAATCGCTGCGCGCCTCGTTCTTCCGGCGGCAGGCCGGGAAGGACGAACCCGGTACGGTTGTCCGCTATCTTCCCTCCGAGGCCCGGTACAACGGCGCCCTGGGGAAAGAATTGATGCCCGCCGCCGCGGAGACGGCCTCCGCCCGGGAGTTCACCACCACCGAACTGGAGAAACTGGTCCGCTGCCCCTACGCTTTCTCCCTGGAGCGGGTCATGAGGTTCCGGGAGCTGGAGACCAATGAACTGGAACCGAGCGCCCGCGACCACGGGGCCGCGGTGCACATGATCCTCGAACTTGGGTTCCGGCTCCTCCGGGGAGAGCCCGGGCCGGAGTTGCCGGACCCGCTCAAAGCGATCGGGGAGAAGCACCGGGCGCTGCGGCGCCCGGCCTGGGCGGTGCGGGCCGGCGAGGGATGGACGCTGGCGCGGACATCCGAACCGCCGGATGCATCCCGGGGAGCGATCCCGCTGGTCTGTATTGACGGCGGGACACCGGAGGACCGGGAGGGGTACCTCTCGTTCTTTACCGAGGTGGCCGACGCGGTTCTGGACAGGGCCGGCTCGTACAACTGGATGCTGGGGATCAAAGAACAGCTCTCCGTCGAGCGGCGGCGGATCATCCACGCGGTCCGGCGGATCGTCTCCCTGAATTTTGCGCCTCCGGAATATAAGAACACCGGGATCTTCTCCGGCGGAGGGGAAATGACCCGGGCCACCGCGCTGATGGAGTTTGTCTTCGGCATGAAAGAGGAGACGGCGGCGCCCCCGGTCTTGCTGGCTGCTCTGGACGCTCCGGGCCGCGAGATCGCCGTCCGGGGAAAAGTCGACCGGGTGGACATGATCTTCCGTGACGGCCGGCTGGCGGCGCTCGCGGTTATCGACTACAAGGGCTCTTCCAAGGCCGGTCTGACCTCCACCGCCCTGGCGGCGGAGATAACCACCGGGCTGGACTGCCAGCTTCCCATCTACGGCCTGGCCGCCCGGGATTATTTCGGGGTTTCGGTCCCGGTCATCATGCAGTATCTCGCGTATTCGCAATCGAAAGTCGATCTGGAGCGCGGAGCGGTCAATCACTGGATCGGCCTGGAAAAGGAGCCGCTGACGCCCGCTCAGTGGGAGGAGCTGTGCGACGACCCGGAAGCGGGGCTGATCGATCCGCTGCGAAGAACGATCTTCCGGGCTCTCGACCGGCTGGAATCCGGCGAGTTCCTGATCGACCCGGCCGCCTGTAGCGACTATTGCGCTTTCAAGAATATCTGCCGTTATCTTCCG
>CAWGIE010000047.1:0-209895 GCA_963822585.1 uncultured bacterium
ACGCATGTCGGCATGATCACCGATTACCGATTACCGATTACCGATTACCGATTACCGATTACTGATTACCGGCCACTGATTACCGATCACTGATCACCGATTACTGATTACCGGCCACTGATTACCGATTACCGATTACCGATTACTGATTACCGATTACTAATGACAAATCACCGGTTATTATAATGATCAGAAGTGTTAAGCAAAGAACAGTCCTGATTGTTATCCTTCCAGCCGCGCTTCTCCTGGTCGCGGCAGTCTCCCTCCACCTCGGCGATGTAGCGATTCCTTTCTCCCGGGTGGTCCGGATGACGGCCGCCGCGGTGAGCGGCCGACCGGAACAGTCCACCGACGCCGCCATTATTTTCCGTCTCCGTTTCCCGCGGATCATCCTCGGGATCGTGGTCGGGGGCGGTCTGGCGGTTGCCGGCCTTCTTTTTCAGGGGCTGTTCAGGAACCCCCTGGTGGAACCGTACACGCTGGGGGTTTCCGGGGGGGCCGCCCTGGGGATCAGCCTGGGGTTCCTGGCCGGCGCCGCTCTCCCCCGGTTTTCCCTCCCCCTGCTCGGGTTTGCCGGGGCCTGGCTGGCGGTCTCGCTCGCCTATGCCATTGCCCGCCGCCGGAGGTTTCTCAAGATCCCCTATCTGCTCCTGGTCGGGGTCATGATCTCGTTTATCTCATCGTCTCTGATCATGCTCCTTCTCTCGGTGGTCAGCCTGAGCCGGTTCCGGGCCGTTATTTACTGGACCATGGGCTCGCTGCAGGCGGCCGATCCCTCCCTGGTCCTGCTGGTCGTTCCCGTCATTCTGCTGGGGACGGCGGCATCCATGACCCTGTCCTGGACCCTGAACGCCCTCCAGCTGGGAGAGGAGGGGGCGCTCCATCTGGGGGTCAGGCTGGAACGCGACAAGAGATGGCTCTTTTTTCTGGGATCGCTTCTGGCCGGGACCGCGGTCGCGGTTGCCGGGGTGATCGGGTTTGTCGGCCTGGTGGTCCCCCATGTCATGCGTCTGATCTTCGGGAACGATCACCGGATCCTGATCCCGGCATCCTTCCTGGCCGGGGGATTGTTCCTTCTCCTTTGCGATACGGCGGCCCGGACCATCGTGGCCCCCGTGGAATTGCCGGTGGGGGTGGTGACCGGGATCGTGGGGGGAGGGCTTTTTATTTACCTCTTGAGCAGGGACAGGAATCGAGAATGAAAAAGAACGAACGTCCAACGCCGTATAAAAAAAGTAATCAGTAATCGGTAATCAGTAATCGGTAAAGGAAGGCCGGCCGGTTCCTGCCCGACTGATTACCGATTACTGATCACTGATTACCAATTACGATCGATACACAATGAACGGATATTCTCATAACGATCATGAATTACTGGTTGCCCGTAACGTAAGTGCCGGATACGGCAAGGAACTGATCCTGCGCGGGATCGACCTCTCCATCCGCCGGGGCGAGTTCATCGGGATGGCAGGCCCCAACGGATCGGGGAAGACAACCCTGATCCGCGCCCTGACCGGCGTCATCGGGCGCCGGGAGGGGAGCCTCCGCTGGTGTGGACACCCCCTGGAGGAGCGGGATCGCAAAGAGATCTCCCGTTCCCTCGCGGTCGTCTCTCAGAACCCGGGGGGCGAGATCGACCTCCCGGTGGGAGACCTGGTCACGCTGGGCCGGATCCCGTATTTCCAGACCTTCCAGTGGCGGCCGTCTCCCCGGGATCGGGAGGCGGTTTCCTGGGCGCTGTCGGTAACGGAGACGGCTCCTCTGCGGGAGAAGAACTTCCGGCATCTCAGCGGCGGCGAGCAGCAGCGGGCGCTGATCGCGACCGCCCTAGCCCAGGAGCCGGAACTGCTCTTCCTCGACGAGCCGACCCTTCACCTGGATATCGGTTACCAGGTCGAGATTTTCCGCCTTCTGAGGGAGCTTAACCGGGAACGGGGGCTGACCGTATTCGTCATCCTGCACGATTTAAATCTGGCGTCCGCTTATTGCCATCGGCTAATCTATCTCCGGGAGGGAAGGGTCTGGAAGGACGGCCCGGCCCGGGAACTGATCACCCGGGAGAATCTGGGGGAGCTTTATCGGACCCGGGTCGAGGTCCTGCACCATCCCGAAACGGGGAGGCCGCTGCTCTTCCCGGAAATGTAAAGCGACCACGAAGGACAGGGGGAAAAATGAACATCCAACGTTCAACGTCCAACGTCCAACATCCAGAGAACGCCCCTGACGGGTTGATTCTACCGGAAATAATCAAAGCAGATAGATATCGGTTAGAGATACATGATAGGGAAGAAGACAAATAAACCGACTGGATTACTGCTGCCGGCGGCTCTTATCGGCTTGATTATTTCCGGTTGTTCGATCAAGAAGATGGCTGTTTCCGAGCTGGGAGACGCGCTGGCCGAGAGTGGGGACGTTTACGCTTCGGACGACGATCCCGAACTGATCAAGGCGGCCTCCCCGTTCGGTTTAAAACTGATGGAGAGTCTCCTGGCCGAGGACCCGGAGCATCAAGGGCTTCTTCTCAGCGCCGCCCGGGGTTTCACCCAATATAGCTATGCCTTTGTTCAGCAGAAGGCGGAAGAACTGGAGGAGGTCGACCTGAAGCGGTCGTCCGCACTCCGGGAAGAGGCCCGCCGGCTTTACCTGCGGGCCCGTGACTACGGACTGCGGGGTCTGGAAGCCGGATACCCGGGGATCAAACAAGAACTATACCGGGACCCCCGCCAGGCCCTGCTCCGGACCGACGGGGAAGATGTTCCGTTTCTTTACTGGACGGCCGTCTCCTGGGTTTCGGCGGTTGCTCTTTCCGGGGGCGATCCCGACCTGGTTGGAGACCTGCCGATCGTCGACGCCCTGGTCGACCGGGCCCTCTTTCTCCGGGAAGATTTCGGGGAAGGCGCTCTTCAGACTTTTTTGATAACATACACGATGAGCCGGCCGGGCGGGGAAAAAGAGAAAGTCGAACGCGCGCGGAAGTACTTCGCCCGGGCCGTCGAGCTGAGTTCCGGTGAGCAGGCCGCACCCTATGTCGCGCTGGCCGAGGCGGTCGCCGTCCCGGCCGAAGACCGGGATGAATTCCGGTCCCTGCTCAACCGCGCCCTGGCGATCGACCCGGATAAGTATCCCGGCCACCGGCTGGTCAATCTGATTTACCAGCGCCGCGCCCGCTGGCTCCTGGGGAGAGAGGATGAGCTGTTCCTGGGGCCGTAATAATAAGACGATCTTCAATATACCCCGGAGCGGAAGAATATATTGATTGAATGAATGGAGTAATGGAGTGGTGGAATAAGGGAGTGATGAAGCCGGCATGAGGCCCCAACACTCCACCATTCCCGTACTCCATTACTCCCGACCGTTAGAAAGGTTACAAAGAGGAGTTTGATAGAATAGATGAAGCCGTACATGAAGACGTTAATTGGTGTTTTTCTTATTGCTCTAGGATTATATTATTGTCAGGAGTCGACCAGCTATGCCTCTCCGACTTACCGTATTAAGATGACCACGCTGGCGCCCCGGGGATCGTCCTACTTTGACTCCCTGCAAAAAATGGGGGACGAGTGGCAGAAAATCTCCAACGGATCGGTGAGACTGATCATCTATCCGGGCGGTATCCAGGGCGGAGAAGCGGCCATGGTCGACCGGATGCGGATCGGCCAGAGCCAGGCCGGGATGCTGACGGCGGTCGGGCTGGCTGAGATCGAACCGGCGGTAAGGGGCCTGCAGAGTCTCCCGATGATGTTCAACAGCCTGGAGGAGGTTGATTACGTGGGCGAACGGCTGCATCCGCAGCTGGAAAAACGTCTCCTGGAGAAGGGCTATGTGGTCCTTTTCTGGGCCGATGCCGGCTGGGTGCGGTTTTTTTCCAAAGATGCGATGATTACCCCGGATGATCTCAAGAAGATGAAGCTTTTTACCTGGTCGGGGTACCCGGAGCAGGTCGATATCATGCGGGCGGCCGGCTATAACCCGGTTCCCCTGGAGACGGGGGATATCCTCCCCGGTCTGCAGACGGGGCTGATCGACGTTGTGCCGATGCCCCCCTTCTACGCGCTTGCCCAGCAGATCTATATCCCGGCTCCCCATATGCTGGAGCTGGATTGGGCTCCGCTGGTGGGGGCGACGGTGGTTACCCGGGAAGCCTGGGAGAAGATCCCCCAACCGCTCCGGGAGAAGCTGATGGCGGCGGCGGTCGCGACGGGGGAAGAGATCAAAGCCGCCGGCAGAAAGGAGAGCGACGAGGCGGTGCGGACCATGCAGGAAAAATGGGGGCTGCAGGTGCATACCGTCTCCCCGGCGGTGAAAGAAAAGTGGCGCCGGAGCGTGGAGAAGGTGTACCCGCAAATCCGGGGGCGGTTGGTCCCGGCGGATACCTTCGACGAAGTAGTGCGGTTGCTGAAGGAGTACCGCGGTGGAGAGTCGAGTGCTCCCCGTCCGGCCCCATCCGAAATATCCCCCGGCGCAGCAGCTTCCCCGGCCGCGGAATGAGGGACACCGGCAGGGAAGATCGGTCTTGAGCGCGTTAAAGGCAGCGCTCTGAAAGGGCCCCGCGATGGCGGGGAGCCTGAGGCTGAAAACCTCCGAGCGATGGATGAGAAATGGAAGAAAAGCACGCGCACTTCGCGATCGCGAAAGATAGAAAACCGGGCCGATTCCCTCTCATCAGGGCCGGCGAGAATCTGTCCATCGTCCTGGTCCTGGCGGCCATGATGCTCATCCCCCTGGCGGAGATCGTGCTCCGCCGGTTTTTTCACACCGGTATCTCGGGGGCGAGCCCGATCGTGCAGCACCTGGTGCTGATCGCCGGGATGCTGGGCGGGGCGGCGGCGGCCCGCGAGGGACGGCTGCTCTCCCTGACCACCATCGTGTCGCTTCTTCCCGCGAGTCTGCGGGATGTCGCCCGGGTGCTCAGTACTTCCTTTGCCGCCGTGGTTACCTCCTTTCTCTGCCTGGGCAGCATCCAGTACGTCGCCGTCAGCCGCCAAGCCGGCAAGATACTGGCCTACGGAATCCCCGTCTGGATGATTCAGCTGGTTCTCCCGCTTGGTTTCGCCGCCATCGCCATCCGGCTCATTCTGTGCGCTTCCTGCCGGTGGGCCGTCCGGGCCGGGATCATCGTCCTGACCGCGCTTCTTTTCCTGGCCGGTCTCTATCCGCCGGTCCCCCCCCCGGACCTGGTGCTCCCGGCACTTGCCTTCCTGGTCCTGTCGGCCCTCCTGGGGGCGCCGATCTTCACGCTGCTGGGGGGGGCCGCCCTGATCCTGTTCTGGGGGGAGGACAGTCCGATCGGTTCGATCGCGATCGACCATTACCGGATGGTGGTCAACCCCTCGCTCCCCGCCATCCCCCTCTTCACCCTGGCCGGTTATTTCATGGCCGAGGGCGGAGCGTCCCGGCGGCTGATCCGCGTCTTCCAGGCCTTGGTCGGCCGGTTCCGCGGCGGACCGGCTCTTCTCACCGCCCTGGTCTGCGCGTTCTTTACATCGTTCACCGGGGCGTCGGGGGTGACCATCCTGGCCCTGGGAGGTCTCCTTCTCCCGGTGCTCCTGGCCGCCCGTTACTCCGAGAAAAACGCGATCGGCCTCCTTACCGGAGCAAGTTCGCTGGGGGTGCTTTTCCCGCCCTGTCTTCCCCTGATCCTTTACGCGATCGTGGCCTCGACGATGGGAGCGCCCGTTACCATCAAACAGATATTTTTGGGCGGTTTGCTCCCGGGGCTGCTCCTGGTGGCGATCATCGGGTGGTGGGGCCGTTCGCTGGCCGGGAAGAAGGAGGGGAAGCAGCCCCGGCCCCCCTTCGATCCCCGGGAGGCGGTCCGGGCCGTGCGGGCGGCGGGGTGGGAACTGCTCCTCCCGGTCGTGGCGCTGGCCGCCCTCTTCGGCGGTTTCGCCACCCCGGTGGAGGCGTCCGCGGTGACCGCGCTTTATGCCTTCATCGTGGAGACGTTCATCTACCGGGATCTGAAGATCTTCAAGGATGTTCCCCGCGTGATGGCGGAGTGCGGCCTGATTATCGGGGGGGTGCTGCTGATTATCGGGGTGGCGATGGGATTTACCAATTACCTGATCGACGCCCGGATCCCGGCGCTGGCGGTCGAGTGGGCCACCGGCTCGATCAGTTCCCCCTGGCTTTTCCTCCTGATTCTCAACCTGTTTCTCCTGGTGGTCGGTTGCCTGATGGACATCTACTCGGCCATCATCGTTGTCGTCCCCCTGATCGTTCCCCTGGGAGAAGCTTTCGGGATCGATCCCATTCATCTCGGGATCATCTTCATGGCCAATCTCCAGCTCGGCTATCTGACTCCTCCGGTAGGCATGAATCTTTTCCTGGCCTCCTATCGCTTCGACCGTTCGATGCCGGAAGTGATCCGATCGGTCATCCCCATGTTCCTGGTGCTCCTGGTCGGGGTGCTGCTCATCACCTACATCCCCATTCTCACCACCTTGCTGCCGCGCTTGTTTCCCTGACGCTCATTGGGTATTGTCTGCATGTGTTTATTGAATGAAAATTTTGAAGATGAAGAAGTATCTTGTCGCATCGGAATTTCAAAGGAAGGGAAAACCGTTAGTGTAGTATCGTCCTTTCGCTACGCTACCCTTCGGCAAGCTCAGGGTCTGCGACAGGACTTGTAGGATCATAATGCCTCCGGCATTCTTTGTAGGAATTGTAGGATCGCTTCGCTTGCGGTTCGGCAAGCGTTGCCGCAGGCAACGCGATACTACATTTATTACATCTACTACAAGTCCTGAACGGAGTGAAGGACGATCCTACATAAATTAGCGCCGGAGGCGCTCATTTATTATGTACGAAGCGATTATTCAAACCCGGTTCTCGGCGGCCCATCACCTGAGAGACCATCCCGGTCCCTGCCGCCGGTGTCATGGTCATAACTGGTCGGTCAAGGTTTCCGTTCGCTGCGGCCGCTTGGATAAACAGGGGATGGTCATTGACTTCACGGTCTTGAAGAAAGAACTGGATGCCGTTTGCCGGGATCTTGACCATCTCGATCTCAACGAGATGGAATATTTCCAGCGGAAGAACCCGACCGCCGAGAATCTGGCCCGGTTTATTTTCGAGAGGCTGCGCGCGCGGATTGATAACGGCCGGGTGAGGGTCTCCGCGGTGGAAGTGGGGGAAACCGCTGCCAGCGGGGCCAGGTATAGCAGGGATTAGCGACAGAAATATTACAAATGTAATAATCGGGGGAGTCTTTAATCTGGAGTGATGGAATGATGGAGTGGTGGGGTGATGGGGTGGGTGGCGATATGCTTTTTCCAACACTCCATTACTCCACCATTCCAGTGCCCCTTTTCGATCCGGGATGCCCTTCGGAGACCTGATAAATTTTAACGAGCAGGGTATGGTTATGCTGAAAGTCAGCGAGATATTCAAGAGCATCCAGGGGGAATCGTCCTTTGCCGGGGAGCCCTGTGTCTTTATCCGACTGGCCGGGTGTAATCTCCGCTGCGCCTGGTGTGATACCGGATACGCTCGGGAAGAGGGGACGGAGCTCCCGCTGGCGGAAGTCGTCCAAAAAGCCCTCGCCTTCAATTGCCCCCTGATCGAGATCACCGGCGGCGAGCCCCTTCTCCAGGAGGAAACCGGCCGCCTGGTCAGCGCGCTGGCCGACCGGGAGAAGACGGTCCTGGTGGAGACGAACGGCACTCTCGATATCAGCTCCCTCGATCCCCGCGCGGTGCGGATTATGGACATCAAGTGCCCCTCGAGCGGCGAATCTCAGCGGACGAGGTGGATGAACCTGGAAGCTCTCGGCCCCGGCGACGAGATCAAGTTCGTGATCGGTTCCCCGGAAGACTATCGGTGGGCGAAGATAATCATGCGCGACCGGATCCCCCCGGATCAAAAGATCCTCCTGGCCCCGGTTGCCGGAGTCGTGGATCCTGCCGACCTGGCCCGCTGGATACTGGAGGACAATCTCCCTGTCCGCCTGCAGCTCCAGCTGCAAAAAATCATCTGGCCGGATAAAGAAAGGGGGGTGTGATTAGAAGGCATCATCCCGTTTTGTCGGGATAAATATGTATACATGATCCAGGGATGATGCACCATGGAGTACTGGAGTGCTGGAATGGTGGAGTGTTGGGAATCGGGGGGCGGCATCATTATTACATTACTCCACCATTCCATCACTCCATTATTCCATCACTCCCTTTCGCCATGGTATTATTTCCCGGCACAGCAGGGATTGTTTATCAGATAACCCAGGGAGCTACATCATGAACATCGACACATTTGAAAACAAGTACCCCGACCGGGATTACGTTATCACCATCCGGAACCCCGAGTATACGTCGCTCTGTCCGGTGACCGGGAATCCTGATTTCGGCACCATCATCATCGAGTACGTGCCGGATAATCTCTGCCTGGAGCTGAAGTCCCTCAAGCTCTATTTTCTCGGGTTTCGAAACCGGGGGGTTTTCTACGAGAGCCTGGTCAATGAGATCCTCGACGATCTGGTGAAAACCTGTTCCCCCCGGAAGATGACGGTGACCGGTGAATTCACTCCCCGAGGAGGAATTACATCGACCGTGAGAGCGGAATATCGTGCATAGGCAAGACAAGCTCGAAAATAATTTCGAACAGAAAATCCTAAATCCTAATATCGAAATCCTAAATAAATTCTAAATACCAATGTCCGAATGCTCAAAATATCGTCGGTTTTAGCCGCCTTGTTTGGGATTTTTTAGTTTTGATCATTTGATATTATTTAGGATTTAGAAATTTAAGATTTAGGATTTCCCGTAATATTTAAATCAAGATAATTCTTCATGAAACACGCTATTCGAATAAAAAAAGAATTGGCAATTTGTTTAGTTAGCGGGGGGCTCGACAGCTGCGTCGCGGCGGCGATGGCGGCTCGGCGGTATCAGCCGGCGTTCCTGCACTGCAATTACGGGCAGCTTACGGAAGAGCGGGAATTGAAGGCGTTTCACGACCTGTCCGAATATTTCCGGGTGCCCGCCGGGCGCAGGCTCCTGGTCGGTATCGAGCATCTGAAAAAGATCGGCGGCTCCAGTTTGACCGATCCGGCCCTGGAAATTCCCCGGACCGGCGCGTCGAACGGTTCCATCCCGCCGACCTACGTGCCCTTCCGCAACGCCAACCTCCTGGCCCTGGCCGTCTCCTGGGCGGAGGTGATCGGCGCCGGCCGGATTTTCATCGGGGCGATGGAAGAAGACTCCTCCGGCTATCCGGACTGCCGGGAGGAATTTTTCCGGGCCTTCAACCGGGCGATCGATCTGGGGACCCGGCCGGAAACATCGATCGTCATCGAGACGCCGATCATTCACTTCTCGAAGGCGGAGGTGGTCCGGTGGGGGATGGAGAACGGGGCCCCGCTCCATCTCACCTGGTCCTGTTATGTCAGCCCCGGGCCCCGGCCTTGCGGGAGTTGCGACAGCTGCCGGCTCCGGGCCCGGGGGTTCAGTGAAGCCGGATTCGAGGATCCGATTGCCGCGGCTTTAAAATAAATATTCACCACGAAGGACACGAAGGACACGAAAGATGATGAAGAAAAAAATCGATTTAGTTCATTTTCAATAAAATCTTCGTGTCCTTCGTGTTCTTCGTGTTCTTCGTGGTTTCGGTTGTTTGTATTCCAGATACAAGGTTTTCGAAAAGGTATCGTTGTGCGACAGATAATTATTTATCCCGGTTCGGAAGGATTCATGGTCCGGCGGCCGGTCCGGCTGGTCGGCGATCAGGAAGGGCTGGAGCGGCTCTGCGCCGAGCTTCTCGGGGAAAATTTCATCGCCCTCGACGTGGAGACGACACTTGACTGGGGTCGTCTCTGTCTGGCCCAGGTCGCCACCCCCGCCTGGAGCGCGGTGATCGACGTCTTCGAAACGCGGGACCTTTCCCCGCTCTTCGCGGTCCTGGAAGAACCCCGATCCAGGTGATCATTCATAACGCTTCCTTCGAGCGCTCCATCCTTGGCCCTCTCGGCTGCCGGATCACCGCCGTCTTCGATACCCTTCGCGCCTCCCGCCTCCTCCGGGGTTACCGGATTCCGGGGGGGCACAGCCTGGGATCGGTCTGCCGGCGAGAACTGGAGATCGAACTCGACAAACGATACCAGACGTCCGACTGGACCCGCCGGCCCCTCTCGACCGCCCAGCTCAACTACGCCGCCATGGACGCCGAGGTCCTGATCGACCTCTATGCCGTCTTCTCCCCGCATACCTGATTATTTGCCGCCAAGACACCAAGGCACCAAGAAAAAAGAGGAAATAAACAAATTCGTGGAAAGAAAGATTTTTACTATTCTTCGTGATCTTCGTGTCCTTCGTGGTTTGCAAGTGGTATCGGAGGTGTTCAACCGTGATCAAAATTAAAAAGTTGTTGGAAGATGCGAAGTCGAAGAGCCGCTGCGCCAATATCGCGATGGCGGCGGTCATCGAGACCCCGGAAGGAGAGTGTGTTTTGGGATGGAACGGGCCCCCGATCCGGGCTGGGGAACACACCGCCTGCCGCCTGGGCGGTCCGATCACCCCGGAAAATCTCCGGAACTGCCCGGGGGTCCACGCCGAGGTCCGGGCCGTCTGCCGGGCGGCGGAGGAGGGTATCGGCGTTCGCGGAGGGACGATCTACCTGAGCGAGTGGTTCCCCTGCGCCCCCTGCGCCATGGTCATCATTGAAGCCGGTCTCGCCCGTCTGGTGGTCGCCGAGGACCTGAACTTCGCCAAGGACGACTGCTACAACTTTCGCCTGGCCCGGGAATATCTGGACCGGGCCGGCGTGAAGATCGAGGTGAGGAAGGATTTGCTCTCTGGCCGTTGACCCTCTTCCCGTCCCGGCGATGAGTGATTCGGGAGATGAGGGAGGTTTGCTCCGAAAGGGAAGAACCGGGCCAGCAAACGGGGAAAGCGATCTCCGATTTTAAACTGCGCCCCTCTCCCGCCGTTGCGCGCGCAGCAGCAGTTCCACCGCCGTTCTCAGGGAGGAAAAGAGCGCCTCTTTCTCCCGGGGAAGGGGGTCGTCCGGATCGAAGGGGACGTGATTGGCCACGCTTTTGACCGCGATCCCCCGCACTCCTTTCCAGGTCCGGCAGAGGGCATAAAAGAACGCGGTCTCCATGTCGAGCAGGTAGGGCTCCCCGCTTTGGTAGAGTTCGACGAAGGCACGGAACCCGGGAGGCGTCTGGCCGTTCGCCGGTGCCGGGCCCGCGTATAACGGTTGCCCTCCTTCATCGAGGACGCAGCCGAAATTGTAAAAGGAATCCTGGGAGATGACGCGCCCCTCCCCGGGGCTTTTCAGGCCCATCCCGGAGGCGATCCCCGCCAGGTCGGGGGAGGGGAGGATATCCCGGCCGGGTTTCCCGGCGGAGGAAAAACCGACACCGCCCGGCCCCCCGAGCGGGTTGATAACGGCCCGGGTCAGAAGATACGTATCTCCCAGAGGGTAGTGGCGGGAAGCGCCGCAGGTCCCCGCCAGGACGAACGTCCTGCCTCCGAGGGAAACCAGCTCAAACATCGTCCCCGCCACGGCCGCGGAACCATAGCCGGCCACTACCACCGTGAATGAGGTCCCCTCCCGCCCGGCCCGGAAGACCGCCGCGCCCCGCCGTCTTCCGAGTGGCGAGAGGGCGCAGCCCGCGGCCTCCAGTCCGGCCGCGACCGACTCGGCCTCTTCCCCGAAGACCGGAAGGACACATTCATCGACGTCCCCTTTCTCCAGTCCCAGCATTACCGTCTTTCCCATGAAAAGCTCTCCTTGCTTCATCTTCCTGCTTGGCGATGATGGGTGTCATCGCTTATACTAATATATCTTCTCTGTTTCGGAATTTCAATAATCGGAAAAATCCGATTATTGAAATTCCGAAACAGACGAAAAAACAACCAAAATCAGGTGCTGATTAGTGGGGCCGGAAGATTTTAATGATATCTTCGATCGATACGGTACCCTGGTCTGGTCCATGATCGGGAAGATGGGGATCCAGTCTTCGGACCGGGAAGATGTTTTCATGGAGTCGTGGGAGGCCGTTTTCGATTCCATCGACTCCTTCGACGGCCAGGCTCAGTTCTCCACCTGGATCGCCCGGATCGTCAGGAACAAATCCATCGACCATATCCGCAAACATCTCCCGGTGCCCCTGGACGACGAGGAACTGGTCCGTTTGGCCGAGACCGCCGGGACCCGGGCGGGTGTCTCCATTCTCCCCCCGGGGGCTCCCTCGCCCCGGGTGAAAGCAATGCGGAAAGAAGCGGCCGATTTGATCGGGTCCGCTCTCGACGAACTTTCCCCGCGGAGGAAGTTTATCGCCGAGAAGTGGATGGCCGGGTTCAAGTACCGGGAGATCGCCGAAATGCTCAATGCCGTCGACGTCGATCCGGTGGATGAACAGTACGTGGGAAAACAGGTTTATTACGCTAAAATGCTTCTGACCAAATCCCTGGCCGGCGCCGGGATACAATCTTTTAAAGATTTATTGGAATAAAAGAAGGCTTTGATACGACTATTAATTAGGCTTGTTCAATCGTTATCCCGACAATGTCTGATTGTCAATTATAATGGAGTGATGGAATGATGGAGTAATGGAGTGATGAAAGGCGCCTCGGCCTGGCAGCCCCACCATTCCGGTATTCCACCACTCCAGTACTCCATCCGGTAAAATGCAAGCGTATCGAAAGATACGTGAATGGTAGAATATCCTGGCAAGATAAAACCATGGTCACCTGTTTTACAGAAGAAGAACTCAGCGGTTATCTTGACGGGGAATGCCCGCCCGGCCGATCCCGTTTGATCAGAGCCCATCTCAAGAAGTGTTCGAAATGCGCCGCTCTCTACCGGAAGCTCAGTACCGCCGGACTGGCCCTGGAAATATATCCCCGAACGGCGCTGCCCCCGGATCGGGAAAAGGGGCCGTGCTGTTTTCCGGAAGGTACGCTCGCGGCCTATGCCGACGGGAGCCTTAGTGCCGCCGATGAGCGGCGCGAGATCGCGGCTCATATAGCCGGTTGCGACCGCTGTTCCCGGATCGTCGTGGAAGCGGCCCGGGCGGCCGATCTGGCCCGGGCGGCGAAACACGGGAAACCGGATCCGGTTCCCGCCCGTATCCGGCGCACGGTCGAGGAACGGTTCTTCCCCCATCCGGTCTCCCTGGGAAGGATCGATATCAGCCTGGCCGAGATCCGGGATACCGTGGCCCGCTGGTTCCAGCCCGGCTTCGGGCGGCAGGTCGCCTACTCCATCTCCCCTGATTATATCTGTCATCAAGCGGCGGAAGACCGGTTTTCATACTCTCTCCCCCCCGCCGACGATACCGATTCGAGGGAAGCCCCGGTCGCCGTCCCGAAACCGGGCGCCGGGAAGGGAGGGGCCGTCCGGAAGAAAAAGAAACCGTCCCGCCCGCAGTCGGTCTCCGAGCCCCGGCCGCGGAAACCGAGGCAGGAGAAGGAAGCCCCGCGCTGGTCTTTCGAGCGGGGGGATATTCGCGTCTCGATCGAAGTCGCGGCCGGCGAGAAAGGGGAGGTCGCCTGCCGGATAGAAATCACCGATCGGCAGGGTCATCCCCTCTCCGGTGTTCCCCTGATGTTGGGAAAGGCCGGGGAAAAAATCTGGACGGATGTCACTCGGCTGGAAAAGAAATCGATCTTCACTCACCTCGTTCCGGGGCGATACCGGCTCGCCGTCCTCCGGGAGAATAGCTACACCCTGGATCTTGAAGTTCGGTAATGCCGGAGGACCTTCCCTGATCCCGGCGGCCGGGGCATTCGGGCCTGTAATCATGGGGTGCGTTATTTGATGCCTTGACATCAAATATAAAAGTGCTATGATGCCTGTATGAGAACAACAATAGTACTTGAAGACGATGTTCTTGACCGGGCGCGGGCCTTGAAAGAAAAACTCCGGATTCCCCTGAAAGCGGTGATCAACAAAGCCTTGCGGATCGGGCTGGAAAAAGTAGAGACGCCCGGCCGGCGCAAGGCCTACCGGACGAAACCGCATCCGATGGGATTGCGCAAGGGTTACAGTCTGGATAACATTCAGGAACTGCTCGCTCAGGTTGAGGGAGAAGATACCCGTTGATCATAGTCGATGCCAACATCCTTCTTTATGCAGAAGATAGTAAGAGCCGGCAGCATAGGGAAGCACGCCGGTGGTGGGATGTTCGATTGTCGGGGGCCGATCCCGTATGCCTGTGCTGGTCGGTCATCTCGGCTTTCATGCGGATCAGCACCAACCGGCGGATTTTCGAGAGACCGCTTTCCCTGGAAGACGCCATTCAGCGAGTTCAAAGCTGGCTGGATCAACCGTGTACTCGGCTAATTCACCCAACCCGGAACCATTGGACGGTCTTCCGGCGGATGCTCATTCAGGGGAAGGCTGCGGCCAACCTGGTGTCTGATGCTCATCTGGCCGCTTTGGCGATTGAGCATGGCTGTGAATTGTTTTCAACCGACGTTGATTTTTCCCGTTTCCCGGGTTGCAAGTGGAAAAATCCATTAGCATAACCGGGATCAGCGCTCCGGCAGAGAACCCCACTTAATTTTGTCCCTGGCCGGTACTATCTCATTGTCGCCGTCCCGGTTTCCCCTAGTTGGGCCTCCGGGTTCCCCGACACCCACCTGATCATCATCCGCACAAACTTTGCCACCCCGCCGCGCATTTCTTAAAAGACTGCCTCTATTCCATTGTATAGTCACAAAGGGGCGGGTGATGGCGAAGATATGAGCGGCATGTTATATTTACCTGGCATGAAGACAATAATCCTGTCCACAAGCCTGCTCCTCATTGTTGTTTTGTTTGCTCCGCCGGTGGCGTCGCCGGCTTCCGGTTCTCCTGCCGGCATATCGGCCGTCTGGGCGAACAATGGGGAGGACAAGATAACCAGAAATGAACTGCGGGCTTCCGGCAATCCCTCGTCCGTTATCAACTCCGTCTGGGACGGATCAACGATCCGTATCTTCGGGGCGAAGAACGAGGTCGTTGCCTTCAACCTCTGCCTGGAGGCTGCCGTCCGGTCGGCCCTGGGGATAACGGTCTCCTTTAACCGGCTGGACGGTCCGGGGGGGGCCGTGATTCAATCGTCGGCCGCGACGGGGGACGGCGTCTTCGACTGGACCGGACGTGACATCGAGCTTTTCTTCATCCGTTACCTGGAGATCGAAGGGTTGAGCCGCCTCTCCTACGAGTCCTATGACGAGCGGCACATCCCGCAGCGGTTTCGTCGGCCCTGGTCCGGGGACGGGGAGGGGACCGGCACCTGGCTCGACCGGCCGGATCATAATAAGTTCTACCCCGATATCGCCGTCCCCCTGGAACTGGTCCCGTCCTTCGCCATTCAGACCGGCCGGAATCAGAGCATCTGGTGCGATATCTACATCCCGAAAGAATCGCCGGCCGGGATTTATACCGGGAGCGTCGCCGTTGCCGAGAGCGGCGCCCCCGTTCGGCAGATCCCCGTCCAGCTGACCGTCCGCGATTTTGCCCTCCCGGATCTCCCGTCGGCCCGGACGATGCTCTTCATCAGCACCGAGAACATCAATTACCGTTATCTGGGGACCGAATACCCGACCCCGGGAACCGCCCTTTATCAGCAGAGCCTTCTTCTGGCCGACCGGCATTTCCAGCTCGCGCACCGGCACCGGATATCCCTGATCGACGGCTACACCTACATCCCCGACCTGGGAGACGCCTGGGCCGACCGATTAAGCGGAGATCTCTTCACCGCCCTCCGGGGATACCGTGGCCCGGGGGCGGGGACGGGGAACAACGTCTATTCGATCGGGACCTACGGTTCCTGGCCCTGGCAGGGGGGAGGAGAGGCGGCGATGCGGACGAATACGGATCTCTGGGCGAACTGGTTCGCCGCCCGGAACTTTGCCACTCCCACCGACTATTTTCTCTACCTGATCGACGAGTCGAGTAATTTCCCTCAGATCGAACAGTGGGCCCAGTGGATGAATAATAATCCCGGCCCCGGCAGCACGGTTCTCTCATTGGCCACCGTCTCTCTGGTAGACGGCGTCAGTCAGGCCCCGTCACTGGATATCCCGGACTCCGGCACCGCCACCGGTATCACGGCCGATTTTCAATCCGCCGCCGACAGCATTCTCTCATCGCCCGGCAAACGTCTCTGGATGTACGCCGCCTACCGGCCCAATGTCGGGTCGATGGCGATCGAGGACGACGGGGTCAGCCCCCGGGTGACGGCCTGGGCCCAGTATAAGAAAAAGGTGGAACGCTGGTTTTACTGGGAGTCCACCTATTACAATAACTTCCAGGGCGGCACCGGGCAGACGGATGTCTTCAACTCGGCCTTCACCTTCGGCGGCCACAGCGGTTACGATCAGGTGCTCGGTGAGACCGGCTGGAACTACGGGAACGGCGACGGCGTCCTCTTCTTCCCGGGGACCGATCTTGCCTTCCCCGCCGGTTCCTACGGCGTGAACGGTCCCTTCGCCAGCCTCCGCCTCAAGCACTGGCGGCGCGGTATTCAGGACGTCGATTACCTGACGCAGGCCGCGGCGGCGGCGCCGGTTCGGACGGCGCAGATTGTCAACGCGACGATCCCCACCGTCCTCTGGGAGTATGGCGTTGACGACCCCTCCGACCCGACCTGGATCCGGACCGATATCAGCTGGTCGACCGACCCGGACGTCTGGGAAGCCGCCCGCCAGGAACTGGCGGATATCATCGAAGCCGGGAAGAGACCCGCCTGCGCCTCGGGCGATTATGACGGAGACGGGACGGATGATATCGCCGTCTTCCGCCCCGCCGCCGGCCTCTGGGCGGTCCGGGGCGTCACCCGGCGCTACTTTGGAACATCCTCATCGCGCCCGGTCCCCGGGGATTACAACGGCGACGGGACCGCCGAGATCGGGATCTTCCGTCCCGATACCGGCCTCTGGGCGATCGCGGGGCTGACCCGCGCCTATTTCGGCAACGAAACCGTCCGTCCCGTGCCGGGCGATTATGACGGCGACGGGACCTGCGACCCGGCGATCTTCCGGATCTCCTCGGGCCTCTGGGCGATCAGGGGCGTCAGCCGCATGTATTTCGGCCACGCGGGCGACTCTCCGGCGCCGGGCGACTACGACGGCGACGGTAAAAATGATATCGCCCTTTTCCGCAGCCCGGCCGGCCTCTGGGCGGTCCGGGGGCTCAGCCGGGCGTATTTCGGGGTGTCGGGTGACAATCCGGTCCCCGGCGACTACGACGGCGATGGTACCGCCGCCGTGGCGCTCTTCAGGCCCTCCTCCGGCCTCTGGGCGGTTCGGGGACTGACCCGACGGTACTTCGGTGGATCCGGGGTTTCCCCCGTCCCGGCCGACTATGACGGAGATGGGACTGACGACACCGGGGTCTTCCGGGATTCCTCCGGTCTCTGGGCGGTCAAGGGTATCTCCAGAATATATCATGGAATGACCGGAGACATCCCGGTGACGAGATAGAATTGTAAAAATCCCTCCACTGCTTTCCTCGTTCACACGCTCTGCGTGGGAACGCATCGACAGTTTTCGTTAAGACGCAGAGATTCGTAACGAGGAGGAAAGAGGTAGCTTACTTCTTGCAAAGGGATAAAATGTTACGAAAATGTGTAATTTCCATTGAATAATCCGGATTAGAAGATGAAATAATATCGGGAGAGAATCGTATGCGCGTCTTGCTATATCCATTGATTGGGACCGTCATCATGATCACCGTCATTTTTTTTCCAACGGTTCCGGACATCTTCGGAGAGGGATGGGAATGGAGCAACCCGTACCCGACCGGGGCGAGGCTGGCCGGGATCTGGGGGAACGCGGCCGACGATATCTTCGCGGTCGGCGCCGCCGGGACCATTATCCATTACGACGGTGGCGGCTGGGAGGCGATGCCGGGCGCAGGAGATGAGATGCTGGCCGGGGTGGGGGGAGTTTCCGGCAACGACGTGTACGCCGTCGGTACCGCGGGTACGATTCTTCACTACGACGGGTCCGGATGGACGATGATGACCAGCCCCACCGCCGTCGACCTCAACGGCGTCTGGGTCGGCTCGCCGGGCGATGTCTTTGTCGTCGGCAATACCGGGACGATCCTCCATGGGGACGGGAGCGGTTGGAGCCCGATGACCGCCGGGGCGCCGGAAGACCTCTTCGGTGTCTGGGGCAGCGCCGGAAACGACGTCTACGCGGCCGGCTGGGAGTTTTTCTCCGGGAGCGTGATTCTCCATTACGACGGGGCCGTCTGGAGCCGCCTGACCGAGGGACTCCCCATCTTTTTCGAAGGGGTCTGGGGAAGCTCCGCCTCCGACGTTTTCGTGCTCGGCTGGGATTTCTATGGGGGGGGCCTGGCGTTCCACTTTGACGGGAGCGATTGGTCGGTTGCCACCGGCATCGGCGGGTTTAACCTCTACGAAGCCTGGGGCAGCTCCGGGAACGATGTCTTTGCCGTCGGCCTGAACGGGGGAATCGTTCATTACGATGGGGTTGATTGGACGAGGATGACGACGGGGACCGGGGTCTGGCTTTCCGGTGTCTGGGGCGGCTCCGGAACGGACGTCTACGCGGCCGGGGAGAAGGGTACGGTCCTTCACTACACGGGGGCGGACTGGGTGGATATTCTCAGCGTTACCGCCGCCAACCTCGAAAATGTCTGGGGCGCCGCTTTCAACGATGTATATGCGGTCGGCTCCGGGGGGGCGATTGTCCACTATGACGGGAATTCCTGGTCGAACATACCGTCCGGCGCGACCAGCGAACTGGAAGATATCTGGGGGAGTTCCGGGACCGATGTACTGGCCGTCGGAGACGGCGGGACCGTTCTTCAGTACGACGGGACCTCCTGGTCGTTGCTGTCGATCGGCTCTTCCCGCGATCTGAGCGGTGTCTGGGGCAGCGGCCCGGACGATGTCTTCGCGGTGGGGGGGGATTTGTTTGACGGAGCGATCCTCCACTATAACGGCGCGGCCTGGTCGGAAATGACCGTCACCGACGCCCGTCTTCTCGGGGTCTGGGGGAGCGGCCCCGCCGACGTCTTCGCACTCGGAGAATGCGGCACGATCCTTCACCACGCCGGCGCCGGCTGGACGGTGATGACGGAGGGGAGCTGTCTCTGGACCAACAACCTCTGGAGCGCCTGGGGGAGTTCCGGGACCGATGTCTTCGCCGTCGGCGGGAATTTAAATGCCGGCAAGATCCTTCATTACGACGGGAACGGCTGGTCGGTGATGACCGACGGGATCGCCTATAACCTGGCCGACGTCTGGGGCGCCGCGGGGACCGATGTCTACGCGGTGGGCGGTGAAGGACAGCTCTTCCACTATGACGGGGCGGCCTGGAGCGCGGCCTCCTCTCCCACTGCCGATTGGCTCCGGGGCGTCTGGGGAGACCCGGACGGCCGGTTTTTCGCGGTGGGGCAGTACCGCACCATCCTCGGTTTCCAGCCGCCGCGCGCTCCCGTTCCGCCCTGGATTCTCGACTATGACGGTGACGGGAGCTCGGATGTGGGGATCTTCCGCCCGTCATCCGGCCTCTGGGCGATCCGGGGAGTGACGAGAGCCTACTTTGGCGCCGGCGGCGAGCCGGCGCCCGGAGACTATGACGGAGACGGGACCTCCGATATCGGAATTTTCCGGGGAGCCGCCGGCCTCTGGGCGGTCCGAAACGTTTCCCGTTTCTACCTGGGCGGAGTTGACGATCAGCCGGTTTCCGGGGACTACGACGGTGACGGAACCTGGGAAGCGGCGGTTTTTCGCGCTGCATCCGGCCTCTGGGCGGTCCGGGGGGTGACGCGGTGCTACTTCGGCTCCGCCGGGGACGTGCCGGTGCCCGGGTATTATGGCGGAACCGGGAGGAAGGATGCCGCCATCTTCCGGGGAAGTTCGGCGCTCTGGGCGGTCCGGGGGGTGACCCGGGTGTATTTCGGCCGGTCAGGCGATGAAGGGGTCCCCGGGGATTACGGGGGTGTGGGGACCTGGGCGCCGGCCGTCCTCCGGGGCGCCGTCGGTTTCTGGGCCGTCCGGGGAGGGAACCGTTTTTATTTCGGGGATTCTTCCGATCTCGCGGTCCCGGCCGATTATAACGGCGACGGGACCGACGATGCCGGTATATTCCGGTCGGGCCCCGGCCTCTGGGCGGCCAGAGAACTCACCCGGATCTATTACGGGGCGGAGGGAGACATACCGGTTACTAGATAGATTATCTTTTATTTTACTGCGAGTTCATGGATACTTGTATCCCGTAGCTCATATCAAGTAACTTGCTCCGGAATTTCAATAATGATTAGCTACCAAGGCACCCGTCCGCCATTGCAAGCAAGATATTGCGGGCGGGCAAAGGCACCAAGAAAAGAGGGGAAAGGGTAAAATACTCACCTTATTTAATTTTTCTTAGTGTCTTGGTGGTGAAAAGTTGCGCCGGAGGCGCTAATTTGTATCCCCAAAATATGAGCCAAGAGTAGACTTGACCCCTTGTCTTGTTCAAAATATGAGCCAAGAGTAGACTTGACCCCTTGTTCTCAGTGATGAAAACAACAACTGTTTTATTGCTATATCTTACTACCTTGGCCCTTTCCAACCCGATGCTTTTATCCGCAGAGGAAAGTGTGCAATCGGATGTCAAACAGATGCAGATGTTTATTAAGCAGAATGATCCTGCTGAATTCCTTGAAGCCATAAAAGAAAAGAAATGGGAAGCCCCTCTTATTTTCTCTCAGTGGTACGTTGATAATAAAGCTCCTGAGGCCAAATGGGCAGTAATGAATGAAGCGAGAGAATTTGGGTGTGTTCTTGTCAAACGTCTTGAAGAATGGGCTCCTATTATGACTTTTGCCGGGAGTTCTGAAGATAACGAGCGGATCAGCGAGATATTTTTACAGTTAGCTGATTGGTTAGCCGTTTCCAAAGGATATGGCAATCTTTTCCTCGCGGGGAGATGTCAGGATATTGCAGCAGTAGGGATTGGGAAATTATTGGTGGATTTAGACTACCCGCTCTCTCGGGCTGAAAAACTCATGAAGAAGTTCGACGTACCATGGTATTCGGCTTCAATGTGTATGGAAGTCTTGAACCGGGAGGCTGGAGTTGTTCTATTTACGTCGAACTCTAAGAAGGAAGCCGACATTCGAAAAGATATAAAAAGAATATGGGCTACAGGATCACTTTTATTAGGAGAACGCAAGGTAGCGACTGGAAGATATTCGAAAAAATATAAGGAGAAAATCAAAGAAAGGGCAAGGAATTATCGGGGAGGTTTATTTGAATCGCCCTTAATCCAGAGTAATTTAGATTTTTTTGATGATGATGCTTTTTCGGATTTAACCATCTCTCCCACATCATCGTATATCAATGGAAAGTATCATTCAAAATATATAGTAGGATTTCGATCACTTCATATTACTAAGTTGGAAGGTTTATTAATGTATAGGACTAAAGTAGGAGATTTCCCAAAGGATACTTCTATGGAAGGTTTTCGGGAATCATGGCTCCCATATCGAACAAACGAAACAGAATATGTATATGTCTATGCATGGGGGGTTTTTGAGAGTATACGACAAGGCAGGTTTTTAGACCTTGATTCACTCTGGAAGATTAGAAAGGGGATTGATAAAAAAATAGGCACTAATTAATATATAAAAATCAGGGTCATACCTCGACGGGCGGTTATTAAGCAGGAAAAATAAAAAATATGAAAAAAATCGTCAAGATCCTCGGTATTATCGTTGTCGTTTGTATCATATTGGCGGTCGTTATACGCCTTCTCCTGCCCCTGGTGGTGGTGAAGATCGCCAACCGGCAGCTTCCCGGCATCCTCCATACCGAGGCCTCGGTCGGCTCAATCAGCCTGGGGCTGCTCCGGGGATATGTCTCGATCCGGGATCTCCTGATCTCCCAGCCCGAGGGTTTCGGCGAGGGCAATCTTCTCCTGGTCCCGGAAGCGAGCGTGAAAATAAAGCTCTCCTCTCTGCTCAATCCGCCCCTGACGGTGGAGGAGGTTGTCCTCATCGACGGGGATGTCAATATTGTCAAGAACAAGAAGGGCGTGATGAACATAGATGTCATCCTCCCCCCACCGCCGTCCGGGGAACCGGAGACGGCGGAGAAAGAAAACCCTCCCTCGAAACCGATCCTGATCCGAGCAGTTTCGATTAAAAATCTTTCCTGCTCCTACACGGATCGCGCGATCGGTAATGAGCGGCCGACGGAGATGGAGACCGGAAAAGGGGAGTTCGCCGCCGCGACCGATCTGCCGGGAGGAGAGATGGCCGTCACTCCGCCGCCGGAAGGGCCGGCCGTTGAGATCGCCCCTCAGACCGCCGCCTCGATTATTTCAACCGTTCCCTCCCGGGAAGGGAAACCGTCCGGCACCGGGACTTCCGAGTTCGGGGAAGACAGCTCCGCTGAGAAGGGGGAGGGATCCGTTCTCCGGATACGGATCTCCTCCTTTGACCTGCTTTTGAAGGATCTCTTAATCGATCCGGCGGCCGACCCGGCCGCCGTCGAGCCGGCCTCGGCGGTTCTCACAGCCCGGATCGTCCAGGAACCGTTCACCGACGGGCTGCTCGGTATCGCCGCCCGGATCGGGCCGTTCGGGGCCGGTATCCCGGCGGCCACCGCGGTCCTCCGCCTGGCCGATCTGGAACTGAAACCGATCGCGGTCGTGGTCCCCACCGGCGCCTCCTCGGTGCTTGGCGGAAGTGCTCTCGACCTGGCGGCCGATGTATCCCTGGCTTCCTACCTTCTTGACTGCGAAATTAACGTCGATGTGTCGGGCGGCCATCACCTGGCACTTCCCATCGGGGGCACACCCGATAAGCCCAAGATCGACACATCGAGCATTCTCTTCGGCGTCATGCTTCACTTCGGCGGCGGTCTGGGCAACCTGGCGGGGAACATCGGTGGCGCCGGCTATCAGGTCGGCGCGACGGCGGCGAAGACCACCCTGGCCGTCGGGGGTGGAGCGGTTAACGTGGTCGGGTCGATCGGCGGCGGGCTCTTCAAGACGGTGGCCGGCGCCGCCACCGGCGATCTGGACAAGGCCGCCGAGGGCCTCTCCGACACCACCGTCGGTACCGTCAATACGGCCGGCGAAGCGGCAGCTAATGTGGCGGGAGAAGCCGCCCAGGGAGCGTCCTCCACCGCGGACAGCACCACTGGGGAAGATAAGGACCGGGCCTGGCGCGCGGATACCCCCCGCCGCTGGGAAAAATCGTGGAGCGAAGCCCGCGAATCGCTGGCGGCGATGCCGTTCCCGCCGCCGGTGCCGGAAGCAACGCCGGCGATCCCCGCCGCCGGAGAAAAGGAGGCCGCGGGTGTCTCCACCCCGGCGGATGAAAGTTGCCCGGCAGGGGGAGATCAACTCTCCGTCCCGGAGAAGCGGGCGGTTTCCTACAGCGGCGGATAACCGGGATTAGACGGGAGCCGTCCCTTTCCCCCCGAAAACCCGCCTGATCTCGATCTCGACCTGGGGCAGGGCGAAGGGTTTTTGCAAAAAGGCGATGACGCTTCCCAGAACGCTCTTGGAGAGGCTGTGGGGCGAGTACCCGGAGATGATCAGGAAGCGGGTCTCGGGGCGCAGTTCCAGAATTTTTTTGATGGTGGTTTCCCCGTCCATGTCGGGCATGGCGATATCCATCAGGATCAGGCCGTAGGCCGTTCCCCGGACCTTCTCGACCGCTTCGTGCCCGTTGAAGGCGACGTCCGCCTCGAAACCGCGGTTGCAGAGAAAGCGCTGGAGGTTCTCGGCGATGAACTCCTCATCATCGACGCAGAGAATTTTTTTCACCCGCGGAGGATCCTCCGGGAGCCGTCCGGCTTCGGGGGCCGACACCTCCGGGGCGGCCTCGGGGCAGGGAATGAGCACCGTGAAGGCGGCGCCCGCTCCGGGATCGCTCTCGATCTGTATCTCCCCCCCGAGGTTGCGGATGATGCCGGAGGCGATGAAGAGGCCCAGCCCGGCATAGCCTTTCTTCCCCTTCGCCAGCAAGCCCTTGTCGCCGTGGAAGGGCTCAAAGATAACGTCCCTGTTCGCGGGATCGATGCCGGGGCCGGTGTCGCTGATCCGGGCGAAGACGGAGCCGTTCCTGACCCCGGTGCTGACGGTCAGGATACCCCCCGTTCCCGTCATGGCATCCCGGGCATTGGCCAGGATGTTCCCCAGCGCGTGCTGCAGCTGCTCCCGGTCCCCCCAGATCTCCGGAAGGGGGCTGAAATCCTTGACGACCGTGATGTTGAGTCTGGTCAGGTTGCTCTTGAAGAGGCTCAGAGAAAGTTCCAAAACGTCGTTCAGGGAGACCTTTTCTTTCTTCAGCGTCTCCTCTTGCGGAGAATAGGCCTGGAGGGCGGTCGTGATCACCCGGGCCCGGTCGGACATCTTGAGGGCCAGTTTCAGTGCCTCTTTCCTTGCCGGGGGATCATCGTTTTCCAGGGCGAGCTCGGCGGAACCGCGGATACAGGCGAATATGTTATTGAATTCATGAGCCACCCCGGCGGCGAGGGTTCCCACCGCCGCCATTTTCTTTGTCTGGAGGATGGCATCCTGCGCCTCTTTCAGCTCCCGGGTTCTCTCGCTCACCTTAACCTCCAGGAGCCGGTTGTATTCATCCAGCTCCCGGCGGGAGATCCCCAGGCTCTCGGCCATCTTATTGAAGGCTCTTCCCAGCTCGCCGATCTCGTCCCGACGCTGGATCTCGAGCCGGGTTTTTAAATCCCCCCGGGTTACCTTATGGATACCCTCCAGGAGTTCTTTGATGGGCTTGGTGAAGTGCCGGGCCAGGAGGGATCCGGCCACGATCGATCCGGCCGCGGCCAGGAGGAAAAGGATGATCGCGGTGTAGGTGAGGATGCCCTCTTCGGCTTTGACGTGTTGAGCGGACATGTCGATGCCGATGATGCCGACCGGTTCCATCTTGCTGTTGAAGATCGGCGCGTAGCCGGAGAGCCAGGTCCCCCACTGGTCGGACTGCAGGACCCGGTCCGCCCGGGGTCCTCCGTAGGCCGCCCGCAGCTCGGGATAGGTACTGACGTCATAGGGGTCGCCGATGGCGGCGGTCTCCTCATCCTCGTCGATGACGCCGTTCCCGTTGGTGTCGAGTTCCTCGGCCTCGTCGATCACGAACTGGAAAGTATTCGGATCATCGGTCCGGCGCATGGTGTAGATGTAAGTGATCCCGGGGTTGGCCTCCTTGATCCGGGTGAGGGTATGCTTCAGTTCGCCGAAGACGGCGCTGTTGGCGTCCGCGGGCCGGCGGAGGAGATCGTGCTTGTCCCCGTCGATCATCAGGGCGGCGGTGGAAGCGATCCCGATCAGGCGGCTGCGCAGGTTGTCCCGCTGAACGTAATGGGCCTTGGAATAAAAAAAGTTGATGATCAGGGTCGAGATCAGGATCAGGATGAGGTCGAAACCGATAGTGAGTTTTGTTCCGAAATTAATTTTCATGTTAATGAACACGGTGTTGGGGACACCGTGTTATTGATGATAATAATACTTCGCCTCAGGGAATACAATGGCGAAATTGTTTCGATCCGGCGAATTGCCCGGGTTTATTTCAGCCTCGGCACCGATGTCGCGGCCACGCGGCAGGAGAGGTGAAACTGAACATCGAACGTTCAACGTCGAACATCCAACGTTCAACGTCCCTCACATCCGATCACATGCAATCGTCTGTTTTTCAGAGGCCGAGGTAGAGGGAAAACAATCAGAGTAATCTGTGTAAACCTTGTGGTGAGCGGAGTCGAATCCATCTGTGGACTGAAAAGAGGGAGCCGAGATCAGTCCTCGAAAGCGGCGGCGGCTTCGGCGGGGATATGCCCTGCATCGTCCCAGCCCCTTTTCCGGTAGTAAAGGGAGAGGGCGCGTTCGAACTCCTCCGGATCGATCACTTTCCCGGCGTTGGGGCCGGTCATGGCCGGCCGGGAATGGACCTTGAAAGGGAGGCTGTCGTCTTTCCGTCCCATCCCGAGGCGGGTGTTGATGAGACGGGTCAGGTCATAAACCCGGCGGGAGAGTTCCAGCAGTTCCTCCAGGGTAAGGTCGTTGCCGGTGACGTGCCGGTAGAAATTCTCGTAATGCCGTTCGTTCAGTCCCAGCTCGATCCAGGGCAGCCGGCAGGCGCCGAGCATGTCGAAGAGCGGCCGCAGGGTCTGGTGGTAGATGACGAGGTCGACCTTCTTCTCCAGGGGCCAGTTTTTCCCTTCCTCCAGTTCCCGGGCGATCGTCCAGGCCCGGGTATGATGGGCGCCGATGTCGCTGGTGGCGTAGGCGAGGGCCATCGAGAGGGCGGCCCGGCTGTCGTAAGCCGACTGTTCCAGCCCCTTGACCTGGAGGATGACCTGAGCCATCTCCGGCCAGCGATCGATGATCGCCGGAGACCCCCCGGCCAGCGTGTCCCCGATCCCCTCCCGGTAAGCGATCTTCCGGATCAGTTCCAGGATGGCCTCCTCCTCCCCCCAGGTGATCTCCCGGTGGTCGAGATCGGAAAGCCGGATGATGCCGTTCTCGTATCCCTCGATCACCGCCCCCACGATGTTCCCGGTGGAGATGGTATCGATCCCCAGTTCGTCGCAGAGGCTGTTGGCGGAGAGGATGGCGGCATAGTTATCCACCCCCAGATTGGAGCCGAGCATGGCGCAGGACTCGTACTCCGGCCCTTCGGTGACAACTCCTCCATATCTGCCGTCCTTGACCAGGCAGATGTTGCCGCAGCACATCGGGCAGCCGAAACAGGCGGAATCGCCGATTTTGTAATGGTCGAGCATGACCTGGCTGTTGATCTGCTGGGAACGGGTGAAGACGCTGTCGCGGAAGTTGCAGGTGGGCAGGATCCCGATGTTGTTGGCGTAATCGACGACCGTCATCAGTCCTTCCCGCTGCCAGAGTCTGAAGTAGGGATGCCCGCGCAGGTAGGAGACGGCCCGGTCGCTCTCGGCCCGGAGACCCTCCAGGTCATGGACGGGAAGGTCCTTTTCCCCCCGGACCACGATCGCCTTCAGGTTTTTCGAACCCATGACCGCCCCGATCCCGGTCCGCCCGGCATTTCGGCTCCAGTCGGTGTTGACGCAGGCAAAGTTGACCAGGTTCTCCCCGGCGACTCCGATGACCGCGATCCTGACGGCGTGGGTGCCGAGGCGGGTCTTGATCAGCCCCTCCGCCTCCAGGCAGCTCTTTCCCTTCAGCTCGGGGAAGGGGATGACTGAGGTCTCGTCATTGTCGATGAAGAGAATGGAAAGTTCCTCCGCTCGCCCGGTAACCGAAAGCAGGTCGATACCGGACTGCCGGAGTTCGACCCCGAACGATCCGCCCATCGAGGAATCTCCATAAAGGCCGGTGGCGGGAGAGATGGTGATGAACGAGTTCTTGCCGGAGGAGGGGAGATACGCGCCGGTAAAGGGGCCCGGGGCCACTACCAGGAGATTTTCCGGTCCCAAAGGATCGATCCGGAAATTGTGTTTCCGGAGGTTGTCCCAGACCAGTTTCGCCCCGAACCCGCGGCCCCCGATATACTGTTCCAGGAAGGAGTCGTCCAATTCAACACGCTCCGCCGTCCCGGCGGTGAGGTCAACCTGAAGGTGCTTTTTAAAATAGCCGCTCTTGATCATGTAAAAAATCCTAAATCCTAAAATCTCTAAATCCTAAATAAATTCCAAATCACAAATCCCAAATAACAAACAAATTCCAATGACCAAAATTCAAAATTACAAACTTGTTGTCCGGCCTTTCTCCCTCTATCCTTATTGCATAGTTGCCATAGAAAGAAATTTGGGCCTGTAATACCGTAATACCGGCACCTGGCGTTGCCGCTCTTGGTTTTGGTCATTGAATATTGTTATTTGGAATTTGTTTGTTATTTGGTGCTTGTAATTTGGGATTTGACAACTTGCGAGCATTTGCGAGTAAGGTGTCCTATAATTCTTCCTTCCCCACTTCCGTGTAGTGGATCACCTTCTTCTCCCCCTTCTCGTAGAACTCGATCTCTTTCATGTGCGTGTAGCTGAGCAGGTTGCCCATCCGCCGGGTCTCTCCCAATGCCTGTTCGGGGATGAGCCGGATGGCCCCCTTCGGGCAGCTTTTCACGCACTCGGGGTCGCCGCCGCACATATCGCACTTGATCGGCGTCGGGCAGTCCCCGTGGGCGAAGATGGCCCCGAACGGACAGGCTTCCAGACATTTGGAGCAGGAGATGCAGAGCTCCCGGTCGAGTTGCACGACCCCGTCGATCCGGCGCAGGGCGTTCACCGGGCAGACATCCGCGCAGGGGGGTTCCTTGCACTGGCTGCAGATGATCGGCATCCGGATGACCGGGTGGGGGTAGGCGACCAGGACCCGGACCGCCGCCTTCTTCGGATTGTTGACGTTGAAATGGGCGGCGGCGCAGGCCAGCTCGCAGATCCGGCAGCCGGAACAGAGTTCCGGGATGACTGTCAGTTTTTTGGTCATCATGCGTTATCCCGCATATGTATTACCACGAAGGACATCCCGCAAAATGAACTCCGTTCATCGCGGGAGAGGCTCCGAACGATCGTCAGCAATGCGAACGATTGCGACGCTCGCTTTTATATTAATAATGATGGGCATTATAGTTGGTCGTCGGATGGAGGGCGAGTAAAAAACAATGCTGATTTGAAATGATTTCCAGTTTGCCGGGATCAATGATATGATTATTTCCTGCTTTATCCAGATGATCGTATTGCCAACCGGGAGAAAGGAGAAGGCCATGAAGAGATATATGCTGAAGCTAGAGTGGGGTGTATTTCTTTCCGTTCTTCTGATGTTTCTGGTCCCGGGCTGCGGCGGAGAGTCCGTTTCGCCCGGCGGCGGGACGAAACCGGGCGCCGCCCGGGGAGGAGACTCCCCTCCGGCCGGCAGCGCGGCCGCGGTGGAACGGTTTAAAAATTTTTCCTACCAGGACCGGGAGGGGATGGGGATCGAGGCGTTCAGCATGCTGATCCCGGCCGACTGGCAGTTTTCCGGGGGGATCAACTGGCTGCTGGACAATCCGGGGATGCCGGCCACCGCCCGTTTCCGGGTGACGGCTCCGGACGGGAGCGGGGAGTTCGAGGTCTTCCCCAATCAGCCCTTCTTCTGGAGCAATAACCAGATGCTTCTCTCCACCTTTCCGATCGGTTCCCGCTACTTCGGGAACGAGGTCCATCCCCCGCTCGGCCCCCTGCCGGCCCTGAAAGAGATCGTTATCCCCCGCTTCCGGGGGAACGTGCGGGATCTCCGGATCGTCTCCGAGGAGAACCTCCCCGACCTGGTCAAGGAACTGGGAGCCGGAGGATCTCAGGCGGGGGTCTCGACCTCCGCCGCCGGGGCCCGGGTCCGCGTCGAGTACACCCAATCCGGAATGCCGGTGGAGGAGGATATCTACGCGGTGGTGGAGTCGGTATCGTTCCCCATCCAGGGCATGTACGGCATCACCACCAACACCAACTGGTATGTGGATTATATCTTCTCCTTCAAGGCCCCGAAAGGAACGATCGATTCCCGGTCCAAGACCTTCCAGACGATCGCCCGCTCCTTCCGGATCAACCCGCGGTGGTTCAGTAAATATAACCAGCTGGTCGAGCAGTTGATCCAGGCCCAGATCCGGCAGATCCATAACGTGGGCGAGCTGAGCCGGATCATCGCCCGGACCAGCGACGAGATCAGCGATATGTCGATGCAGGCCTACAACCAGCGCCAGGCGGTCAACGACCGGATCGCCGACAACTTCAGCCGCTATGTCCGGGGCGTTGACGCCTATTACGATCCGGTGGCGGAGAAGCAAGTCGACCTCCCGTCCGGATATGACAACGCCTGGACCAACAGCCTGGGGGAATACATCCTCTCCGAGGACCCGAGCTACAACCCCAACATCGGATCGAACCTCAACTGGGAGCCGATCAAGAGGACGGAATAAACCTTCGAAAAAGAAAAACTACAATACTGACCAGGCGGATCGACCTCAACCTGGGATACACCTGTAACCTCAACTGCCGGTTCTGTTATTACCGGGAGAGCCTCTCCTCCTCCGACCGGAAGGCGCGCCGGGACCTGAGCACGGGGGAGGCGAAAAAATGGCTTCGCTTCTTCCGCCGCCGGGGCCTGGAAGAGATCGACCTGACGGGGGGCGAGCCGACGATCCGGGACGATATTCTCGATCTGGCCGCCTACGCGAAACAGATCGGCTACCGGACGGTCTGCCTGATCACCAACGGGGTCCGGCTGGCCGACCGGGAATTTTGCCGCCGCCTGGCGGCGAGCGGGGTGAACGACATCCTCTTCTCCCTCCACGGGCCCGACAGTGATGTTCACGACGGACTGACCGGGGTCCCGGGGAGCTTCGATAAACTTCTGCGGGCGATGGAGAACGCGGCAACCCTGCCCATCCGCCGGAGGAGCAATACGGTCGTGAACGGGCTCAATTACACCCGCCTGGAAGAAATAGTCGCACTGATGGGCGAACGGAAGATAGAGAGGGCCAACTTCATTCTCTTCAATCCGGTCGTGGAAGCTCGGGGGGCTGACGCCGAGATCTCTCTGCGCTACCGGGAGGCGGCGCCGTATCTGCGGCGCCTCGTCCGCGAACATGCCGATGAATTCGACCGGATGACCATCCGCTATTTTCCCGTCTGTCTCCTTCCCGACTGCGCGGCGCGGATCGTCAACTGGCCCCGGGTCCAGTACGACCCCGACGAGTGGGACTACCTCTGGAGAACGTACTTCTGGAAAGGTTTCGGGCCCTGGCTGGCGGATCTTGCCAGAGGATTTTTCCATCACCCGGCTCCTGCCCGGCTTTTACGACTGAACTTTCGGGAAGTGCTTCGGGAAGCGGCCGTATGGGGCATCATCACCGAGAACATGAGAAAAGGGTTGAGATGCCGTTCCTGCCGGTATGACCGGGTCTGCGACGGGTTATGGCGGGACTATGCCGAAAAGTTCGGTTTCAACGAGCTGGAGCCGGTAGCGGGCGCGCCGCCGACCGGACCGATCACCGTGTATGGGGGGAGTGCCGCTCGGGAATTTTCAGAATAAATAAACACCAAGTCACGAAGAAAAGAAGTGAAAGTGTAAAAATCATCTTTTTTTCTTCGTGTCTTGGTGTCTTAGTGGTAATCATTGCGAGCGAAGCGAGCTAATTTATATGAAAGAATACTATTTCATCAGCGATCTCCACATCGGGGGCGACGCCGAACTCGAGATCTGCGATTTCGAGGAAGAGCTGATCGGTTTCCTGCGGGAGCTGGAGAAAAAGGACCGGGAGACGGAGCTGATCATTGTCGGCGATATCTTCGGGTTCTGGGAGCTGACCGGCGCCGAGGGGACCGGGAAACTGGAGGCCATTGCCGGCAACCATCGGGCGCTCTTCGATCAGTTCCGGAAGACCGGGTCCCGGATCGTCATCACCGTCATCCCCGGCAATCATGACTATCCCCTGGCCTGCGACCCGGATTTTGAAAAGGCTCTGGCCGGATATAACATCCGGTTGGAACGGCGGGAGCATATTACCAGGGAAGTGGCCGGGAGGAAGATCTGGATCGAGCACGGCAGCCAGCACGACAGTTTCAACCGGGCCTCCAAGTTCGGGGATCCCTACGTCACCCCGATCGGGTATTACGTCACCAGTCACATCACCAGCACCGCCGGGCGTCATGCCGGTTTCGGACGCGGTCTCTGGCTGCGCGACCTGGAGTCGGTTCAGCCCTACGAGTATATCCCCGACTGGCTGCTCTCAAATTATTTTTACCGGGAGATGAGCCCGATTTTGCGCTGGATCATGCTCCCGTTTCTCCTGCTCTTTACCGTCAGTCTGGCGGCGTTCGTGGGGATGATCCTGGAGCAGGAAGCCATCCTGGGAACGAATATCTTCAACCGGGAGTTCCTCTCCTCCCTGGGGATCTTCGGAAAGCTCTTCGGGATTGTTCTGATGGTCGATTTCGTGGTGATCATCTTCCTGCTTCTCTTATCGATCCCGCTCGGTCTGATTCTCCGGGACATATCGCGCACGCTCCGCCGGTATGGGATCAGGGCCGGTGAGGGGGTCAACGTCCAGAAGACCGATGTTTACCTGCAGGCGGCCCGGAAGGTTTTCGCCCGGGATCCGTCGGTGGCGGTATATCTCTTCGGGCACACCCATACCCCTTCCCTGCAGCATCTCGACGGCCGGGTGATTATCAATACCGGGACCTGGCTGAAGATGCTGATCCGGGTAAAATCCCGCTTCCGGCTTCTCCCGGCGGTCTATTATCCGACCTTCCGTCTCAATTACTTCCGGATCTTTGATGAAGGGGGCCGGGTCGTGATCGAATATAAGCTGATCCCCCGGGCAACCATCTCCGGCTTAACCTTCCTGCAGAAGCTGGTGACCCTGGGAAGAAAGCGGGCGGTCAATTTCAATATCCCGGCCCGCACGGTGGTGGGGGAGAACAGCACCTGATTTTTATCCCGAGGTGCCGGAGGCACTTTTCGGGGACACTGGTGGTTTAAACTTATGTAGCCGGCAAAGCTAATTATTACCACGAAGGACACGAAGTTCACGAAGAGAATGCTTAAAAAGGAAAACCATATTTATTCACCCATTCAGGGGAGATTCTTGAATAGGTAATCGTACTTAAATTTCTTGTATTACTAAGGAGAGCATAAAATAGATTGCATTATGTGAACTGGTCATTGCGAGCGCAGCGAAGCAATCTCTTGTTCCCAAAATGATTGAGATTGCTTCGTCTCCCTCACTTCGTTCGGGATCCTCGCAATGACCGGTTAAACTGTTTAATGCGCCCCGTCGTAATAACGCCATAACCGCGGATGAAGCGGATTGGGCTGATTGCGGTGGTAAAATCCGATTAATCTGTTTCATCCGCGGTTTGATTGAATTCCGTGGTATCGGGTCAACCGATGGCGAAGGCGCCCGGGATCGGGTGTGCCAGTCTTTCGAAATCAGCGTAACCGAGACGGATCAGTTCCCGGTGACTCCCGGCATTGAAAGCGATCTCACGGTCCCGGGCCAGCTTTTCCGCCGCGAAGACCTTGATACCGTAAAGGTTGCCGAAAGGCGGCATCGCCCCCAGCTCGCACCCCGGGAAAAGATCTGCGAACTCCTCTTCACCGGCGATCTCGACTTTCTTGGCCCCCGCCACCGTGGCGAGGAGAGCCGTATCCACCCGGTAGGAGGCGGGCAGCACGGCCATGGCCAGCTCGCCGTCGATCCTGACGATGATGGTCTTGGCCAGCTCTTTCCCCGGGATATCGGCCGCCGCCGCGATTTCCTGGGCGGTATAGGCCAGGGAATGGTCGATGGTCACGTACTTGACCTTGTTGCTGTCGAGAAATTCCTTGAGCTTCTTCGTCGGCATGGCCGCCTCCTTTGTTTAAAGGAGTGTTGGAGTGGTGGAATAGCCGCCTTCGCCATAGTAGCCTACGGCTACGTCGGCTGAAATGGAGGGGGGGGGAACGCCGCCTCCCGATAGCCCATCATTCCATTACTCCATTACTCCATTTAGTTGAGGGTATAAAATGCATAAGGTCCGCTATGAATATAGTATACACCAGCGATACTGCTTTTCCAAGCATTGTTTTTCAATTTACACGGCAGCCCCGGGCATATTATGCTTGATGGCATGAAATACGAGACCGTGATCGGGCTGGAGGTTCATGTCCAGCTTAAAACCAGGACCAAGATCTTCTGCGCCTGCCCGGTGGAGTGGGGCGGGGAACCGAATACCCGGGTCTGCCCCGTCTGCCTGGGGCTCCCGGGGGTTCTCCCGGTGCTCAATGAGCACGTCCTCGAACTGGCGGTCCGGGCCGGGCTGGTCCTGAACTGCGCGGTCTCCTCGTTCAGCAAGTTCGACCGGAAGAATTACTTTTACCCCGATCTCCCCAAGGCCTATCAGATCTCCCAGTTTGACCGTCCTCTGAACGGCCCCGGCCATATGGATATTGAATGCGCGGGTGAAAAGAAGAGGATCGGCATCACCCGCGCGCATCTGGAGGAGGACGCGGGCAAGCTCGTCCACTTCGAGAAGGAGGGCTGCAGCGGGGTTGACTACAACCGGACCGGTGTTCCCCTGCTGGAGATCGTCAGCGACCCGGATCTCCGCTCCCCGCGCGAGGCCTACGAATACCTGAAGACCCTGCGGACGATGATGCGGTATGCCGGGATCAGCGACTGCGACATGGAGAAAGGCAGCTTCCGCTGCGACGCCAACGTTTCACTGCGTCCGTCCGGCGCCGCCGAGCTAGGGGTGAAGGTCGAGATCAAGAACATGAATTCCTTCAAGGCGGTGGAAAACGCCCTTGCCTTTGAGGTGGAACGGCAGGCCGGTTTGCTGGACCGGGGAGAGCCGGTCGTCCAGGAGACCCGGCTCTACAACGCCGATCGGGGAAAGACGTTTTCGATGAGGAGCAAGGAAGAGGCCCATGATTATCGTTATTTCCCCGATCCCGACCTGGTCCCGATCGTCATCGAGAAGGAAGAGGTGGACCAAATCCGGGGGAGCCTCCCCGAATTGCCGGCCGCCCGCCGCGAGCGGTTCCGGGAACAGTACGGTCTTTCCGAGTACGATGCCGGCGTCCTGACCGCGGAAAAAGAGCTGGCCGATTTTTTTGAGGAAGTTTTTAAATATTACGGAGGCGAAAACTACAAATCTGTCTGCAATTGGATTACTGCCGAACTCCTTGGATTATTAAACGAAGATAATATCCCTATTGAAAAGTCTCCTGTTAGTCCCAGAGAGATAGCTGAAATACAAGAGGCAATGGATCATGGAACAATAAGCGGGAAAATAGGGAAAACGGTGCTCAAAATTGCATATGATTCCGAAAGTATGCTTCCAACAGGTACTAACCAAGGAAGACAACAAGTTGTAATAAATAGAGAAGGTCGTATTCAATTAATTATACAAAAAGAAGGTCTTGAACAAATGAGCGACAGTGGGGAAATTGAGGAAATATTAGATAAAATAATTTTTGAAAATCCGTCCGCTGTAACGGATTTTCAGGGGGGGAAGAAGAACGCCCTCAGCTTCCTGGTCGGCCAGGTGATGAAGGAGACCCGGGGGAAGGCCAACCCCGGCCTGGTCAATCAACTCCTGCGGGAGAAGCTCTCCGGGAAGGAATAAAAGCCGAACGTTCAACGCTCAACGCTCAACGTTCAACGTTCAACGTCTTGGCAGCAGCGGCGCAGGACTTCGGAGAGCTCGGAGATCTTGTAGGGCTTGATGAGGACGTCACAGAACCCCATCGCCCGGTAAGCGGCCATCTCGGCCTGAACGGAGTATCCGCTGGAAACGATCACCCGGGCCTCGGGATCGATCTCCCGGATGATTTTTACCGCCCTGCTGCCGCCCATCCCCCCGGGGACGGTCAGATCGAGGATAACCGCGTCGAAGGGGGCGCCGCGCGCCCGCGCTTCCCGAAATTTTTCGATCGCTTCGTTGCCGTCGTTGGCCTGGACGACCTCGTAGCCGAGCCGCCGGGCCAGCCTCTCCGCCACGTTCCGGACGATCTCCTCGTCGTCCATGATCAGGACCCGGCCCTTGCCCGTCGCCAGGAGATCTTCACTGCGCGGGCCGTTCGGGAGCTCCTTCGCGGAGGCCGGGAGGTATACGGAGACGACGGTCCCCTCGCCCGGGCGGGAATCCGTTTTGATCAGACCCCCGTGGTTTTTGACGATGGAGTAGGCCGTTGCCAGGCCTAATCCGGTTCCCTGCTCCCGGGTGGTGAAATAGGGATCGAAAATCTTGTGGATGTTTTCCGGCGGGATGCCGACCCCGTCATCCGCGATCGATATTTTCACGTAATCCCCTTCGGTGAGAGAAAGGCCGCTGTCCCGTCCCACGGGCAGATTTTCCGCGGTCACTCTCACCACGCCTCCCTTGGGCATGGCCTGGTCCGCGTTGAGGACGATATTGTTGATGACCTGGTTGATCTGTCCCTCGTCGACCTCGACCGGGGGGAGGGTGGTGGAGAGGGAGAAAGAGCATCTCGATCGCGATCCGCTCAAAGCGAAAGAGGCGGCTTTCCTGATCAGGTCATTGATGATCATGGTTTTTTTGACCGGTTTCCCCCCCCGGGAGAAGGTGAGAAGCTGGTTGGTCAGGGTCTTTGCCTGGAGGCAGGCCTGCTCCGACTCCCGGAGGGCCCGGGCCGAGTCACTCTCCGGCGCCGCCTCCAGCCGGGCGAAGGATATGTTCCCCATGATGGCGGTGAGCAGGTTGTTGAAATCATGGGCGAGGCCGCCGGCCAGGATGCCGATGGAGTCGAGCTTCTGCGACTTCAGCACCTCATGCTCCAGGCGTTTCCTCTCGCTGATGTCGCGCAAGGTTCCGCAGATTTTTTCCGGCTTTCCGCCCCGATCGACGATCAGCCGGGCCGTCAGCGCGCAGGGAATCTCCCGCCCGTCCTTATCCTTTAAAATGATTTCATAGTCCTTCACCACCCCGCTCTTGCTGATTTCTTCAACGAAACGCTTTCTCCGGGCGGGATCGGCGTGCAGCGCGGCGGCATTCAGGGTAGGCAGCTCTTCCCGGCTGTAAAGGAAAGTATCATGGAAGGAGGGGCTCAACACAAGAATCCGGCCGTCCAGGGTGGTCTCATAGTAGATATCCTGGATGTTTTCGAAGATATGACGGTACTTCTCCTCGCTCTCCCGGATCGTCTCTCCCGCTTTTTCCAGTTCGTCCACGGTGAGCGTGAGTTCGCGATTCTTCCGGACGATCTTCTTCTGCGACGCCGCCCGCATGTATTCGAAGATATAACCCAGGGCCATGGCGGTGAAGAGAGTGGGGATGAACCGGCGGACAAAATCCGGGGAGTACCGGGTGAAGAGCAGGGGGGAATCGGGGACGAAAAGGACCAGGCCGGAAAAAAGAAAAAAGAGCAGGGTGAGCCAGGTCCCCGCCTGTACCCCCACCAGGATGAACATGGTTCCGGGGAGGGTATAAATCCAGAGCGGACCGGTATTGCCGCTCCCCCCGGTGGCAAGCAGGTAAGCGAAGCCGCCGTAGAGCAGGATTGCCGCCACCCAGCTGGCCGTCCGGTAGTTTTCCGCCCAACGGAGGAAGATGAAGTTAAAAATCACCAGGAGGCCGATCGAGGTGATGACCCACCCGGTCGGCAGCACGCCGCTCGCGATGTCATAGACGCCGAATCCGAGCAGGCAGGGCGCGGCCACGATCCCGATCGTATTGACCAGGAGAATCCTCAGGAAGACCCCGATGTCATCCTGGTACTTGTCAAAGGTGCCGCTGGTTATGATATTCATACCCAGCCGGCGCAGTGTGGGGAGAATGCCTTTCATCGTCATTTCCCGAGATAAAACCGGAATCGCGAATAACGTATCCATCGCCGGCCTCTATTCCGGCGGATGTCTTAAGCCGTATCAGAATATAGCAGTCCTACCGGCCGTGGAAAAGGGAAAAACGGCACGGCTGCTCCTGCTTCTTTCCCGGCAAAGCTGTTGGCAAAAAAATCACCACTCTGTATACTGTCAGGATTGGCCGGTGTTTAAATAACGCTTCAAGTTAAGGCAGTGAAGGAGATAGGCGTGAAAAGGAAACTACTGGAAAATCAGAAACTGGGAGAATCCCTCTCCATGAACGTGGAGATGGAGGACGGCCGGGTGTGGCTGCACCTCACCTCGCCCGGCAAAACCGTCAGCTATATTTTTTCCTTCGACGAGTGGGAGGGTTTTGTCGACGCGGTGAAGTGGGCCAACGCTTCAATGGCGGGGGAAGAGGACTGAAACACCGCCGGGATCGGGCCGGACTCTCAGTCCATCTTCCCGACTTCGCCGCAGGTGGAGGCGATGACCGCCTCGAACTCGCCGTCCGGCCGTTTCTGCGCCCCCTCTCCCCGCCAGGTGCGAATGCCGGCGAGCATCACGCGGCCTTCGATCCGGTCGCCCTCGAGGTAGTCGCCCCGTTCGGCCCCGTGGTAGAGAATCAGCCGGAGTTCTCCCTTCCGGTTTTTCCCGTCGATCTTCACCCCTTCGAGGCCGAGGATGGTCGGGTTATAGGCGTTGAAGGTGTGGTCACAGACCCGTCCCTCTATCCGCACCATCCCCCGCTCCTCGCAGGAAAAATTCCTCAGCGGAAACTCGTCCGGGTCCAGGGGGGAGAAGAAGGGGCAGAACATGGTCCGGTGTCCGTCCACCTCTTCCCAATAACGGATGGGCCAGAACTTGCCGGACTCAATGACCCGGCGGTCCTCATCGCGGGCGGTCAGCCGCCGGAGGTCTTCCACGATCCGGCGCACCTCGCTGATTGTCCCATGGATCACCACGTCGAGATCATGGGGGCTTTCGTAGTTTCCCAGGGAGACGGACCCGGACATGCCGTACTGTTCCGGAGATATCCCCAGACGTTCGGCGCTGGCCTCGATCGCCCGCTTGATGCGCCGCGCCCGGCCGTCACCCCCCCCGGCCCGCCGCCGGATGGCGTCGAGGGAATGCCGGGTCGGGAAACAGCCGACGAAGGAGGAGACCGGGACGAAGACTTTGTAGGTCGCCCAGTAGGGGCGCGGGCCGGCCAGGGAAGGATCGACCTTCAGGTACTCTTCCATCTGGAACCGGTCGAAGAGCTCGGGCGGCTGGGTGGCCATGATCACCTTGGTGACGTTCTCATAGGCCTGCCCGAAGATCTTTTTCCGGGCGTAGCCGGGGATCTCTCCCCGCTGGGGGGTGAAGATGATGTGCGAGGTCAGGAGCCGCTCCCCGCTCTGGGGATCTACCGGGTGATAGTATCCCTGGCTGAAGATGAAGTTGCCGTCATGGCGGAGAAAGTAGGTGGCGTCCCGGAAAGCCGTGTAGTCTTCCATCGGGACGATGAAGTCGGAGAAGAGATCGCTCTGGCGCATCCTGTCAATCTGTCCGGTCATGGTATGTTCCCCCCTAACACGAAATGTTCCCGCCTGCGGAATGGCACAAGTCGATAAATGAGCGGCTTGGCCGCCCATTGAGTGAACTTCTGCTTTTTAAACGTGAAACAGGTAACTTAAAGGGGGGGGAGAATATACCGCGTCCGGCCGGTTGTCAACCGTGATGGTGAATAGTGAAGCGGATCACGATGATACCGTTGTATTTTTTTTCAACTCCATGTAATTGATGAAAAAGATAATTCAGCTCATTTGTCGAAAAAACTTCGTGATCTTCGCGACCTCCGGGTTTAAATTAGTTTGAGGTATGATTATTTATTAAAACAGTTCCATAAGGTTTTGTCGCCGGGAGGTTCCAGAATCAGATGAACAGAGTTAGAACATGGCTCCGGGTCTCGCGTTTTAATTTCCTCCCTGTCAGCCTCCTTCCCTATGGCACGGGCAGCGCCGCCGCCGTGGCGGCCGGGCGCTTCGATCTTCCGATCTTCCTCGCCGGACTGCTGGGGACCGTTATGGTTCATCTGGCCGCCAACCTCTTCAACGAGTACTGGGACGACCGCTTCCGGGCGGACCGGGGAGAAGAAGAGTACCGGCCCCACTTCGGGGGGTCCAAAGCCATCCAGAGAGGCCAGGTCGCCCCCGCGGCCGTGCGCCGGGCGGCCGCGGCCTGTCTTGCCGCCGCCGTCCTGATCGGCCTTCTGCTCTCCCTCTCACTCCAGAGCGTCCTCCTGATGCTCCTTGTCCTGGTCGGCGCCTTCATTGCCTGGGCGTATACCGCCCCTCCGTTTTCCTTCGCCTACCGCGGACTGGGGGAGGTCACTCTCCTGATCGCCTTCGGGCCGCTGCTGGTCCTGGGCGGCTTTTTGCTGCAGACGGGGATCATCACCGCCGGGGTTCTTCTTCTCTCCCTGGCTCCGGGTTTTCTCATCGCCGCCGTCCTGATCGCCAACGAGTTCAGCGACGCGGCCAGCGATGGCCGGGCCGGGAAGCGGAATCTGGCGGTCCGGACCGGACCGCGCCGAACGCTTGCCGTCTACCGGGTGTGCCTGGTTTGCGCTTACGCCGCCCCGGTGGTGTGTGTCCTCCTCCGGTGGTATCCCGTTCCTCTCCTGGCCGTGCTGGCCGCTGTCCCTCTTGCCTTCTCCGCGTCCCGCCTGCTGGGGCGGGCGGTGCAAAACGGGATCGATTTCACCGCCAGCAGCGCCCGGACCATCCAGTTCTTTCTGGCCTTTCATTTTCTCCTCATTGGGGGTATCATTCTGGCATGAAAAACCGGACCCCCGCCGCCGATCTTGTTCGTCTGGATAGGGAACTTGCCTCCGCTCTCCGCCCCCCCCACGCCTTTCTGGGGCAGATCAGCCGGCAGGCGCTGCAGAACGGGGGGAAAAAGCGCCGAGGCAGTCTGATCCTCATCCTGGGGAGACTCCTGGGCGCTCCCCGGGGGAGCGTCATCAAGACCGCGGCGGCGGCGGAGATCGTTCACCTGGCCACCCTGATCCACGACGACGTCATCGACGGCGCCCTCCGGCGAAGGAGTCGTCCGTCGCTCCCCCATGCCCAGGGCGTGGTCCCGGCGCTTCTCTACGGCGATATCCTCTTCAGCCGGGGGGTCTCCACCGTCAACCGGCTGGGGAACCGGGAGCTGACCGACCTGCTCCTGGAGACGGTCCATTCGCTCTGTTCGGGCGAGATCCAGGAGAGCCGTCTCTCCCGGAAGTTCCCCTGGACGGAAAGAGATTATCTGCGGGTGGCCTCCCTGAAGACGGCCGCTCTCTTCCAGTACTGCTGCCAGGCCCCCGGGATCCTGGCCGGTCTCCCGGCCCGGAAGCTGAATATTCTTCGGCGTTTCGGCGGGAACCTGGGCCTGGCCTATCAGACGGCCGATGACTGCCTCGACTTCGCTTGCGGCGCGGCCGGGAAGGACCGTCTGGCCGATCTCAAGAACGGCGTCCCCAGCTTTCCGCTCGTCCTCGCCGCCGGGGATGCCGTTCTGCGAGATGAATTGCGGAGAAAGATGAATAACGGCCTCACGGAAAAAGAGACCTCCCGGCTGGCCGGGATGATCCGGCGAGGCGGCTTTATCCGCCAGGCCCGGGCCCGGGCCCGGGGATACCTGGCCGCCGCCCGCCGGGACGGGAAGATAATCGGACGGTGGGGAGATCGGCGGTTCGATCTGGTTTTACAGGCATATCTGGACGAGCAGGACCGCGCTCTCGACCGACCGAAGGAGGGTTGAATGATGAATAAAAAAACGATCGTCGTCGCCGGCGGCGGCTTCGCGGGCTGCAACCTGATCAGGCGACTGCCCCACCACGCCGGCCTGGAAGTGATCCTGGTCGATCCGCGGAAGGAGGCGGTTTTTCTCCCCCTCCTGCCCGACGCGGTGGCGGGAAAAGTGGAGTTCGGGAAGTTGCTCTTCAACCTCCCCGAGTTCTGTCGCCGGAGAAGGGTCACGTTTATCAATCAGGCTGCCGTTAGGGTCTCCGAGGGGAGGAAACTTCTTCTGGCTGACGGGCGGGAAATCCCTTTTGACTTTCTGGTCGTCTCCGCCGGGCAGGAGCCGAATTTCTACGGGAACGACCGGGCTCGGGCGAGCGCCTTCACCCTGGCGGGGATAGAGGATGCCCGCCGTCTGCGCCGGCGGATGGAAGAGGTCTTGCGGCAGGGGCGCGACCACACCTTCCTGGTCGTGGGAGGAGGGTACACCGGCGTGGAGACGGCTTCCGCCCTCGTATTCGCGGGGAGAAGGCTGGCCGGGGGGGGTGAGGCGCCTTTCACCGTCCGGATCGCGGAGATGGCTCCGCGGATTCTGGGACATCTCCCGGAAAAGATCGCCGGGCCGGCCCGGCGCGAGGTCTCCCGCCTGGGTATCGAAGTCACCCTCTCGGCCCGGCTGGAAGTGACGGACGGCGGAGAGGTGATCCTGAACGGGGAGACGGTCACGGATCTCACCCTGGTCTGGTCGGCCGGGATGCGGGCGGTCGACTTTATCCGGGGGTTGGATTACCCCCGGGATAAGCAGGGCCGCCTCCTGGTCGCCCCCGATCTCAGCCTGCCGGATTCCGGCCATATCTTCGCCCTCGGCGACAGTGCCGCCGTCGCCGACGCCGGCGGCGCCTTTCTCCGGATGGCGGTTCAGTTCTCCTGGGCGGAGGGGATCGCCGCCGCCCGCAACATTCGCCGCCGGCTCGCGGGGAAGCCTTCGCTGCCCTATCGTCCCCGCGATTACGGCTACCTGATCCCGCTTGCTTCCGGGAGAGCCTGGGGGTCTGTCCTGGGCGCTCGGGTCGGGGGACGGTTGGGATCGTTTCTGCATTATTTCATGTGCGTGTACCGCACGTTGAGCTGGAAGAACAGGATCGGTATCATCAAAGACCTGATAGTGGGAATAAGGGAGTGATGGCCCGCCTTCGCTGAAGCTTCGGCGGGTGAAAGTGGTGGAGTGATGGATTCATCGGGCTGGACGGGCATCTGTTTCCCAGTACTCCATTACTCCAATTCAGCTGACGCAGTCATACGCTATACCCTGTAGGGTCGACTCGAAAAGATATTCGAGCGGGAAATTCTAAATCCTAAATAAAACCTAAATCCCAATTACCGAATGCTCAAAAAATCGCCGGTTTTAGCCCCATCGTTTAGGGTTTTTCAGTTTTGGTCATTTGATATTGTTTAGGATTTAGTATTTCGGTATTAGGATTTAAGAACTTATGAGCTTTTCGAGTGAGCTCAAGCCGCTATGGCTAAGGTGGCTTACTCCAACAATTCTTACCTACGACAAAGGAGCTTTGCCATGCTGAAAAAGATATTCGGAAAAGCGGCGTCCTGGGCGCCTTTCTTCCTGCGGCTGGCGCTGGGGGCGATCTTCATCGCCCACGGGTCCCAGAAACTTTTCGGGGCTTTCGGCGGCCCGGGACTGAAGGGGTTTGCCGGATTTCTGGGAACGATGGGGCTGAAACCGGCCCTGGCCTGGGCGGTGCTGGTGGGGGCGGTCGAGTTTTTGGGCGGCATCTGCCTCCTCCTGGGAGTCCAGACCCGTCTCGCCGCTCTCTTCCTCGGGATCAACATGGTCATGGCCATCCTGTTCGTTCACCTCGGCCACGGCCTTTTCACCAGCAATCATGGTTTCGAGTTCCCCCTGGCTCTTCTTTCCGCCTGCATCAGCCTGCTTTTGACCGGCGGCGGCCGCGCCGCCCTCAGAGAATGATTCGTCGCCTGTTCGCGGCGCGGGGGGGAGCGTTTCGGCCGGCACGGCCGCGTTGCTCCTCGCACTTCCCGCGCTCGCCGGTGAGGGATACGGCCCGGTCGAGATCGCCCCCCGGGAGTGGGGGGCCTATCAGGCGCGCCTCCCCGACGATGACGCCGTCCGCTGGAGCGCGAACTGGGTCCTGGAGCGGGTGGATACGGCTCCCCCGGCGAAGTATACCGTCCGCGACGAACTGCGGGGCCGGTTCGAGGGCGACGACCGGGAGCAGACCCGGATCACCGAGGCCGAGTTCGTCCTCGACCGGGGCCGGATCAGGATGCGGCATTCCCTGCTCACGGTTCGGGATCCCGGAGACGGCGTCCTCTTTATTCTGGAGAAAGAGTTCGATCGCACCAAAGGCGAAGTCCGGACCCGGGCCGTCTATCCGCGGGAAGGGAAAACGGAACGGGAGACGTTTGAGCTGGGAGATCGGTTGGTCGATACCAAGGAGATCGTCTCTTTTCTCCGGGGATTTCCCTTTCCTCCGCCGGAGGAGGCGGAGAACGAGGACGCGGAGATGGAGATCACCCTTCTCAACGAGTCCCCGGACACCTATTCGGTCCTGATCGCCTGCGAGGGGATCGAGGAGGTAGAGACGCCGGCGGGGACGTTCCCCTGCTACAAACTGCGCCTGGTTCCCGATCTGGGCATTCTCACCTTCCTGGGGAAAATCCTGGCCCCCGACATCTACATGTGGTTTACCGTTTCCCCGCCTCATTTCTGGGTCAGGTACCGGGGGTTGGAGGGGGACCTGGGGACCCCGTCAGTGGTCTCGGAACTGGTCGAGTTCCATACCGCGCCGGCCCCCGGGACCCCCTCCACTGCCAATTCCCTCAGGGGAACTCCCGGTGTTCCGGGAAGGGAACCCGTCCCGCGCGGCCGGCCCGGAAGATCGCCTGCCGGAACAGGTGCGCCGCCGGCGCCCTGACCGCCGCGGTCGCGAACAGTTCCCGGCCGCAGATTCCCCTTTCCCCGATCCCCGGAACCCGGTAGTATAAGGAAGTAAACCGACAATCGGGATCAACGACGCCATGAAAAAATCTATTCCTTTCCTGATGCTGGTCCTTCTTCTCGGCGCCGGTTGCGCGAGCGCGCCCGTGGCCGAGAGAAACACCGCCACTCCGGCCGAGGCCCTGATCGGGCACTGGCGGATGTCCGACGGTTCGGGAGAGGTATATTTTACTCCCGGCGGCGACTACCGGTTTATCGATCGCGACGGGAACACGGGCTCCGCGTCCTACCGGGTCATCGACCAGGATTCAGCCCAGAGGAGGATCGTGACCGTGATCCGCCTGCGGGAGCTGGGCGGGGAAGCGGTGGAGGAGTCGGCCGAGATGATGGTGGAAGGAACCTTCTCGCCCGATTACACGGTTCATTCCGGAGAGAGTATCCGGGAAGGCGGGGTCTCCACCGGATCGTTCACCATGGAGTATCTCGGCGAAGAGTGAGGGAGGGGACGATCGCATGAAAGACGATCTGGAGTGTTTCCGGTGCGGCAGCCGGCGGGTGGCGAAGGGCCGGGTCATCGGCCACCGGGGATACAAGCCGCGCTTCCTGCCCAACAGGACCAGGTTCCTGAAGCTCTCACTCTCCACCCCTTTTCTGAAAGTGGAGTACGAGTCATTTGTCTGCGCGGACTGCGGCCTTTTCTGGTCGGTGACCGATGCCCCGGCAGCGAAGGAAAAGATAAAAAAATGGGGTACGGCCGAGCTGAAGAACCGCCTCGACCTCCGGTAATCAGTGATCGGTAATCAGTGATCAGTGGCTGAAAAACTGAACGTTCAAGGAAAACAGTTATCAGTGATCAGTAATCGGTGACCGGTAACTGAAAAACTGAACGTTCAACGTTCAACGCTCAACGTCCAACGTTCAACGTAATTGGGGCCGGGGCGGGGGAGACTTTACGTATTCAATCACATCCAATCGTCTGTTTCAAAAGGGGGCGAGGCGGGGGAACTTCGAACTTTAGGCACTTTGAACTTCAGACTTTCTCTCTACCGGGTGACCGGGATATCGCCGTCGGCGCCGAAGTAGGCCCGCCGGCCGCCCGGCATCGCCCAGAGACCGGACGCTCCCCGGAAGATGCCTCCCTCGTCGACCGAATCGCCGTTGTAATCGGCGGCCACCGGCTGGTCGGAGCAGTTCCCGAAGTAGCTCCGGGTTACCCCCTTGATCGCCCATAGTCCCTGCGCGGCCCGGAAGACGGCCGCTCTCCAGGTCCCGTCCCCGCTGTAATCGCCGGGGACGGGCCAGTCACCCTCGGCTCCGAAGTAAACCCGGCTCACCCCTTTCAGGGCCCAGAGGCCGGCACCGGGCCGGAAAATACCCGGCGTCAGCGCCCCCGCTCCCGAGTAGTCCCCGGGGAGCGGTAGGTCGTCGGCCGTCCCGAAATAGGCCCGGGTGACCCCCTTGACCGCCCAGAGGCCGGAAGCGCTCCGGAATATCCCCGGGTCACAGAAGCCGTCCCCGTCATAGTCGCCGGGGACGGGAATATCGGCTCCGCTCCCGAAATAGAGGCGGGTGACCCCCTTGACCGCCCAGAGGCCGGAGTTGCCCCGGAAGACGGCGATCGCCGTCGTCCCCGCCCCGGCGTAATCCCCGGCCACCGGCATATCGTCGGTGCCGCCGAAATAGACCCGGGTGATCCCTCGTACGGCCCAGAGGCCGGCTCCCTCCCGGAAGACGGCGATGTCGTCGGTGCCGTCCCCGTCAAAGTCTCCCGTCGCTCCGGCCCGGTGCCGGTAGGGTTCCCCCGGCCCGCAGGTGGGGGAAGCGTCCGGTGTCGGGGAAGGAGTGGGTGACGCGGTGGAAGAGGGACTGGGGGTCGGGGTCGGGGAGGGGGAGGGACTGGAGGTCGGGGTTCGGGACGGGGAAGGCGAGGCAGTGGGCGCCGGGGTTGCCGAGGGTGCCGGGGTAGCCGTGGGCGAAGGTGAAGCGGTTGGGGCCGGTGTCGGGTTGGGGGTGAGAGTGGAGGAGGGGGCGGGGGTGGCCGTGGCGCTGGGGGAGGGCGAGGGCGTCGCCGTCGGAATCGGGGAAGGGGTGACGGTCGGTGTCGCCGTCGGCGTCGGTTCGTAAACGAAGGGGTCCCCGTTGACCGTGGTCCCCGGGGAGTACAGGCTTCCTCCCGATCCTTCAAGCTCCGAGTGCAGATAGAAGAAGCCCCGTTTCTCGGGATACCGGTTCAGCGACTGGTCCAGACCGCCGTTTATCCCGTAAGTCACCGAGTCGTAGACATAATCTCCGTCCCGGAGGGTGACCGTATCGCCGGAGTTATTCAGGCCAAGGCCGTAGCCGCCGGAATTCGCGGTATCCCAGGCTGCTCCCCCGAAATCTCCGGTGGGGGTCCCGCCCCCGAAGATGACGACCGCTTTTCCGGGCGGGACTTCAAACGTGCTCACAAACGTGTAGCGGACCAAGTAGCTGTCGCTCAGGGTGCAGCCGCCCAAATCGACGGTATGGTTCGTCCAGTTGACCAGTTCCACGAACTCGTCCTCCCCGCCGTCCCGGTAGCCGTCACCGTTGGCGTCGCCCGCCAGTCCGTAGGCCGGATCGGCGTGGATCTCGTTGATCACCACGTCCCCCTCCGGCGGCGCCGGCGTCAGCGTGGTCGTCGGCGCCGGGGACGGGGTGGCGGTGGGGGTCGGGGTGACGGTGGGGGAGGGTGTCGGCGTGACCGAGGCGGTCGGGGTGGGGGAGGGGGTGGCGGACGGCGTCGGGGAGGGGGTGAGGCTGGGTGTGATCGTGGGCGGCGGGTCCCCGTAATCGCTGGTCGTCGAGATTGTCCAGTCGGCCGCGCAGTTATGGTCGTCGTAGGTCAGTCTCTGGGCGTAGCCGTTGTTGATGTTGCCGGCCGCCGGCCCCTGGTCGGTGGTGCTGAATACCCCGTCACCCTGCTCCGGATCGCCCCATTGCTTCTTGGAGATCAGGTCGTTTCCGTCGGCAACCTCTCCCGCAATCATTGAACCGTCGTCGTTCGACCAGCAGAGAGCATCGAGGATATTCGCCCCGGCGGGATCGGTGGAATTCTCGGTGGTGATGATGAACTGATCGTCGGAGCTGGAGAGGGAGAGCGCGAGTGTGTTCTCGTACACGTCCCAGAGGCCGTTCGCTCCCTTTCCGCTGGAGTCGTTCTCGGAGGTCCCGGCCGCGTCGTGGATGATCAGGACATCTCCGGTCACCATGGTCAGGGGGCCGTTGTCGGCGATGGGGAAGACGGCATCGTGATCGGTCATGTAGATCGTGGAGAGATCGGCACTCCCCAGTTTCATCGAGAGCTCGACCCAGGGGTGCCCCAGGGGCTGGTCCTGGTCGATGGCTGCTTCCGTGATCAGGAGCTGGTAGCCCTCGTCCGCGTAGTGGTTGGTCAGCCCCGGTTCCGTGATGTCGTTCCCTCCCTCCCGGTCCACCGTGTCCACTGTGTAGGTAACGCCGTTGGTATAAAGATAGACGTGCCGGTTGCTGGTAAAACAGTAGGCCATGGTCTCCGGCGCCCAGTCGGGATCCCCCACGTCGCCCGGATTGAGCCGGATGATCCGCTGGTCCAGGTGCTCCACCGCGGCCTGGAAGTGCTCCACGGTCGTCCTCCTCGGATGACCGTATCCGTTGCTCCAGACCGGGATGACCGCCACCTCGGGATCCATCTTCAGGCAGTAGGCCGCGCTGCTGATGCCGTTGGTTTCCGCCCCGTGGTGGTCGACCAGGCAGACGTCGGGGTCGCGGCCGAGGTCGTCGACGATGACGCTGGCGGCCGCCGATTCCGTGTCGCCCTCGGCGTCGGAGCCGAGGTAGAGATCGAAGCCGCCGTAAGTGATGAGCGCCGTGATTGATTTTTCGTTCTCGGTGACCCCGGAGGTGATATTGGGCCGGTTATAGACATAGATGGTGTTGTCTTCGGCGTCGGCGTAATCGGGAGCGCCCCGGGTGAGGAAGGTGAGCGTCGCCCCGTCGCCGAGGTCTATCGCGCCCGCCGGCCCCAGGGCGGGGATGGCCCGTTTCGGGTTCCCGTTGACGATAGCATAATAGTCGGAGGGGATGCTGCCGCCGTGTTTCACGGTGCCGCCGCGGTCGTAATAAGTGCCGAAGTGGGAATCGCCGCCCAGCAGGTCGGAGAGAACGTCCAGTCCGCCGCAGTGGTCGGCGTCATAGTGCCCGGCTATCGCGTAATCAATGTGGGTAATGCCGAGTTCGCTCAAAAGATCGTAGAGGTACCAGGCCGAGTTGTATACGTACATCTCGTCGTAGAGGACGGTCGTCCCGTTCGGCCCCCGGATCAGGGTGCAGGTCCCGGAATTCCCGTTCGCCCAGACGAACCAGACCTCGAGAATGTCCCCGGCGAAGGCAGCGGTCGGTAACAACAATAAAATGACAACCGCCGCCGCGGCTAAAATTTCCGTGAATCGTTTCATGAAGTGCGGGTTAGCGCCTCCGGCGCGACTTCGTAGTGCAGGACTTCAGTCCTGCTCCGTTCGGGCAGGGCTAAAGAGGCTGTCAGATAAACCTGTTTTTGTGGGTTTGTTCTGGTAGCCGCACCTTTTAAGGTGCGCAATCATTTGACTGTCAAACAGGTGTATTCTCACAAACGCAGGTTAAAACCCGCGGCTACCAGAAACAGGTTTATCGGACAGCCTCTAAAGCCCCGCGCGATAAATTCCGAAGCAGCAAAATGAAGCTTTCGTCGCCCCTGGTATGTAAAGTTATAAGAGGAAGGCGTAAGGAGGTTTTCCCCTTTATAGATCTCACTCTCCGCTTAACATAAGGACGTCTAAATCAATACACGATAACATATCAGATAAAAATCCCGGTGTCAATCCGATGAATGCCGGTAAAAGACGATAGAGAAGGGGCCCGTTCTCCTGTCGGGGAGTTCCCGGACCCTGATTATCGATTTCGGATTAGGCGGATAAGAACATCAAGAGCCCTGATGCCGCGGGCCGCCCCCCCGGTATTATGCTGGTTAGTCGAGGAATCATATGATATGATAAAGCAACGGCGATCCCTCTACTCTTAGACTCTCGTATCTGATTATAGTTCATAAACCGTCCCTATTATTGCCGGCGGGTTTTTCCCGGGGATTATCCGGGTAGAATGAACAGCGGATGTTCTTCTTCACGGGTTGACATATTGTGTCGGGTAATAGGCGGTAAAGGAAACGGGAAGGGGAGGTGAGGATGGTGAAAAAGATAGCATTCGGTCTGGTGATAGTGTTTGGTCTGTCTTCCGGATTGGTTTCTCCGGCGGCCGATTTCAACGGCGACGGCACCAACGATATCGGGGTGTACCGCGGCGGGCTCTGGGCGGTCCGCAACGTTACCCGGCTCTACTTCGGCGGCGCCGCGGACGATCCGGTCCCCGGGGACTACAATGGCGACGGGGTCATGGATTTCGGACTCTTCCTGGCGGCGAGCGGCCGCTGGGCGGTGCGGGACGTGACCAGGGTCTATTACGGTTCGGGCGGCGAACCCCTCCCGGGGATCATGCTCGGCGGCGGCGGGGGGAGTCTCTGGGGAACGCTGGGCGGCAACGTCTACCGCACGTCGGGCAAGGTCGGGATCGGGACCAGTGTCCCCGGCTCCGCGCTGGATGTCGAGGACGACGTGCTCGGCTATGTGGCCGAGTTCGTCAACACCCATGGAACATCCAACAGCTCCGGGATACTTGTTCAGGCCGGGAGTTACGGTGCCGGTGGGAGCGGCAGTTTGATAGATTTTCAGAACGGCCTCGGCGCCTTAATCGGCGATATCGAAGTTTCCGGGAATGATGTTGTTTATAATAACTTCACCGGCGGCCACCCGGCATCTATTTCAGGCGAAGCTGCCGACGTCGGTTATCCCTACGGGACCGTGATGAGGTTGAAGAAGACCGTCTCCCCTCACGAACAATCCCACCAGGTTGGTTACGTGGTTGAACCGTCCACCCGGCCTTACGATAAATCTGTTTTTGGGATTTATTCCAACCGGAAGGCAAGTGGCAAGAATCTCCATAATATCTTGACGGTCGGCGACGGCCGCATCCTGGTCACGAAGGAAGGCGGGGACATCGAGGTCGGGGATTATCTCACCACCTCCAGTAAAGAAGGGCACGCGATGAAGCAGTACGATGACCTTCTCCACGGCTACACCGTGGCCAAGGCCCAGGAGCCGGTCCGGTGGGGGGAAGAGAAATCCGAAAGCAAGCTGATCGCCTGCACCTATCACGCGCAGTAGTAAAGCAGGGGGAAGGGATAAGGGGTAAGGGGTAAGGGGACAGGGTTCAGGGTTCAGGGGACGGCGGGGGATGAAAAACCGAACATCGAACGTTCAACGTCGAACGTCGAACTTTTGCGCCCGGTTCCCCTCATATTCAATCACATCCAATCGTCTGTTTCAAAAGGGGGCGAGGCGGGGGATCATTTGTGTAATCCTTCGGCTACGCTCAGGACAAGTTTCGCGTAATTCGTAGTTTAAAAAGAGGGGGATCAATCAGAGACCCCGCAAAGTGTCTTTGGCACCGCGGGGTGAAAAATTTGTGAAATCTCTGGACCGAATAGGGGCCGCGGTAGAGGGATAGACGGCAAGGTTTAACGCATTCGGCAAACCGGGAACTGCCTGCTGCCCGCGGGAAAGGTGCGTAAAAGGTGTCATCATCTTTCCGAAGTGTTGCATTCATCCGCTGCCTTCTTCCGGGGATTTTTCTCTTTCTCCCCCCCCCGGCTGCACAGGGTTCTCCCCGGTATCTGAGAACCAACCAGGTGGGCTATCTCCCTTCCGATACCAAAGTCGCGGTCGCCTTCTCCAACGATGATATCTCGGCGGTCAATTTCGCATTGATCGACGCAGCCACCGGCGAGACCGTCTTCGGGCCCCGGAGCATGGGGCCGGACAGCGGGAGTTATTGCGCTTTCAGCCATACGTACCGCCCCGATTTTTCCGCCTTCACCGGATGCGGGTCTTTCAAAATCTCTCTGGCCGACGGGAGCGCGGAGTCCTCATATTTCACGATCTCTCCCGATGTCTATCGGGGGACCCAGGAAGAAATCCTTTCTTATCTGCGGTCGCAGCGCTGCGGTGACAACCCCTTTCTCTCCGCGGTCTGCCATACCCACCCGGAGTCGGCAACCGACGGGGACGCCTGGAAAGTCGATACCGGCGGTTTTATCGACCTGTCGGGGGGATGGCACGACGCGGCGGATTACATCAAGTTCCTCCTCACCGTCAGCGACGTTCTCGACCTGACGCTCTTCACCTACCGGGAAAACCGGGGAAAATTCGCCGATAATTACCTCTCCGACGGCACCCCCGGCTCCAACGGGATCCCGGACATACTGGACGAGGCGAAGTACGGGCTTGACTGGGTATTGAAACTGAAGTCGGTCCCGGGAAAACTTTATTATCAGGTGGGGGGAGAGGCCGACCATTACTCGGGATGGCGCCTCCCCCAGGATGACAACACCGATTACGGGTATGCCGGCTACCGCCCCGCCTATCAGGGGATCGGGGCCAATATCGCCGGCCGCTCGGCGGCCGCCTTTGCCATGGCTTACTTGATCTGGAAGAACGATCTCGGCGACGACGCCTATGCCGCCGCCTGCTGGTCCGCGGCCACTGAACTTTATTCCCTGGCCTGGAGCAATCTCACCGCCCGGGATACCGATCCCTCCTGGTTCTACGATGAGACGTTCTTCTACGATGACCTGGAACTGGCCGGGGTCGAGATGTACAAGGCGAGCGGGGAATTTAATTACCTCACCGAGGCGATTTACTGCAGTTCCCTGGCCGGTTCTTCCTGGGGATGGTTCGATTGGGGGAATATCCACTCGCTTGCCCACTACGAGCTTTATCCCCACGCCGACTACGCCACCCAGAGCCAGCTGCAAACCTATCTCCAACAGGATCTGGACAGCAATCTGAGCCGGGCGTTGTCCAACCCGTTTCGGGTCTCCACCACCTATGGGTGGGGATCGGCGGCGGTCATGACCGGGACGGTGGTCATGTGCGACTTTTATAAAAAACTTTTTCCCGGTGAGACGGCCTATGACGCGCTCCATGACGAGGTGCGGGATTATATCCTGGGAAGGAACCAGTGGGGGGTCTCCTGGGTGACGGGGCTGGGGGATAACTATACCCGGGACCCCCACAGCCAGGTCGCCGACATTACCGGGACCGCTATTTACGGCACCTGCATTGAAGGGCCGATGGCGCGCTCGACCTGGAACGCCATGGGGATATCGCTGAAGGATCCGGACGAGTATGCCGCCTTCCAGTCCGGCACCGCCGTTTACCATGACGACGTCAACGACTGGGCCACCAACGAACCGACGATCTGGCAGGCGTCACTCACCCTCTGCATGTTATCCGACCAGGCCCCGGCCAGTCCGACCCCGTCCTGTTCGCCGGTTCCGGTCCCCTCATGTTCATTGCCCCCATCCCCCTCTTGCTCGCCGACCCCGACGCCAGCCCCCTCGTGTTCGCTGACCCCGCCACCAGCCCCCTCGTCTTCGCCGACTCCGCCCCCCTCTTGCTCGCCGACCCCGCCGGTCATCCCGGCGGGGACAACGACGCCGAGCCCTTCGCCTTCCGCCCCGGCCAGTGCGACTCCCACTCTCCCCCCGACGGCCACCCCGTCGCCCGTTCCCACCTACAGCTGTATACCGATTGGGCCCGGGGTCGGGCCCGCTCAAGTTACTTTGACCGACGATGTGCCCCTGGCGATGGTCACGTATGGCTGTAACTGGTGTATTGATATCTGCAGCTGGACCGTCACCACAAAACCGGAGTGGGTAGACGCCGAGCCCGATTCGGGCTCCGGGCCCGGCTATACTCAGTATCCGGTCATGCTTTCCGCGGGAAATGTCTCGTCTTTGCCTTACGGAGTTACTTCCGATCGGGTATGGTTTCACTGCGAAGTCTGTTCCGGGCCGGAAGCGGACAGCAGCGTTCTGGTCAGCTATTACAAGATTGACCCCAACCTGATGGCCCATTCCGGGGATTACGACGGCGACGGCAGCGCGGAGATCGCCGTCTTCCGGCCGGCCACGGGATTATGGGCGATCAGGGGGTTGAGCAGATTCTACTTCGGTGAGAACGGTGATATACCGGTCCCGGGAGATTATGACGGGGATGCCCGGTCGGAGGCTGCTGTCTTTCGGGAAAACAGCGGCCTCTGGTCGGTCCGCGGCCTCACCCGCGCTTATCTGGGCCGGGATGACGATATCCCGGCCCCCGGCGACTACGACGGAGACGAAATCTGTGAGTTTGCCGTCTTCCGGGAAACAACCGGCCTCTGGGCTGTCCGGGGGGTGACTCGATGTTATTTCGGGCGCCCCGGCGACCTGCCGGTCGCGGGCGATTACGCGGGGGAGGGGACCGAAGCGATTGCCGTCTTCCGGTCCGCCGGCGGCCTCTGGGCGGTAAGGAGCGACAGCCGGATATATTTCGGAAGAGAAGGAGACCGGGCCGTACCGGGCGATTACACCGGGAGCGGCAATTCCACGGTGGGAATATTCCGGCCGTCTTCCGGCCTCTGGGCGATCCGGGGGGTAACGAGATCTTATTTCGGCCGGACGGGGGACCGGCCCTCTCCCGCTGATTACGATGGGGCTGCGCTGGATCGGTTCGGCATATTCCGGGGCCTTTCCGGTCTCTGGGCGATCAAGGGACGCTCACGGGTTTATTTCGGGAGTTCAGGAGATATCCCGGTCACTCGCTGACAATACAACGAATTATGATGGTGATGTTTTGATCTGTTCTTTTTATTCATTCGGACAACAAATCGGGTTACATACTATCCCGATGACCTAATAAAGGGACAACAATCATATCCAATCACCTACAATCGTCTGTTTGATTTTTTTTGCTTTTCAAAGGAGGAAAGCCATGACGAAAAAGACTCAGAAGGAGGAAGTTCTCTACTTCCCCGCCCCCGGCCCTTCCTGCACCGCGGCGGCGGTGGAGGCGGCCTGCCGTCGGGCGCGGGAACTGAAGATCAGGGAGATCGTGGTCGCCACCGAGACCGGGGAGACCGCCCTGGCGGTCGCGGCCCGGTTCCCGGAAGGGAAGGTGATCGCGGTGACTTATCATTCCGGGGCGGAAAAGCCCTTTGACGATCCCCTGCCGCCGGCGGCCCGGAAGAAGCTGGCGGAGAAGAAAGCCGTGATCGTCACCTGCGGCCATGCCCTCAGCGGGGCGGAGCGGGCCATGGCCAAGCTCGGCGGCGGCGCCCCCCTGGCCGTGGCGGCGGAGACCCTGCGGATCTTCGGGCAAGGGACCAAGGTCTGCGTGGAGAGCGTCCTGATGGCCGCCGACGCGGGGGCTCTCTCCGGGAAGGACGTGATCGCTCTCGGAGGTTCGGCGAAAGGGGCGGACACGGCCCTGGTCATCTCGCCCGCCCACCAGGCGGACATGTTCTCCCTCCGGGTGCGGGAGATTATCTGCAAGCCCCGGGGGTTCACCCGGGGGAAAGACTGAACGTCAAAATGTCTCACGTTTTGCGGCAGGGGGCATTCGGCTGGCAAAAAATGAACATCCAACGTCGAACGTCCAACAGAGGAAAGTGCCTAAAGTTAGAAGTGCCTAAAGTTAAGATGACAGGGAGTGATGGAGTACTGGAGTGATGGAGTGGTGGAAAAAACTGAACGTTCAACGCTCAACGTTTAGAGATAGTGCCGGAACCAGGACAGGGAGAGACCGGCCTGTTCTTCAAGCCCATCTCCATGGTCCAGATCGATGTGGTCCCGGCCGGGGATGATGATGATTTTTTTCGGATCACCCGATCGGCGGTACATCTCAAGCGCCAGCTCCACCGGGCAGACGTCGTCCTCTTCCCCGTGAATGAAAAGGAGCGGCCGCGGGGAGACCAGCCCGGTCACCGTGTCCGGCGAGAACTCCGTCATGGCGGCCGCCGTGGAGAGGGGGAACTCCGGCACACTCGCCGCGGAGGCCTTCGGGATTGAGGATGATTCCTGATCGCTGGAGAGCCCCCGGTACTTCCGCCAGAACGTGTCGCTGAAAGGGACGATCTCGGTCAGGGGGACGAGCCGCGATTTTCCGGTGCGGGCGACCGCGATCCGGTCCTCCTCAAGACTTTTTTGAAATCCCAGCCATTGGTCGGCCGTCCGGAGCGATCGCATCCACCTCTCCCCGTTCCCGCTCCCCGAGACCGCGACGACCGCCTTCACCCGGCGGTCGAAAGCGGCCGCGTAGGGAACGATGGTGGCCCCGTAGCTGAGACCGTAAAGCCCGACGCGGCGGGGGTCGATCACCGGCCGCGAAATCAGGCAGGAGATCGCGCTCCGGGCGTCCTCAACTCGCTCCCGGGGAAAAAGACGGGGCCGTACCCCTTCGCTCTCCCCGAAACCGCGGTAGTCGAAGGCCAGGCAGGCGAATCCCTCTCCGCAAAAGAACCCGGCCACCTCCGGGAGGACCTTCTCCTTCACACCGGAGAGGCCCTGGCAGAGGACGATCCCGGGGTATCGCTTCCCCTCCGCCGCCCCGGACGGCAGGTAGAGTTCGCCGGCCAGGCGGAGACCTCCCGCGGTGAAGAATGTCACGCGATCTTTTTTCATCTTGTGCTCCTTTCCGCCCGGGCGATCTTCGTACCGGGGAAGAACAGAAATCCACCTCTCTTTCCCGGCGCGGCTGCGGGCGGCATCATATCACACCAGGTCTACGGAGAGAACGGATATATCACGCCACCGGGCAGTGACTGCGGCAGCGAATGTCGCATAATGCGACAGGTTTTTCAGAATGCTCAGGAGCAAAAACTGCAGCCATTTGCATATCTCGTTATGTAACATGCTCTTATATCCGCCGCCCGAATGTGGCACGGGATATGCGAATATACCTATTTTATTGAGAGCGAAGACCGAAAAGGCAAAGAACCTTCAGGAGAAAATATGAAAATAACCGTAATCCTTTCCATCGCGATACTAACCCTCTTCTCCATTCCGATCCCCGGGCCGGCCGCATCCGGCAACGATGTCCCGGCGGAACGGGCGAATCTCTCCCCCTTCTGCCCCCCGCCGCCGGGCGGTGAGGTACACCCCGCCCCGCTGCCCCGGTTCGACGCCCTGGTCGGCCGGGCGCGGCCGGAGTGGAGAGAACTCCTCTCCGGTCTTTTAAAAGACCAGAACCGCGCAAAACTCGAGCAGGCGTTCGGGGATATCTACAGCCGGGAGGAGATCGATGAACTGCTCGCTTTCCAGAAAGCCTACGCGGCCGAGGAGGAAGATACGGCCGATCTCCGGGAGGAGGAACGAATGGCAACGCTTAGCTCCCTCTTCCGGCCGGGTCCGGCCGGCCTCTTCCGCGACCGCCCGGAGATATTCATGATCCAGGCCGGCCCGGAAATTACCCCGGGGGCAGCGGTGGAGTCAGACGACACCTACCCGATCGGGGACGATTCCACGCAGGAAGAGGACCGAATCGACGCCGCCGGCGACGGGACGGGACCAGCGACGGACGGCGGCGGAGAGTCCATCCTCATCTCCGGTGAGGAAGAGGAGGATTTTGACGGGGGTGCTTCGACCGCACCGGACGAGGATCGGCCGGTTGACGGCCCCAATAGCTGCACCAGCCCGGAGGAGGAAGCAGAGTCAGCGGGAAATTTTGACTACTGCTGGGTTTACGATTTCCCGCCGGACGGGGATGAGGACCGCGACGGGCTCACCAACTGGGCTGAGGTCTTCGTTTACCACACCGATCCCGAGGCCGTCGACACCGACAAAGACGGGCTGGGGGACGGCATCGAAGTCCGGCGGGGCTACGACCCCGCCAACCCGGACACGGACGGAGACGGCTGGTACGACGGCCCCACCAACCTGCGCTACCGTCTTTTTCTGGAGGATGTCGTCTGCGAGGACCCCCAGGAAACCCGGGACGAGATTTACGTCCTGGCCGACGGGAGAAGGTTCCCCCGGAACAAGAAGCTGGGCGCTTACTGGTCGCTGGACGAGGGCGAAACCAAGGATTACGATCGCTGCGTCGCCCGCCGGATGCTGGACGGCGCCCATTCCTGGACGCTGGACAAGGTGGATTTCTACCTGATGGAAGACGACGCCCCCTCGGCCAGTTACACCGCAAAGTGGGACAATGACGACCGGCTGATCTTCTTCACGATCGACCTCTCCAAATACGGAGACGGTTCCTATTTCAGGTATGGGATCGAGGGAGGAAGCTGGCCGCATAAATACAAATACGACGTCTGGTTCAGGGTCGAAGTGTCTTACTTCGCCGATCCCTCACCGCTTCAGGGCTATGCTTCATACTTTGACACCTCCGACGGGGACGACGTGGACCAGGCTTATGAGTTCTTCCTGGCCCGGGAGTTCGGCGGAAAGGGAGACCTTTTCCGGGACGATGTCTGGGTCGAGATCGATTACCTCTCCGGCTGCCGGATCGGCGAGACACCGCTGCGCCAGGTCAAGAGCCAGTACCTGCGCTACGGCTACGATCTTCATCTCTTCCGGGACGATTGCCTCCCGGCGGACAGTTACCTGTCCAGAAACGAGGCGGTCAACCTCTACCGGGATCACTTCAACCACGACTACGTCCCTACGTTTCACTATGCCCTGATCTGCGGCGAGTTCTGGAAAACTTCCGACGCGGGGGTATCCGATGGTGACGCTCTCTTCATGAATCTCGATTCGGTCGCCGGGAACTCCCGGTACCAGGCGCACGTCTTCATGCACGAGATGGGGCACCAGATGGGCCTCTCCCCTGATGTATTCGAGGGCATCGATCAGTACTGGTATGACAGCTACCACAGCTGCCTGAATTACAGCTACGACTACACTTCCGTCAACTACTCGGAGAGCGACTCCGACGGATCGGGAAACCACGACTTCGACGACTGGGATAACGTGAGTCTCTACCGCAATGCCGATTTCACTTACTGAGAGGGAGGCTTGTTCCGGTTTTTCCTGCATTCGGCAGGCCCCTGGGAAGCGTCCGGCGGAAAGGAGGCCGGCCCGAGGATGATCTTCCGGATGAGTGAGGAGGTTGTCGGGGACGTGGCCGATCTCACCGTCGGGCGATATCCGGGACAACGAAAAACTTCAACCACAGAACGGCACATGAGCGTTGAACCTTCATTCTTTTCCGGACCCGATACCCCCGGCCCGATGCTTGTATGCAATCCGCCTTGGCGGAGATCCTACAAGGGCGAAGCCCGATCCTACAAGCCGCTGAAAGCGGCGATACTACCGTTTCTCTAACTTCAGGCACTTCTCTTGTTTCCTTAAACAGGATAGATTGATATCTCTCGGAGAGGTAGTATGGTATATTAATGTCTTAATCTGTGATCGGCGCCTTTCCGTAAAGAGATTGACGGAACACATAATGAAGAGAGTCTCTCGGATATTTCTTTTTTGGGGTCTTCTTGCCCTCCTGCCGGCGCCGTGGGCTTTTTCCCAGGGACTGCAGATCCACTGCATCGATGTCGGACAGGGCTCGAGCGAACTGGTCATCGGCCCCAACGGGACCACCATCCTGATCGACGGGGGGACCAGCAGCAAGGGCCGGGACGAGGTCATCCCCTATATCAACGCCATCTTCGCCCCGGCCACCCCGGAACTTGATTACATCATCGCCTCCCATGATGATTCCGACCATTACGGGGGCCTGAACTATATCATCGACCACAGCGGCTACTCCATCGGCACCATCTATCACTGCGGCGACAACACCGACTTCGGAAAGGGAGTTCAGATCCCCCTGGGGACCGTGATCGATCTCGGCGACGGCGCCCGGGCGACCTGTGTCGGCCGTTACGGACAGTTCATCGACGGCTCGTCGGGGAACACCGACAGCAACAACTTGAGCGTCTGTCTCCTGATCGAATACGGCGGTTTCGATTACATCACTGCCGGTGACCTGGCGGAGAACGAGGACGAACTTTCCAGCGTCCTGATCAGTTATCCTCCCGCCGATCCCTACCTGGACCCCGCCGAAGGGGTTGATGTCATCCATGTCAACCATCACGGCAGCGACGGGGCCTCTCATTATTATTATGTCAACCGTCTCAAGCATGAAGTCGCCCTCATCAACGGGGGGACGAACTACGGCCATCCCCGCTGGACCGCCGTCAACCGTCTCAAGGGAAGGGCCGCCTATTCGGACGGCAGCGGAGCTACCGGGGTTACCTGGACCGGCTGCACCAGTGTTTATCGCACGACCTACGATGATCCGGACGATGGCCGGGCCCCGGAATGGGATTGCCCCACGCTGGGCGACATGGTGGTGACGTATGACGGCTGCGCGGAGTACTATTACGTCGAGGGAATGCCGTACCCCGTCGACGAGTGGATCGTCTGCACCACGCCCAGCCCTGACGCCGGTCGGGTACCATACCCCGCCCCCCACTCCCACACCAACGACAACCCCGTCGGCGACCCCGACCCCGACCACGACCCCGTCCGTCACCCCGACGCCGGAGGGGTACCGTACCCCTTCGCCGACACCCAGCGTCACGCCGACCGCCACCCCGACCATTACTCCGCCGCCCAGCCCGTCACCGCTGCCGGCCGCCATCCCTTTTTATGACGGGTTCGAGTCGGGTGATCTGGGAGTGTACTGGACGGTTGTGACCGATAATACGGGAAGGGTGCGGGTGAGCGACTCTTATCCGTATGCCGGGACTTATTCCGCCCTTCTCGACTGCTCCAGCAATGGCACTTATTCAACGGTTGCCCTGGTTCTGACCGTCGATCTCTCCGCCCAGACGGACGTCGATCTGGCTTTCTGGTGGCGAGAGTTCAGCGACGAAAACGACCCCGAGGACGGCGTCTTCATCAGCGATGACTATGGCGCCTCCTGGTCGCAATTGACCTCCTTCAATAACGGGCCCTCTGAATTCATCCCCGCGTTGTTCGACCTCTCCGCCGCCGCCGCCGATGCCGGCCTCTCCCTCAACGATCATTTTCAGATTAAATTTCAGATGTACGATAACTTTTCCATCCCCACCGACGGCTACGCCGTCGATGAAGTCAGCCTCTGGCGTCCGGCAACCCCCACGCCGACCCCGGAGGGATACCTGACACCGACGCCGTCGCCGACATCGACCCCCGTCCCCACCGTCACTCCAACCCCGGAAGGATACCACACGCCGGCACCCTCTCCTTCGCCTTCTCCATGGTATTGCAGCGCGAGCGGCGGGTGCGACGAATATATCTCGCGTGTCCAATTCAACACGATAGATAATGCAAGCGGATGTGACGGGTACGGCGATTACACCGCGTTCTCGACTGTAATCGTGCGCGAGGCTCCCTACGGCATCACCGTCACCAATCCGAACACCTATTCGGGGGATAAGTGCGATGTGTGGGTGGATTGGAACCATAACAGGGATTTCTACGATGCCGGGGAGAGTACCACGCTTAACGGTGGACCGGCTGTTTTCACCGGAACGATCACGGCCCCCGCAGGCGCGCTGTTGGGCGATGCCCGCCTGCGGATCAGGGTGCGGTATTATCAATCCGTCGAACCCTGCGGGGATTTTAATTACGGCGATGTCGAGGACTACACCGTGGTAGTGGCGCCGCCGATCACCCCCACTCCGACCGTGATGCCGACACCTGAGATCTGCACCCGGATCAGCGAAGGTTTTGACGGTTACGATAGCGGAAGCCGTCCGTCCGGTTGGACATTCACCGGCTGCGCCCTGAACAGCGACACCTACACGACGGCGGGGAACTACGGACATCTCTCACCCTCGATCCAACTCGACGAGACCGACGATAGTGTCGAGTGCGCATCGTTCGTCTCCGGCGAATGGATTCAATTCTGGATCAAGGGGCAGATGATCGATATCACCAGCCATCTCCTGGTGGAGGAGTTTTCCACCGCCTGGACTACGGTAACGGACATCATACCTCTCCCCTCGACCGGGACGGTCTTCACCGGGTTGCCGCTGAACCCGTCAACCAGCCGGGTAAAGTTCACCTATGCCCGGAGTACGGGCGAGCTGGCACTCGACGATGTGCTGGTGAAGTGCCTGATGACGCCGTCGCCGTCGGTGACTCCCACCCCGACACCGGTGCCGAGCGCCACGCCCTCGCCTACTGTCACTTCCACCCCGACCCCGCCGCCGACGCTGACCCCTCCGCCCACGCCCTCTCCGACATTGTCCCCGGTTCCGACGCGGACACCGGAACCCACGCTGACGCCGAGCGCGACCCCCACTCCCTCCCCAAGCGCTCCCTCGGGAACGCCGTCCCCGACCTGCGGGCCGCTGCTGCCTCCCGCGGGCATCGTTCTGGCATCGGGAGATTTTGACGGTGACGACACCGACGATATCGCCGTCTTCCGGCCCGCGGCCGGTCTCTGGGGGGTGAGAGGGGTGACCCGCGCCTATTTCGGAGGGGTGAATGACAGTCCGATCCCGGGAGATTACAACGGCGACGGGAAAAGCGAGATCGGCATCTTCCGGGATGCCGCCGGCCTCTGGGCGATCCGGGGAGTGACCAGGGTCTATTTCGGCGGTCCGGGGGATATCGCTTCTCCGGACGATTACGACGGCGACGGGCGGACCGATATTGCTCTCTTCCGGGAAAGCACCGGCTTGTGGGCGTTGCGCGGGTTGAGCAGGGCGTACTTCGGTGCCGGGAATGACTGGCCGGTCCCCGGCGATTATTCCGGTTCCGGCACCGACTCGATGGCGGTTTTTCGTCCTTCCTCCGGTCTCTGGGCCATCCGGGGGGGAGGGCGGGTCTACTATGGCGCGGACGGGGATTGGGCCCTCCCCGGAGATTTTGACGGTGACGGGAGCTGTGAACCGGCCATCTTCCGGGCCTGTGCCGGTCTCTGGGCGATCCGGGGGGTGACCCGCAGCTACCACGGGCGCTGCACCGATTACCCGGTCCGGGCCGATTTCGGCGGCACCGGGATCGATTCCATCGGCGTCTTCCGCGGCCCGGCGGGGCTGTGGGCGATCAAGGGCGTTTCCCGGGCCTACTACGGCGCCGCCGCCGATCTCCCCGTCACCCGGTAGGGAGAAAGTTTGAAGTTCGAAGTTTTTCCCCCGCCTCGCCCCCTTTTATTAACAACTAATTACACGAATCTGCACGAATTCCCCCCGCTTCGCCCCCTTTCGGGAACAGACGATTGAATGTGATTGAATATGAGGGAAACCGGCCGAATGGTTCGACGTTCGATGTTCGGTTTTTCATCCCCCGCCTCGCCCTCTTTAATAAAACAGACGATCGAATGTGATTGAATATGAGAGGGGACTAGCCGGAAAGGTTCGACGTTCGACGTTCAAAGTTGGACGTTCGACGTTCAAAGTTGGACGTTCGACGTTCAGTTTTTTCCATCACTCCATCACTCCCTGTCATCTTAACTTTAGGCACTTCTAACTTTAGGCACTTTAGGCACTTTCATCTGTTGAACGTTCGGTGTTTTTTTCCGAGATGACCGGAGGTCATTCCCGCAAAGAAGCTGCGCTTCCGCGGGATCTTCGATTTTTCGGATCGATGTTCGGTTTTTTATCCCCCCACGCCCCATACTTCTGCTTTCATGTAACCCCTCGTAACCTTTCGTAACCCCGCGTAACTTCTCGTAACCCCGCGTAACCCCGCGTAACCCCTCGTAACCTCTCGTAACCTCAGAAAGCTGCTTCCCTCTCCGTCGGCTATCTTCCATCCCGCTCTTCCGCCTCCTCCCGCTTAAAAAAAAGTAAAAAAGTCGGGAATAAAATCCCGGGTTGTTCCGACTGTTATATGACACAAACAACAGCCGACATCTTCCGGCGGGTACTGTCAAAAATTTTATGAAAGAATGAATTCGGTAAAGGGGAACTGAATATCCAATATTCAACAAGGAATATCCAATGAAGAAGGAAAGACAGTACGATTTACAGGATCGTTTTGTTGACTATGCTGTCCGGATCATCAAACTTTCTGGCGACCTGCCGGAAACGAAGACCGGCAAACATGTTTCTTCACAGATATTGAGGAGCGGAACATCGCCTGCCCCAAACTATGGAGAGGCCCAAAGCGCAGAATCCAAGGCCGATTTCGTTCATAAACTCAAGATAGCCCTCAAAGAACTCCGAGAGACAGAGATTTGGCTCAAGATCATTTCGAAGGCGCAGATGATTGAATCTGCGTCTCAGCTTGCTCCGCTTCTACAGGAAACAGATGAATTGATTGCAATTCTGTTTACGAGTGTCGAAACCGCCAAGAAAAGCAAGGAGCGATAGCGACTGTCGCCTTGGATATTGGATATTCCTTGTTGGCTGTTGGATATTCAAAAGGGGGAGTGCCAAGGAATGGTCCTAGCCCGCTCCAAAGAAGACGAATAGATACAAAACAAACGGAAAGTTTTGACAGAACCTTCCGGCGAAAAAGGAGGCACGGGATGAAAAAGGGCTGCACTCATCTCTCGGTCATTCTTGACCGGACGGGATCGATGGAGTCGATCCGGGACGACACCATCGGCGGCTTCAATACCTTCCTGGAGGAGCAGAAGAAACAGGGGGGAGAGGCCACGCTCACCCTGGTCCAGTTCGATACCCAGGATCCCTACAAGGTCATCCACGACTTCGTGCCGATCCGGCGCGTCCCCGCGCTCACCCGGGAGACCTATGTTCCCCGGGCCTCGACCCCGCTTCTGGACGCCATCGGCCGGGGTATCAACGATCTGGAATGCCGCCTCTCCCGGCTGCCGAAGAAGGAGCGGCCGGCAAAAGTGGTAATGGTGATCATCACCGACGGTCAGGAGAACTCCAGCCGCGAGTTCCGCAAGGACCGGATCGAAAAAATGATCGGGGAGCACGAAGAGAAAGACGACTGGCAGTTCGTGTACCTGAGCGCCGACCTCTCCGCGATCGAAGACGCGGCCGACTTCGGCTTCCAGCGTCGGAAAGCGATGCTATTCGATAAGAGCTCCCGGGGAACCACCCGGGTCTGGGCATCGGTCTCGCAGAAGATTTCCGAGTATCGCGAAGGGATGGCGGATGATATCTCCTTCACGGACCGGGACCGCGCGGACGCGGCGAAGAAGGAGGACCGGAGCGGGCCGGTGTTGTCGTAATATGTTATAATGACAGAGGGAAGAAAACGTGAATAATTGATGAACGGTTCAAATTGCTCGGACGGTTCAAATGGCTTGAACGGTTTGAAATGAGAATCGCCTTCTCAGTCTGTGTGCTTCTCTTTGTTCTCTCCGTTCCCGCCCGGGCCGACGTCTACCGGTGGACGGATGATCAGGGAGGCGTCCATATCGGCAATGTGCCCCCGCCCGGCCTGGATAAAGGCAGGGTCGAGCGCCTCGCCGTCGGCGAATCCGCTTCTGCAGAAAGCGCGCCCGAAAAGGAAAGCGTTGCCGCCCCCGCCGCCGTCATCATCCCAAACCCCCGGCCGGTTTCACCCTTCTTCGAAAAAACGGGCAGTGGGATGAGGGAGAAGGTCAAAAAGTTCCCCGCGGTTCTCTCCTATCGGCAAGAAGGGGGCGGTGTGGCCCCCTATCTTGCCGACCTGGTTGCCCTGGCCCTGGCGGCACTCTTCGCCTATCGCGGGTACCGGCAGGGAACGCTGCTCACCGCGCTGGGCGCTTTGCGGGTGATCTGCGCTTACGCGGGGGCCTATCTCCTGGCCGGCTTTCTGGGGAAACCGCTGCACCAGATATTCGGGTTGCTCAGGATAGTCTCCACCGTTATCGGCGGAGTGGCGGTTTTCCTGCTGATCGCCCTCGGCTTCCGGATTGTTGTCGCTAAAATCCGCCGGAAGCGGAAGAAGCGGAAGCTGTCGCCGCCGAACGGCGTTCCGACTCTCCCCGACCGGATCGGGGGCGCCTCCATCGGTCTGCTCTGCGGGACGGTCGCGGCTTTCGTGCTCTGCTGGCTCTACAGCCTGGTCCGCGCCGGCTTTGCCGAGACCGGGCAGCCGGATATCGGTTCCAGCGTGGCCGGCCGTTCCTCCCGTTACTGCATCGAGCAGGCGGTCTATACCGGGATCGAGGCGGTCGGAGGGGGGAGGGAGAGCGCCCGGCAGGTCGCCCGGCTGATCGGCGATCCCGGCCGGACCGTGGAGGATTTCCAGCGTCTGGTCCACATCCCCGCCTTCACGGCCCTGATGAACAGCCCCACTTTCCGGGACGACTTTCTCTCCGGGGATTACCTGCGGATCCGCTATAACTACGCTCTCCAGCAGCTCTTCAACGACCGGTCTGCCGTCCATTACTTGAAAGAACTGGGGGTGCTGACGGATGACTACCGATCCCCCCGGTTCCAGGATAAGCTGGCGGCAGACCTGGCCGGGGCCGGGAGAAGGATGCGGGAAGCGATGAACGACCCCGGTCTCTCCCGTGCCGTGGAGGAGCTGAGAAGAGAGGGGCTTTTTGAATCCGCCCGAATCCCCCGGTTGATTCTGGATACCCGTTTTCTAAAGATTGTCGACCGGGTCATGGCTCCGGTAACTGCCGCCGCTCGCTGAACCCCCCGCCCGCCACCGCATACCCTGGTGCTGTTCGACCCCCGGGAATCCCGAGAAATCGGCCGGGCTTCATACCGATGATTATCGCAAGTTTTCTTCCTATCATCCGGGATATTTTGATAGGATGGCGGCAGGCATGGAAAAGGAAATCCGCTCATCGATCAGGGCCGCGGCTCCGGGTGAGTTGCCGGGCGACAACGGTTGACCGGCGATCCGCGCGGTTTTTTTCTTTTCCAGGTATCGCGATTCTCGCCCTCCGCGATGCAAATCGTTTCGAGGCCATGCTCCCGGGAGAGAGATGATGTCCGCTGAAGAACAACGGCTGCTGGAAATGGAGAAAAAAGTTAAGCTTTTGGAGGAGAAACTTCTCTGGTTCTCCCGTGCCGTCGAGCAGAGTCCCAGCACGGTGATGATCACCGATACGAAGGGAACGATCGTATACGTGAATCCCAAGTTCCGGTCCCTGACCGGCTACACCGCCGAAGAGGTGATCGGGAAGAACCCCCGCATACTGAAATCGGGCGAGCAGCCGCAGGCCGTTTATCGGGGGATGTATGAAGCCGTGACCTCCGGCCGGGAGTGGCGCGGTGAGTTCCATAACCGGAAAAAGAACGGCGAATACTACTGGGAGGCGGTCTCCATCTCTCCGCTCAAAAACTCCGCCGGGAAGATTACCCACTTTCTCGCGGTCAAGGAGGACATTACCGCCCGGAAACAGGCCGAAGAGAGCCTGGAAAGGGAGAATCAATTTAAAGAAGCCCTGTTGGCGACCATTCCGTTCGGGATAGAGATCGTCGACATGACCGGGAAGGTGCTCTTTTTAAATGACCGGCTGCGGAAGGAATTCGGGGAGGGGGCCGTCGGCAAAAAATGCTGGGAGCTCTATCGGGATAACCGGAAGATGTGCGAGGGCTGCCCCCTGGTGAAAGGCCTGGCACTGGGCGAGACCGAGGCGAACGAGGTCGAGGGCTGCTTCGGAGGCCGGGCGGTGAAGATCAGCCATACCGGGATGATGTATCAGGGGGAACCGGCCGTACTCGAGGTCTTCGAAGATGTGACCGCCCGCAAGCGAATCGATAGATTGAAAGATGAATACGTGAGAAATGTCTCCCATGAACTGAATACGCCTTTAACCATTATGCGGCAGGGGATCAGCCAGGTGCTGGACGGGATCGTGCATGATCAGGACGAGGTCCTCTCGATCGTCCTTGACGAAGTCGATCGTCTGACCCGGATGATTAACAACATGCTCGACCTTTCCCGGATTGAAGCCGGTAAATTGTTCCTGGAAAAGTCGCGTCTGGATTTAAACGACCTGGTAGCCGAAAGAGTGGGGAAGTTTAAAAGAATCGCGGGGGAAAAGAAGCTGTCTCTGGAAAAGGCATTGGCTCACGGTGCTCTGGATGTGTATGCGGACCCGGATAAGATAGATGAGGTCTTAATCAACCTGATCGGGAACGCGTTGAAGTATACACCGCCGGGGGGCATGATCCGGGTAATGACGAAACGGCAGGGGAAGACCGTGGAATGCAGTGTCGCCGACACGGGGGTCGGCATCGCCCCCGGAAACCTGAACTTAATTTTTAACAAGTATCATCAGGTTGCCGCCCCGCTCGATCCCGGCGCCAAGGGGATCGGTTTGGGGTTGGTGATAGCGAAAGAACTGATCGAGATGCACGGCGGCCGGATCTGGGCTGAGGGTAAAGAAGGGCGGGGTTCCCGGTTTACTTTCACCCTTCCGGTGGTGGACAAAGATAAGAAATGATGAAACCGGCAACGGATGTCTTTTCGTGTTGCCATTTTTTTTATCCTTGTTATTGTTGAAACTGGGAACCAGTACTCGGCCGGTCTCCTGGCCCGATGCATGTCCGCCCGCCGGCGGACGGGAAGAAATCCGGTAAACCGTTTGTTGTCGAGAGAAGACGATGAATACACCAGGCCCGAAAATACCAAGAAAGAAAGCGATACTGGTTGTCGAAGACGAGGAACAGGTGGCGAAACTGCTTCAAAACCGCCTGGCCTCCGCCGGATATGATGTCGGCTGGGTGGCGGAAGGAGACAAGGCGTTGCAAGTCGCCCGGCACGCGGCGCCCGATCTCATCCTGCTGGACGTTATGCTCCCGGGGATGAATGGATTTACGTTAGCCAAACTATTGAAGTGCGATAAGCGGTTCCGGCATATCCCCATCGTCATGTTGACGGCCCGCCGGTCCCCGGAAGATTTCCAAACCGGGGAAAATGTACACGCCGACGTTTATCTGACCAAGCCGTTCAAAGATGAGGTCCTCCTTCGGGTCATCAAGGAACAGCTGGAGAAAGCTCCCGCGAAAATAAGTAAAGCGGAAACACCCTCCGGCCCGCTCTGGGTTGACGGGATGACAGTGAGCAGTAACGAGTAGCCCCCGCCGCCCCTTTTTGACCACTAAGACACAAAGACACTAAGATAAATAAAAAAAGATTTTATTTAACGCGCGCGAAGCGGTCCTCCAATTCCTACAATCCGTCTCGGGTGGAGATCCTGCCAGCGACGTGCCTCAACCCGGAGCGATACCGCGTTTACTACCAGCCGCTGCAAGCGGCGATACTACCGTTTCTCTAACTTTAGGCACTCTTTCTTCCACCACTCCAATACTCCGATACTCCATCACTCCCTGTTGTAAAACTTTAGACACTTCGAACTGATTACCGGTCACGGATTACCGATTACTTTTCCCTATATACGGCCCCAGCACCATATCCCTGTATCCTTTCCCCGCCGGGATAACCGGGAATACCGCCTCATCCCGGTCGGTGACCGCTTCCAGGAAGCAGGGTCCGTCCGCGGCCAGGAACTCGTCCACGGCCTTCTCCAGCTCCCCGCGCTCACTGATCTTGCGGTGCCAGGCGAAGCCGCACTCCCCGGCGATGTTGGCGAAGTTGGCGTCGAAGGAACGCTCGGTGGCGGTAAATCGGCGGTCATATGACCCGGCCTGGATCGTCCGCACCATCCCGTCGGCGAGGTTGTTGAGCAGCAGGACCTTGATCGGAATGCCCAGGGAGCCGATGGTGTGGATCTCGCCCATGTTCATCCGGATGCTCCCGTCCCCGTCGATGGCGATCACCCGGGCCGCTGGATCGGCGAAGTGAACGCCGATAGCGGCCGGGAGCGAGAAGCCCATGGTCCCGAAGGCCCCCGGGGTCATGAAGGACTTCGGCCGGGCCATGCGCAGGTACTGGGCGGCCAGCATCTGGTGCTGGCCGACGCCGGTGGTGACCTTGGTCTTCTCCGTCATCCGGCGGGAGAGGAGGTCCATCACTTCGGCGGCCTGGATCTTGGCCGCCCGGCGGTTATAGTTGAGCGGGAAAGAATGCTTCAGCTCCGCCGCCCGCTCCTGCCAGGGGCCGATCTTCAGGGCGACCGGGTTGCGGCGCGCGTAGGTGAGCAGGTCTTCCAGGACCGTGCAGGCGTCGCCGATGAAGGAAAACTTCGGGTATCGGGTGGCCCGCACCTCCTGCACCTTCTCGGCGTTGATGTCGATGTAGGCGATATCGGCGTTGAGCCCGGATTCGCCCACCTTCTGCGCCACCCGGTCATTCCAGCGGACGCCGAAGGCGACGAAGAGGTCCGTCTCCTGAATGGCCATGTTCGCGTAGGGGGTGCCGAACATCCCCAGCATCCCCAGGGAGGTGTCGAGCGATTCGTCGAGCACTCCCTTGGCCATCAGACTGATGATGGAGGGGATATTGAAGAGCCGGTTGAACTCGCGGATCCTCCGGCTTCCGCCTTCCGAGTTGAGACCGCCGCCGATGTAAAGGAGGGGCCGCTTCGAGTTCCGTAAAAGATCAAAAAACTGGCGGCACTGGTTCTCGCCCAGGTGCGATTCCTGGTCGTACTTGCGCCGGCAGCGTTCGATCTCCGTGCCCTGGTACAGTCCTTCCCCTCTCTGGATGTCGAAAGGGAAGTCGATTACTACCGGTCCCGGCTTCCCCGAACGGGAGTAGAAATAGGCGTCCTTGACCGCCTGCTCGATCTTCGACCCGTCGGTGAGCTGGATCACTTTCTTCGCTGCCTTGGAGAAGACCTCCCGGACGTTGATGTGCTGGAATTCGTCGGTATTGAGCCGGCTCTGCTGCACCTGCCCGGCGAAGACCAGCAGGGGCACCGAGTCGTTGAAGGAGTCGGCCACCGCCGTCAGCGTGTTCGTGATCGCGGGGCCCGAGGTCACCACCGCCACCCCCACCCGGTCGCTGGAGCGGGAGTAGCCGGCGGCGCTGAAAGCGCTCGACTGCTCGTTGGCGTTGACGGTGATCGCGATCGGGCTCTGTCCCAGTGCGTGAAAAACCGGCAAAATCGCCGCTCCGGTGTAGCCGAAGACCCGCGTTACCTCCAGGTCCTGGAGGCTTTTCACCATCACATCGGCGCCGTTCATTTTTTCCTGCATGCTCTTCCTCCTGTTATTTTTCCCCCTCTCATCTTCTACTCCTCTTTCCCCTCCCGGAAAAGCTCTTTTTCCTCCCCGCCTCCCCCCCCCTTTATTAAACTACGAATTACGCGAAACTTGTCCTGAGCGTAGCCGAAGGATTACACGAAATGTCCCCCCGCCTCCCCCCCTTCAATAACCACTAAGACACAAAGACACTAAGGAAAATATACACGTTACTACGGATGCCGTTCGACGGTAAACGTTCGACGTTCGACGTTCAGCTTTTATCCTTGTCCGTATCCCTGCCTTTATGCAACTTCTCGTAACCTTTCGTAACCTCTCGTAACCTCTCGTAACTTCTCTTCTCTGTTGAGCGTTCAGTTTTCCCCTGCCACCGATCACCGATCACTGATTACCGATTACTGATCACCGTCGCCCCGTTCGACGTTCGAAGTTGGACGTTCAACGTTCGACGTTCATCATTTACGCCTTTCCTAACTCCCCCGTTGCCTTACCCGGGGGTATAACGGTAGTATCGGGAGATGGAAAAAATCCATGATATCAAAAGCATCCTGAAAAAGTACTGGGGTTTCGACACCTACCTTCCCCTCCAGGAAGAGGCGATCGCCTCCGTCCTCTCCGGCCGCGACTCCATCGTCGTCCTCCCCACCGGGGGAGGAAAGTCCCTTTGTTTCCAGGCTCCGGCCCTGGCCCTGGAGGGGTTAGCGGTGATCGTCTCCCCGCTGATCTCCCTGATGAAAGACCAGGTCGACGCTCTGGGCGAGTGGGGGGTGCCGGCGGCCCGGATCGATAGCACCGTCTCCGGCCGGGAAAAGTCGGAGGCCTTTTCCCGGATCCGCCAGGGCGCCATCAAGATGCTCTATCTCTCCCCGGAACGGGTGATGACGGAAGGATTCATCGATTTCCTCCGGGATACCGAACTTTCCTTCATCGCCATCGACGAGGCTCACTGCATCAGCCACTGGGGCCATGACTTCCGCCCCGAGTATCGACAATTGGGAAGACTCCGAGAAATCTTCACCGGGGTCGGGATCCATGCCTATACCGCCACCGCCACCGAACCGGTCCGGAAGGATATCGCCCGCCAGCTCAACCTGAAAGATCCGGAAGTCCTGGTCGGGTCCTTCGACCGCCCCAACCTGATCTACCGGGGACGCTTCCGGACCGACCGCCTCCGGCAGGTCAAAAAAATCATCGACCGCCATCCGGGGGAGTCGGGGATCGTCTACTGCATCCGGAGAAAAGACGTCGATGACCTCTGCGCCTCTCTCCGGGCGGAAGGCTGCCGGGCCGCCCCCTATCACGCCGGGATGACCGACGGCGACCGCAAGCGGAGCCAGGACGATTTCATCGAGGAGAAGGCGGATATCATCGTGGCCACGATCGCTTTTGGTATGGGGATCGATAAATCCAACGTCCGCTACGTTATCCACGCCGGGATGCCCAAGTCGCTGGAGCATTACCAGCAGGAGAGCGGCCGCGCCGGCCGCGACGGCCTGGAAGCCGAGTGTATTTTGTTTTATTCGGGCGGCGATTACGCCGTCTGGAAGGGGTTGATGAGAGATATGCAGCCCGAGGTGCGGCAGGCCGCCGAAGAGAAGCTCAACCGGATCTACGACTACTGCACCGGGATTACCTGCCGCCATCGGTCCCTGCTGGAGTATTTCGGCCAGACCCTGGGCAAGGACAACTGCGGAGCCTGCGACGTCTGTCTCGATGAACTGCAGCTGCACGACGATCCCCTGGTTGCCTCCCAGAAGATTCTCTCTTGCGTCGTCCGTCTCCAGGAGAGATTCGGGGCCGATTATACCGCCCAGGTCCTGACCGGTTCCCGGGATCGGCGGATCCTGGAAAACGGCCATGACGATTTGAGCACCTACGGCCTTCTCTCCGACTATCCCCACCCGGCGGTCCGGGCCTGGATCGAGCAGCTGGCCGCCCAGGGATATATCGATAAAAGTCCCGACTATTCCGTCCTCAGCGTCACCCCCGCCGGCTGGCGGGTGATGCGGGGCGAAGAGGTCCCCCGCCTTCTCCGTCCCCCGGAGAAGAAAGCCCGCGCCGCCGTCTCCCGGGCGGTCAGGGACTCCTGGGAAGGGGTGGACCGGGGCCTCTTCGAGGCTTTGAGGGAACTGCGCCGGAAGATCGCCGACGAGAAGAACGTCCCCGCCTATATCGTTTTCGGCGACGCCGCCCTCCGGGACATGGCCCGGAAGCGCCCCTCGACCCGGATCAACTTCCTCACGGTCCATGGGGTAGGGGAGAGGAAGTGCGAGCAGTATGGAGACGACTTCCTTGACCTGATCAAGGATTACTGCGTCTCCCACGGCCTCGCCGTCGATTGAACGTTGAGCGTTGAATGGTGGAAGTTGAACGTTCAGTCTTTCCCGCGGGATCTTCGATTTTTCGGGTCGAAGTTTATTTTTCCCCGGAGCGGACGGCGGCGAAGGCCGGGTGCGGGGAAGCGTTGAACGTTGAGCGTTGAATGTTGGAAGTTGAACGTTCAGTTTTTCCCGCCTGTACGGACGGATTGATTGGTAACACTTTAAACCGGGCTGATAGGTAACACTTTTAGAGTTTTCCTCGTTTGTAAACGGTGGGTCTTAATCCGCCATTATCGCAATCATAAAGCTTACCCAGCAAGATAGGTCCGAAATATACATCATGTCCAGTATCTTCTGATTCCTTGACGCCTACTAGATGCCCAACCAAGGATTCTCCTACGAACCTTTTACGACTTTTCCACCTGATCTCCCCATTACTTCGGACTCTTCGAATATGATATGTTTCAGGGTACTGAGGTTCTTCTATGGAGCTTGTGTATTCCCGGGAGGAGTATCTATAGAGACGCGCCGGAACTTCCATATTCAAGGCTTCATGAGGCCTCTCTGTATTAAATTCCTCTCTCCAACGGTTGAATCTACGTTGTTGGGTCCGTCGATTAGCGCCCGGTGGCTTAGTCGTTTCCGCTTTGAGCGTTCTATGCATCCGCTCATGTATTCCGTTTTGCTCAGGATGGCCTGGATCTATCAACTCCGGCACAATACCGAGTAATACCCACCATATGCTCAGCCGCGACAGCCCTGCTGCTCCACGCGAAGCAAAAGGGGAACCATTATCACTCCGTATTACTTCAGGCAGTCCATAGTGCCCGAATAGCCACTTAAATACTGGCTTTACATCATCGTGCTTCTGCGAAAGGAGGGCATCGCATGATAATACATAGCGGCTGTACAGATCGCTTACCGTCAGCGGTTCACAACGGCACCCATCACCTGTCCGGAACCATCCTTTGAAGTCTACCGCCCATACCTGATTCGGTCGGTTAGCTTCAGTGAGGACTCCCTTGGGCATAAATGTCCGTCTTCGTTTCTTCCGTTTTTTCTTTATCAGTCCGGCCTGATCGAGGATTCTTCCAATTGTACTCGCCGCTGGAAGATACCCTCCACCGGTTTTCCTCTTAAGCCGCTCCCGGATCTTCTTTGGTCCCCAGGTTGGATGTTTCAAACGCTCCGCGACTAACAGTCGCTGAACGGTCAGAATTGTTTCGTGCGGGCAGCTATGGGGTCGATGACTCCTCTCCCTTAGTCCCTCTAGCCCATATGCCTTATAACGGCTTAACCATTTATACCCCGTCTTGCGGCTAACACCGAAATAACGGCATAATGTGGCTATTGAATATTCATTATCATTGTACTTCAGAACAAATCGAATTCTCTCTTCCATAGGTAACACCTTTCTCCAGCCCATAGAAATCACCTCCATGAGCTGTATTGTAGGTGTTACCTATCAACCCGGTCTATTCTGTTACCCATCAACCCGTGTTATACCCGCCCATTTCCCTCTCCCCCCCGGGGGAGAGGGCGATCGAGCGAAGCTCGATCGGGTGAGGGGGCGCCGTTCGCCGTTCATTGTTTCCCCCGCACTTTCCCTGTATCTTATCCCATCCCATTTGCTATAATGCGATGGTTCGATCGTAACTGTCGCCGGCCTTTCCCGGATAAGCCGGAGGAAAGGTCGGGAGAAAACGAGCTGACTTTCCTTAACTTTTTTATCTTCCTTGGCCCTGGGCGCAGTTGAAGGGAGAAAATGGCAGGGTGAGGGGAAATCGTTGAACGTTCGGTTTTATTCCACCACTTCGGATAGGTGACTTTTAACCCCCGTCTTCTCTTCCTCCCGACCTCTCATGACTCAGCAAAAACGCCGTAAAGACGTCAGAAACGTTGCCATTATCGCGCACGTCGATCACGGGAAAACCACCCTGATCGACGCCCTTTTGAAGCAGACCGGGGCCTATGAATTCAAAGCGGGCGAGACGATGATCATGGATTCCAACCCGCTGGAAAAAGAGCGGGGGATCACCATTTTTTCCAAGAACGCTTCCTTCGTATATAAGGGCGTCCAGTTCAACATCGTCGATACCCCGGGTCACGCCGATTTCGGCAGCGAAGTGGAGAGGATACTGGAAATGGTGGACGGGGTCCTTCTCCTGGTCGACGCCTTTGAAGGGCCGATGCCCCAGACCAAGTTCGTCCTGAAAAAATCCCTGGAGCTCCATCTCAAGCCCATCCTGATCGTGAGTAAGATCGACCGGAAGAACGCCCAGCCCCGGGAAGTTTCGGACCTGACCTTCGACCTCTTCTGCGAGTTGAACGCGACCGATGAGCAGCTGGATTTCCCGATCGTCTACGCGTCGGGCAAAGACGGCGTCGCCACCCTCGATCCGGATGAAAAAGGCACGGATATGAACCCCATTCTCGACACCATCCTCCGCCGGGTCCTGCCGCCGGTGGCGGACCCCGAGAAATCCTTCCAGATGCTGGTGACCCTGCTCGACTACGATTCATACATCGGCCAGATCTCGGTCGGCCGGATCGCCCACGGAAAAATACAAAACGGAGAACGGATCTCGCTGGTCAAACTCGACGGGACCGTCCGGCAGGGAAAGGTCACGAAGATCCTGAAATACCAGGGCCTGAAAAGAGTCGAGGTCGCCAGCGCCCAGGCCGGAGATATCGCTTCGATCGCCGGCATCGACGACGTGAAAGTCGGGGAGACCCTGGCCTCGGCCGAGAAACCGGAAGCTCTGCCGAAAATCAAGATCGACGAGCCGACGGTCTCGATGATGTTCTCTCATAATACCAGTCCCCTCTCGGGAAGAGACGGCGGGAGGTTTCTGTCTTCGCGCCATCTCCGGGAACGGCTGGAGCGGGAAGCGCTGACCAACGTGGGGATCAAGGTGGAAGCGGTGGCGGGAGGGGATAAGATCAAGGTTTCCGGCCGGGGGGAGCTTCATCTCTCCATCCTGATCGAGACCATGCGCCGGGAAGGATACGAGCTGGAGGTCTCCTCCCCCCAGGTGATCCTGATGAAAATAGGCGGAGAGACCCTGGAACCGATGGAGGAATTGCTGGTTGAGGTTGATGAGGGATACCAGGGGCCCGTGATCGAGGCGCTGGGATCGAGAAAAGCTTCCCTGCGGAACATGAAAAAAACCCAGATCGGGACGATCCGCATGAATTTCATCATCGGGACCCGGGGATTGATGGGGTTCCGGAGCGACTTTTTAAAGATGACCCGGGGGACCGGGATCATGTATCAGAACTTTTACCGCTATCAGAAATATAGCGGCGAAATCGCCCGGCGTCAGACCGGGGTCATGGTCTCCATGAACCGGGGCAAGGCGGTCGCCTTCGCTCTCTTCGGGCTCCAGGAAAGAGGGGAGATCTTCATCAGCCCGGGGGACGCCGTTTACGAAGGGATGATTATCGGCGTCAATAATAAAGGCCGGGATCTGGTCGTCAACGCCACCCGGGAAAAACAGCTGACCAATATCCGCGCCGCGGGCTCCGACGAGGCGATCAAGCTGATCCCGCCCCGGGAAATGACACTGGAATTCGCCCTGGCCTTCATCGGGGATGACGAGCTGGTCGAGATAACCCCCCGGAATATCCGCTTGCGGAAGCGGTACCTCTCTGAAAACGAGAGGAAGAGGAACGCCCGGCTCCCGAAATAAAAGGTGGAGATGAACAGTCCCGAGAAAAACAAGCCGGTCTCGGTTCGAGGCGAGGATACGGAGAGCGTTAAAAAGTTCTTCGACGGCTGGGGGACGTACTGGAGAGTGGTGGAATACGACTACACCGGGCACCGGGAGATATACGCCTGCCTGAACGCTTTTTTAAAGGAGCATTTTCCGGAGCCCTTCACCATCATCGACTTCGGCTGCGGCGACTCCAGTTACATGGTCCGGGGGCTGGCCGGGACCCGGGTGCGCAAGTACCTGGGGGTGGACCTCTCTGAAGTCGCCCTGGGGCTGGCCCGCGAGAACCTGGAAGGGCTCGGCTATGAAACCGGGTTTATCCAAGGGGATTACTTCCCGATCGCCCGGGAAAGGGACCTGAAGGCCGATGTCATCTGGATCGGGCTCTCTCTCCATCATCTTTCGAGCGGACAGAAGCGGGAGGCGCTGGAGGCGTTCCGCAAGATACTGGACGGCGGGGGCTATCTGCTGATCTTCGAGCCGATGCTCCGTCCGGGGGAGACCCGGGAAGAATTCCTGCGGCGTTTCCGGAAGATCTGCCGGACCGGTTGGACCCGGCTTACCTCCGAAGAGAGGGAAGCGACCATAAAGCATGTCATGGCGGCCGATTTCCCGGAATCGATCGAGACCCTGAGGGAGATGGCCCGGGAAAAAGGTTTCTCCGCGGTCCGCTCTCTATGCCGGGGGGGAGAGGATCTGTTCGAATTGGTATCTTTCTCCGCCCTCCCGCCTCGCCCTCTTTAATAAAACAGACGGATTGTCGTAGATCCGGCAGTTATTGACGGAAATGTGATTGAATAGGAAAGGTCCCCTCTGCGTTGCCCCCCATCCGTTCGACGTTTTTTAACCCGAGATGACCGGAGGCCTTGCCCGCAAAGTAGCTTCGCTACCGCGGGATTTTCGGTTTTTCGGGTCGATGTTCAGCTTTTATTCTTGTCCTTATCCCTGCCTTTATGCAACTTCTCGTAACCTTGCGTAACCTCTCGTAACCATTCGTAACTTCTCTTCTCTGTTGAGCGTTGAACATTTTTTATTTTTCGATGTTCAGTTTTTCATCCCCCGCCAAGACACTAAGACACCAAGGTGACGGAGAATTGTGCCGCGCGAACACCAAGCGAAGCGATCCTACATCTCCTACAAGCCGCCTCTGGCGGAGATCCTGCGAGCGACCCCGAAGACTTTTCGGGGAGCGATACTACAGGTTCCCTAACGTAGGCACTTTTCTCTGTTCGACGTCTCGTTTCTTATCCGTCTGTCCCACTCAGAACTTGTTAAGGATCTCCCGGCAGAAGGCGGGCAGATCATAGGGATTTCGGGAGGTGATCAGGTTGCCGTCCACCACCACTTCCTGATCGAGGTATTCGCCTCCCGCGTGCACCAGGTCGTCCTTGATGGCGATGAAGCCGGTCACCTTTTTCCCGGCCACGACTTCGGCCGAGGCCAGCAGCCATCCTCCGTGGCAGATCGCGGCCACGATCTTGCCGTCTTCGAACATCTTTTTTACGAAATCAACCATCAGCCGGGACCGGCGCATTAAATCGGGAGCGTATCCGCCCGGTATGACAACGGCCGAAAAATCATCGGCGGAAACCGCTCCGATGGAAAGTTCCTCCGGAGCCGGATAGCCCTCCTTGCTCAAATACTCCTTCTTTCGGCCCGTCCCGACAAAGACGGTGGTGATCCCCGCTTCCCGCAAACGGAGGTAGGGATACCAGACTTCCAGCACCTGGTACCGGTCTTCAACCAGTATCGCCGCTTTTCGCGTCTCACATGGTTTGCCCGCGATCATATCTTCCTCCTTATGGTTCAGGACGTATATTATACGCCTGCCCAAGAGTGCAAATACACCGAAAACCCCCCCCTTTTTTAACCGCGGAGACGCAGAGAACGCGGAGAATGTGAAGAGTATCGCTCTGCTCTATTCCCTTTGTGCGATGCCCTATATGCAAGCGACGGGCGGCGGCCCGGAGCGATCCTACAACTCCTGCAAGGCGAAGCCGGTCCTACAAGCCGCCACTGGCGGCGATACTACAGTTTCTTTATCTTTAGGCACTTTCCTCTGTTGAACGTTCCGCCTTTCCCATACCCCATGCCCCACAACCCACTGTCTCATCCTGCGACATCTTTTCACCCGTCCCTGCGACAGAGCATCTGCTCTCTTTATTTTTCGCTTCGCCGCGGTATTCTTAATCCTTTTATCTCCAGACAGATGCGAAAAACTTTCCTTCCCGCCCTCCGCTGGCACTCTATTTGCTTATAAAGACGATAAGCCCTCTAAATCGATAAAACCGACCCCCGCGGCGGAAGGAGGTGATCTCAGGGACTGAAGAACGGAATTTCCAGGGATTTCATTAACGGGAAACTAAAACGGAACAAAAAGGAGTAGTGAAGATGAAGATGTTTATAAGATCGATCACGGCGTTATGCGCCCTGGCATTAATCGCCGCTCTGCCGGCGGCTGTTTTTTCGGCTCCCGCTCCCGACTTTCCTGAAGGGATTGAGACGGCCGCGTATCGGGAAGACGTCTCCGGCATTTATGGGGACGATGGTCCGGTCGTCGGCCCGATTCGGGATTTTTTCTGCGTCCCTTTCTTTGTCCGGATGAACACCAAGCCTTACCTGGATAAGCTGGAGTACATCGTGACCGTTTTCAAGATCATGGCCACGGGCCGGGGAGACGCCGGTTGGGGAAGGGCCCGGCTCCCTTATTATATCCCCGATGACGAGACCCACACCCTCCGCTACTGGGACTTTTCCTCCGGCAGCAAAAGCATTTATATCACCGATCTGGTGATCGATTACCAGCGTTATAATTGTGATTTCGAGGGGATGGTCGAAGATGTGATTGGATTCGTGGAGGACTACAACGACTGGGACAACTTCTTCTGCCGGGCCGACGACGCCGAAGAGGCCTGGGAGGATTACCAGGATTATCTCTGCGATGAAGAAGGGATCTGCGAAGGAGATGAGGATTTTCCTTCCTACGGTGATTTCCAGGACGCCCTGGCCGGCGCCGTCGATAACGCGCTGGAAGACGTCTTCGAAGATTTCTACGACGAGATCTACGAGGAAAGCTCCTCGACCGGCCTGCTCCGGGTCCGGCAACTGATCGAGTACGGTGATTACTCCGATGCCGAAGACGCCCTCGACGACACCTACGAGACCGCTCTCGATTACTACGAAGCATTGGAATCGGCTTTCGAGGGAACCGCCCCCGGCTACTTCGAGATCACCGAGTCGGATATTAACGACGCCTGGTAGTCATTCCCCGGAAATAAAATCGCGGCCGGCCGCCCTCCCGGGGCGGCCGGCCTGTTTTTACTTCTCCCCGCGGCGCCCCCTTTAAAAACCACTCATTTTACCCCGCGTCGCCGATCCAGAGCATATTATCCGGAGTATAAGTGCTGTCCGTGGGCAAAAAGTGAAGGTAACACAGACATTCCTGTCTGTGCGTGAAAGTGTTGTCCGTGGGCAAAAAGTGAAGGTAACACAGACATTCCTGTCTGTGAGCCCAAGGTAGCACAGACATTCCTGTCTGTGCGTGAAAGTGCTGTCCGTGGGCAAAAAGTGAAGGTAACACAGACATTCCTGTCTGTGAGCCCAAGGTAGCACAGACATTCCTGTCTGTGAGCCCAAGGTAACACAGACATTCCTGTCTGTGAGCTCAAGGTAGCACAGACATTCCTGTCTGTGAGCCCAAGGTAGCACAGACATTCCTGTCTGTGAGCCCAAGGTAGCACAGACATTCCTGTCTGTGAGCCCAAGGTAACACAGACATTCCTGTCTGTGCGTCTCCTCTTCTTCTCAGGGAAGAGGCATCAGGTGTGAGGGGGGTAACGCTATGTTATTTGCGCTGTGTCCTCTGCTTTGATTCTTTCGATGTTCAAAGTTGGAAGTTCGTCGTTCAAAGTTCATCTTTGCCTATTCTTCCTTCCCCAATCTTTTTCCAAAAACCAGGGGATAAAATCCCTCCCTGATCCGACTAACAGGCATGAAGAATAAAACCTTAATACCTGCTGAACGAATAGAATCCTTGATTCTCCTGATTCGTACCCAGAAAGTAATACTTGATAAAGACCTGGCTGTTCTATATGGGGTGGAGACACGGGTCTTAAACCAGGCAGTCAGCCGGAATAGGAAACGTTTCCCGAAAGATTTTATGTTTGAGTTAAGTCGTGAAGAGATCATGAGGGTATCACAAACTGTGATATCCTATGCAGCGCTGAGATATTCCAATAAAGTCCGGGCTTTCACCGAACAGGGCGTGGCCATGCTCTCTTCCGTCTTGTGAAGTGACAGAGCCATCGCAGTAAACATCGCGATTATGCGCGCTTTCGTTCAATTGCGGGCCATGCTATCCACTCATGCCGACTTGGCGAAAAAGATCGGTGAGATGGAGAAAAAATACGACGCGCGGTTTCGGGTGATCTTCGCATCGATCCGGTAGCTCATGACCCCACCTCATCCGCCCCGCCGACAAATCGGCTTCAAATAATCCGCTCCATCTGTTAAAATGCGCTCTTCTTTATAGGAGGCACGGATGAACAAGCTCAAATATCTCGCCTTCCCGGTCGTCTGTTTCCTGTTCTACGGTTTATTCTGTGTTCTCAGCACGGCCGGAGACGCGGTTGCGGCGCAGTTCAAGGACGGAACCTACGAGGGCGAACAATCGTTCGTGACCGTCTCCGTGACCGTCACCGATGGTAGGATCGCCGACATTAAGATAACTCATCATGGCGGGGGAGGACCAAAATACGCCGAGATGGTAAAGCCCTTACTCTGTCAGATGCTGGAGAAGCAATCGACGGAGGTCGACACCGTCACCGGCGCCACGGTCAGCAGCAATAATCTCAAGCAGGCCGTCGCCGCCGCCCTGCAGAAAGCCGCGGCCCAATAAAAACCCCGGGGAGTCGGGTGATAACTCGATGGTAGCCGCATGGGACCCCGCCGAAGGTAAGTCTCACCGGGACCGGGGTAGCGTCCGCCGGGCAGAAGCCGAAAATATTTCAATATCATCGTGCTTCGCCACGGCGGTGAAGCATGTTAAATTAAGCTTGAATGTCATTGCGAGGAGCAACGCGACGAAGCAATCTTAAGATCCATAAAAAGGCTAATTAGTATCGTGTCCTCGGGATAGGGGGGGCAGTCTTGCAAGGCGAAGCCGATCCTACAAGCGACCCCGAAGTCTTTTCGGGGGCGCGATACTGCATTTACTACAAGCCGCTGCAAGCGGCGGTACAACAGTTTTTCTTGGTGTCTTAGTGGTTATAAAAGAGGAGGCGATACCATGCCGGCGATCACCGTGGAAGGACCGAGGATTGACAGTCTGGAGGCAAAGAGAGAACTGGTCAGGAAGATGACGGATGCGGCGGTCGAGGCGTACCGCTTGCCCGCGGCGGCCATGGTGGTCCTGATCAAGGAAAACCCGCCCGAGAACGTCGGTGTCGGCGGCAAACTCGTCATCGATCGATAATAGTGTTCGATGTTCAATTTCTATCCCTCTCCACCCTTTCGGGGGGAGAGGGCGATTGTCGTAGATCCTGAGCTTGTCGAAGGGAGCGAAGCTCAATCGGGTGAGGGGGGCTTCGTTGGAAGTTGGACGTTGAATGTTGAACGTTGGACGTTCAGCTTTTTCCAGCGAAGCGATCCTACAAGCCGCTGAAAGCGGCGATCCTACAAGGCGAAGCCGATCCTACAAGCCGCCGCAGGCGGCGATACTACAGTTCCTCTAACTTTGAGCACTTTCTTTGTTGGACGTTCAGTTTTTCCCCGCGAAGAAGGATTCTCACATGATCAGCGCCCGGAAAATAATGGATGATTTCGCCGACCGGACCGGCATCGTCTCCAAACGGCCTCCGCGGAGGTATCTCTGGACGGACGCCTTCGCGGTCTGCAATTTTCTCGGTCTTTACCGGGAGACCGGGCGGCAAGAGTACCGGGAGATCGCCGTCAGGTTGATCGACCAGGTCCATTATATCCTGGGGCGCCACCGCCCGGACGACCCGCGGAGCGGCTGGATCAGCGGACTCGCCGAAGAAGAGGGGGAAAAGCATCCCACCGCCGGGGGGCTGAGGATCGGCAAGCCGTATCCCGAGCGCCTCTCCGGGGAGGCGTTTGACGAGGATCTGGAGTGGAAGAGGGACGGCCAGTATTATCATTACCTGACGAAATGGATGCTTGCCCTGGGCCGGGCCGGTGAAGTCACGTGGGACGAAACCTACCACCGGTGGGCGGCGGAACTGGCCCATGCCGCCCATCGAGGTTTTACCCGTCTTAATGCAGAGGGAAAGATCATCCGGATGTGCTGGAAGATGAGCATCGACCTCTCCCGCCCCCTGGTCACCTCGATGGGCCAGCACGATCCCCTGGACGGTCTGCTCACATTCTGCCGACTCCCGGTGCACGCCGGGGGGAACGGCTTGGCCGACCCGATATCCGAGCTGGTCGAATTCTGCCGGGACCTTGACTGGCTGACGACCGACCCGCTGGGGCTGGGGGGATTGCTGACGGACGTGTACCGGGCGGCCGATCTGCGGGCAAAGAACCTCTGCCCGATCCCCGACCTGCCGGAACAACTGCTGGAAAACGCGTTGGCCGGGTTGGAGCACTTCCTGTCGACCAAGCCTCTGGATTATCCGCCATCCTATCGCCTGGCGTTCCGGGAATTGGGGTTGGTCATCGGTATGGAGGCGATACGATGCCTGAGGGAAGAGGAGAGGGGCATGACCGACCGTCTGCAGAGGCTCCTGTCCGCCCTGAAGACCCACGATACCTTGCCCGGCGAAATCCTTTCTTTCTGGGGGGAAGAAAACAACCGCAAGGCCCCATCCTGGCTGGAGCATGAAGACATCAACGCCGTCATGCTGGCTACCGCCCTCTCTCCCCGTGGTTATCTGGGGTAGTTTCTGTCGTTGAAAGTTGGACGTTGAGCGTTGAGTGTTGGACGTTCAGCTTTATTCCCCTCCTTATCCCGTAACCTTGCCTTTGACGGAGAATTGTGGCGTGAGACGAGCAAGCGAAGCGATCCTACATCTCCTACAAGCTGCCGCAGGCAGCGATCCTGCAAGCGACCCCGAAGTCTTTTCGGGGGAGCGATACTACAGTTTCTCTAACTTGAATGTTGGATGTTGGACGTTCAGTTTTTCCCCGGTGCGCCCTGTCCTCCGTGCTATGCGCAGTGCCCCTTTCCTCCCCGCGCCGAGGCGCGAGCCCGCTAATGTCCTTCCCACAGACGGATTGCCTGTGATACTCTCCGAGCTGTTATGGCGCGGTTATTCAAAAAAATAATATCCGGCTCTCCGTCGGCCGGGCGGGAACACTGATGAATTCCATTAGAGGAAAGATGCTTCTCTGGTTCGGGGTCCCGGTCACCCTCCTTTTTTTGCTCCTGGGCGTGGTCAATTACACCCAGGTCAAGAACACGGTCTTCCCCCTGAACGAGAAACTCAGCCGGGAAGTATTAGCCGCCCGGGCGGCGGAGATCGGCCGGCTGATGCACGGCTACATCAGTGAAATCAGGACCATGTCGCGCGACGATATCCTCCGCGAAGGCACCGGGGAGGAGATCAAGGCGGATATCCTCGCCCGGGCCGCGACCCGCAACGCCGACTACGAGATGGTCTTCTACGCCGATCTGAAGGGCGATTTCATCACCTCCACCAATGACGTGGGCAACGTGGGGGACCGCGGTTATTTCCGGGCGATTATCGGGGAAGGCGCGCAGAGCTTTGTCAGCAATCCCCTGGTCTCCCGGTCCACGGGAAAGAACATATTTGTCGTGGCCTGCCCGGTCTTGGACCTCCGGGGAGAAAGAAAGGGAGTGATCGCCTCCACGGTTCTGCTCGACACCCTGACCTCCATTGTCGGCTCGATCAGGATGGGGGAGAATGGCTTCGGCTACGTGGTTGACGGCACTGGGCTGCTGATCGCCCATCCTTCTGATGAGTGGCGGCTGAAATTGAACCTCCTGACCTCGGCGGAACTGGGCTTTCAGGGCCTGGATGAAGCCGGACGGATGATGGTCGCCGGGCGGCCGGGGCTCGTCCGCTACCGGCGGCCGGACGGCTCGAAGATGATCGCGATCTTCGATCTCATCCCCGACACGCCCGGCTGGTTTCTGGGTCTCGCCCTCTCCGAGGAGGAGCTGACGGGCAAGGTGACCTCCCTGGTGCGCCAGATTATCCTCCTGATGCTGGGGATCCTGGCCGTTCTCTTCCTGATCGTCATCGTCATCTCCGGCCGGATCGCCGCCCCGGTGGCCGTGCTGAAAGAGGGGGTCCGGAAGGTGAGTTCGGGCGATCTCGACTACCGCCTGGATATCCGTACCGGCGATGAGATCGAGGAACTGGCCGCGGCCTTCAACAAGATGACGGTCGATCTCAAGGAGCACATCAGGAATCTCCAGTCCGAGACCGCGAAAAGGCAGGCGGTGGAAAGCGAACTGCAGATCGCCAAGGAGATCCAGGAGAGCATCCTCCCCCGGATTTTCCCGCCCTTTCCCGGCCGGGGTGAATTCGACCTCTATTCCGTGATGCACCCGGCCAAGGAGGTGGGCGGCGATTTTTACGATTTCTTCTTCTACGACAAGAGGACCTTCGTGATGATCATCGGCGACGTCTCCGGGAAGGGGGTCCCCGCGGCCCTCTTTATGATGCTCGGCCGGACATTGATACACACCGTGGCTTCGGAAGAAAAAGACCCCGCCCGGGTCCTGAAGAAGGTCAACGATATCGTGGCCGAAGACAACGAGACGAGTATGTTCATCACGGTCTTTCTGGCTTACTACGACGTGGAGACGGGGAAATTAACCTATTCCAACGCCGGGCACACCCCCGCCCTGAAGATCACCGCCGACAGGAAGGTGGAGGAGCTGACCACGGCCAGCAGCGTCGCCCTGGGGGTGATGCCGGGCGTCGAATACCGGACGGGGGAGACCGCCCTCGAACTGAACGACAAGTTCGTAGTTTATACCGACGGCGTCAACGAGGCGGTCAACCGCCAAGGTGTATTTTATGGGACTCAGCGATTCATCGAGCACTTTTTGAAAGACAATCAGCTCTCGGCCCGCGAGGAATGCACCGCCATCCTGAAAGACGTGATGGATTTCCAGGAAGAAAATCAGCACGACGACATCACGATCACCATCTTCCAGCGCCTGGAATAAAGAGAGCCGGGAGCCGGTATCCCCCGGCCTCGCCCCCTTTTAGAAACCACTAATTTCACGAATCTACACTAATGCCCCCCCCGCCTCGCCCTCTTCAATAACCACTAAGACACTAAGGTAAACATCAAAATATATTGAACGTTGAAAGTTGAGCGTTGAATGTTTTTTAACCCGAGATGACCGGAGGTCATTCCCGCAAAGAAGCTGCGCTTCCGCGTGATCTTCGATTTTTCGGGTTGTTATTCGTCATTCGGTATTTGATTTATCCCTTATCCCTGCTTTCAAACGGGGGAAGATAATAAGAAAGGCGATCAGGGAAATTCCGGTGACCGCCGCGCAGAGGAGAAAAAAGCGGGGATAATCCTTCCCGGCCAGGAAAAACCCGCCCACCATCGGCCCGAAGAAGAAACCGCTGTCAACCATCTCGGTCCCCAGATTTTGGTTCAGCGGCTGGAAACGGCGATCGGAAATCCGGAAGAGAACGGCATGGAGGAGGGGGTGAGCAATACCCCAGCAGATCCCGCAGAGAAATGCCAGCCCGTAAAAGAGGGTGCTTCCCCTGGTCATGGACAGCCCGAAGTAGGCGAGCGTCAACCCGCCCAGCGCGGCGATAATCAGCTCTTCTTTGGGCAGCCGGTCGAAGTAAGGTCCGCCGAAGAATCGAATCAGGATCATGGTGAAAATGGCCAGGGTGAAGAAGAGGCCCGGATTCCTGATCCCGATGCTGATCCCGAACCCCCGGCAGTAGACAAAAACCGCGGCCAGGCAGAAGAAGAGGACCAGGATGATGGCCAGGGTGATCAGCAGCCGGGGGTCTTTCAGGTCCCGCCAATACTCCCGGCGGGAAATGTGCCGGGGGGCGGCTTCGGAATCCTTCCGGAAACCGGCTTGGGGCCGGATCAGGAGGAGGAGGGGGTAAATCAGGATCATCAAGAACCCGGTGGCTGCCAGGGTCCGGTCGAAGCCGCCCAGCAGTCGCCCGAGCGGGTCCAGGAGAGGCGGGATGACGGCGAAAGGAAGGAGCATGCAGGCCGAGGTGATCCCGAAGGCCTGGCCGCTCCGCCGGGGGGGAATAAAGGCGACGATCAAGGCCATCTTGGCGGCGGCCATGCCGACGTAAGCGGTGCCGTTAATCAGGCGGACGGCCAGTATCGGCCAGAACGTTCCGGCCGCGCTGTAAGCGAAAAGAGCGATAATATCGGCCAGGGTACTGAACGCGATCCAGCGCCGGGCGTTGCCGGGGAAGAGAAAAGGACTGATAATCGGTCTGAGAATAATCCCGCTCAGGGAAAAGATGGCGATCAAAAAGCCGATCCAGCGGGGATCGATCGGGAGGCTTTGCAGATGATCTTCGAAGTTGAAAAAGACGGCAAGGTTGGTATAAGCCAGAAAGATCATCGCGTTAACGGCGATAAAATCCCGGCTCAGCAGTTTCTCTTTCTCCATCATCCTTCCAGCCTGCGGGTTGGCGCCTTCGGAACTGTCTTCTTGTAATGTAATGCAATCTCCCCGGAGATTAAAGCTATTTGCGGGAGAAAATGTGGCTTTCCGGGCTGAAAGCGGCCGGGTGAGGGGGGCCGACCTTCGGCACTTTCCCCTGTTCGAAGTTGTACGTTTAACATTCAGCTCTTCCCCCCCTTTGATAGCCGCCCCGATTAATCGGGGCGCCGCTCACCGATCACCGCCCTCCGGGTGGTATCCGATCTACCCTCGGCGGAGATCCAACATTTCCTGCCATGCGCCGTCGCTCCCACATCCCGCATCCAGTATCCAGTATCCAGTATCTTGCATCCCGCGTCCCGCATCCCGCATCCCGCATCCAGTATCCAGTATCTTGCATCCAGTATCCCGCATCCCGCATCCCGCATCCAGTATCCAGTATCTTGCATCCAGTATCCCGCATCCCGCGTCCCGCATCCTTCCCTCCACTTTCCGACTGACGGATCCCTTGCCATTTGTTAAAATGCGCTATTCTTTTGTTCTCTTTTCATTGGCCGGTCCCTGCTGTATGGACAAAAATTTTTTACCCCTATCCGATCAAGGGAATCAAAGCCAACAAATCCCCTCTCCCCTGGGGGAGAGGGCGACTGTCGTAGATCCTGAGCTTGTCGAAGGGAGCGAAGCTCAATCGGGTGAGGGGGGGCTTCATTGAAAGTTGAGCGTTGGAAGTCCGCCTAAGGCGGATAAATTGAAAGCTGGCCCTGCTTCGCAGGGTTGAACGTTCGGTTGTTCTCAGAGTGATCTGCTCTATGCGCCATGCCCCATGCTCTACGCGCAGGGCAGGTGACAAGCTGCCGAAGGCAGCGATCCTACAACTCCTACAAGGTGCAGCCGATACTGCAAGCCGCCGCAGGCGGCGATACTACAGTTTCTTTTTCTTTAGGCACTTTTTATTCAGTATCTTGTTCCGAAAAAAAGTTTGACTTGTGCCTAACGCAAGGTAATATATGACTAAATATTAAGGCATATGAATTAAAATGTTAGGCATTACTCCGGAAAAACTTTTTCGTACCCCCGGGCAAATAAAGATTCTTCGGGTTCTCTGGCGCTCCGGCAAGCCGTTAACCGGCCGCCAGGTTCAAGATCTGTCCGGCATGGCCAATCTGTCGACCATGCAGGCGTTAAAACGCTTGACTGATCTTGGCGTGGTTTCCTGCCGTCGTGCCGGAAGATCTCATCAGTATGAATTAAAATGGGAATCCTGGGCGGTCAAAGAACTGGTTTCGCCTCTCTTTGAACTCGAGGATAAGGGATTGGATCATCTCTGCGGGATTCTGGAAGAAGATTTATCCGGCCATTGCCAAACAGCGTATCTATACGGAAGCTCCCTAAAACCGGGTGAGAAAGAAGCCGGTGATCTTGATCTTTTCCTGGTTGTTAAGACGGAAGAAGATCGATCGGTTCTGGAAAAGTCCATTATCCCCGAAATCAGTATGAAAATTTCAGAGGAATTTTCCTTATTTCTGGAACCTCATATAGTGACTGTTGGGGAATTAAGTCGGAAACCGCTTAAAAAAGTAGCCCGGGACATCGCCGAAACCGGAAGAAAGATACGCGGCAAGGATCTCAAAGAATTATTTGCATAATGACCAAGAGAAAAACCAGAAAGACCGATTCAACCGCCGCCGCCGGTTATATTACTAAATCCCGGCAGTTTGCTGAATCAATGCGTCGTTCCCTGGTAGAGAAACAATGGGATGCCGCGGGGTTGGGGGCGGTCCACGCGGTCATCAGCGCGGCAGACGCGTTGCTTGCCGCTTATGGGGGGATTAGATCGATTGATCCCGATCATCGGTCAGCTATCCGGCTGTTGGAAGAAACCCTGGGCAGCAAAGCGATCTCATCTGCCCGTCGCCACATATCATTTGTTATCGCGAAGAAAAATGTTATCGAATATGAACAGCGGCGGATAACCGGGAAAGAGGCAGACGCCATCGCGGACCACGCGGAACGTTTTTTGCATTTCGCCGAAAAAATGCTCGGCGCTATCGGCTAAACCAGCCTCCTCAAAAACTTGGACATCTGCCCGGAAGGAATGATCCCGGTTGGTGAAGGGATCGATCCCGGAGGCGAGCCGGCCCTGCCGGCCGGCGCCGGGGAGAAGAAGGAAAAGAACGGCGGGGGGAAACAGCGGGGAAAGGATAAAAAGCCCGGAAAGAAGAAGACGGAAAGGCCTCTCGTCCGCAAGCTGACACCCTCGGCGGTGGTGAAGAAGGTGAAGATGGGCCGTCTCGGCGTCACCTGCTGCATCGACCACTACGGTTCTGAAGGACCGGAGTGCTTCTCCGAGGCCGGCGTCATCTATATCAACCGCGACCACCCTCTCTATCAGCGGGAATCGGAGACCCGGCAGCGGCACATGATGCACGTCGCTCGTTTGATTACTCAGGAGGTGGCCTTGATGCGGGAGCCGATCACCGCCCGCGAGGCCTTCGACCGCCAGAGCCTCCTCCTCAAGGACGCCTTTCCTTCCTCTGATTAGCGGTACGGGGATGAGAGCCAAGGTAGCACAGACATTCCTGTCTGTGTAAGGGGAGTAACCCTCTCCCCTGGGGGAGAGGGCGATTGTCGTAGATCCTGAGCTTGTCGAAGGGAGCGAAGCTCAATCGGGTGAGGAGGGTAAGCCCCTTAACCCTTATCCCTTAACCCTTATCCCTTAACCCTTATCCCTTAACCCTTATCCCTGCTTTAATGGGTGAGGGGGGCTGCATTGAAAGTTGGAAGTTGAGCAGCTCGCCCGCCGTAGCTTATAGCGAAGGCTGGTTGAACGCGTGCTCCGCTCCGCGGTATTCATCTTTTTCTATTCCCCACTCCCTATTCTCTATTCCCCAATCTTTTTTAAAAAACAGGGAATAAAATCCCTTCCTTATCCGACTAATAAGCATGAAGTTTAATAAAATTGGAGGTCACAAATTGTGACCTCCAATCTATGCTTGACAATAGGTTGATTATGGTAATAATAGTTACCATGTGGAAACTTTTATTACCATAGGAGCGCAGCATGAATTTTACCGAACCCCTCAATCAAATTTTGGGACAACTTTCCAAGATCAAGATCCTGAGGTTTTTAATCAAGGCTCAGGTGGGAATGAACGGGAGAGAGATCGCCCAGGCGGTAGGTCTTTCGCATGTGAAATGTCATACCGCTCTCAAGGAACTGTCAGAGCAGGGTATTGTCTCTGTTCGCCGTATCGGCCGATCGAATTTATACGAGCTCCAAACGGGCCACATCATTATGCGGGAGTGGCTGACTCCACTTTTTCGTGAGGAAGACGAATTAAAGAAGCGGTTGGCAGAAGAAGTAGTCTGTCATCTTACCGTCAAACCGGAGTCTCTCATTATCTTTGGAAGTATTGCGAAGAGAAAAGAACGTCCAGACAGCGATATCGACCTGCTCTGCGTGGTAAAAGACAGGGCGGCTTTAGCAAAATGCGAGAAAGATCTTACAGAGGCTTCGGAAGAGGTAACCCGGTTGTTTGGAAACCGTCTCGCGCCGCAGGTAATCACAAAAAAATCTCTGCTCGCAAAATTGAAAGAGGGAGACAAATTCATTGCTGCGGTAATACGAAATGGTGAGGTTATCTACGGAAAAACGATCTCGGAGATGCAGAGCTATGCCTCCGGATAAAATTACCGGCAAAAAAGTATCGAAAGATCAGTTTCGTGGCTACTGGAAGAAAGCGCGCGAATTCGAGACCGCGATGAACGATAACCTGGCAGTCAGGAACTGGAATGCTGCGACAATGAGCGCGGTTCATGCGGTTATTTTGGCCAACGATGCCCTTCTCATTTATTTTCATGGCGTCAAGAGCACGAGCGAAAAACACGATGATGCCATCCGCCTTCTCACCACGTTATTCAAGAGCGAAGAGGCAAAGAGGAATTCACGGCATCTGAGCAGGCTTATTAATGCGAAATCGACCGTGGAGTATACCGGAAAGCTCATAAAGGAAACATCAGCCCGTGAATCGTGCAAGAAAGCCCGCCGTTTTCTCTCCTGGGTCAACTCTCTTCTCCCGGGAGCATGACGTTATAATCCCCCCAATCAGCCGCGCCTTAAAATCGGATTCAAATAATCCCTGTGTTGGGAGTTGAGCAGCTCGCCCGCCGTAGCTTATAGCGAAGGCTGTTTGAATGCGTGCTCCGCTCCGCGGTGTTCATCTTTTTCTATTCCCCATTCCCCACTCTCTATTCCCCAATCTTTTTTAAAAAACAGGGAATAAAATCCCTTTCTTATCCGACTAATAAGCATGAAGAATAAATCCTTAATTCCTGCCGAACGCATAGAATCACTGATTTTGTTTATTCGTGGCCAGAAGGTAATACTTGATAAAGACCTGGCTGATCTATAGGGGGTAGAAACGCGGATCTTAAACCAGGCAGTCAGTCGGAATGACAAGCGTTTTCCAAAAGATTTTATGTTTGAGTTAAGCCGCGAAGAGATCATGAGGGTATCACAAACTGTGATATCCTATGCGGCATTGAGATATTCGAATAAAGTCCGGGCTTTCACCGAGCAGGGCGTTGCCATGCTTTCTTCTGTTTTGCGTAGTGATAGGGCCATTGCAGTTAATATCGCCATCATGCGGACGTTTGTGAAATTGCGCTCAATACTGGAAACCTATGCCGAACTGGCGAAAAAGATTGGAGACATGGAGAAGAAATACGATTCGCAATTCCGGGTGGTATTTGAAGCGATCCGGCAGCTCATAGCTCCTCCCACTCCGCCCCGCCGTCAGATCGGATTTAAATAATCATCTTCGTTAAATATTCAACGTTCAACCGTGCCCTGTCCGGTAGCCGCCCCGATTAATCGGGGCGCCGCTCACCGATCACGGCCCCCCGAGTGGTATCCAATCCGCCCTTGGCGGAGATAATACAAGCGACGGGCGCTAGCCCGGAGCGATACTACAACTCCTACAAGCCGCGTTAGCGGCGATCATACAAGGGCGAAGCCGACATGTCCGCTGAAGCTTCAGCGAAAGCGGATCCTGCATCCTTCCCTCCACTTTCCGACTGACGGATCCCTTGCCATTTGTTAAAATGCGCTATTCTTTTGTTCTCTTTTCATTGGCCGGTCCCTGCTGTATGGACAAAAATTTTTTACCCCTATCCGATCAAGGGAATCAAAGCCAACAAATCCCCTCTCCCCTGGTGGGAGAGAGCCAAGGTAACACAGACATTCCTGTCTGTGTGCCGGGGAGAGGGTAGCACAGACATTCCTGTCTGTGTGCCGGGGAGAGGGTAGCACAGACATTCCTGTCTGTGTGCCGGGGAGAGGGTAGCACAGACATTCCTGTCTGTGTGCAGGGGAGAGGGTAGCATAGACATTTCTGTCTGTGTGTCGGGGAGAGGGTAGCACAGACATTCCTGTCTGTGTGCCGGGGAGAGGGTAGCATAGACATTCCTGTCTGTGTGCAGGATGAGTAGGGCAAGCTATGAAGTACGCGCGATGCCCTGTACGCAGCGATGGGCATCAGCCCGGAGCGATACTACAATTCCTGCAAGGCGGAGCCGATCCTACAAGCCGCCGAAGGCGGAAGGCACTTAGAATTTGGTATGTGGGGTCTGACCTTAATCAAAATTACCTTTCGGCTTTAAAATGCCTTGGGAAGATGTGAGGTGGGTATGGATATATATGAAGAATTGAAGGATGTAGTAAGAGAACTTAATAAAGCCGGGAAAAGCGGGTTCTAGAATGGGGAGAATTAAGTGTGGTTTCAAAAGAGGGTCTGATAAGCCTTAAGCGAATCAGGGGAAGCGGAACCGACCTGGATGATATTCGAAAGCTGGGGGAGAGAGCTGATGAAGGTTGACATGTCTCCCGAAGCGATTGAGGGTCGCCTTCGTAGGGTGAGCGAACTGAGGAATCTATGTTTGTCGTTGAGCAAATCCAAACAAGTTACACGCAGAACCGATACTATTGCTGAAGCTAAATCCGGTTATGGGCAAAAGGCTGATTCCCCGAAATAGAAAACCCTCTCTCTTGAGGGAGAGGGTGGGCGCCGTCCTGTCCGCCGAAGCCCTGAGCTTGTCGAAGGGAGCGAAGTCGAAGGGAGCGTAAGCCGAAGAGCGCCGGCCCATAAAGGTAGCACAGACATTCCTGTCTGTGCGGCCTCTCTTCTTTAAAGGTAACACAGACATTCCTGTCTGTGCGGCCTCTCTTCTTTTTTAGGGAAAAGGAAGCAGGTGAGGGGGGCCGTTCGACGTTGAAAGTTGAGCGTTGAAAGTTGAACGTTCAGTTGTTCTCAGAGTGCCATGCCTTACGCGCCATATGCAAGCGAAGCGATCCTGCATTTCCTACAATCCGCCTCTGGCGGAGATCCTACAAGGGCGAAGCCCGATCAAACAGTTTATTGTCTTTAGGCACTTAAAATCATGAATGACTAAATGAGAAGTGGTGCGTCATGCACCACTTCTGCGCAGTGCATTAAACAACAATAACTTATAACCACCCCGCGCCCAAAATCGGAGAAAAAAGCTGGACGGAATATAAAATAACTCAATTTATGCATAAATCGGATTAGAGCCGATTTTCGTGGTCGGAATCAGCTTCTAAGGCCTTTTTTAGGGGGTAAAATATTGGTAACCAATTGATTTGGAATAAGATATTGTGGTCCGACCCCAAAATCTACCCTTTCCTGTTCTTCTCCCTCCGGCGGTTCTCATACAAGATGAAAGAACAGGCATCCTCCAACAAGAAAATATATTGCATTGATAACGGCCTGGTGGAAGCCGCCGGATTTCAGGTCAGTCCGGATTGGGGCAGGCTGTATGAGAATCTGGTGGCAATTGAATTAATAAAGAAAGCGGCCCGGAAAACAACGGAAGTCTTTTTCTGGAAATCCAAAGAGCGGGAAGAGGTTGATTTTGTCATTAAAGAGGGGTTGTCCGTGATACGGCTGATTCAGGTAAGCCTTGATATAGCCGATCCGGATACCAGGAGCAGAGAGGTGAGAGCGCTGATTAAAGCGAGTAAGGACCTGCGGTGTGATGATTTGCTGATTCTGACCGAGGATAGGGAAAAAGAGGAAGAGCTGGAATGGTTTGGAGTTCGGAGAGTAATTCGCTTCCAGCCTCTCTGGAAATGGCTGCTGGAGGATGATTGACGAGGCGGAAAGCAACTTATGTTGCACCGCAACCAAACAACACCATGCCCTAATATTTATATTTATACTGTGGTCCGAACCCTGAATGACTGAATAAAATGCGAGAAGCCGAAGATATTTGCCCTGATTTCCCCACGTGGCCAGAAAGCTGGCAGGGAGATGAGGAGGATCTGCTCTATGGCCGGAGGTTGATCGATGCGATGCGGCCGTTCATCTCTCATCTCATTGCCTCCGGTTTAGTAAAAAAGACGATACGAAATCATATGAACAACCTCTGGCTGCTCGGCGGCGAAATCATTCGATCAGTTAATATGTACGATGAATATGATCTCGCGCCGGTGGAGAATCTCCGAAGGAACGTTGATGAAGAGGGCGGACCATACTGCCGTCATCTATATTCGGAATCGGAGCAAAAATCATTCGATGCGACCTGCAGAAAGCTGTACCGGTTTTTGCGGCAAGAGTAGGGGGTAACCCTCAAGAGAACCAACCTGACGGGATAATTAAAGGAGAGAGCAGGATCACGGCGGAAACAACGCAACAAAGCAACACCGTCCCCCATTTTTATTTAATCAGTTTTTCTTAGTGTCTTAGTGTCTTGGTGGTAATAAAGTAGACCCTTTTTTGTCTGGATTACCAGACAAGTGTCTGGTAAAGTAGACACACCATGAAGAAAAGAAATAACATTATTGCCAGGCCTCTGGATATTGTTTTCTCAGCCCCCAGTCATGTTGCTATCCTGCGTGCCCTGAAAAATGTGAAAGAAGGGCTGAGTGGGCGTGAGGTCGCCCGCAGGGCTGGAATTAATCACCAGACCTGTGCCGATGCGCTTGTTCGCCTTGAATCCAGGGGCGTTGTCCTTCGATTGGGTTCCGGTAAAAATCAGCTCTTCCGCCTCAATTGGAATAGCAGTCTGATCCAGGGAGTGATACTGCCCATGCTGGAAGCGGAGCGGAAGGAGTTCAGCCTGATGAAGGATGATCTGGCCCGGTTGATGGAAGGAAAATGCGTTGCCGGGGTTCTTTTCGGCAGCACAGCCCGGGGTGAAGAAACACCGGAAAGCGATTTCGATATTGCCCTTATCGTAGAAAAGAACAATAAAAGCATACCGGAATTCATCCACACTCTGGTTAATCGGGGTATTGAAAAATGGGGTATCGGGATTTCCCCGATAGTTCTGACCCGCTCGGAGTTCAGTAGAAGGGCAGACGATGAAGATCCCCTGGTCATGGATATTCTCAATCAAGGCATTGTTATTTACGGAAAGCCGCTTCAGGCTCTGTTGAAATAATACCCAACCTGGATATATTCATGAATATATCCAGGTTATTAATTGCCGTTCACTGTATTAAGAATAATCATCTTGTTTGTACGGCTACAGTGCTCTACTTTTTCTCATAAGCATGACAGCGTGTTATTTTTTTGTTAATGTGGCCTATAGAAATAAACCTTTGGTTATCATTCATTGCCAGGGAATTGAATAAAATCAATATGTTTTTCGTGTTGCTGTTCTTACAATCTTTGTCATGGTTCAAAACTAATCCGATTTATAAATAAATAGGATTATGAGTAGAAGAAGAACGATTCCTTCCTCTCGCTGGAACCAATTCCACCATCTCGCCGTTGTTTTTAAGGACGCAGCGGCCTTGGCAAGGGAGTTTGAGTATTGGAACGTAGCCGGGGTTTTGATCGTACACGCGGCGATCGCGTTTACCGACGCGCTTACCGTTAAAATCGGAGGAGTAAAATCAGGCGGCGAAGATCATTACCAGGCCGGCCAGCTGGTCCAGGAAGTTGTCGCGCTTGATCCGGAGGGGAAACGCGCTTTGAGACATTTCTTCGCCATTATCGGGGAGAAATCCTTAGTGTCGTATAGTGGTAAAATCTATCGGCAGGGAGAGATAACGTCCCTCTGGAAGCATCTGGAACGTTACCAGCAATGGGTCGAATCCATCTTAAAAGGATAAGGTCATTGCCATCTGTCCCCAGCAGAAATCTTGAAACTCATTGAAAGCGGTGCTTTTACAAGGCGAAGCCGATCCTACAATCCGCCTCCGGCGGAGATCCTGCATTTCCTACAATCCGCCTCTGGCGGCGATACTACAGCTTCTCAAACTTAATATTTAGGGTTTGATCCTCGATGACTATGAGTAAACATTCTTTGTGGGTCGGAATTTGTTTCTTAATCATAGGCTGCGCTTCCGGCAGTCCTGCGCCGGAACCACTGGCAGAGCCCGGCAAACCGCTGGCAGAACCCATCAAATTTACCATTGCACAACGGCACACCAGATCGATTGCTGAATACGATGATGATCTCAAAATACATATCGGCGATATAACGAGGGGCCAAGTCTTGTTGAATATATGGGGAGATCATTATGCAACTATCCTGGATACAACATCGGTTACTGACGGAGATGTGATCAAATTCGATTACAAGGGGCAGACGTTATATTTAACGGTGATATCGCTGACGAATGTCCTGTTCGGGACTGACTTCGGTAAATTTGAATTGTCTTCTACGCCCCCTGCCGAGCGAGAATTGTCTGAAGGATATAGAATCATACATTTTGATTATGACAATGCTACCAGTCGCGGAGTGATTTCGATTGATACACACGGAAAAGGGATGGAGGCCAGGGAATGGCTCGTTAAAAATATCGGAGCGATTTGTTCAAGTAAGAATATTGTTCTCAAAGCCGGCGAGGATGCCGAGAAAGGCGGTCATTACCGGATCTTAGATGAAAAGATCAAGGACGATATCTTAACCGTCAACTTTGAAGCAGCCTGGTAAAAAAACTTGATATCTAATCAAACCGCGGAGAAAGCGAAGAACCCAGTGAGAAAGTGGGGGAGGAACGCAATGCGCCATATGCAAGCGCAGCGATCCTACATCTCCTACAATCCGCCTCCGGCGGAGATCCTACAAGCAACCCCGAAGTCTTTTCGGGGGAGCGATACAACAGTTTCTTTGGCTTTAGGCACTTATTCACAATGCAACAAAGCAACACCGTCCCCCATATGATTAATATCTGGGCAGGGAGGCTTAGTTCGCGGGGGTACTCGCGGCAGCGGCGGCCGTATCCGACGACGACGGTCACGGTCGAGATAGTCGGCCAGACCGAGAAAGCGCTCAGAATTAAGAATGACCGGGGCGAAGGAGGAAGGAGCTGGTTTTTCCATCATTCCAATACTCCATCACTCCAACACTCCAGTTTTCTAATCATTGAACATTGTCATTCAATCGAAGATGAACTAAAGAGTAGATTAGAGCCCTATCAGATACCAGTGGGAGGAAAAATTCCCCGAAAAATTAAAACCAAGTCTCAGTCCCCGTTCTAAATACTGAACGATTATCAATGTGGATTTTTACTAAATACGGTTTCTTCAGTGCAGTTTGCGCCCGGCAGGGAGACGGCAAGCTTGGTCAGGCCATCGATCCTGACCGTATTATGGTTCGGGCAAGAGTCCGGGGACATCTTGAAGCCCTGAAGAAACGATTTTCCGATCTGCTCAGTCAGTGCGATATTTATGACTTTGCCGGGACCGACTATGCCTTCCGAATCTTCGTTGACAAGGAGGTGTGGTCCCTGGTGCTTTCGGAATTGGCTGAAGAAACCGACTACGACAACTTCAAGTCTGAGGTTGCCCGGTATCAAGACGGCGATGATACAGCCTACGAACATTCTCTTCATGAGGTATGGTCGGTGATGCAAAGACTTCAAGAGTAGTTGAGAACTCCACAAAAGAGGTCATTATTAACCCAGGATTCGAATCAATTGTTGTCGGCGGTTTCATCGGGACGATTGATCCTCTGTCTGTCGGCTTGCTGGCGGGGATCATCATCGGGATCATCGTAATCGTTCCCGCGTGTTTCCGAGCGGCGAGAACTTCGGTCAGGGATGCGAAGAAAAGCCCGAGATGCCCTCAGTGCGGGAGTAAAAGCTGCGAGAAGCTATCCCGGATCGTCAACCGGCACCACGACATCAGCATCCCGAAAGGGATCGTCGGAGGTCTGCTCTTCGGGAAGAAGGGCGCGATTGTCGGGTCTCTTTTGGGGAGTGATAGTCCGGAATACGAAAAATATTATAAGTGCCAGGAGTGCGGACACGAATGGATCTGAAACCATCCCTCTCCACCCTTTGGGGGGAGAGGGCGATTGAGCGAAGCTCAATCGGGTGAGGGGGGGGTGAGGGGGGGGTGAGGGGGGGGGGTGAGCAATGCGCCAAACAATATACAAGGCGAAGCCGATCCTACAAGCGACCCCGAAGTCTGTTCGGGGGAGCGATACTGCATTTACTACAAGCCGCCGAAGGCGGCGATACTACAGCTTCTTAGTTTTTAGGGTTTGACCCTCATGGATATACTGAGACAGTTCTTCCTGGGCCTGGAGGAGATCAAGAACGAGATCGACTTTGCCTTGGAGAAGGACCGGGTGGCGGACTTCCCGGGTACGCGGGCGACGGGGCTCCCGGAATTCATGGAACTGCTCGGGAATTCCAACATCCTCGAGAACGTGTCGGTCTCGGTCCAGCCGATCGGCGATATCTGCCGGCAGACGGTGATCGACGCCCGAACCGGGATTTCGGAAGACACCGTCACCGCCCGCCTCGCCGCTATCCGGGAGCACGTCTCGATTATTCTGCGGGCCCGGTCGGAGATCCGCGACCGGCAACTGGAGGAATCTTACCGGAACTTGAAAAGAGCGGTCATGGCCCTCCTGGACAAAACTCTCTCCGAGATCAGCATCTTCTTCGGCAAACTCGCCGCTCTGCTCAAGATGGATGAAAAAGACGTCCCGGAAGACAAGCACATCCGCATCGACTTCATCCCGGACGTGGAAAAAGAAGGCGCCGCTTGTATCCGGGAGATAGAATGCGCCGAATGGGAATTCAGGAAATAGTAAAAGTCCGTACGCAAAGGAGATCCACGGGAAATGGATATTTTTAAGTTTCGAGACTCAGCCGTTTCCGACTACGCGAAGTATCTAGAGAGCTTTATCAATATCCTGGATCCCCAAATTCAGGAAGTGGTGGATGAAAGCTTCCGTCGCGGCGATCCATTCCCCCCGGCATTACTCCAGCTGAATCCCTTCTTTAAGGAAGGAGGGAAGATCGATGATCTGGTCTCGGAAGGAATACTCCACCCTGAGTGCGCAAAGATCTTCCGCCGCAAAAAACACGCCGATGATCCCGGCCAGCCACTCTCCCTTTATGAGCATCAGGTAAAAGGGATTCGTGCCGCCCATGCCGGCAAGAATTATGTGCTCACAACCGGGACAGGTTCCGGGAAATCACTCGCTTACATTATCCCCATTGTGGATCACATTCTCAGGAATGGCTCCGGGAATGGTATTCAGGCGATCATCGTTTATCCGATGAACGCCCTGGTCAACAGCCAGTTGGAGGAATTGAAGAAATTCATCAATTGGGGTTATCCCGAAGGCGGCGGTCCGGTAACCTTCCGGCGTTATACCGGGCAGGAATCCCATGAAGAGCGGGACGAGATAGTCGCCCGTCCTCCCGATATAATCCTGACCAACTACGTGATGCTCGAACTGATTCTCACCCGGGTCTTTGAACGCGCTCTGGTTCGCAAGGCCCGGGGAATGCAGTTCCTTGTTCTCGATGAACTGCACACGTATCGCGGGCGACAAGGCGCCGACGTTGCCCTGCTTATCCGGCGCTTACGGGAAAACGTTTCTTCCCCGGGACTTCAAATCATCGGAACTTCAGCCACCCTGGCCGGGGCCGGCTCCCTTGAAGACCAGAGAACGTCGGTAGCTCACATCACCACCCGATTCTTCGGCAGCCCGGTTGAACCGGATGTCGTGATCGGGGAAACACTGGAACGGATCACGCCCGATAGTGCGCCGGAACCGGCGCCACTTGCGGACAGCGTGAAACAGGCAGGGAAAAATGCCGGGCGGAGCTATGAGGACTTTATCCATGATCCTCTGGTTATCTGGCTGGAAAACACCATCGGTTTACAAAGGGATCAAAAATCCACTGAATGGATCCGGGCATTACCAAAGCCGATTGAAGGACAGGGCTCTCCGGCAGAGATCCTGGCTTCATTAACAGGTCTTCCCGAAGAGGATTGTGCCCGGGCGATCAAAATGACTCTTCTGGAAGGCACCCGGGTCCTCGATGCGAAAGAGCGCCCCCTCTTTGCCTTCCGGTTTCACCAATTCCTTTCCCGCTGTGACGCGGTCTTTTCCTCCCTCGATCGGGGCGAAGATCGTTATGTGACCGTTTTCCCGCAGAAATTCGTTCCAGGGGATCGGGAACGGCGCCTCTTCCCGCTCGCTTTCTGCCGGGAATGCGGTGAGGCGTATTATTCGGTAAGCCGCTGTGGAGAGGATGAACAGGTATTCTATGAGCCCCGTGAGTTCAATAAGAGGGCGGAAGGTGAAGAAGCCGAAGCCGGATACCTTTACCCGGATTTTGAGGAGAAGTGGCCGGAAGGGGATTTGGAGAAGATTATCGAACTCCTGCCGGAGACAATGCTGGACGAACAGGGAGGACGAATTCAGATTAGACAGAGTGCCCGTGGAAAAGTCCCGCGAGTCGTTTATCTTTCCCCCCTCGGCGAGGGGGGAAAAGGTTCGCTCCGGTATCTCTGGTTCCCGACCCCCTTCATCTTCTGCCATCACTGCGGGGTGGCTTACCATCACCGGCAAACATCGGATTTCGGAAAGCTGACCACCCTTGGTCCCCAGGGCCGGGCGACCGCGACAACGATCCTGGCCCAGGCCGTCGTCTCGCGTCTGCGGGCTGACACTGCACTTCCTGAAGAAGCTCGCAAGCTCCTGAGTTTCACGGACAACCGGCAGGACGCTTCTCTCCAGGCCGGGCATTTCAACGATTTTATCCAGGTTTCCATGCTCCGAGCCGCTCTCTGCGGCGCTCTGGAGGAAGCAGGCGAGCAGGGCCTGCATCATGATGAACTCACCCAGAAGGTATTCGGAGCCCTCGCTCTGCCGCCCGCAGCCTATTTGCAAAACCCTCATGCGGCATTCGCCCGTGATCGCGGCGACCGGGTTTTCCGGGATGTGCTGGGGTATCACCTTTATCGGGACCTTCGAAAAGGCTGGCGGGTGATTGCCCCCAATCTGGAGCAGTGCGGTCTTCTTACTATTGAATACGAACATCTTTCGGATCTATGCCATGATGAAAGCTGCTGGAAAGAGACACATCCTCTTTTGGCTGCCGCTGCCCCGGAAACCCGGCTAACGATTGCCCGGGTCCTGCTTGACTATATCCGCCGTGAATTGGGGATCGAGGTTGATTATCTATCTCCGTTCTATCAGGAACGAATATCAGCCTCCAGCCGCCAGGAACTGAATGAAACCTGGAGTATGGATGAGAGAGAGCGTCTTCTTCACCAAGGCATTATTTTTTCCCGGTCCCGGTGGCCCGGAGCGGACAGAAACGGCATTTTTATTTCATCTCGCAGCGGTTTCGGGCAGTTTCTCAAGCGGCCGAATACATTCCCCGGCACTGAAAAGCCCTCGACCGCCGATACGGAATCCGTTATCAACGATCTTCTCTCCGTCCTCCATAAACTGGGGGGGATAGTAACCGAAGTAACCGCCGGCCAGGAAAGGGGATACCGTCTGCTTGCTTCGGCAATGATCTGGAAGGCAGCGGATGGGACGCGGGCTTTCCATGATCCCATCCGGATGCCCCGTCAGCCGGAAGAGGGATTGCGGACTAATGAGTTCTTTGTCGAGTTCTATCGGACCGCCGCCCGGCATCTGGTCGGGCTCAAGGCCCGCGAACACACCGCCCAGGTTGATATGGAAGACCGTCAGAAGCGGGAGAGAGAGTTTAGAAGTGCGGATCTCCCGGTCCTTTTCTGCTCCCCCACGATGGAACTGGGGGTTGACATCGCCGATCTCAATGTCGTCAATCTCCGCAATGTGCCCCCGACCCCGGCTAACTATGCCCAGCGTAGCGGGAGGGCGGGCCGGGGCGGCCAACCGGCCTTTATCTACACGTACTGCGCCACCGGGAGTCCTCACGACTCCTACTTTTTCAAGCGTCCTGAGAAGATGGTGGCCGGCGCCGTTTCCCCGCCCCGGGTGGAACTCTCCAATGAGGACCTGGTCAAAAGTCATATCCACGCGATCTGGCTCTCCGGGACGGACCTTGACCTCGGCAAAACCCTCTGTGATATTCTGGACGTGAGCGGGGATGACCCCACGCTTGATTTCAAACCCCACGTCCGCGACGCGCTCTATTCCCCCGAATTTCGCCATCGCGCCCGGGATAAAGCGACGGCTTTTATCGGCACCATCGGCGAGTACCTAAAAGCCGCGGACTGGTACACCGATGATTGGCTTGACCACGTTCTGGACGGCATTCCGATCGAGTTTGAAAGCGCCACCCGGCGCTGGAAGGGGTTGTATCGATCGAACCGCAACCAGATCAGGATTCAGCATCAGATCGCCAATGACCATGGCCGCTCTCCGGAAGATCAGCGTCGTGCCCGCGATTTGCGCAACCTGGCCGAACGCCAGCTCCGTCTCCTGACTGAAGCCGGCGGCGTGATGCAGTCTGACTTTTATCCCTACCGGTATTTCGCCAGCGAGGGTTTCCTCCCCGGGTATAATTTCCCCCGGCTGCCTGTATCGGCTTATATCCCCGGGAGAAGAATGGCCGGTGACGAAGGTAACTACATCTCCCGGCCCCGGTTTCTGGCTGTTTCCGAATTCGGCCCCCGGGCGCATATCTACCATGAAGGAGCGCGTTACGAAATCAATCGGGTAACACTTCCCGCCGCCACCGACGAAGAGACGGAAGAAGGTTCTCTTTTCGGAGCGGCTAAAGTTTGCGATGAATGCGGTTATTTGCATCCGGCCATCGGCGGCCATCTCCCCGACAACTGCGAATCCTGCGGAATTTTCCTCCCCGCTGCCGATAATAACCTGATGCGAATGCAGAATGTTTCCACCCGGCGGCGGGACCGGATCAATTGTGATGAAGAAGAGCGGTTCCGCCTCGGCTATGACGTCTGGTGCGCGATCCGTTTTGCCGATTTTGGAGGGGTTCGGTCCCGGCAGTTGGCAACGGTCAAGGAGGGAGATAAGGACCTGGCTGAGCTTGAATACGGGCAGGCCGCGACTATCTGGAGGATCAACCGAGGGTGGAAAGCGAATGACCGGCCCGGTTTCCTCCTTGACCTGGAAAAAGGTCTCTGGGCCAGCGAGAGCAACATGCCGGCGGATGACGATGACGGGGAAGCGCTCACTAACAATCTGGCGCGGGTCATTCCCTACGCCGAAGACCGGAAAAATGCCCTGATCCTTCGTCCTGTTCAACAGGGTCTCCCCAGCCAGGGATTGATGGCCTCCCTTCAAGCCGCCATCAAGTCGGCCATCCAGGTGGTTTTTCAACTGGAAGACAATGAGATCGCGGCTGAACCGCTCCCTTCCCGGGACGACCGGCGGCGGGTTCTCTTTTATGAGGCTTCCGAGGGTGGGGCGGGGGCACTGCGCCGTTTGGTCGATGAGCGGGAGCTTTTCGCCGAAGTAGCCCGGAAGGCGCTGGAAATCTGTCACTTCGACCCGGATACGGGCGAAGACAAACGCCGGGCGCCCCAGGCCCGGGAGGACTGCGAGGCCGGATGCTACGACTGTCTGCTCTCCTACTCCAACCAGCGGGACCACGATCTGATTGACCGGCAGCTGCTCAAAGATCTCCTGCTGGCCTGGTCCCGGGGGAAAACAGAAGTATCTTCGTCCCCCCGAAGTCGGGCGGAGCACCTGGCGGACCTCAAAAACGCCTGCGATTCGTCCCTGGAGAAGGAGTGGCTGGATCGGGTCCATGGACTGAACCTGAGACTGCCGACGGCGGCACAGACGCCTATACCCGAATGCGGGACGAAACCGGACTTCTATTATGAGGAGCAGAGGCTGGTCGTCTATATCGATGGTCCCCCCCACGACTACCCTGACCGCCAGGATCGGGATAAAGAGCAAATGAACGCCCTGGAGGATCGCGGGTACTGGGTGATGCGGTTTCACCATCAGGATGACTGGGATGCGATTTTCCGTGAACACCCGGAAATCTTTGGAGAGATGAGCGATGCCTGATCCGGCCCAATTCGCGGTAGGCTCCCTGGTCCGGAGCCGGGGAAGAGAGTGGGTAGTCCTCCCCCCGGGTGACGATCCGGAGATCCTCCTGGTCCGGCCCCTGGGTGGCACCGAAGAGGAATCGGCCGGGATCCTCGTCTCCCGGGAGCGGGTGGAGCCGGCGTCGTTTGCCCTCCCCGGCGTTGAAGAGATCGGGGATCACCGCTCCTGCCGGCTATTGCGGGATGCACTCCGGCTCGGCTTCCGTTCCAGCGCCGGCCCTTTCCGCTCCTTCGGCAACCTCGCGGTGGAGCCTCGCCCGTATCAACTGGTCCCCCTGCTCCTGGCGCTCAAGCTCGATCCCGTCCGTCTGCTTATCGCCGACGATGTCGGCATCGGCAAGACCATCGAGGCGCTCCTGGTGGCCCGGGAGCTGCTGGACCGGGGCGAGATCGGACGGATCGCGATCCTCTGCCCGCCTCACCTGGCGGAGCAGTGGCAGGGGGAACTGGCCGAGAAGTTCAACATCAACGCCGATTTAATCCTCTCCGGAACGACGGCGCGTCTCGAGAGGCGGTGCGGGCTCGATCAGTCCGTCTTCGATGTCTGCCGCCACTTCGTCGTATCTCTTGACTTCATTAAATCTCCCCGACGCCGTGATGAGTTTATCCGGGCCTGCCCGGAGTTTGTCATTGTCGACGAGGCGCATGGCTGTTCTTTCGGGGCTCAGTCTCGGGGAGGGAAGCACCGGCGCTGGGAGCTGGTGAGCAGGCTCTCTCTTGACCGGGAGCGGCACTTGGTTCTGGTCACGGCCACTCCTCACAGCGGGAAGGAGGATAACTTTCGATCTCTACTGGCGTTTCTCAAGCCGGAATTTTCCGATCTTCCGGCTGATCTTATCAATTCGACCGCGGAGGATCAGAGGAGGGAATTGGCCCGCTACTTCATCCAGCGCCGCCGTGCCGATATCAAGGATTACCTGGATGCCGCCACTCATTTCCCGGAGCGGATGGAGGCCGAGGAGACCTATGCTCTTTCCCCGGCTTACCGCGCGCTCTTTGACCGGGTGCTCGCCTATGCCCGGGAACTGGTTCAGGACCGGGGAGAGAGCCGGTTCCGACAGAGGGTCAGATGGTGGTCGGCACTGGCGATGCTCCGCTCGCTTGCCTCCAGCCCGGCCGCGGCTGCCGCCACCCTCCGCAACCGGGCTCTTCACGAGGAGGGGGAGACACCGGATGAAATTGATGAGGCCGGGAAACGCGCCGTCCTCGACCTTGACGATCCGGAGACGATCGAAGGCCTCGATATCTCTCCCGGAGCCGACACCGCCGATATTGAAGACGATGGAGAACGGACGCATAACCGATTGCTGGCCCTGGCCCGGGAGGCGGAGAAGCTTTCGGGAGAGGAGGATCACAAGTTCACCACCGCCGTCCCACTGATCAAGCGACTGCTTGATGACAACTTGAAGCCGATTGTCTTCTGCCGTTTCATCCCCACCGCCGAATACCTGGCCGAGCACCTTCGGAAAAAGTTCGGCTCCGGTACTGAGGTCATTGCCGTCACCGGGATGCTGCCTCCCTCCGAACGGGAAGCCCGGATACTGGAGCTGGCCATGCACCCCCGCCGGGTCCTGGTCTGTACCGACTGCCTCTCCGAAGGGATCAATCTCCAAGAACATTTCGACGCTGTTTTTCATTACGATCTCTCCTGGTCGCCGACCCGCCACGAGCAGAGGGAGGGTCGGGTGGATCGCTATGGCCAGCCCCGGGACACGATCCGAGTTGTCACTTATTATGGAACCGATAACCAAATTGACGGTCTGGTTCTCGATGTGCTGATCCGCAAGCACAAGAAAATCCGCTCCACCCTCGGCATATCGGTTCCCGTTCCAGTCGAGTCCGATCAGGTCATCGAGGCTATACTTGAAGGGCTCCTTCTCCGGGGGACGACCGCGGCCGATCAGCTCACCTTCGACGAGAAGCTTTTCGGCCGCAAGGGGGAGGGCTTCTTCACCGAATGGGAGAAAGCCGGCGAGAGGGAGAAGCGCTCCCGGACGCTCTTTGCCCAGAAGAGCATTCATCCGGAGGAAGTCGCCCGGGAACTGCGGGAAATTCGCCGGGCTCTTGGATCGGGTACGTCTCTCCCCGTGTTCTTTGAAGACGCCGCCCGGGCCCTGGGGGGCCTGCTCGAAAAAAAAGGATGCCTCATCGAAGCCGATCTTTCCGAGACTCCGCGCCCGTTGCGGGACGCGATCCGGGATTATCTCGACCGGGACCAGATGCTTTGTTCAGGATTTGAAATGCCGGTTCCGGAAGGGTGCAACTACCTCCACCGGACTCACCCCGTGATCGAGAACCTCGCCTCCTATTTGGTCGATACCAGCCTGGACCCCGCCGGGGAAAGACCGGTCGCCGCCCGGGCGGGGGTTATCAGCACGTCGGCGGTCGCGGTCCGGACCACACTGCTCCTGGTCCGGTTCCGGTTTCACATCATCACCACGATCGAGGGCAAAGAATCCCCGATCCTGGCCGAGGATTGTCGTCTGCTTGCTTTCGAGGGCGCCCCGGAGGAAGCAGTCTGGCTAGATGCCACGCGGGCCGAAGAGTTGCTGATGGCAAAACCGGATACGGAGAGGGAGATTGTCCTGGGCCAGAAGAAGACAATGCTCGAACGAGTCATCAAGGGCTATCCGGCCTTGAAGCCCCGGATCGAGGAAGAAGCCCGCTCACTGGCGCAAGAACTATTGGAATCCCACCGCCGCGTCCGCAACCTCTCCCGGCGAAAGGGTGTCCGCTACCGCGTCGAACCAAACCTCCCCCCTGACCTTTTAGGAGTATATATATATTTGCCTTGATAAGTACTGTCATTGCGAGGAGCGAAGCGACGAAGCAATCTCTATTCACGATAAAAATTATAATCAAATCCAGACAGGACGCCAACGGCGTCCCACATTTAAGCCCGGGGTGCAACCCCGGGAATAAAGCCAAGCACAATCCCCTCTCCCCCCAAGGGGGGAGAGGGTTAGGGAGGGGGGTTGAAGATTTTTCGAGTAAGGTATAATTAACGAAATTCGCAGTTCATAAATGGGGCCGAGGGAGGGGGAGGTAATCAATATAATCCGTGTAATCTGCGAAATCCGTGGACATAAAAGGGGCCGAGGTGGGGGAAGCCATTGGTGTAAATTCGTGTAATTCGTGGTTTCTAAACGGGGGTGAGGCGGGGGAGCAAGTCCTATTCAATCACATCCAATTCGTCTGTTAAATTAAAGGGTCCGAAGTAGGGTATGAAAGCCCGCGCCACAACCTCATTCATGAGCATCCGGACCGAGGGATCCATCCTCCCCGCCGACCTCCTCCAGCGGATCGCGGAGGGCACGGGACTGGAAGGGCTGACCCCGCAGGATTATCACCTCCCGGAAGGGGAGAAACTGAACGAGGCGATCAATCGCTCCTGGTTACGGGTCCTTTCATACTGGCGGACCTTCCGCTCCCATCTCGGAAAACTCCCTCCCGAGGATCAGACCGCCACCAGCCTTACCCGGGAACGCTGGCTTCTTCCGCTCTTCCAGGAATTGGGATATGGGCGTCTTCCGGCTCAGCGTCGGTCGTTCGAAATGGACGGCGAAGAATTCCCGATCTCACATCTCTGGGGATCCACGCCGATTCACCTGGTCGGCGCCCGTCTTGAGATCGACCGGGTGGCCCGGGGCATCCCGGGAGCGGCCAGGGCCGCCCCTCACAGCATGGTCCAGGATTTTCTCAACCGTTCCGACGAACATCTCTGGGCCTTCGTCTCCAACGGCTTGAGACTCCGCATCCTCCGGGACAATCTGAGCCTGGTCCGGCAGGCGTATGTTGAATTCGATCTCGAAGCGATGATGGAGGGAGAGTTTTACCCGGACTTCGCCATTCTCTGGCTTCTCTGCCATCAGTCCCGGGTTGAGGCCGAACGTCCCGAGGAGTGCTGGTTGGAGCAATGGTCGCGAAAGGCATCCGAGGAAGGGGTCCGCGCCCTGGAACAACTCCGGTCCGGCGTGGAAGAGGCGATCGCCGCTCTGGGCCGGGGATTTCTGGCCGGGAGAGGAAATACCCGGCTTTTGGAACGTCTGCGGGACGGATCGCTCGATAAGCAGGATTACTATCGCCAGCTCTTACGATTGGTTTATCGTCTGGTCTTTCTCTTTGTTGCCGAGGACCGCGATCTCCTTTTTGCCCCTGACGCCGATCCCGCGGCACGGAAGCGATATGCGGATTATTTTAGTACCCGGCGACTTCGTGAGATCGCCCGGAAAGTTCGGGGCGGCTCGCACCCGGACCTCTGGGATGGTCTCAAGCTCCTGATGCGGGGCCTGGGAAGCGACGAGGGGTTGTCGGAACTGGGCCTCCCGGCCCTCGGGAGTTACCTCTGGAGCGACGATGCCTGCCCTGATTTGATGGATGCCGTACTCCCCAATCGGGAGCTGCTGGAAGCGATTCGGGCGCTCTCCGTCATCACTGTCGGAGGCAAGCGCCGGGTCGTCAGCTATAAGAACCTCCGTTCCGAGGAATTGGGATCGATCTATGAAGCTCTTCTTGAATTGCACCCTGTGCTCAATCCACAAGCCGCTGCTTTTAGTTTAGAAGTGATCGCCGGTCACGAGCGGAAACTAACCGGATCTTATTATACCCCCGAGTCGCTGGTTCAGAGTCTTATCGAGACCGCCCTGGAGCCGGTGATTGAGGAACGGCTGAAAAGCGCCCGAGAAAAAGCCGAAAAGGAGAAGAGCGGAGCAGAAGAAGATGGATCATATGCCCGTATAGCCGAGGAGGAACTCCTCTCGATCAAAGTCTGCGACCCGGCCTGCGGTTCCGGCCATTTCCTAGTAGCCGCCGCCCACCGCCTGGCCCGCCATCTGGCCCGTGTCCGTTCCGGGAGCGTCGAGCCCCCGCCGGACGTAGTCCAGCGCGCGCTCCGGGATGTGATCGGGCATTGTGTCTATGGAGTGGACATCAACCCGATGTCGGTCGAGCTCTGTAAGTTCGCTCTCTGGATGGAGGCAATGGAGCCGGGGAAGCCGCTTTCTTTCCTTGACCACCATATCCGCGTCGGCAACAGTCTTCTCGGCGCAACGCCCGATCTCATCGCCGCCGGTCTCCCGGATGAAACCTATACGCCAGTTGAAGGCGATGACCGTGAAGCCTGCGCCGCCCTCAAGCGAATCAACCGCGTCCAGCGTGATGCTTTGCGTCACCTATTCGTAGCCGAAGACAACGCGATTCGGGAACGACTGCGCCAAGCTTCGGCGGCGCTTGATGAGATGGATGATAGCAAACCCGAGACAATAAGAGTGAAGGAAGCCGCTTTCCGTTCTGCTGAATCCAACTACGATTTTCTCAAGGCCCGGACATTGGCCAATCTCTGGTGCGCCGCCTTTGTGATTAGAAAGCGATTCGCGGAAAACGCTCGTATCACATCAGCCATCGCCTCTCCTGCCGTTGAAGCGGTTTCGGCCTCCACGCCTCTCCAATTAGGTTTATTCGGCGGTACCGAGGTAGCTCCGAAGATCAAGACAAAACGTGATCGTCCTCTTCGACACTCGCCGATCGATAAGCCTATCGGCATCACTACGCAACATCTTCGCGATTTCATCGAAGGCGGCGTATTACCTGAGGGTCTTCTGGATGAGGTCCAACGCCTCACAGTCCACTACCGTTTTTTTCATTGGCACCTCGCCTTCCCTGAGGTTTTTCAACCATTGGAAACCATTGCCCTTGATAATTCTATCGGTCGGATAAATGGGTTTGATTGCATACTGGGAAATCCACCCTGGGTATCATACACGGGCCGTCAGCAGGTTAAGGTGTCCCAAGGCACACTTCGCTTACTTATCGCGAGATTTCCGTGCGTCGCTCGTTGGCCTGCCTCGCATCCTGCCTTTCTTGTATTGTCAGTACAGACATTGGCTAAGCATGGTCGTGCTGGTCTTGTGCTCCCAAAACAAGTCGCTGACTTATCCGCCTATAGTCAGGCCCGTGCTGAAGTTACCAGCATTGCCAAACTCACTGCACCGATAGTCGATATCGGCGAGGATACTTTCCCCGGGGTCACCCAGCCCGTAGGGTTGTTTTCGATCGTCACTGACAACAATCTTAATCGACGATCTGACGCGGCTTGGCCGCTCGCCAAAGCTTCTTCCAATAAGAATACGGAGGATTCGACCATTGATGTAATCTATTCGGCTCATACAGGGTTGCCGAACCTTACAGCGTTGTTCACTGATAGGCCTCGTTTCGCCCCAAAGACGTTCGCTGATCCCGGTGTTCATACCGGTAATGTCTCTAGAAAGATCATTGTTGATCAAGCAGAGCCAGATGGTATGGGATATATACCCATCCGACAGGGGCGAGATATCGCTGCCTTCATATGCAGTCCTCCCAAGAAGTGGTTATGGACCATGCCATCGCTTGTAGGTAATGAATACTGTAGAATTCGCAAGCTGGAGTTGTATCGCAATGTCCCCATCCTCATTCGTCAGACAGCTAACCGCCCAATTGCTGCACGCCATCGAGAGCCTACCTATTTCCGCAATAGTATTCTGGCGTGTATGGGCGTACCCGGTATATCAGATAACATTGTTGTCGCATTCCTTAATTCTGCCTTATATGCTATCTTGCACCGCAAGTATGCACAAGATGCCAACCAGAAGGCATTCCCGCAGGTTAAAATCCGCCATCTGCGTGCCCTTCCTACAATCCCTATTGAAGCTCTAAATCGACCATATGAAGGTCATACGTTATATGAAGCACTCGAAGCCTCTGCCCACAAAGCTGAAGTAGCTGCGCAACTTGGTGTGCCTTTGCCATTAGAAGTACTCGAGCAGATCGAGAGGTTGGTGCTTACCACCTTTGATCTTTCCGCTGATTTAGCTCCTAAATTATTGGAGGTTGCTAAATGATTCCTTGCAAACTAGTCCATGATACCGGCACTATGATCCGTTTTCGCCCGAGGCAACTTGCTGTTCTGCCGCCTGTCACCACTGACATCAATCTTCTTCTGCCTAAAGGACGGATGGTTGCCGGTCGATTTTTGCGAAATCCTAGAAATCCCAATATTAGCGGCACGGAGCTTGTACGATTTATTAAAAGACGCATTAAATTTGGGGAGCGTGAAGACGTATTGATTGAACCACTCTCGCCTAATTATTGGGTATTACATCTAGTCAAGGATGCCTATGCTATTGCAACCGAAGCTCGTGTTATAACCCGCGTGAAGAGTGGGTCACTTCGGCTAACTGATCTTGCATCTCTTCTTGCTCTTGCCGATCGTGAAAGCAACTACGGTCGCAGGGTTAGAACATATAAGCGTATCTTGCGCCCTTCCGGTCTCCGCCGTCTTGTCATCGGCCTCGTTGGAGCGCGATGCATGGTTGAAGATTGCCAAGCATGCCAGGGATTCCATGATTACTGGGGTGCACCAAGTGATGAGGTCATAGTTGACATTCATCATATAGAAATGATGGCACGCATAATTGACCACCATCCCAGAAATCTCTGTGTATTATGTGCAAATCATCACCGTTTAGTTCATGGGATCGGACCTTGGGTCATTCATCATGATAATTCCGACATAATTATGCGAAGAGATAGTCACGAAATGATAATCCGTCGCCCAACCACTTTCTTCTTGGTTACATAAATAACCAGTTCCTCGAAGACACAGTTTCAAATCTTGATTGGTAATAGATGGGGATTATATGACGGCGAAAAGCTATTGGAATGCATTATTGAAACTATAGATAAGATGAAGCGATATGAAGACTGAATTGGGGGATATAATAGAGCGAATTAAAAGTTTCAGGGATGAACGGGACTGGATGCAGTTTCATAATCACAAAGATATGGCTATCTCGGTTGTAATCGAAGCTGCTGAACTCCTAGAACATTTTCAATGGCAAACTAAAGAAGAAATTGAAGAGCACGTTAAACAGAATAAGCAAAAGATCGGAGAAGAGATCGCTGATATCGCGATTTACTTGATAGAGCTCGCGGATAATATGGGTATCGATCTAGTAGAAGCAATGCATAAAAAGTTAGATAAGAACGCTCTCAAATATCCGGCTGAGAAGGCTAAAGGGCGGCATGATAAATACAATAAATTGTGACTATTGGGCGTGATAAGGTTGATTATAAGTTAATCATTGATAGTCATATGGTCTAATCAAGCTAGAGGTAAAATATGACAAGTGAAAACAATATAAATAAAGATATTCAGTACTGGAATTTGCCTGGAAATCTGGAAAATTGGAATATAGGAATTGAGAGAAAAGTCTGGGGGATGAAGTCTAAATTTTTTCAAACGTGGAATAGAATATCTGTTGGAGATATTCTATTTTTCTATGTTAGCGCTCCCATAAAAGGAATAATTGGTTATGGTCATGTAACCACCAAGTTTATAGGTGAGTCACCATTGTGGCCTGATGAGATTGAAAAATCAGAGGTTATATATCCATACCTTTTTGAATTTGAAATTGACAAGTTGTTGGAATCTGTCCAATGGCGAAAAAGGTGCGTTTCTGTACATGACTTGAACATTGTTATCCAGAGTATTGGGAGGATACCACAGGAAAAAGCAAAAAAAATATTTCAAAGATTTGGAGCTGAATTTCAAGCAGTACCAAAAATAAAAGAAGAAAAATCCCCATACGAAAAGCTGTCTAAACATGATCAGGCAAAGAAGCTGCTGCTAGAAATAGGCAGAATGCAGGGCTATATATCTGAGGAGGAATATCGTTTAGATGGGGAAAGACTGGATACGGTATGGAAAAAAGTTGAAAAATCAGTCCCGAAATATGCCTTCGAAGTTCAAATAGGAGGAGATATTTATCACGCTCTGGGTAAATTGAAGCATGCCTCTGATATCTGGAATAGTCAAATATATCTTGTGATTGATCAAGAAAGTATTCCAAAAGTAACGGAATTATTAAGTGGTACTTTCCATGAGATAGCCGGGATGCTCAAGGTCCTCCAATTAGAAAGAATAGCGGAGTTGGGAAAATCCCTCTCCCATGTTCATAAGCTAATTGAGGAATTCGGGTTATAAGAAACCGAAAACTTGTTTCATATTTCAAGCAAGTGTCATAGATACTCTCAAGTTGAAGAATAGTAATGGTCAAACGATTTATAAAAAGAAGATGGTGGAAGAAAATACCTCCTGGCAAGTTATTTCAACATGCTAAAGGGGATATAGTTTGCAGCGATGCGCTTATATTCTTGAATGCACTTAAAGATAGTTGTGCAGATATAGTCTTTCTAGATCCTCCATTCAACTTAGGGAAGAAATATGGCAAGAATGGTAGCCGCCATGATCTCAAAAAAGAATCCGAGTACTTGAAATATATGGAAAAAATCATCTCTCGTAGTGCCGATATATTAAAACCTGGGGGGGCTTTATATCTTTATCATATCCCCAAATGGGCAATTAGGCTGAGCCCTTTTCTAGAAGAAGATCTTAACTTTCGTCACTGGATTGCCATATCAATGAAAAATAGTTTCGCTAGGGGAAACCGACTTTATCCGGCGCACTATGCGTTATTGTATTATACAAAAGGAAAACCAGCATCATTTACGCGGCCCAAAATTCCTAAACCAATTTGTGCAAAATGCAAGAGAGACCTGCGTGATTATGGTGGCTATAAGAAATATGTTGCTAATGGCATCAATCTAAGTGATGTCTGGGACGATACTAGTCCCGTGCGTCATAAGAAATCTAAAACACGCGTTGCCAATGAGAACTTGGGGTCGGACCACAACAACTTGTTGATTGATAGGGGATTAGCTCGAAAATAGCCCCAAAAATCGGCCTTAGAGGCGTTTTCTGGCCCCAAAAAACGCTTCTAAGGCACTTTTTCTTCTCGGTTCGATCATTTCCTCCCTTTGTTAAATTAAACGCCTCCATTTCGACCGCCGGGAACAGGAATATGCTGTCCCCTTCATCTTTCTTCAAGCTAACGAAAAAAGAAGCCAAAGAACTGTGCATATTCTGGGGCAAAGTAGCCACCCATTCCGCTCCAAGGTAGCCACCCATTCCGGTTTATGGTAGCCGCCTATTCCGCTCCAAGGTAGCCACCCATTCCGGAGCAAGGTAGCCATCAATTCCGACTTTAAAGGAAACAGACGCTTGACATGTTCACGAATTATGCTATGTTCACCAATGGGTGAACGGAACTAATATCATGAACATGGAGAAACAAACAGTACAGTCGTTGGAGCGTCTGGGGGACTTCCTCCGGAAAGTGCCGACAGTGTCGGCATTTGAGATCGAACCAGAACCACGTACCGGCGACTGGCAAGTTGACGGCGTTGCTCAGGTGAAGATGCGGGGCGTTCCGGGCCGCCAGCAGTGGCTTATCGAAGTCAAAAGACGGCCGTTAGAACCACGGGAGGCCGAGTTACTGACCCTCCATCTGGCTAAGATTTGTGCAGAGAAGTGCGCCGATTATGCCATCGTAGTAGCGCCTTATATATCTCCTACATCGGCCCAGCTGTTGGCGAAGCAAGCAGTTGGGTTCTGGGATCTATCCGGAAACTGCCGGATTGCAAAAGGACCGCTCTACATTGAACGCTCCGGTTTCGCCAACCCCTTCGTCCGTAAATCCACCCAACGTTCCTTGTACACGCCGGCCGCAGAACGAATATTGCGAGCGTTGCTCGATTCAAAGCATCAGGGACGCATATGGAGTGTCCGTGAACTCGCCGCGGCAGCTTATCCCGGAGTTAGCGTCGGGCAGGCACAGAAAATATTAAAATTACTCGAAAACTGGAAACACATCCAGCGGGAATCGGGAGCTCGCTTATTGAATGCTGAAGCCTTGCTGAAGGAATGGGCTGTGCATTACCGTTTTAATCGCACTCGCGCCACTGGTTATTACAGCATGCTGAACCCGAAGCAACTAACGGAACGTTTCAGTGAGTTAGTGCGCAACTCACCTGGTTGCCCTGGAATGCTGGCGTCATTTTCTGCCGCGGCGATATGGGCGCCTTATGTCCGCCAGTATCGGATGTTTATTTACTGGAAAGATGATCTCATGCCACTGCTCAAAGCTCTTGAATTGAAGAATGTCTCAACCGGCGAAAACGTCATCATATATGAGCCTTATGATCCAGGCGTATTTTATCCTGGTTCATCAGAAAAATTACCACCCGTCACCTGTCCAGTGCAGACTTATTTAGATTTATGCGCTGCCGCCGGCCGCGGCGAGGAGGCAGCAGAGGCCCTGTTTATGAGAAAGCTAAAAGAAGGTTACAATCAATGAACGATCGGGAACATAGGTGCGCGGAAGACTACACGCCGAGAGAGGTCGAGGCGGCCCGCCGGGTCATTACTGAGTTGGCCCAGGTACTCGGTGATTTCCGAGAAGCCATGGTTCTGGTTGGCGGCTGGGTACCGGAGTTGCGTCTGTCCGAGGCGCGTGAACCGCATACAGGGAGCATTGATGTTGATTGGATTCTCAATCCCTCCAAACTTCGCGATCAGAAGTACGCTTACCTGCTCGAAACAATGGAACGTCATGGATATCGAGCCGGTGAAAAGTCGTTTCAGCTCTATAAAGAAATTAAGGTGGATAGTGGGGACCCAATCCGGGTAGACGTGGAGTTTCTGGTCCCGTCCGTCGCCAAATTCGGCAGCCGATTGAATATCCGGAAAAACTTCCGCGCTCTCGATGCCGATGCCGGTGAATTCGCATTATTGAATAGTGAGCTAATGACGATGGAAGGGAGGATGCCGGACGGCAGGGAGAATAGGATTGAGATTTTGGTCACAAGCATTGAATCATTTCTTGTGATGAAGTCATTCGCTCTGACCAATCGCGACAAACCGAAGGATGCATATGATATCTACTTCTGCCTGCTGAATTTCCCCGGTGGAGTATCTGGGCTGGCTGAAAGGATCCGTCCTCATATGGACACAAGAGAAGTTAAAGAAGGATTGCAACGACTTGAAAGCAAATTCCGTAGTCCTGACGATTACGGTGCTCAATCTGTGGTAACTTTTTTAAATCGTCCCGATCAGGATGAAGGAGCATATATTGCGCGCGACGTATATGAACATGTTGATCTTCTCTTGCGAATATTGGGTATTAGATATAGGGACAAGAAATAAGGAACTGAGGGAAATGAATTCTGGGGTAGGATAAAAAAGGATCAGGGACACATCCCATAATAAGTGGAAAGAGAATATCCTTGGTAATTGCGGATTTCGGAGCAAAGTAATCACCCATTCCTGGACAAAGAAGTATCATTAGCCATCCAGAAAATTACAAAATCATCAATTCGAAAGTAAGACTCCAGGACCATGAAACAAGGAGACAAACCGGCGCTGGTAGGGATTGTTCCCCGCAAGGAGCTGTGGCCGATTATCCGTAAAGAGCGCTGGTATCACATCCCGGTTGCCTCCGCTCCCTCAACCATCAAGACTATCCGCTATCTGGCCTTTTATTTTCCTGCCGTCTTTGGCAAAGAGTTTCAATATAAGGTGTTCTACTACTCGCCGGTCCGGGGAATAGCTATCGTAAAACGGATTCAGCTTTTCCCCGATGAGCCTCACCATCCCCGCGCAAACCAGGATTACTATAAGCTTCTCTTGGGAGGGATATATAAACTTCCCCGACCTATTCCCAGCAAACGGTTGCGGAGAATAGTTCATATCCCGTCAACATACGGAAAACTCATGGGCGCCCATGAGATCAATGACCTCTATGAGACCAGCCCTCTGGAAGACGCATTGTATCAGGCCCTCAAACGAGTGAAGATCCAGCCCGAACGGCAGTTCTATGTAAAAGCAGGGGAGAAGATGTACTGTCTTGATCTCTGCGTCTTTTGCCAGGAACGGAACATCGATATCGAGTGTGACGGGGAGAGATACCACACACTTCCTGACGCACTTTCCCGGGACAGGGAAAGAAACAACGAACTCGCCAGCCAAGGCTGGTCGGTCCTCCGTTTCACAGGCACGCAGATCAAAGAAAACCTGCCGGATTGCCTTAAACTGATCAATAAAACCATCCGCACCAACGCCGGCCCGGCAGGTGTTGATTGACCTGAGCTATTAATTGAATTTCCGGAGAAAGAGTCTCCGGGAACTGGGAGAGGAACTGGGAGGAATAAGCGCCGGCGGTTTAACGCATACTCATCAGCGGATACAGAAAAAAATGAAGAAGGATTAAAAACTTTCTCGCCGGGTAACCCGGATTTATCAAGAGATAATCAGTCAATAGTCTGACCCTATGAAAAAAGAGAATTGTACAATATGCGGGCAGAAAAAGGGTAAGCGCATGTGCGTGTTGCGTGGCCGGAGAATGATTTGCACATTATGTTGTGCTGAATTACGAAATCCGGATTGTGGGGAGTGTCCGCATTACGAGGCGTCGCAAAGATATGCCAGGTCAAAAACAGCCACGCATCAACCGGGGCATTTTATCGTGGAGATTGATCCGGAAGTTGAGGAGGCCGTAGACCGTGCGCTGGCGCTGGTTGAACAAGGGAAGCTAAAAGTAGGAGAGGCGATTATCTCCGAACTAAAGGAAGATCACCCGGAAAATCACATGGTAAATTACGCGATGGGCGTCGTGCATGGTTTGAAGGGTGAGCACGACGAGGCCATCGAATATCTCGATAAAGCCGTTTCCATTTTCCCCTATTTTATTGAAGCCCACTTCAATAAGGCTGTCGCCTACAAGTCAAAATTTGATTTGTTAAACACAATAAAATCATTTCGGCGAGTTGTGGAGCTGGGTGAGCCCGGAGACGATCTTGTCCGACAGGCTCAGAATCTTATCAGCGACATGGAGCGAAGCATAAAAAAAACGGATGGGATAGATCTGGATTCATATATTGAATGCGGTGAGATGTTTAATGAGGCGTGTTCCTTGATGGAAAAACGGGAATGGAAGAAAGCTATTGCCGGGTTCCATGCTTGTTTACGCACAAGCAAAAGACATGTTCAGAGTTACGGGAATTTGGGGATTTGTTACGCGCAAATAGGCCAAAAGGAACCGGCCATCAGAGCCCTTGATAAAGCGATCCAGTTGGACCCAACCTATGAACCAGCATTAACTAATCGGATGATAATCGAGGCCCTTGATGAGGGAGAACAATTGGGGAGGGAAGTTGAAATTGTTGAGTATTACACGGAACGGTTTCTAAATAGGAGAAAAGACAGGCTTACCCCCGAATAAATTGTCAACGGTTGAAAGCCGGAGGCGCCTTTCAACAATTGCCGGCGGAGTTGCCCTTGGCCGAGGGAAAATGACCGAACCAGAGAACATACAGGACGCGATCGCGAAATACGGCGCGGAAAGGCTGACCGAACTCATCCTGGCGAAATTAGGACCGGAATTGGCCAGGAAGTTCAATGAGGTCGACCTGGACACCGAGGGGATCATCCGATATATGCCCCTGGGTCAGGAGATCAGAAAGGCCAGGGCGGGAAAGCGGTTGAGCATCAAGGAAGCTTCCGCGGCCTTGAAGATCCCCCAGTACAGGATAAAAGCGATTGAAGAAGGCCACTTTTCACAGATCGATCCGGAATTATTCAAGATTTACGCGAGCTTTCTGGGAATCGGAGATTACGTTAAAACCTGGTCCGGGGAAAACACCGAACTCGCGGAAAAGCTGGGAATAAGCGGCCGGAAAGAGAAGCTGCCGCCCCGACGCTTCCGATCGCGTAAACGCGGCGGATAAGGAAACACATTGAGCCGCTGCCGATTCGGCTTCAAGGCAATAAACGTTCGGCCATTGCCGGATTTTGACTATGAGCGAACCGTTGATACCCGATGCGCTTTTTAACCCGTGCCCGGTGCACGATGGAGACGAACTCTTCCCGAATGGGATTTTCGTATTCAATGTTACCAGGATGCTGGAGTATATCGGCAACAACCTTGCCGATGTCGATCCTGTCGAGGTCACCGTGAGCGATCTCGCCCAGGGATTATCGTCTCTGAAAGAGCTGTATGTGCAGTCCGTTGACATCAGTCGGCCGGTCGTGCTGGCGGAAATCTCGCCCGGACAGTACAACCTGATTGGCGGGCATCACAGAGTCACGAAGGCGTCGCGCCAAGGGGTGAAGGCAATCCGAGCGTACAAACTGACGGTTCGGCAGCATAAAAAGGATCAGGGTCACACCCTAAATACTAAGTTTGAGGATAATTGGGAATAAACCGTGTTATCGTGTTGCGCACAAGTCATTGATAAAGATCAGTCAGCGGCTTAATAATGTACATGAATGAATTGGAAAAGATCAGCAGAGAATAGGTCAATTGTGCCCGTGGAGGGCCAATCGCTCTACCTGGAACTTATTATTTAGGGTGTGACCCTGATTCTTCTCGAAGAGTTTCCGGAAGGCATTCTTGAAGTCCTCCCCCTCGATCAGGCCGAGTTTCTGCCCGGCCACGGACCCCATCAGGGTGAGGGCGAGGACATCTTTCTTCGAGAAGGGCAGGGGAGGGAGCCTGTACCCCGGCATCAGGGAGTAGCCCCCGTCCGGTCCGGCCCCAGCCCGGACGGGGAAGTCGCCGGAGAGGGCGTCGATATCCCGATAGATCGTCCGGACGCTGACCTCGAACCTGTCGGCCAAAGCCTGCGCCGTGACTTTTTTCTTATCATCAAGTGTGAGCAGAATCCCCAGCAGCCTGTCCGCGCGCACATTCCACCTCCTGAGTAAACGCCAAATCTATTCTACCCTCCCTGACACCTACTGTCAGTATGAATAAATTAGGAGGACGGTCTTTACTTTTTAACTTTCTCGCTTTCGCGCGAAAGCGAGAAAGTGAATTAAGGCTTAGACTAAACAATTTCTAACGCAGCCTTCTGAAAATCCCGGACGAAGGAGATCAGGTCATCATTTGAGCTGTTCACTTCCGAACCAAAGAGCCGCGGCCAGCCGTCAGCCGGAATCTCCCGGCCTCCCACTCCCTTATTGGACAAAAGAGGCTTTGCCTTATTTGTCCAACAAGAAACGAAGACAGATGCTCCATTTCTACCGCCGGGAAAGATTCCCCCTTTTTTAACTTTCTCTCTTTTCCTCACGAGGCGGACAGGCAAGAGCTTGGCGCACAGACAGGAATGTCTGTGCTACCTTGGCGGACAGAACCACCCTGACACACAGACAGGAATGTCTGTGCTACCTTGGCGGACAGAACCACCCTGGCGCACAGACAGGAATGTCTGTGCTACCTTGGCGGACAGAACCACCATGGCACACAGACAGGAATGTCTGTGCTACCTTGGCGGACAGAACCACCCTGACACACAGACAGGAATGTCTGTGCTACCTTGGCTCACCCCCCCGGCGCACAGACAGGAATGTCTGTGCTACCTTGGGAGCGAAGCGCGAAAGCGAGAAAGGCCCGGCGGCGTCTATTGGCGATGAAATCGTATCTTTGCCGCAGCCGGAATTTCGTGGGGGGAGGGGGGATGTGCTTTTAATATATGACAAAAATTGGGCCTGAATCCCTCGACAAATCAATAATTCAAGCTAAAATGTGCCACCCCGAAAAGCTTCACCTCGGGGCAGGCTGTGGCACATTTTTGTGTAAAAGAAGAACAGGGAATGTCAGAAAAAATCAGATCCACCTCTCAAATGATAAGTCTATGAAGTAGTTTCTCTCGAACCCCCAGGACCGACCGACAGAACCGAGTTATTCCCTGAGCCGGCGGCATTATCGACAACATTAAAAACGGTACAAATGGTACGAATCTCTCTTTATTTTTGTACCGTAGTGAGTTATAATCCTCCTTAAATTAGAATTAGAACGGGAGATTCATCATGATAAAACCTAATCCTTTTACCCCTCGATCCGGTCGGGAACCAAAATCCTTTCAGGGGAGGAGAAACCAGATAGAAAACTTCAAGAAGCAAACATGCGGCAAGACCGGGTACCGGGAGGTTATCTTTAAACGTTTATCACTGGCGGCGCGCGCCGTGATAGTCGCGATAATCGCACTCCTTGTCCTTTTACCGGCGAGCCCGGCTCTCGCGGGAGTGGATTGGGCGGAGAACGGTGAGTTGCTGCTCGGATTTTCCTTCCTGAATCCGCAGAAGCCGGTCGTCGCGCCGATGTCCGACGGGGGAGCGGTCTTCGTGTGGGAGAACCTGGATGATAATAGTATTTACGCGACCAGGCTGGACGCCGACGGCAACGAGATGTGGTACTGGCCGGTGCGCGAGATAGCAGGTCTTGAAGCGTCGAATCCGCAAGTAGCCGTATTCGACGACGACTCGATCGTGGTCACCTGGCAGGACAAACGCAACGGCAACTGGGACATCTACGCGCAGAGGATGTTATCCGACCACACCTGGGTATGGCCGGAAAACGGAGTCGAGGTGCGCCGCCTGGCGGGGAGCGACGCGATCAACCCGCAGATCGTGCAAGGCACGTGGGGATCCACGATCACCTGGCAGGATACGCGCAACGGACAGTCCGACCTGTATGCCCAGCAGCTGGACCTGGATGGTAACCCGGCCTGGGCGGCAAACGGGATCGTGGTGCGGGGGGTCGCCGGCAGCGACGCCACCGACGCGAAGATAGCCACCGACGACCAGGACGGCGCCATCCTTACCTGGGCGGACGGGAGGAACGCGGACATCGGCATCTACGCCCAGTGGGTGGATTCCGCGGGAACTCCGAGGTGGACTGCCAATGGCATCGAGGTTCGGGTCATGGTAGGCACCGCGGCGGCATCCCCCCAGATAGGGCCCGACGGGGAAGGGGGCGCGATCGTCACCTGGCAGGACAACCGCAACGTGCCCACCGGCGGGAACATCGACGTTTACGCGCAGAAGATCTATGACACGGGCGCGGTCGCCTGGACGGCCAACGGCGCACCGGTCCGCGTCATGACGGGCAGCGATTCCGGGAGCCCCGTGATAGCGACCGATGACAGTTCCCGGGCGATAGTCGCCTGGCAGGACAACCGCAACGGCGTCCTGGATATCTATGCGCAGATGCTCAGCCCTTCCGATGGTTCGCCCATGTGGGCTTTAAACGGAGTCGGGGTGCGCGTGCTCACGGGCAGCGGCGACGCGCTGCCACCCGTCATCGCCACCGACGGCCAGGGAGGCGCGGTCATCGCCTGGCAGGACGAGCGCAACGGCGGGAACAAGGATATCTACGCCCAGAGAATAGACTCTGACGGCGCGCCGCTCTGGACCCCGGCGGAGGGAGTTCCGGTGCGGGTAGTAGCGGGGAGCGACACAGCCGACCCGTACATAGCTCCCGACGGCTGCGGCGGAGGTGTCATCGCCTGGCACGACGCTCGCGGCGGTGATTCCAGGCTCTACGCGCAGCGGGTCGTTAACGATGCACCGTCGGTGACCGGCGTGGAACCGGACCATGGTTTTGACGACGACGTTACCTCCGTGACCGTTTCGGGCGACTGGTTCTATCCCGGTGCCCGGGTGGGGCTCTCGATGGGCGGGCAGACTGACATCGACGCGACCAACGTGAACGTCACCTCCAGAAACCAGCTCACCTGCGATATCTACCCGGATTTCGCCCAGCCGGGCATCTGGAAGCTCCACGTCACCAACACCGACGGGCAGACCAGCTCCGAAGACGTCGATTTCGAGATCGAGTATGCGGCCCCGCTCGTGAATTGGATAAACCCCAGCGTGGGGAACCAGGGCGAGGTCCCCCCCACCCTGGTAGTAGATGGCGCGCATTTCAGGGACGTGTCAACAACCATCGAGCTTCGCAAGGGCGCCGAGTTCATAGAGGCTACCGACGTCACCTTCAAAACCGTCAACGTTATGTGGGCCGACATCAAAATACCCAACGACGCGACACTCGGAAGCTGGGACTGCTATGTCAGGCACAACGACACCATGAAGGACTTCACCCTATCCGATGCCTTCACCATGCGCCAACCACAGATCGATACGGTTACGCCTTCAGAAGGTTACGCGGACATTACCTATCCCATATCGATCGCGGGCACGAACACGAATTGGACGATGACGACGCTCGAAGTGGACGCGGGCGAGGGAATAACGGTCAGTAATATCGCCTGCCTGGACGACGGGCATCTTACCGCCGATTTCATCGTCTCTCAATACCCCGTGCCGGGGCCAAGGGACGTCACCGTTACCGCCGGCATCGTTCCGCAGCTGGTGACACTGGGAGGCGGTTTTACCGTGATTCCCGCTTCCGTCACATGGTGCGAGCCAACTTCGGCGGTCCAGGGACAGACCATCAACGTTGACATCGTCGGGAGCCACACCCACTTTGTGAACGGCGCCAGCTATGCCAGGCTCTCCGGTACCGGCGTCACCGTCAACTCAACAGTCGTGACGGACGTCACCCATGCCTGCGCCAACATCACCATGGCGCCGGATGCCCCGATCGGCGAACGGGACGTCAACGTCTTCACCAATGGCGAAGTGCCCGCACCACTGGCGGGTGTCTTCACCGTCAAGTCCAGCGTTCCGATCACTCCCACTCCCTCGCCGACCCCACCACCATCTCCGACACCATCCGGGACACCTACGGTGACTCCATCTCCTACGACGACACCTTCGCCGACGCCGACATCATCTGTAACGCCCACGCCGTCCGTAACTCCAACCCCATCTCTGACCCCGATCCCCTGTGTCTCCCCGCTGATGGTGAAAGAGATCGACTATATGGAGATCTTTGACCCCCGCGCGTCCGTTAATAACGGCTGGTTTATCCGGGGGCTGGATTGGCATAATGATACCGACTTCGGCTATATTCCCGACAAGTTCAACTTCTGGTTCGACGGCGGCTCGATGTCAGTCGAGAGCCAGGTGATGCTTCGTTTCGAGGAGCAGGCGGAGCCGATCGACATCCGGGATGGGGACAAGCTCCGGATCGGCTATGATACCTATTATTACATCGACGTCATCCTCCCTGCCGTAAGCGTGGACGGGACGGAACTCTACCTGGGCCTCAACGGGAACACGTATACCGACCTGGCACTCTGCGTTATCGCCAAGGGGTCTCCCCCGCCGACGCCCTCGGTCACGCCGTCTCCGCCTCCGTCGCCATCACCTACAGCAACACCGTTGGCCACCCCGTCTCCAACTCCATCCCGGAGACCTACGGTGGCTCCGACCGGTACACCAACGCCGAGGACGACAGCCACACCGCCTCCCCTATCTACGCCCACACCGACCTGCGGACCGACCGTGGCTCCGGCCCGGTACGTTATCGAGTCGGGAGACTATGACGGCGACGGAACGAGTGAGATCGCCATCTTCCGGCCCGGTTCCGGTCTCTGGGCGATCCGGGGGTTAACGCGGACTTATTTCGGAGGGATTGCCGATCTGCCGGCCTCCGGCGATTACAATGGAGACGGGATAACGGATATCGCGATTTTCCGGGAAAGCACCGGCCTCTGGGCGGTCCGGGGATTGAGCAGGGCATATTTCGGAACCGTGGGCGAGTTCCCGGTACCGGGAGATTATGATGGTGACGGCAGTTGCGACATCACAATCTTCAATGACGTCTCCGGCCTCTGGGCGATCAGGGAGTTCACCCGGATCTATTTCGGGACCGGGGGGGACCGGCCGATACCCGGCGACTACGATGGAGACAACACCCGGGAGATGGCCGTCTTCCGGCCCTTATCCGGCCTCTGGGCGGTCCGGGGGTTGACCAGAACGTACTTCGGCGGTGATGACGACTGGCCCATTGCCGCGGATTACTCCGGCGACGGGAGCTGTCAAATCGGCATCTTCCGGCCCTGTACCGGTCTCTGGGCGCTGAGGGGATTGACCCGGAGCTACTTCGGAATATGCACCGATTGGCCCCAACCCGCCGACTATGACGGAAGCGGAGCTGACAGTATCGGCATCTTCCGAGGAGCATCCGGACTGTGGGCGGTTCGTGGAGTCACCCGTCTCTACTTTGGAGGCAGCAGCGATATCCCGGTAACCAGATAGAAAACTTCAAGAAGAAAACAGGCGGCCAGACCAGGTACCAGGAGGTCCCAGTGGGAGCCAGGTCCCACTACACCTTCTTCGTACCCGACACCCTCGGGGTGGGTGAAGATGCGGCCCGCAACTTCTCAGACACGGTGGAGTGCACAAATAACAAGAGAATAATCGTCGAGCGCCCCATATACTTCAACTGCAACGGTGTGTGGACCGGGGGGGCTGACGTGGTGGGGTTTGAGCCCTGAGGGATGCGGGTCTTTATGCTTTGACCTTCGACCCTTTGGAGAAAGGAGATGTCCCAGGTGAGAAAAAATAAAGCCTATCTGTCCACCGGTAGCGCGCATATTGAAAAGGCAAGATGGGTGATCGGCCTTGTCACGGCTATATTCGGAGCCCTCCTTCTCACATTAATCCTTCCACCAGGTCCTGCTTCAGCGGCGCCACTGAACTGGTCAGACACCGAGCCGATTAGCTCTTCTCCCATCTGGAGCCTCGCCTGGGACGGTAATGACACCCTGTACGCCGGATGCAATAACGGCCACGTCTACCAGAATGTTTCGGGGGGAGGTTGGATCGACACCGGGGATACCGGCGGGGGGGTAGTCTGGAGCCTCGCCTGGGACGGCAATGACACCCTGTACGCCGGATGCAATAACGGCCACGTCTACCAGAACGTTTCGGGGGGAGGCTGGATCGACACCGGGGATACCGGCGGTGGGACGGTCTGGGGCCTCGCCCGGGACGGTACCGACACCCTGTACGCCGGGTGCGATAACGGCCACGTCTATTCCAGGACTGGAGGGGGAGGCTGGATCGACACCGGGGATACCGGCGGAGGGGCAGTCTATGGTCTCGCCTGGGACGGCAACGACACCCTGTATGCCGGAAGCAATAACGGCCACGTCTACCAGAACGTCTCGGGGGGAGGCTGGAACGACACCGGGGATACCGGCGGGGGGACAGTAAATAGCCTCGCCTGGGACGGCATAGGATGCCTCTATGCCGGATGCGATAACGGCCACGTCTATTCCAGGACTGGAGGGGGAGTCTGGAGCGACACCGGCGATACCGGCTGGGGAGCAGTCACTATCCTCGCCTGGGACGGCACCGACACACTGTACGCCGGAAGCAATAACGGTCACGTCTACCAGAACGTCTCGGGGGGAGGCTGGTGCGACATCGGGGATACCGGCGGTTGGGAAGTTCAGAATCTCGCCTGGAACGGCACCGATACCCTGTACGCCGGATGCAATAACGGCCAGGTTTATCAGCACCTCTCGGGGGGTGGCTGGAGCGACACCGGGGATACCGGTGGGGGGACAGCCAAAAGCCTCGCCTGGGACGGCACCGATACCCAGTACGCCGGATGCGGCAACGGCCACGTCTATTCCAGGACGGGAGGCGGAAGTTGGAACGACACCGGGGATACCGGCGGGGGGGCTGTTGAAAGCCTTGCCTGGGACGGCACCGATACCCTGTACGCCGGATGCACCAACGGCCGCGTCTATCAGAACGTCTCGGGGGGAGGCTGGGTTGATACCGGGGATACCGGCGGGGGGACGGTCTGGGGCCTCGCCTGGGACGGTACCGACACCCTGTACGCCGGATGCGGCAACGGCCACGTCTATTCCAGGACCGGGGGGGGAAGCTGGAGCGATATTGGGGATACCGGCGGAGGAGTAGTCTGGAGCCTCGCCTGGGACGGCACCGATACCCTGTACGCCGGAGGCGGCAACGGCCACGTCTATTCCAGGACTGGGGGGGGAAGCTGGAGCGATACCGGGGATGCCGGCGGGGGGGATGTCTTGAGCCTCGCCTGGGACGGCACCGACACCCTGTACGCCGGATGCCAATACGGCCACATTTATTCCAGGACTGGGGGGGGAGCCTGGAGCGATACCGGGGATACCGGCGGAGGGGTAGTCTGGAGCCTCATCTGGGGCGACAACGGCACTCTGTACGCCGGATGCGACAACGGCCACGTCTATCAGAACGTCTCGGGAGGCGGAAGCTGGAGCGATACCGGGGATACCGGAGGGGGGGTAGTCTGGAGCCTCGCCTGGGACGCCGCCCACACCCTGTATGCCGGATGCGATAATGGCCATGTCTATCAGGACGTCTGGGGAGCCTGGATCGACACCGGGGATAACGGCGGGGGCAAAGTCCAAAGCCTCGCCTGGGACGCCACCGGCACCTTGTACGCCGGATGCGAAAACGGCCACGTCTATTCCAGAACTGGAGGGGGAAGCTGGAGCGATACCGGGGATACCGGCGGGGGGACAGTCTGGAGCCTCGCCTGGGACGGCACCGATACCCTGTACGCCGGATGCGATAACGGCCACGTCTATTCCCGGACTGTAGGGGGAAGCTGGAGCGACATCGGGGATACCGGCGGAGGCAAAGTCCATAGCCTCGCCTGGGACGACGCCTACGACACCCTGTACGCCGGATGCGAAAACGGCCACGTCTATTACAGGACTGGAGGAGGAGGCTGGAGCGATATCGGGGATACCGGCGGGGGGACGGTCTGGAGTCTCGCCTGGAACGGTACCGACACCCTGTACGCCGGATGCGAAAACGGCCACGTCTATCATGAAGTTTGGGGACCCTGGGTCGACACCGGGGATACCGGCGGGGGTAAAGTCCATAGCCTCGCCTGGGACGCCAGCGGTACCCTGTACGCCGGCTGCGCTAACGGCCACGTCTATTCCAGGACTGGAGGGGGAAGCTGGAGCGATGCCGGGGATACCGGCGGAGGGGTAGTCTGGAGCCTCGCCGGGGACGGTACCGACACTCTCTACGCCGGATGCGATAGCGGCCACGTATATTCCATGACTGGAGGGGGAAGCTGGAGCGACACCGGGGATACCGGCGGGGAGGAAGTCTTGAGCCTCGCCTGGGGCGACAACGGCACTCTGTACGCCGGATGCGATAACGGCCACGTCTATCAGAACGTCTCGGGGGGAAGCTGGAGCGACACCGGGGATACCGGCGGGGGGGAAGTCTGGAGCCTCGCCTGGGACGGCACCGACACCCTGTACGCCGGATGCTGGGACGGATACGTCTATTCCGGGACCGGAGTGGGAAGCTGGGTCGATAACGGGGATAGCGGCGGGGGGGTAGTCTATGGTCTTGCCTGGGACGCGAGCGGCACCCTGTACGCCGGATGCGATAACGGCCACGTCTATTCCAGGACTGGATTGGGGAACTGGGTCGACACCGGGGATACCGGCGGGGGGGTAGTCTACGGTCTTGCCTGGGACGCCAGCGGTACCCTGTACGCCGGATGCGAAAACGGCCACGTCTATTCCAGGACAGGGTGGGGAGCCTGGAGCGATACCGGGGATACCGGCGGGGGGATAGTCTGGAGCCTCGCCTGGGACGGTATCGACACCCTGTACGCCGGATGCGACAACGGCCACGTCTATTCAAGGGCTGTAGGTGGAAGCTGGAGCGACACCGGGGATACCGGCGGCGGTAAAGTCCATAGCCTCGCCTGGGACGGCACCGACACTCTCTGCGCCGGATGTTGGGACGGCCACGTCTATTCCAGGACTGGAGGCGGAGGATGGAGCGACACCGGGGATACCGGCGGGGGGGATGTCTTGAGCCTTGTCTGGAACGGAACCGGCACCCTGTTCGCCGGATGCGACAGCGGCCACGTCTATTCCAGGGCTGGAGGGGGAAGCTGGAGCGACACCGGGGATACCGGCGGTGGTAAAGTCCATAGCCTCGCCTGGGACGCGAGCGGCACCCTATACGCCGGATGCTTTCTTGGGGTGTTCAAGGGCGCGCCGTCGCCGCCTCCGTCGCCATCACCTACTGCAACACCCTCGGTGACGCCGACTGTGCCTCCTTCACCATCACCAACGGTTACACCCTCGGCCACCCTTCCTCCAACACCGCCGCCGACCCACACACCGACTCCTCCGCCGACTATTCCGCCCACGCGCACACCGACGCCACCTCCGGCCACCGCGACACCGACACCACGGGCGACCATGACCATGACTCCGCCGCCGCCCAGCCGGACACCCACGCCGACTCCTCCGGCCACCGCGACACCGACACCACGGGCGACCATGACCATGACTCCGCCGCCGCCCAGCCGGACAACCACGCCGACTCCTTCGGCAACCGCGACCCCGACGCCTGCCGCGACATCAGCCATGACGCCCACACCGACCTGCGGACCGACCGTGGCTCCGGCCGGATACGTTATCGATTCGGGAGACTATGACGGTGACGGGACCAGTGAGATCGCCATCTTCCGGCCCGGTTCCGGTCTCTGGGCGGTCCGGGGATTAACCAGGGCATATTTCGGACGGATTGCCGATCTGCCGGCCTCCGGCGATTACAATGGAGACGGGATAACGGATATCGCGATTTTCCGGGAAAGTACCGGCCTCTGGGCGGTCCGGGGATTGAGCAGGGCATATTTCGGAACCGTGGGCGAGTTCCCGGTACCGGGAGATTATGATGGTGACGGCAGTTGCGACATCACAATCTTCAATGACGTCTCCGGCCTCTGGGCGATCAGGGAGTTCACCCGGATCTATTTCGGGACCGGGGGGGACCGGCCGATACCCGGCGACTACGATGGAGACAACACCTGGGAGATGGCCGTCTTCCGGCCCTTATCCGGCCTCTGGGCGGTCCGGGGGTTGACCAGAACGTACTTCGGCGGTGATGACGACTGGCCCATTGCCGCGGATTACTCCGGCGACGGGAGCTGTCAAATCGGCATCTTCCGGCCCTGTACCGGCCTCTGGGCGCTGAGGGGGTTGACCCGGATCTACTTCGGAAGATGCACCGATTGGCCCCAACCCGCCGACTATGACGGAAGCGGAGCTGACAGTATCGGCATCTTCCGAGGAGCATCCGGACTGTGGGCGGTTCGTGGAGTCACCCGTCTCTACTTTGGAGGCAGCAGCGATCTCCCGGCAACCAGATAAAACGAGAATCATTCAGGAATGGATGAAGAAAAGGCGGCTCCGGAAGGGGCCGCTTTTAAATTCGGGTCGGACCACGGTATTTCGTTGATTGATAGACAATTAGCTCGAAAATAGCCCCGAAAATTGGTCTTAGAGGCGTTTTTTTATACCCAAAAAGCGCTTCTAAGGCTCTTTTACTGCCCTGATTAACCATTTTTTCCATTTTCAAACCGGGCCATTCCGACCGCCGGGAATGATTCCCCCTTTTTAACTTTCTCGCTTTTCCTCCAGAGGCGGACCAGCGAATGTCTACGATCTCTTTCGATCCGGTAGACCTTTATGACGGACGTCAAAATTAACGGGAAAGCGGGAAAATTGATATGCCGGAATGAATATGATATGATCATCAAGTTGGCCTAACCCCAACCGAAAAATGGTCATATGCAATTCGTGATCCAGGAATTCCGTTCCGCCGGCAAGCCCGATCAGAAGCGGTATTATCTCCGGCTGGATAAATACGGTGTTTTGCAGGGCTGGGCGGTACCGAAGGGGCTACCGGGAAAGGGCGATAAGCAGCGGCTGGCTATTGAGGTCGGTCCGATCAAGCAGGAAGCGGCTCGATTCGAGGGGGGAGTGCAGAAGAGTACATTCGGACCGGGTACGATCTCTATATTTGATCAGGGGGAGTACCGTTTCCATTCATGGACTGAGGACAGGATCATCTTTAAACTTTCCGGCTCCCGGGTGAAGGGATCATTCGCTCTTGTCCATTTTCCCAAGGGCGGCCCGAGGCACTGGCTGCTGGAGCAGACACATAATGGTCCAGACACTATCCCGTCACCAATTAAGTCACCAATAGTCGGGATAAAACCGGCAAGGACGGCATCGGCCCATCGGAACAAACCGCGGAAAACCTCTCGCCAACGGAAAATGCCGCGCCCGGCATCGATCCCACGGAAGAAGCCGCAGAGAATATCGATTCATCAGGAAAGGCCGGAGACGATATATAGAAAACCACCCGGAATAAAACAACTATTAGCAAGAAGAAGGAAAATAAGATTCCCCCGCCGCAATAAAGCTTCCTTCCGCACGGGTTATACAGCCGGCGATTGGCGGCTGCTCATAACCTTTATCCTGATCGGCCTCATTGCGTTAGTGGTCCTGGTTGTCCTGATTAATCTAAGGTAAAAGAGCCGGTCTTAGTTTTTTCGTTACCTCGTCACATCCGCCTCTTTTCAAAACCGCCATTTCGACCGCCGGGGAATGATTCCCTCTTTTTAACTTTCTCGCTTTTCATCCAGAGGCGGATAGACAAGAGCTTGGCACACAGACAGGAATGTCTGTGCTACTTTGGGCGCACACAGACAGGAATGTCTGTGCTACTTTGGGCGCACACAGACAGGAATGTCTGTGCTACCTTGGGAGCGAAGCGCGAAAGCGAGAAATGCCCGGGGGAGTCTATTGGTACTGAAATCGTATCTTTGCCGGAGCCGGAATTTCGCGGGGGGAGGGGGGGGATGTGCTTTTAATAAAAATCGGGCCGGAATCCCTCGATAAGTCAATAATTGAAGATAAAATGTGCCACCCCGAAAAGCTTCGCCTGGTAAACCCGGGGTCGGACCTACCCAACTAATTGAATATTAAAAGGTTGTCTAAAAATACCCCCCTGATTTTAAGCTTAGAGGCCCAATTTTGGCCGCAAAATTGCCGCTCTAAGACTATTTCCTTCCCCGTTAGATCATTCCCCCCACTTTTTTAAATCAAAACCAGCCATTTCGACCGCCGGTACTCCTTATTTAACACCAGAGGCCAAAGCGTTATATGTTAAATAAGAAACATGGCCTCTGCAGATAGGGCCTCGCCGCTGCGGATTTCGGAACAAAGCAGCCACCCATTCCGCTCACCTCCGGCTATCCCTTATTACACAAAACAGGCAATGCCGGTTTTGTCTAATCAGGGATTTGGTTTTAAAACCCCTATGAGTAGTACTTCTTTTTATTGCGGGTTACGAGCGGTGAGGATACAATTTTGCCAGAAAGCGTATTTCTAAATAGCAATCCTGCAGCTGTAAAAGGAGCGGGCCATGGAGATAAAGGAGATAGGAATCTCGAAGATTACCGGGAGTCTCTGCAAGATGAGACTCGAAAAGGACTATGAGGCGGAGGAGATGCTGGCTTCGGTTGAAGACCGGGGGGTGATGGACCCTCTCAAGGTCAAGAAGGTGAAGGACGGCTACCTGCTCTTCTCCGGGCACCGACGATTAAAAAGTGCCCGGGAGCTGGGGCATGAGACGATTCAGGCCGAAGTCTGGGAGGGGATCGAAGACCGGGAGGCGGCATTGATGGGCTTCGTGGAGAACATCAACCGCAAGGATTTTACGAGGTTGGAAGAAGGATACGCCTACCAGAAACTGGTGAAGGATTATAAGTACGCCGTGGACGACCTGGTCAAACCCTGCGGGAAATCACGGGGCCGCATCTACGCCCTCATCACCCTGGTCAAAAACCTGACCAAGACCATGAAGCAGGCGATCATCGAAGGGAAGATGACATCCGGCCACGCCGAGTGGCTGCTCCGGATCGAGGACCCGGAACGGCGAGAGCGGCTCTTCCAGATGGTCCTGGCCGGGGAGGTGGATCTCAACGACCTCAAGTACGAGGTCTACCGCCAGAAGCCGGACGAGGAGAAGAGCGAGCAGGAACTCCAACTCGACATCATCGAGGACATCTGCGAGGAGGATCCAAAAATCCGTTCGTTATGGAACCAGGGGATCGAGGTCCGCCGTTCCCGGAAGGGCTTGAAGATCACCTTCGACGTCGACGGCCCCCACGATCTTCTCTACAAGCTGAACGTCCTCACCGCCCCGGTTAAGAAGAAGCTCAACATCTTCGACCGGTTCAAAGAGAAGCACTGAAATTGCTTGACCAAACCACCAGTCCTGCCGCAGGACTGGCCATTTCGTCAGGTAATTTATTATTTCCTATCTACCTGTTGCCCAGCCGGTAACATTTATTGCTAGTTCAGGGCATATTGTTTCCTCCCCGATGTTCCTCATTTTCGTGTTTAACATATCCCTTTATAAAGGCAGGTTAAGGAAGCTGTCCAATAATTCGGATTTTACGTCATTGCGAGCCCGAAGGGCGAAGCAATCTATTTCATCTTTCATCATTACTTATTACTTCGCATTTACAATAATGAGATTGCTTCGTCGCGTAGTCTACCCCGATTTATCGGGGCTCCTCGCAATGACCCTAAATTTTGACAAAATAGCCTTTATCGGACAGCCACTAAAAACTGGGGCTATCGTAGTTTCACATAGCCTTGTATAAACGCAGGCTAAAGTTTGCCTGCCGACGGTCCGGCCTGGGGATACCATATATGTATTCAAGCGTACGCTTAAGCTATCTTTATCTGGAGGCGTTTTCCCAGGGCCCGGGCAATCTTGACCAGGGTATTGAGGGTAATGCTGTTATTCCGGGGATCTTCAATGCGTGAAATCGTCTGTTGCGTGGTCCCGACCATGTGAGCCAGTTCATTCTGGCTCCATCCCTTCTGTTCCCTCAAGCGGGCTATAGTAATGGCCATATTCGCGTAGATTTCCTCTTCCTCAAACGCCTTCCGGAACTCCCGGTTTCCCAGGTCCTTCTGCAGCCGTTTTTTAAAGCTTCTCACGCCTTTCATTTCATATGATCCTAGCGTTATAGATCTATTAATCCTTTATTAAGTCTTGAAAGAAAATTTAATCTCATAGACTCAGCTCTATTGATTTCATTTTCAGGTATTTTGTCCGACTTTTTCTTAATTCCATGAGTAATGATAATATTCTTATCATGGAAAAAGTAAAAGAAGCGGTATCGAATATTGCCGAAGCGTATTCGCAATTCTCTTATTTTCCCCCGGACTGCATCGGCATAAGGCCGGGGCAAATCGGGTCCTTCCTCCTCAAGTTTGCTAATCCACTTGGCGATTTTCGCCCGTTCTTTTGTCGGTAATGAATCGTAAAAATCTTCAGCCGGAGATTTCCCCGTTTCGGATTCAAAAAATAAAACACGATAATTCACTATCCGATCCCTATGGTTACACTATTAATGGTGTAATGTCAAGTTGGTTTTTATAAGAGACAATCAGTAACAACATCAAATGATTTCTCTTCCGGTATAAACCTCCTCGTAAATTCAGGGTCGGACCACGGTAATTCGTTGATTGATAGATAATTAACTCGAAAATAGCCCCAAAAATTGGCCTTAGCGGCGTTTTTTTGATGTCGAAAATCGCTTCTAAAGCTCTTTTACTGCCCTGATTAACCATTTTTTCCATTTTCAAACCGGGCTATTTCGACCACTGGGAACGATTTTTCTTTTTTCCCTTTCTTGCCTCACAGACAGGAATGTCTGTGTTAGCTTGCCTCACAGACAGGAATGTCTGTGTCACCTTGGTGCGGATTTCGGAGTAAAGTGGCACCTAGTCAGTATTCAAAACCAGCTATTTAGCCCGACGGAAAATACCGGTTTCCGACACTGCAACAATTAAGAATTTTTATATTGACCGGTATAACCGATCAATTGTATGGTTTAACCGATCGTTATGACAATGCTGCCAGAAATACTATCTTCACGAGTACGAGCTGAAATATTTCGGATTTTATTTTCCGATGGGAATTCCGAGCTTCATGCCCGGGAAATCCAACGGCGTTCCGGCATGAGCATCGCGGCCGTGCAGGATGAGCTGAAGAAACTTGACAGGCTGGGCCTCATTAACATGCGGCATTCGGGCAATCGGGTATACTATCGATCCAATCAAGAGCACCCTCTTTACAGGGAAATTCATAACCTGGTTTTGAAGACTTGCGGTCTTTCCGATCAATTGAAAGAAGCTCTTCAAGATACACCGATCCGGATTGCTTTTATTTTCGGTTCGATCGCAAATGGAACCGAAAAAGCCGGGAGCGATGTTGATCTGATCGTGATCGGCGATATCGGTCTGAGGGAGTTATCCGGCCTGTTGGCAGGGGTAATGGAAAAGATAGAGAGAGAGATTAACCCCCACGTTTTTTCCCCAGAGGAATTCTCCCGCCGCTTATCTGATAAAGATCCCTTTCTGGGCCGGGTGATTTCCGCCCCGAAATTATTCATCAAGGGGAATGAAAATGACCTTGGAGCAATGGGCGAATAATTCCTGGTTGCGAAGCCACGCGGCCGACCGCAAAGAAATCGCGGACCTCTTCAGCATCATCGACCGCGACTTGAAGGATGCCGCCGAAACCGAACTCTCGGTGGATTGGCGCTTCGGGATCGCCTACAACGCGGTTTTAACTTTATGCTCTGTTCTTCTTCATTCCGCGGGCTACCGTCCGGGCAAGGGCAGCTTGGGGCATTATTACACCCTGGCCGCTCTGGGTGAAATAATGGATGGGAAGAAGGGGGATATTGAATATCTTCAGGCCTGCCGGACGAAACGGAACACGGTCGAATACGATTACGCGGGGGGAACGACGGATTCCGAGGCTCGGGAATTGCTGGAATACGCCCGGAAATTGAGGAACGACGTTATAACCTGGTTGCGGGTCAACCATCCCGAATTAATGCCCTGATTTTCGGTGATCATGATGCAGGGGACGATGTTACTTTGTTGCGTGATTACTTCCTGGTCAAACCCCACCTAAGCATCATTTTCACTTTCTTGCTTTTCCTCCAGAGGCGGACAGGCGCGCGTCTAAGACCTCCATAGATCCGGCAATACTTCATGACGGACGGCAGAATTGACGGGTCCGGGATCCGGCAGAACTGACGGGAAAGCGAGAAAGTGTATTAATACGTTTCATCATTTTTTGCCCGATTCAGCAGCCATAGATTTGTAATCAAAGCTTCTCAGTCGCTTTTTTCCCAAAAGGGGACATTTCGACCGCCGGGGAAAGGGCAGGGGGAAGGGATAAGGGGTAAGGGAGAAGGGTGAAGATACAATTTTCTGAACGAAAGGGTTCCTGAATAAAGCGGTGTCAACTGCGAAAATGAAGGCCGCCCCTTATTCTTCCAGAACCCGGAGAACCATGAGGGTAATGTCGTCAAACTGCGGCTGGGCGCCGGCGAAGGCTTTCACTTCATCCTGAACTTTTCGGATGATTTCCCGGGCCGCCAGGTCGCGGTTCCGGTGCACTACCTCAAACAGGCGTTCTTGTCCAAACTGCTCCTTAGCCGCGTTGATCGCCTCGGTGACCCCATCGGTGAAAAGCACCACCAGGTCTCCGGTCTCCAGCTTGATCTCCTCCTCCTGAAGAGTGATATCTTCCAGCACGCCCAGGGCGATCCCCTTCGCCTTCAGCAGGACGAGGTCGCCCGGGGAGTCCCGGATCAGGAGAGGAGGATTGTGGCCGGCGTTGACGTAACGGAGCGTTCGCCGGGCGGAGTCTAAAATGGCGTAGAATAGGGTGACGAACATACTCGATCTGGCGTCGACCAGGATCAGATCATTGGCCCGGCGGATCGCCTCGGAAGGGGAGGAGTTCTCGGTAGTCGTGGCCCGCACCAGCGTCCGAGAGACGGCCATGAATAACGCCGCCGGCACTCCTTTCCCGGAGACATCGGCGATCACGAGTCCCCATTCGTCCTTCCCCACCGGGATGAAATCGTAAAAGTCCCCTCCCACTTCTTTTGCCGACAGGTTGGAAGCGGCGATCTCCATCCCCTTCAGGTCCGGCACCGTCTCCGGGAGAAAGCTTTGCTGGATCCCGTGGGCTATCTCCAGTTCCTTCTCCAGGCGCTCTTTTTCCGCGGTGGTGCGCCGCAGCTCGACGGTATAGGTCTGCAAATCCGAGGCCATCGTGTTGAATGACCGGCCCAGCTCCTCGAGCTCGTCCCCCGTCTTTACCTCGACCCGGTGGTCAAGTTCCCCTTGCCCCAGTATCTTCGCTCCCCGGGAAAGAAGCAGGATCGGTCTCGTGATCCGCAGGGAGAGGGAAAAGGAGAGTATGACCACGATTATCACCAGCAGCAGGAAGGAGATCAGGATGACCCGCCGGGTGGCGGCAAGCCCCCGGTCTACCTTGCGGGCGGCCGCGGCGGTCGCGGCGGCGATCTCCCGGCGAGTCTTCTCGACCGGCCGCAGGAACTCGTCGATGTAGGTGGTCGCGCCGACCTTCCAGTTCGTCCCCGCCACCCGGACGTGATAGAGATATTTGTCCCGGGTGACCCTATCGGCGTCTTCCCACCGGTAATAACCGCCGCCGGGCTCAGGCTTCTTCATCTTCTGGATCAGCGCGTAGAAGTCAGGCAATTTCTCCTTCAGATCATCCATGTCGGAGCCGATGATCCTGGGATTGGAGTGGAAGATGTTAATCCCCTCCGAATCCAGGACCGAGGTGTAGCCGCTTTCTCCAACCGGCTGGACCGCGATATCGGCCAGGGTCGGGTCACTCTTGAGTTCAGCCAGCGTCTTGCCGGGATGGGCGGCGATGTAGGTCTCCATCTGCCGGGCTACGTCACGGGCTTTCTGCTCGATCATCTGCCGGCCCAGGTTTTCCAGCGCCCGGGTGCTATCTTCCGCCGCCGCGGTCCCCAGCGAAGTGCTGCCGGCCAGAGCGTCCTCGCCCATTCGCCTCAGATTTCTCATCCCGATATATCCGAAAACCACCAACGAGATGACCGACAGGCCCAGGAAGGCCGTGAGCAATTTGGCCCGGATGCTGAACCTGATCCCGTCTCTTTCTATGCGTTCGCTTTTCATCATCTCCGGCAACAAATTCCGCGCCGCAAAAGGCCTTATTCCTCCATTATGGCCACGTGCCTCCTTACGAAAGGTGGGTCTGCTCATGGGGAATGTTATCAAAGCGGCTATCAGGAACTCAATGATAACGTTGCACGAGCGCGGCTGGAATCCCAGGGACACGATGCTAAGTTCGAAGTGACTAAAGTGCCTAAAGTTGTCCCCCTTACGTTACGGGGCAAAAAGCGGCGTCACATTAGCTGAGCGGGCAAAGCCCGCTCAGTAACACAGACAGGAATGTCTGTGTTATCTTGACTCACAGACAGGAATGTCTGTACTACCTTGGCTCACAGACAGGAATGTCTGTGCTACCTTGGCTCACAGACAGGAATGTCTGGGTTACATTCACAAATTATACATTCATCGGGCGGTTCCTACCTCCGGGGGGAGAGCAGGGAGAGGGGGATAAAGACCGCCAGGCTGACCGCCAGGCCGGCTATCACCGGGTCGAACCCACCGATTGAGACCACATTATATTTAACCAGCAATATGGCGATGCTTCCCAGGACGATGGAGGCAATCGTCCCGGCGGATCCCGCTTTTTTCCAGTAATGCCCAAGGATATAGGGGAAAAACACGCCGCCCGCGCGCAGGGCGAAAGAGAACATCAGAATGGTGATCAGATTATCCGTACTGACCAATGCCACGACCATGGAAAGGAGAGCGATAACCACCATCCCGACCCTGGTTACAATCAATATCTCCCGGTCTCCGGCGCTTTTCCGGATTACCTTGGCATAAATGTCATTGGAGAAGATAGAGCCGGCCGCCAGCAGGTCGGAGTCGGCACTCGACATGGTGGCGGAGATCAGCGCGGCAAAGACCACCCCCACGATCCACGGGGGCATTGTCTCCCTGATCAGAACCGGGAGGACATAGCGGGTCCCGAACTGCTGGATCAGTTCATTTCCGATCAGGCCCTGTCTGACCATGGTGAAGGCGATAATACCGAGGAGAGCCGGAATAAAGGCAAAGAGGAAATAGACGGCGGCCGTGAGCAGGGAACCGGTGCGGGCGGTACGGGCGTCCCGGGCGGCAAAATAACGCTGGTTGACTTCCTGTCCGACGGCAAATGAAGTCACGTAGATAATAATCAACGATATAATGGTCTTGAAGCCGATTCCGCCGGTAATACTCATCTTGGCCGGCGGAGTTGTCTCGATGAATCTGCTCCAGCCTCCCGCCGCGTGCAGGGCGAAAGGTACCGCCAGCGCCAGGCCGAGGACGATCAGGCACCACTGGACCACATCGGTCAGGGTCACACTCCACAATCCCCCCATCACCGAATAGACGGTCACGACGACAACGACGATACCCAATGCCGGGACGTAACTCATCCCCGTCATGGCCGAGAGGACAACCGCCGAAGCGATCATCTGGATGGCGGTCAGCCCGATCAGGGGCAATACCATCATGACCGCCGTCAGCAGGCCGCTGGGTTCGCCATATCGTTTACGAAAAAATTCGGGCACGGTCTTGACCATTGCCCGCCGCAGGCTGGGCGCCCAGAAAGCCAGAACGAGGAAGGTTATCGCCAGGGTGAGTACGTACCATCCGGCGGAAAGCCCCCATTCCCCGAAGGCCTTCTCCGCCACGCCCAGGGAACTGCCGCCCCCCACTTCGGTAGCGGCCAGGGTTCCCGCCAATAAAAACGGCCCCAGCCGCCGGCCCGCCACCATAAAGTCAGCGTTGCCCTTGATTTTTTTCGAAGCGTAGTAACCGATGTAAAGCATCCCGACCAGGTAGATCCCGACGATGGTCAGTACAACCGGATGCAGGGCAAAAGTTGTTTCCGCGGGCATGGTATCGAGTCACCTTTCAGGCTTGATTATAAAAATAACGGCTTTTACAGAATAAAATAATCCGTCATAACAAACAAGGGGAGGTTTGTTCCGTCATGTCAAAGATTTCAAGGTTGGACTGGAATTCCGGGGAGATGAGACTAAGTTCGAAGTGACTTAAGTGAAAAAGCCTATAGTTTAAAGTTTAATGTGTAAGGAGAGCCTTCTCAATTTCATCTTTCCCCTCACGTTACAGTACAGGAAAAGGCATCACATTAACTGAACGAGCAAAGCCCGCTCAGTTACACAGACAGGAATGTCTGTGCTACCTTGGCTCACAGACAGGAATGTCTGAGTTACCTTGAGGTGACTGGCTCCTCGCCTTAGTCATAAATCTTCCGGCTTCCCATTTGCTCCGGAACTCCCTGCCGGGCGTGTGCCCGGCATCACCGGATAAGTCCCCGCTGACATAGCATTCCCCGTTCCCTCCGGCGGTGACATTTCTTTTACATTCTGTTGACAATTCAAAGGGAACTTTATTCCCGCCAGGGACGTAATAGAAGACACGTATTGCCGGGAGTGTTTCGTCGAACCAGATGAAACTCCGGTATATCCGGGAATGTATTCCCGGAAAAAACCCCGGTGGAGGATGGGAGGGCCCTTGCCGGGCCGTGAAATGAGTATCCACCGTTCAAAATGAGGAGGAATGATAATGAGAAAGTTATCTGCCGCTGTCATCGTCTGCCTTTTTTCTATCGCCGGTTTTTCATTCGCCTGGATCGGCGCGGCCGGACAGGAGACAGGAGAAATACTCCAGCCTGACGGAAGCGCTTCAGGTTACCGGGCCGAACTGGCATCCATCTCGGAGTCGATGAAAAAGGCGAAGGGGACTCACGAACCGTATCTTGCCCCCGACAGCATCGACCCGGCCAGGGGGGCATCCGGAGCGCTCTTCAGTCAGACGGTGGAGGAGGTCGTGAACGTGTGGGGAAGACCGGATTTTATCGGCCGGGGAAGGATCGTTGGGGTAGAGGAGCCCCTCCTCGCTCTCGGCTATCCCCACCGGCTGTCAACCGTGTTCTTGTTCATGGATAACCGGTTGGTCGGGATTACTCTCATGGAAGACAACAAGGGTTCTTTCCCTAACGGGATAGGGGTCGGGGCTTCACTGGATGAGGTGCTTGCGGTCTTCGGAGATGAGGCGGAGATTACGGGTCACGGGAAATTCCGGGCGGCTGTCTATACGGATATCCAGGGAACGAAAATCAAATTATACTTTGAAGACGACGGACTCTGTATGATCAGCCTGTACCGGTCAGCCGCCGGCGGCGCAAAAGATGTCGAGTCCGGCAGTTATTACAGCCGGCTCGAAACACAGCTCCTGGATGTGGATGCTCCGGATACGGGGGCGGAAATAGACCTGGGAGACAGCATCATCAATCCCGGAACGGGGTTGTCGATCCTGCCATTCGGCTCCGGCATGGACCAAGCTGTCGCACTCTGGGGGAAACCGTACGAAATAAAGCTCTTCCGGAACACCGTGATCCTCGATTATTATCAGGGACCTCACTGCACTTTTACTAATAACCGGCTGGTCGGATTATACCTGAACCTGGTTCCCGGGGTTATATTCGCCAACGGTCTCGGCTTCGGATCGACGATCGCGGAAATAAAAGAGGCGTTTGGTAAGCCGGACAGGGAGAGCGAGGGCTACTGGCTGTCGTATTATAACATAGCAAACAACAGATTGAGACTGGTATTCGACCGGAAGACGCAAGAGCTGAAAGTGATCGAGATAAAGCGACGGTCGGGGCGGATGGGTGGAAAGCAGGGTTAAGGGATAAAGGATAAGGCCAGAAGATTTGTCCTGGGGGGATGGGGAAGCAAGAAGACTGAACAACGAATAGCGAACCCCGCGAAACGGAGGATGAAAAACCGAACGTCGAACGCTCAACGTTCAACGCTCAACGCCCAACAGCCCCAAAAGCAGGGTTAAGGGATAAGGGTTCAGAAGCGCATCATTAGATAGTGGTTTGAGGTAGAGCAGGGGGTGGGAGGAATAAACAGGCCGACATACAAAAACGCCTGAATGGAAAGTGGTGCCTGAGGCACCACTTTAACGGATAGTAATAATCCGCAATAACTTACAACCACCCCGCACCCAAAATCGGCGAAAACTCGTGGACAGATCGACTGGTTTTCCGGCGCCCTCTCGCGGACTTGAGGTCGCGATTCGCGACCTCAAGTCCGCGCTTCCTCCGTAACTTACCGGCCTCGGATAATGCATCCGGGGCCCGATGCCGGGGAACACTCTTTCTCATCGCGTTTCTCCTCTTCCACAGACAGGAATGTCTGTGCTACTTTGGCTGACACAGACAGGAATGTCTGTGCTACTTTGGCGGACATACCCTGGCGCACAGACAGGAATGTCTGTGCTACTTTGGCTGACACAGACAGGAATGTCTGTGCTACTTTGGCGGACATACCCTGGCGCACAGACAGGAATGTCTGTGCTACCTTGGCTGACATACCCCGGCACACAGACAGGAATGTCTGTGCTACTTTGGCGGACATACCCTGGCGCACAGACAGGAATGTCTGTGCTACTTTGGCTGACACAGACAGGAATGTCTGTGTTACTTTGGCGGGGGGCGAGAGAAAGCGGGAAGGTGGAGACGCCGGAATCATTATGATATGATTATTAAGTTGTCCTAACCCCAACCGAACTGAAAAATAGCTACATGCAGTTTGTGATCAGGGTTGTCCTGCTCAAAGGAAGATAAAAATTTTCCGTGCCCTTAACCAAGATCGACCTATCCGCAAAGGGAGTATCAATTCATGCCGGAATACAAAGATGTTTCCATTACGGCTTTTATCGTTAATGAATCGCGCGCGCGCCTGGAATCTCTGAGCGGCGATGGGTACGCGAAACTTTGGGTTACTGAAGAGACAAAACGCCTTTGGAAAGAACTGGCGGAAGAAGTATACCCCTACGATCATATTAATCTCAGCCTGCGGAACAGATTCTACCTGGACAGGATAAAGGAATTCGTTGACGCGCATCCTGACAGCGTTTTCATTAATATGGCGGCTGGATTTACGTCATATCCCTTCCTGTTCGATACTCTTTGCCGATGCATAGAGACGGATTACCCCCATATCCTGAACTTCAAGAAGACCAAGCTGGAGCAGTGGCAACGGGAGGGAATCCTCCCGGAACGCGCCGTCGAGTTTTATCCATTGGACATGGAAAACCCCGGTGAGCTGAAAAATTTTAAAAAAAGCTTTGCCTCCTGGTGCGCGGAAAAACCCACGATTGTTATCATGGAGGGACTTACCTACTACCTGTCCACCGGAACACTGGATACTTTGTTTTCGTACTACTCAAAATACCTTATTGAAGGTTCCCTGGCGGTTTTTGATTTCTGGGGGCTTGACTCAGACGACTATCTTGTTATTCAACGGGTGAAAAAGTATTTAGCGAAGGTATCCGAGGGGCCGGTTAAACCTTTTACCTATCTGGATATGGACTACGTTCGTCAGATCAAGGGGTTTTCCGTCGCAGAACAGACGGATATAGCCGAACTGGAACGAGAACACGCCCAAAGCCGTCTTTTACAAGAAAAAGGCAACCGATTCCCGACGGAATTTGTTGTCCTCCGGAAGCACTGAGAGGAGGCAGCGATATGATCATTCACGTGAAGAAGAAGATTTTTTTAACCGGCATCTTACTGCTCCTGGCCATGAAAGAAATCAACGAGGTTAACGTCCGGGCCACGGCGGCCGTCCTCTATTACCGCACGGGAAAAGGAGCGGCGTCGCTCGGCGATAAAAAAGTTATTGCCTCGGCTTCGCAACTGTTCAACAATACCTGCGAAGAAGTCCTGGCGCTGGCGAAGGAGATTCCGGAGGCAACAATCTGGCACTTCAACACCTGGGGGGAAGAGGAGGAGTACTCGGTGACCGCGGGCAGAATAGCGTCCACCGGCTGGCTGGTCCTGACGCTGGCGCCCGAAAGCAAACCGGAGACGGCCTTCTCCTGTAATTGACGGCGAAGAGATTCCTGAATGCCTAACCCGATTTACGAATAAATCGGGTTAGTTTTGAACCATGACAAGGATTAAATGAACAGACACGCGAAAAGATATTAATTTTATCAATTCTCCGGCAATGAATTACAGGCAAAGAACTTTTTCCGCGGGCATTGTTAGCAAAAAGAATAACACGTTGTCCTTTCGGAAAAGAAAAAGCAGAGTGCTGTCGCCGTATAAACAAGATTGCTATTCATAATACATTGAACGAAAATTAATAACCTGGATTATTCATGAAAATTTTCAATTTTCATGAATAATCCAGGTTAAATGGGAAGTGGCGCATCCCGCGCCACTGGGGCGGATTGCCATAAACAATAGTTAGTTACAACCAACCCGACTTATGAATAAATCGGATTAAGGAGACTGCATTATGGATTTTAGCACCGGTAACACAGGTTTCATGCTTTTAGCCACGAGTCTGGTCATGCTGATGACGCCGGGGCTGGCATTTTTCTATGGCGGACTGGTGGGAAGGAAAAGTGTGCTCAGTATCATGATGCAGAGTTTTGTTTCCATGGGCGTCACCACCATTCTTTGGTTTGTTGCCGGATACTCTCTTTGTTTCAGCGGCGACGTCGGCGGGATTATCGGAAATCTTGATTTCGCCTTTCTCAAAGGAATCACCCCTCTGGTAGCGCTTACCGGGGCCGGAAAGATCCCTTTACTGGTGTTTGTTTCCTATCAAATGATGTTCGCGATCATTACCCCCGCATTAATTACCGGCGCGTTCGCGAACAGGATCAGGTTCAGCGCGTATTTAATATTTTTGGTTTTCTGGCAGCTTTTCGTTTATTTCCCGTTTGTTCATATGGTCTGGGGCGGCGGCTTCCTTCAACAGTGGGGAGTTTTAGACTTCGCGGGAGGAATCGTGGTACACGCGATCGCGGGGATGGCCGCTCTGGCCTCGGTTTTTTATGTGGGGAGGAGACAGGTTGAAGAGCATGGACCTCACAGCATCCCCTTGGTCGCGCTGGGAACCGGACTTTTGTGGTTCGGCTGGTATGGTTTTAATGCCGGAAGTGAATTAAGGGTGGATTCCATTACCGCCCTTGCTTTTGTAAATACCGATCTGGCCGCGTCATTCGCGGCGATTACCTGGCTCATCATTGAATGGATACAGAAGAAAAAACCCAAGTTCGTGGGACTTCTTACCGGTGCCGTTGCCGGCTTGGCGACGATCACTCCGGCCGCGGGCTATGTTTCTCCGGGATTTGCCGTCATCATCGGGATGATCGCCGGAGTGATTTGTTATTTCGCGGTCGCCCTTAAAAATAAACTGAATTGGGATGATGCTCTTGATGTTTGGGGTGTTCACGGAGTGGGAGGGGTGATCGGCGTCATCATGCTCGGAATCTTTGCTTCGAAAGCCATCAATCTCAACGGAAGCGACGGATTATTGCATGGGAATGCATCATTCTTCTTCAAAGAAGCGGTATCGGTTATCGGCGCCTCGATTTACGCCTTTGGATTCACTTATATAATGCTTAAAATAATCAACATCATCACGCCGGTGAAAGTCAGCAAAAAAGAAGAAGAATCCGGTGTTGACGCAGTCCTGCATGGCGAGAACGCTTATTTATAAAACAGTTCGGAATAAAGCTGGCCGGGACTAAAATGGCTGCGGTCTGGGCTGTGCAGAGTAAAGTATAAAGTGGAAGGTGGGCTTCCCCACTTCATCCGTTACCTCACGTTGCGGTACAAGAAATTCAAAATCATTTACACAGACAGGAATGTCTGTGCTACTTTGGCCCCCGGTGCACAGACAGGAATGTCTGTGCTACCTTGACCCCCGGCACACAGATAGCGATGTCTGTGTCACCTGAGCATCGTGTGGACAAATCTCTCTTTGTGCGTTATGATGAATTCACGGAAAAGCTATCAGCATCAGTGCCGCCTTGGAAACGATAACCGGGTGTTTTTATATACCGGGTTCCCCGATTCAATACAGCGGCCGGTTTTTCTGGGCCGAGATAGATCTTTGAGAGAAGAAGGAGGGAATAATGAAGAAAGTATTGATCGGTCTGGCCGTTTCATTCGGTATAAATTTCGGTTTATCATCTCCGGCGGCGGATTTCAACGGCGACGGGACCGCTGACATCGCGATCTTCCGTCCCGGAACCGGTCTCTGGTCGATTCGTAACGGCGCCCGGACGTACTTCGGCAGCGGGGTCGATACCCCGATACCCGCCGATTATAACGGCGACGGCACGGACGAGATCGCGATCTTTCGGAACACCACCGCCCTCTGGGCCATTCATAACGGGGCAAGGTATTACTACGGCCAGGGAGGCGACACCCCCTTGACCGAGGGCGGCGGCAGCCCCTGGCACTACTTCCCGGCCAATGATATTATTTATCATGACGGAGAGGTCTGGGTCAGGGGGCAGAGCGCGGGTGTGGCTCTGCGGGTTTATGGAAAAGACAATGATGGATCACACGGCACCCTGCAAATCTCCAATCCGTCCGAAGGCCAGACCATGATCCTGGACGGGAACGAGATCGATTCCGACACCACGCTTCACCTGAACCATAACCTGCCTAACGACGTGTCACTGGCGACCGCCGGCGGCAACGTCGGCATCGGGGGATCAAACCCGACCTCAAAGCTGACCGTCAATGAAAACAAGGCCGGTCATTACGCGGTCGAAATCGTCAATGACGGGAACAATTCCGATCGTTACGGGCTCTCCATTCAATGCGGCAGCGATGCCGGGGTCGGGACCAACTGGCTGATCGGATTCTTCGACGGCGACGAGACCGCGGTCGGGGGGATCAGCTTTACCGGCGGGACCGTCACCTATGGAACATTCACGGCCGATCATGAGGCCTCCATCCCCCCGGCAGCCAATGAAAAGGGCTATCCCTACGGGACCGTCGTCATCCTGAAGAGCATCCGTTTCGACCCGGACCGGCCGCGCCAGGTTGAATACGAGGTCGAGCCCTGCCGGACCGCCCGGGACAAGACGGTCTTCGGCATCTACGCCGGAAAGCAGGAAAACCGGGAGAACCGCCATTCGATATATACCGGTGGGGACGGCCAGATCCTGGTCACGACGGAGGGCGGGAACATCGAAGCCGGGGATTACCTCACCACGTCGAACAGGGAAGGGCAGGCGATGAGACAGGATGACGATCTCCTCCACGGCTACACCGTGGCCAAGGCCCTGGAGTCCGTCGACTGGGAGAAAGAGGGAAAAGAAAGCAAGCTGATCGCCTGTACCTATCACGCCCAGTAAGGTTTTACGGATCGGGCTACGATGACTTTCAGACTCCCGTTAGGCGAAGAGTGGAGACTGCTTCGTCCAGCCGCCGTCGCCTTCGGCTGCTCTGGCGGAGGTGGCTCGCTTTGCTCCTCGCAGTGACATGACAACACGAGTAGGGACTCAATAATCATGAGGAGGTCGATGATGAGATGGATCGCGATCCCGTTTTTGGCGTCATTGCTGGTATCCTGGCCGGCCGGCGCGGATCAGATTTCGGGAGAAGACCCGGCGAAAGGCATGGACGAGTTGCAGTGGCAGTCGAATTTTTCCCGTAAGATTCACCAGCTGTTCCTGGAAAAAAATTTCGCGGAACTCGATCGGATCGCCGAAAACTGCTGGAAAGGGGCGCGCACCCCCTCGGGGATCTGGCAACTGGACATTTTCTATGACGGGATTTACCTGGGCGGGAATAAAAACCGGGATAGCTACTGGGAAACATATCTGGGCCGGTTCCGGGAGTGGAGAGAGCAGCAGCCGCATTCCGTCACCGCCCTGATCGGTCTGGCCCAAGCCTGGATCGAATACGCCTGGCAGGCCCGCGGCACCGGCTGGGCGAGTTCGGTGACCGAGACCGGGTGGCAGCTATTCCACGAGCGGCTGGAGAGGTCCCAACGGATCATGGTTGAAAACGCCAAGGAATGCATGGCGTCTCCCCGCTGGTACAGTCAAATGCTTTTGCTGGCGCGGGCGCAGGAAGCGGGCAGATCCAAGGCCTGGGACTTGCTGAGGGCGTCCGCCCGCGCTTTTCCCGATTATTTCGAATCGTATTTCAAGATGGCGGCCTTTTGCCAGCCTCGCTGGGGCGGACTGCCGGGGGAATGGGAAAACATGGCGAGCTGGGCAGAGAAAAACGCCGGCGGCGACCGGGGAAAGGAGATTTACACCCGGATCTGCTGGGTAATGTGGTCATGGGAAAAGGACGAGGCTTTTCTCAGCCCGCAAGCCAAGGTAAACTGGGATAAGATGAAGGCGGGGTTCGAGGTGATGGAAAAAGAATATCCCGATTCGGCCTGGAACCGCACCGCCTTTTGTTATTTTGCCTGGCTTTTCCGGGACCGTCCGGTCGTGCTCGCGCTGCTGCCCGGCCTTGAGCGTCGCCTGGCCTTTGAGTTCTGGCGTGACCGGACGAGCCTGGCGAAAACCCAGGCCTGGGCCGAGAAGCCCTGACCGGTTTTCCCCGCCCTGGCCGGCGGAGCCCGGCGCACAGACAGGAATGTCTGTAGTGTTAGGGATAAGGGATAAGGGGTAAGGGTAAGGGAGCGTTTCCCCTTCGCCCTTACTTCACGCTACCTCTCTTGAAACTCCTGAATAATAAATGAGCGAGCAGAGCTCGCTCATTTAACACAGACAGGAATGTCTGTGCTACTTAGGCGGTCACAGACAGGAATGTCTGTGTTACCTTGACTCATCGACAGGAATGTCTGTGCCGGAAAAGCGGCTTTCAGATCATCACGAGAAATAAAAACAAGGCGCCCGCGACGGGGGCGGAAGATTCCGGCTCCCCGGCGCGGGCGCCTTTCTACCGCTTACCGGTAAACGGGGACATAGTAAAGGGGACGGGGATAAACCGGCGGCGGAGGTGGCGGCGGTGGCGGTTGATAGACGTAGACAGGTGGCGGCGGAGGGGGCGGCGGCGCCTGATAGACGTAGACGGGAGCGGCCGGCTGGTTGCAGTCGCTGAAGGCGGCGGCGATCAGACCCGCGCCCAAAACCCCGGCGCAGACCGCGCCGAACGTGTCCCAGCTGTTCCAACTGCCGTGGCCGCCGCCCTGGTGACCCCGATTGTATCCGCGGCTGTAACCGCGATGCCCCCCGGCGTAGACCATCTGCCCGCAGGCCAGGACCATCAACCCGATCATGCATGCTCCAATCAGCCTTTTCATCAGATTACCTCCTTTGGTGTTTAGCTGATTGGACGCAAAACTTCCGCGAATATTCAATCCCCCTATCCAGGGCAAACCCTGGTCGACATCAGGGGGGCGAAATAGGCCGGGCAATGATGGGGACTTAGCCCTCGCGCAGTCTACCCCAATTTATCGGGGTTCGGGCAACTGATTTAACCGCGGATTGCGCGGATTATGCTGATTAAAGGGAAAAACAATCCGCATAATCCGTTTAATCCGCGGTTTATTGTGCGCCAGAGGCGCACCCCGCTAGCTATCGGGGAAATTCCGAAGCGGCAAGATACAGCGCGTCGCGGGGCACGATTATCCCCCGGGATGCCGGTGTGACAGCTTTTTAACTATTTCTTGCTGTACAAAAAAGTTATCACCGACAGAAGGACGAAGGTATTGCCGATTAAAAGGACCGAACTCGCCTTCATCCGGGGAACAAGTCCCATCAGACTGACGCTGTTGTAGCCGATGATCCTGCCCAGAAACGCCGCCAGAATCCCCAGGACACCAATGACCAGCAAAATAGTAGACGCGTTTTTCATACGGCACCTCCTTTGTCAAATGATACCCTTCTTTTAAGAAATTTTTCAACGATAATTTTTATGAATAGTGCGGGCTGAAGCGGGTGGTTGTGATACCATAAAAAAACCGCCGACGATCGCGCGCCACCGTTTATCAGCCGCGGCCACCGGAGGGGAGCTTCATCGTCCTTGTCCCGATTGACCGGCTCCGCCTTCCCGCCGGCGGAGAACATCATCGCGGTCATCTTCGGGGCGGAGGTGACGAGATCGGTTCCGGGAAGAGCATGAAGAAAGCCCGCAAAATCATCCTGGCCGCCGCCGTTCCGGTGGTCGCGCTGGTCCTCCTTGACCTCTCGGGTTTCTTCGAGCTTCATCTTCTCATCCTGCCCCAGAATCCGGATTTCATCTCCCTGGGGCGGGGATGCGGCCTCTGGGAATACAAGGGGTTTTATCGATGGCTGCCGCAGACGGTCAGGGTGGTCCGGGTCGACCTTGCCGAGCCCGCCATCGAGGTGGAGGTGAACGGCCCCGGCCCGACCGATGAGGAGAGAATGCTGACGGCGCTCGCCTACCACCGGATGAAAAATGAAGCGCTGGCTCCTTTGGCCCGCTGTTCGGTCACCGTCAACGGCAACGTCTCCGGCGACATCAGCGCCGGCATCGTGCGTTCCTTCGCCGATCCGGCCCACCTGCTGATCCATGACTGGCCCCAGTACTGCTTCGGGGTAGAGGAACACTCCGGGAAAAGGAAGGCCTTCGTGCGGGAGATGTATCTCCGGAAAGAAGAGGTGGGAAGAAAGGCCCCCTCCGGGGTGCGCTGCGCTCTCCTCTCCTGGCCCTATTACGCCTGGCCCCTGATTGAAAAGGGGAAGAACGCCTATCGGGAGGAGAGCCTTGATTTCGAGATCATCGACGAACGCCACCCCCGCACGATCGTGGGGACGGACGCGGAGGGACGTTTCGTCTATCTGGCGGTCATGAAGGGGAGGGACCCGTTTCACGCCTTCGGCATGTCCTTCGCCGAGGCGGCGGACTTTCTTCTGGAGCACTTCCCGGAGATCTCCGACGCGATCAACCTGGACGGGGGCTTCTCCAGCATCCTCGTCCTCGACCGGCCCGGGGGATTACGGGAGGTCTTCCCGGATAATCATGAGGACCGGAAGCTTCCCGATGTGGTGCAGGTGATCGAGACCGTCGCGCCCGCCCGGACGGGGATGTCCGTGCTGCCTTAGACTCCCTGGCGCACAGACAGGAATGTCTGTGCTACCTTGGGCGAACACAGACAGGAATGTCTGTGCTACTTTGGGCGAACACAGACAGGAATGTCTGTGCTACTTTGGCGGCTACACAGACAGGAATGTCTGTGCTACTTTGGCGGCTACACAGACAGGAATGTCTGTGCTACTTTGGCGGCTACACAGACAGGAATGTCTGTGCTACTTTGGCGAACACAGACAGGAATGTCTGTGCTACTTTGGCGGACACAGACAAGAATGTCTGTGCTGCTTTGGGCGGGATGTCCGGGTTACAGAATTTGGGGGAATCGGACATTCTCGGGAGACTGGAGAATGGAGCCTTCCGTCGGGGATATTGTTTTCCCCTCGTCTCGGCCCCCGATTATCATCGGAGCCCTTCTCTCCCCGGTTAGAAAGAGTGTTCTTTATTCCTTCCCGGTGAATTTTGTTTTATCTGGTCGCCGGGATAACCCCCTCGCCGCCGTAGTAAGCACGAGTTATCCCCCGAACCGCCCAAAGCCCGGAAGATTCATGGAAGATACCAATACTATCCACGCCGTCTCCGTCATAGTCGGCCGGGACCGGAGAATCGGAAGAAGATCCGAAGTAAACCCTGGTTATCCCTCTAATCGCCCACAGACCCGATGATGATCGGAAGATACCCGGACTCCAGTAACCCGAGTTATTATAGTCACCCGCGACCGGATCATCATTGCTGCTTCCAAAATAGATCCGGCTCATGTTCCGGATCGCCCAGAGACCGGAGTTCCCGCGGAAGATAGCGATATCCTCGATCCCGTCGCAGTCATAGTAACCTGGCACCGGACGATCGCCGGCGGTACCGAAGTAAATGCGGGTAATCCCTTTTACCGCCCAGAGTCCCGAAGCACTCCGGAATATCCCGATGTTGCAGGCACTGGACGGATTGGAACGGAACGGTACGGCATTGTCGGACGACATCCCGAAGTAAGTCCGGGTCACATTTCTGACTGCCCAGAGGGCGGAAGACTGGCGGAAGATTCCGATGTCGGTGGTCCCATCGGCATTGTAATCACCGGGTACCAACTCATCACCAGAAGATCCAAAATAAACTCGGGTAATATCCCTAATCGCCCAAAGTCCGCTGTCTTCGCGGAAAATAGCGATATCAGATGTTCCGTTACCGTCATAATCATTATGAATACAATGCGGGGGAAGAGAGGGTGAACCCAGATCAAAAATATCAAGGTGCTGGGCGCTGGCTAATATCAGCATCGAACCATCACCGTTAATGCAAAGTTTCTCTCCTTCGGTTTCAGTCTCAATAGTTCCCTCCCGAACCTGGGTTTCCGTATTAAGGATTTTTATACTCGTATCATAAAAACTTCCACAAATTCCATAAGCCACGGTTCCGTCCGGTTGGTAGACCATATCATGAGGATAAGTTCCTATGTCATACTCTCCATCACGAGAAGCGAACTTATCTGAAAGGGCTTGAATATTATAAACAGTATATCCAGGACCATTCCCCCCGCCGACCATAAAAAGAATATGATTTCCGTCCGGGCTGAGAGTGAGATTTTGACCGTTCGATCCCAGGGCTCCATGATCGCAACGGGTTTCCCGACTGATGACATCAGTAGAAATATCCCATCGGCAAAGATTGCTCGGGCTCCATCCAACTACACCGGAATAAAGCTTGTTCCTGATTGAGTCCACTTCGATTAGCCGGGTATTGCTATCCCAGTTGTCTTCATGGACATCGATGATGGAACCATCGGATGAATTTACAATCACCAGAGCAGCATCATGGCCTGTATTAGCAGCAATATATATTCGGGTAGCGGTTGCCTCAATATCATAAGGGACATTACCGTTAAGGTCCCAGGTGGTTTCTATCGTCCAGTTCGCGGTATTTATGACCGCCAGAGAAGTCGCTCCGCTTTTAGCCACATAGAGCCTGGATCCGTCAGGGGATAAAGCCAGATCGCCCGGCTGGCTGGGAATGGTTAATTCCGTGAAATCTAAAGAACGAAGATTAAGTTTAATCACCCGAGCATTGGTTTTATCGCTGACGTATAAATAGCAGGCATTACCGGGGGCAACCATCCCTCCCACCTGGCCGCCGAGATCAAACGCTCTCTGGTCCCCGGATGAGGATACTCCCGGAAAAACGATGGTCAGGGCCATCGTTAACACCAATGTCTCCCGCATTCTCTTCATCATAAAAGTACCCTCCGATATTATTTTTACTCTACAAAAAATAGTATCATGCGCCGGAAACGTATCTCCCGTTTCAGAGTAAAGTTTTTGAAAAGCCCGACAGATACAGGGTATGATATTTATTAATTATTGGCAAACATATTGTTACTAAATTGAGTTTTCAGGAGTCCGGACCACGATATCTTAATAAGTGGCAGGGGGGTGACTTAAAATTGCATGAAATGATGGGACCGGCGGTATTGTGAGATCCTCACCCGGATCCCTCGGAGCTGGAGCAGGCAGAAGAGAAGAGGCCTTGAGAGTGCTCGCTTAGGGGCGCACAGACAGGAATGTCTGTGCTACTTTGGCGGCTACACAGACAGGAATGTCTGTGCTACTTTGGCGAACACAGACAGGAATGTCTGTGCTACTTGGGCGAACACAGACAGGAATGTCTGTGCTACTTGGGCGAACACAGACAGGAATGTCTGTGCTACTTTGGCGAACACAGACAGGAATGTCTGTGCTACTTTGGCGGACACAGACAGGAATGTCTGTGCTACTTTGGCGGACACAGACAGGAATGTCTGTGCTACTTTGGCGGACACAGACAGGGAGGTCTGTCTCGCGCAGTGTAAAGTGTAAAGTGTAAGGTGTGCTGTGTAAGGAGAAGCTTCCCCGCTTCACCTCACGTTACGATAGAAGAAATGTTAATATATTAACTGACAGAAATGGCCGGGTTAGAGGATATGGGGGAAGCGGATATTCTCGGGAGACCGGAGAATGGATTCTTCCGCCGGGGAAAGGCTCCGGGACCGTATTCTCTCGATAAAGTCGTTATAAAGAACACCCCGATGCCGGCTTCTCAAAGCGGGATAGGTCCCACTCTTTACCGTTTGAATATTTTCCATCCGGCTTTTGCGCCATAAAAAATCGTCCCCCCAGTCATTGGCCACGTCAGCCAGGACGTGCCGCGGCTGGTACTTCACTTCGGGGGCGAGGTAATTTAATCCGTCGGCGCCGATCACCAGCAGGAAATGAGCCGCGTGGTAACCGTCAAATTCCAGGGCGGTGTCTGTGTATCTGCTTTGAGAGACAAAGACCCGGAAGGCCTCCGCGGGCGACAACCGTTCCTGATACTCGCCGATTTCCCTGTACACGCCTTCCTGGTCGACCTGGGCCGGACACCCGGCGTCCCAACCGGTGCACCGGGGATGAAAATATATCCAATGAGCGCCGGCGTCCCGGACCGCCTGGGCCAGCTTGATCAGGATACCGGCCCGGTCCTTTGAAGTCAGGGCGCTGACCCCGATCTGCAGGGGGCTTTCGGCTTTCTCGATTTTCCCGCGCAGGTCCGCGATCCGTCTCAAAACCGTTTCGATCTCTCCCAGCGCTCCCTCCTCCCAGTCGTAGAGCGAGATCCGAAGAGTCGAGACGGAGGAGATGAGCGCGTCGATGACGGAATCCCGATGGAGGAGACTGCCGTTGGTGACGACGGCGATATCCTGGAAGCCGTACTTCCGGGCCAGCCGAACGACCGCGGGGAAATCGGGGGAAATGGTGGGTTCTCCCCCGGTCAGCAAAAGCCCCCGGGTCTCCCCCTGGAGGGCGGCCAGGAGGTTGGAAACGAATTTTAAACTGAGCTGATGGAAGTCCGAGCTCCGGCTGCTGGGGCAGTCGGGGCAGGTGCGGGTGCACTTGCTGGTGATATCCAGCTCCAGCGTAACCGGGAAGATCGGCTCTTGGCGGAGATAGGAGAAGATCCTGGTTTTGTGGGCGGAAATTTTGTACGCCGAGGCGAGCTGAAACATCTGATTTGAATCATCCCGTTGCATAAAGAAAGCTTCCTTGGCCGGTATCGTATCATTTAATATCCGGCAGCCCGATGGTTTTTCGCCAGCGGTTGATGAATTCGCCTTTTTTCCGATAACGGAGAACGAACCCCCATTCATAGGGCACGAAGCCGAGCTTGAGGGCGATCGTCTTCAGCAGGTTCTTGGCGCCCGCGCGAAAATGAGACCGGATATCCAGCCGGGCCGCCGCGGCGGCCTGCGCCCGGGCGATTGCCGTCAATTCGGTCTCCAGGAAATCGGGCTCCCGGAGCATGCGCTCGAAGTAGAATTTGTTCTCTTCGTATTCCCGCCGGGCATAGACATCGGCCCGCCAACCCGATTGAATGGCGATGACCGTAACCCGGGGGAGGGAGATGATTTTTTTCCCTGCCTTCCATATCCGGAGGAGCAGGTCCTGTGACGGCTGCAGATAGCAATCGCGGGGATGCCGCCAGGGGCCGATCTCCTCCAGGACCTCCCGTTTCAGAAACCAGAGTGAGGCGGGGACGAAGGTGGGGGTGTAGGTATCTCCGGCCGGGACATTAAAAAGATGATTTGCGCCGCCCGGGCGGATGGCTATCCCCAGGGTGAAAACCATCTCCGCGCCGGTCTCCTCGATCCCCCGCAGCGCGGTCCCGAGATGTTCCGGCATCCAGAGGTCGTCATGATTGAGATAGGCGATGTATCGACCGCGTGAGCGCCGGAAACCTTCGTTATTGGGCCCGGCCTGATCGCCGACGTTCTCCTCCAGGTTGTGAAACCGTATTCTCGGGTCCCGGAAAGAACGGACGACTTCCTCGGTGTCGTCCGTACAGGCGTCGCCGACGACAATGAGTTCCCAATCGGTGAACTTCGATCGCAACAAGCCGGCGATGGAGTAATAGAGAACGTTGCTCCGATTATACGTCGCCGTGATTACTGAGATAAGGGGCGTATCAGACGCCATGACCGCTCTCCCCGCGTTCGCACCCCCGGAAATCCCGATCCGCCGCTTCTTCCGGCTTCACGCTTCCGGCCCCCCGGATCGCGCCGCGCGCACGGCCGTTACTTCTCCGGGTTCCAGGGGATATCCATACCCGCAGTTGCGGCATAAATCCAGTTCAAAAATTCCTTTTCTGAGCGCACTTCTCGCCCGGACGAAGGCGGCCTTTTGCCAGATGTCCCGGAGGTGTTCGGTGACGACATTCCCATAGACGGGGTCTTCTCTCCATTGCCGGGCGCAGAGCAGAATGTTTCCCCGGAAATTAATCGCCATTATCGTTTCGGGAAAAACGCAGGTCCGGCATAAGTTTTCCACGCTGACGCACTCCCGCAGGGGAACCAGTCCGGAACGGTTGTTGAACCTCTCCAGCCCCCGGATCTTTTTATAATTCGGATCATGAAAATGGAGTTTCTTCCGGTCGTTTTCATCAAGCCGGCGGTAGGTGGCAATCGCTTGCTTGGGCGCGTCAATCTGGTAGCGATCGTCGCGTATCGTGTAGTGATCCGAAACATCGATCATATCGACGCCGGCGGCAATCAGCTCCCGGAATTTTACACCCGTAAGGAGGTCCCCATTGGTCAGTATCGCCACCCGGGATTTGGGCAGGTGATCTTTAGCGTAGGCGACGAAGGCCGCCAGCCGGTCATCGAGGAGCGGCTCGCTCCAGGGAGCGAAGATAATCAGGCCGCGATAATCGAGATCGCGCAGGTCGCCGATGATTTTACGAAACACGCTCTCGGGCATCAGATGGCTGCCGCGGTCGTTCCAGAAATGAGGACAGTAAGGGCAGGCGCGATTGCAGGCGGTGGTATTCTCGATCGCGACGGAGGATCCCAGCGTTTTGTGATTGTAATACAGCTCCCGGAGAAAGCCGCTCTTGTCCTTCAGGTATTTCAGCCATCCGATTTTTCTGATCGGACGGCTGTTGATGAGCGCGGATATTATTTTGTCAGAGAAAGATCGGATCATTATTCGGCGGCCGCGGGACAGATAAACAGGATCACCGCGAGCATTTTTTCATGGTCAACAGTTGCTTGATTAAGGTAGCATCCGGAGAGGTAGTATAACAAATGTGGCCGGGGGTCCAATGATTATCGGTGTGGGCCGCCGGCAGCCGTTGACAGAACGAGAGAGTCGGAGCATTCCCAACCGGAGGGACCGATGAAACAGCAGAAAACCAACAGGCGCCGGCCGGCCGGAGTGTCCCTGGCCCTGGCGATCTGGGCCGTCTTCTTCGGGATCGTCATTATCCTGAATGTGAAAACCTTCCCGGAGCCTTTCTCGGCGTCCCGCGCGGCGGCGGTCGGGATCGCGGCCGTCGGATTATTCGTTCTGCTCGCTTTCGCGCGCGGAAAAAAATGGGCGCGGAGCACGTTCCTGTCCCTGGGTTTAATAGGCTGCGCGATCACTCTCTGGGCGATCTTGCTCGGGTGGCTGCGCCATCAGCCCATCCCCGTCGGTGTTCTGGCCGCCCTGGCGGCCGCCCTGATATCCGTCCTGCTGGTGGTTTCGAGAAGCGCCCGGAGGTACTGTGCGCCTCCGGCCATACGGGAGCTGACTTCGACGGTTCTTGTCCGCCAGCCCGGCGCGGTGAGGAGTGCCGCGGCCGGCGTTTCGCCGGCACCGGGTCCCCGCCGGAAGAGATGGCTTTTCCTGATCCCGGTCGTCCTCCTGCTGGGCGCGGCATTGTTCTATCTCTGGGGCGAGATGAGGGGCGGCGGAAGCGCCGCGCTGGAAGACGAAGCCCTGCTCTCCACCCTCCAGCAGGCGGGAAACCGCGTAAACAGGCCGGCATCCTCCCCAACTCTGGCGGACGATTTGCGGCAGGGGATCGAGTTCTATGAAAAGAAAGCCTGGGCGCAGGCGGTACCGTTATTATGGCGCGCCAGCCGGGCGGATCCCGGCAACGCCGAGGTCTTCTTTTATCTGGGAGAGAGCCTGGGCAGCCTGAAGGGGATGGCGGAAGAGGAGCAGTATGTCCGCACGGCGATCGGTCTCAGCCCGTTTCAATGGCGGTTTCACGGCATCTACGGCAGCAGCAGTTATTTTGTCCGGCAGGACGCCCGGGCGCAGCGGGAGTATCGGATTTTACGGGAACTCGACCCGGCCCGCGGGGCCGAGTATCAGACATGGCTGCAGACAAACAAGCGGCGGGAGCCGATTATCGTCCAGGGGCGGTTTTATATCAAACAAGCGGCCTATTTCTTCAGAAAACTGCTGCCAACGGTCCCGACCCGGCCGGATCTGGAGGACGCGGCCTATCGTCTGGGTTTGAGAAAGGTAACGGGCGCGGACGTGCTGATGTACCTGACCGCGATCGGGGCTGACAGCCGGGACGCCCGGGCTCATTTTATGCTGGGATACCTGTATTACCGGCGAGGGGAGATGGGGAAAAGCATTTCGTACTTCCAGAAGGCCGAGAGCCTGGGATTCACGGACCGGGCGCTCTACTACTGGCTCGGACTGGCGTACCTCGAGAAGGGGGATCCCTGGCAGGCGCTGATTCATTACGAGTATTTAAAAAAGGGGAGAAATCCCCTGGCCGCTGATTTATTCGCGCGGCTTTATCCGGTGTAAGGGGATGCACCCGGGAGGAGGATTCATGCCGATCGGACCCTTTTCATCACTGATGATTTTGAAATCCCCGGCACTCGCCATCCCGGCGGTCGCCGCGGCCCTGGCGGTGCTGGCCGCGGTGATGGCGGGCTGCCGCTCCGACCCGCCGGCGCCTCCTCCGGAAGAACGCCCGTCCGCCCGGGCGGCCTATCCGGCGCACTGGTGGGCGGCAGTCTCTCCGGAGGGCGCTCCCGAATGGGAAATTCTGCCCGCGGAGGCCGGCCCCGGCGAAGTGATCCTCTCCAAGCGCAACGAGCTGGGCCTGCTTTCCAACTTCGCCCCGACGCCGTTTGTCTTCCGCGGCCGGCATTACGCCAGCCTGGAAGGCTTCTGGCAGATGATGAAGTATCCCGAGAACGACGAAGACCCCCGGGCGCGGTTTCCCGGGCTGGTCTGGGAGCACACGCGGGAGCAGGTGGCGCAGATGACCGGATTCGAGGCGAAGGAAGCGGGAAACGCGGCCGGCCGGAACATGGAGAAGATGGGCATCGACTGGGTCACCTTCGAGGGTGAACGGATGGAGTACCGTCCCGCCGTGCCGGGGAGACAGTACCAGCTGATCGAGGCGGCGACGCGGGAGAAGGTGCGGCAGAACCCCGAGGTCGGGGAGGTGCTCCTCTCCACGGGCGACCTGATCCTGAAGCCCGATCATCACCAGGAGCCCGATCCTCCCGCCGCCTGGCGGTACTACGACATCCTCACCCGGATCCGCTCGGAGCTGCGGCGGGAAGAAGAGAAGAAGCCCTGAGAGTATTCGCTTATGCGCGCACGGACAGGAATGTCTGTGATGGAGCAGTGTTAAGGGTTAAGTGATAAGTGATAAGAGGCCCGCGCGCTGCCGCGCTGGAAATTTTTACATAATAAATGAGCGAGCAAAGCTCGCTCATTTAACACAGACAGGAATGTCTGTGCTACCTTGGCTGACCCCCACACAGACAGGAATGTCTGTGCTACCCTAATACAGACGATGGCGGAAGAGCCATCCGGCGACAGCCAGGGTGACCAGGCCGATCACGGCCATGGGCCAGTACTGGGGCAGGAGCAGGCCGGGAGAAGCCCCCTGGAGAAAGACGCCGCGCAGGATCACCAGGAAGTAGCGCAGGGGGTTGAGCAGGGTCAGCTTCTGGACCAGTGCGGGCATGTTGGCGATGGGGGTGGCAAACCCGGAGAGAATAATGGAGGGGACCAGGAAGAGGAACGCGCCCAGCATTCCCTGCTGCTGGGTGACCGCGATCGAGGAGATCATCAGCCCCACCCCGATGGCGGAGAGAAGAAAGAGGAAAAGACCGCCATAGAGGGCGAGGAGGCTTCCCCGGAGGGGAAGGTGAAACCAGGCGACGGCCATGAAGATAATGAAACTCCCCTCGATGGTCCCGATGATAAAACCGGGCAGGGCTTTGCCGAGCAGGATCTCGCCCGGGCGCAGGGGGGTGACCAGGAGCTGATCGAAGGTCCCCATCTCCCGTTCCTGGGCGACGGAGAGCGAGGTGACGAGCAGGGTCACCACCAGGGTGAGGAGACCGACGACCCCGGGGACGATGAACCAGCGGCTTTCCAGATTGGGGTTGAACCAGTTCCGGATCGTGAGAACGGCGGGGGGCGGGGGATCGCCGGCGGCGGCGATCCGGTCCAGGTTGAACCGGAGCACGATGTTCCTTAAGTATCCGAGCGCGATCATGGCCGTGTTGGAATCGCGTCCGTCGATAACGGCCTGGATTTGAGCGGGGCGTTTGAGGAGGAGGTCGCGGGTGAAATACGGGCCGAGATGGAGGACCAGGAGCGCCTTTTTCGAGTCGATCAGGGGGGCGATCTGGCCGTCGGCGGTCACCCGGGCGACCTGCTGAAAGGTCGGCGAACCCTTCAGGGCGGAGAGAAAATCCCGGCCGCCGGCGCCGGGGTCTTCGTTATAGACGGCATAGGGAACGTGGTTCAGATCGTAGGTGGCGGCGTAGCTGAAGATCAGGAGCTGAACGATCGGGGGGACGATCAGCACCACCCTCCTTTTCTTGTCCTTGAGAAGGGCCCGGAATTCCTTGATCATGAGAGCGATGATTCTGCGAACCATGTGAATCTCCTATTGCAGCCGTTTGCGGGTCCGCTTCCGGACCAGAAAGAAGAGGACCCCCATGATGGCCAGCAGGGCCAGGGAATCGGGGATAATGACCGACGCCACGTCCCCGGCCAGAAAGACCGTCTGCAGGATGGAGACGAAATAGCGGGCGGCCATGAGATGGGTGAGCCACTGGATCGGTTGGGGCATGGAGCCGATGTCGAAGATGAAACCGGAAAGGATAAAGGCCGGCAGGTAGGTCACGATAATGGCCACCTGCCCGGCGACGAACTGATTTTTGGCCGCGGTGGAGATCAGGAGACCCATGCCCAGGGCGGTGAGGAGAAAAAGGGCCGAGGTCCCGAAGAGAACCGCCAGGGAACCCTGCAGGGGGACCCGGAAGAGCCAGACCGCCATCCCCACCGAGAGCGCCATCCCTCCCATGCCGAGCAGGAAGTAGGGGATCAATTTCCCGAGCAGAAACTCCCCGGCGGAGACGGGGGTGACCATGAGCGCCTCCATGGTTCCCCGTTCCCACTCCCGGGCCACCACCATGGCCGTGAGCAGAGCGCCGATCAGGGTCATGATAATGGCGATCAGGCCGGGAACCAGGAAATCCCGGCTCCTCAGCTCCGGGTTGAACCAGACCCGCTGCTCCAGGACCGCGGGCATCTCCAGGGGGCGGCCATCGGCGGCGGCGGATTGGCCGAGCCAGTTGATCCAGGCGCCCTGCAGGTAGCCCCCGATAATCCGGGCGGTGTTGGCGTCGGCGCCGTTGATGAGCACCCCGATGGGGGCGGCCCCCGTAGTGTAGAGGTCCCGGGCGAAGTTCTCCCGCAGCCAGACGATGCCGTCCACGCGTCCCCGCAGCAGGGCTTCTTCCGCCGGCCGGATGCCGGCAAAAGGGACCGGGTGGAAATACGGCGACCGGGCGAAGGCGGCGGTAAAGCTCGCCGTCCGGGCGGAGGGTTCTTCCACCACCAGGGCCAGGGGAACGTTTTTGGCGTCGAGGGAGACCCCGTAGCCGAAGATCAGGAGCAGGATCAGGGGGAGGACGAAAGCGATGGCGATGCTCGAGGGATCGCGCCCGATCTGGAGAAACTCCTTGCGCACGATCGCGCGCAGGCGGCGAAGAGCGCCCCGGCGGCGGGGAGGCCCGGATTCCCGCGTTCTTCTCACCGCGCCTCCTCCGCCGCCTCATTGCCGCGGGCTTCGATGAGATCGATGAAGACCTCTTCCATGGTGGGGTCGGGGTTTTCGGGGCACCGGCAGGCGGCCTTCATCTCCGCGGGGGTTCCCTCGGCCAGGATCTCCCCCCGGGACATGATCGCCAGCCGGTCGCAGTACTCGGCCTCTTCCAAAAAGTGGGTGGTGACCAGGACGGTGACGCCCCTTTCGGCGAGACCGTTGATGCGGTGCCAGAACTCCCGCCGGGCCAGGGGATCGACGCCGGAGGTGGGTTCGTCCAAAAAGAGGATCTCGGGGAAGTGCATCAGGGCCGCGGCCAAAGAGAGGCGCTGCTGATAACCGAGGGAGAGTTCGCCGCTGGCGGTCTCGGCGAAGGGGACGAGTTCGAACTCCTCCAGCACCCGGCGCAGCCGCTCGCGCTGGGTCTGGCCGGAGAGCCCGTAGGCGCTGCTGAAGAACATGAGGTTTTCCCGGACCGAGAGGCCGAGATAGAGGGAGAAGCGCTGGGCCATGTAGCCGATGCGGGCCCGGGCCTTGGCCGCGGCCCGGCGCAGGTCCTTCCCGGCGACCTCGAGGTGTCCGCCCGAGGGCGGCAGCAGGCCGCAGAGCATCCGGAAGGTGGTGGACTTGCCGGCGCCGTTGGCCCCCAGGAGCCCGAAAACCTCGCCGCGCGCGACGTCGAAACTGATCCCGTTAACGGCGCAGAAATCGCCGAAGCGGCGGGTCACGTCCCGGACCGTGATCGCCGGGCCGTCTTTGGCCGCCCGGTGGACGGGGGATGTCTCTCCGGGCGGGGGCGGGAGAGTGTCGGGTTTCTTTTTCAGGAGGGCGACGAAGCTGTCTTCGAATCGGGGGGGACGGCGGTCACCTTCACCCCCTCCGGGTTGTCCAGCCGGCCGGCGAGGTCCGGGACCTCCGCCTTTTCCGTGATCGCCCGCACGCCTTCCCCCTGGATGACGGCGTCCAGGACCCCGGGGGCCCGGCTGACCCGTTCCTGCAAGTCCCGTTTCCCGATCCCGGCGGCGGTGACCCGGAAGACGCGTCCCGCCATCCGCCGGCTGAAGGAACCGGGGCTCCCCCGGTCCAGTACCTTTCCCTCATGGAGCAGGATAACTTCCCGGCAATGGGCGGCCTCGTCGAGGTAGGCGGTGCTGAGGAGGACGCTCATCTCCTCCCGGTCGACCAGCTGCCGGATGATCGCCCACAGTTCCCGGCGCGAAACCGGGTCCAGGCCGGTGGTGGGCTCGTCCAGGAGGAGAAAACGGGGAGGGGTGACCAGGGTACAGGCCAACCCCAGTTTCTGTTTCATCCCGCCGGACAGCCTCCCCGCCAGCCGGCCGGTGAACGGCGCCAGGCCGGTCATGCGCAGCAGTTCCCGGTAGCGTCCCGCCTGCTCGGAGGGGGCCAGACCGCGGAGATCGGCATAGAGATCGAGGTTCTCCCCCACCGTGAGGTCCTCGTAGAGCCCGAAGTGCTGGGGCATATAGCCGATGACGGATTGGACCGCCCGGGGGTCCCGGAGGACATCGATCCCCTGAACGGTCAGGGACCCGCTCTCGGGGACGAGGAGCCCGGCGATCAGCCGCATCAGGGTCGTTTTCCCGGCCCCGTCCGGGCCGATGAGACCGGTGATGGTCCCGGGGCGCTGGGAGAAGGAAACCCCGTCCAGGGCCTTCACCGGGCGCTTCCGGACGCGGAAGGTCATGCTGATCCCCTCGACCGATAAAATGGGGGGTCCCGCCCGCGGATCGGCCGATCCGTCCACCTTACTTCTCCTTGCCGGGACCGGGGACCGAAGAAGGCGGCGGCTGGTCCCGGGGGATGGTGACGGTGGCGGGCATCCCCAGGCGGACTTCGTTGCCGGGATCGCGGAGATAGACCCTCACCTGATAGACCAGACGGCTGCGCAGCTCGGGCGTCTGCACCTCTTTGGGGGTGAACTCGGCGGTGGGGGAGATATAGCCGATCCAGCCCGGGTAGACCTTGCCCGGGAAACTGTCGGTGGTGACCTCGGCTTTCATCCCCGGGTGGATCTTTCCGAGATCCGTCTCCGGGATATAAGCCCGCACCCAGACCGGATCGGTGAGGGCCAGGGTGTAGACGGGTGTCTGAGGGGTGACCATGTCGCCCGGCTCGAGGATCCGGTTGCGGACCACGGCCCCGGTGGGGGAATAAAGCCGGGTGTCGGCGAGCTCGCTTTGGGCCAGCGCCAGGGCGGCTTCATCCGCCTCGAGCCGGGCCCGGGCGGCGGCGATGTCTTCCTCCCGCGGGCCCTCGATGGCCAGGTTTAACGCCTGCTGGAGGGCGTCGCGGTTTCCGAGGGCCGCTTTGAAGGCGGCGGTGGCGTTGTCGGCTTCCTGTTGGGAGATCAGATCTTTGCCAATCAGGCTCTGTTTCCGCCGGTTGGTCAGGTCGGCGTCCCGCAAGGTCGCCTCGGCCGATGCGAGCCGGGCTCTATCCTCGGCGATCTCCGCCGGCCGGGACCCGGCCAGGAGGCGGGCCAGGACCTGCTGCTGCGAAGCGACCTGGGCCGCGGCCCGGTCGGCGTCGGCTTGATAACGGACCGGATCCAGTTCGGCCATCAGCTGGCCCGCTTTGACGGAATCCCCCTCCCGGACCAGCAGGCTCTGGATCCGTCCCGTGGCGTGAAAGGCGAGCAGGACTTCCCTGATGTCCACGTTCCCGTAAAGCGTCAGTTCGTCGGCCGCCCGGTCGCGGGCCGGCCGGTAATGATAGACGATCGCGGCGCCGATGACGATCAGGATCAGCGCCGGCGGCAGTATCTTTTTTCTTTTCATATGATCACGTTATAAAGAGGACCCTTGTTCGCCGGGACGTAACCCGACTTTCGCGATCGGAACCGCCGACCAACTGTTTTCGGCATCCCGGCTGACGGAGACAGTGTACTAAAAAGACCGGATTTTTCAAAGCGCTTATGTCCGGATCTCGTTTGTAATGATTCGCGATTAATGCTAACCTTGCGCATGCTCAAACAGCCGGCTTCGCCGGTTTTCCGGGAACAGTTTTCATCCAAGGAACTTCGGGAATGATGCAGACGAAAAAAGAGACACTCGGATCCATTGTGAAACTGAATCTGAGCCGAATCCCCTGGCGGGATTTTCTCCTGGGGATGTTCCTTCCCATGATCATCATCGAGATCGGCTCGTGGCTGGGCGCCCCGTTGCTGAGCGCGTACATCTCGCTGGGCGCCGTGGCCCTGGCCGCCGTCGGGATTTACGTCTTCACGGGCGCGGTTAGCATTTTCCCCCTCATGACCTTCTTGATGCTGGGGACCCAAATCATCGCCGGGTTCCTGGCCCCGCGGCATCCCTTTTTCGTCCTCATCCCCTCCCTGGACAATGTGGCGCTCGGCCTGATTTTCATCGGCTCGATGCTGCGGCCGCGGCCGTTCATCATGTCCCTGATCGGCAAGGCGACCATCGGGCGCACCGAGGCCCTATACGGCAAGAGCAAATATTTCTTCAAGGCCTGGTTCGATATCAACATCATCTGGGGGTTGTTCTTCGTGATCGAGGGGGTGCTGATAAGTTACCTCATGATCCTGCACCGCGGCGGCGGCAGGGTGCTGGATTTTCTTTTCGGCTGGCCGACCGTGCTCGCGCTGCTCTATATCAGCGTGGACTACCCCCGCCGGTACTGGTCCCGGCATTGGGTGAAGATGCAGGCGGAGATCGCAGCCGCCGAGCAATACGAGAACCGGCCGACGCCGGGAAAAAACTGAACGTTCAACGTCGAACTTCCAACGTCGAACAGCGCCCCCCTCACCCGATCGAGCTTTGCTCCCTTCGACAAGCTCAGGATCTATGACGATCGCCCTCTCCCCCGGAGGGGAGAGGGAAATTTTCCCGGGAAAAGATTGAACGTTTAACTTTCAACGCTCAACTTTCAACGCTCAATGCTCCCCGATAGCCATTGGCGTGCGCCTCTGGTGCACAGACAGGAATGTCTGTGATGAAGAAGTGTAAAGTGTTAAGTGTAAAGTGTAAAGGGAGCCCGCTCACTGCCGCTCTTGAAATTCCTGAATAGTAAATGAGCGAGCAAAGCTCGCTCATTTAACACAGACAGGAATGTCTGTGTTGCCTACCGGGTGACGGGGAGATCGCCGGGGAGGCCGAAATAGCAGCGGGTAAGAGCTGGGATCGCCCAGAGGCCGGCGGTATCCCGGAAGACGGCGATGTCGTCGCGGCCGTCTCCGGTATAATCGGCCGGGACCGGTCGGTCGGCGCCGGACCCGAAGTAGCGCCGGGTAATCCCCCGGACCGCCCATAACCCGGAAGCAGGGCGGAATACCCCCGCTTCCCACATCCCGCCACCATCGTAGTCCCCGGGAACGGTCATGTCCGCCGCCCCGCCGAAGTAAACCCGGCTGATCCCTCTCAATGTCCAGAGGCCGGAACTGCCCCGGAAGAGACCGATGTCCTTCGCCGTATCCCCGTCGTAACGTCCCGGAACGGGGGCGTCCCCGGCGCCCCCGAAATAGACCCGGGTCACTCCCCGCACCGCCCAGAGACCGGAACTTTCCCGGAAGATCCCGATCTCGGTCGTCCCGTCCCCGTCGTAGTCTCCCGGCAGGGGGAGGTCTCCTCCGGTCCCGAAATACGCCCGGTAAAGGTCCCGGACCCCCCAGAGGCCGGTGGTTTCCCGGAAGATCCCGATCTCGGCCGTCCCGTCACCGTTATAATCGGCGGGGACGGGGCTGTCGCCGGCCCGACCGAAATAAACCCGGGTCAGCCGCCGGACCGCCCAGAGGCCGGAGGTATCACGAAAGACGGCGATATCGGAAGTCCCGTCGCCGTTGAAGTCGGCGCGATCCGGCCCGGCCGCCGGCGGGGGCGCCAGGAGGGCGACGGCGGCGGGGAGCCGGGCAAGATAGAGCCCCTGCACCTTGCCCAGGGGGGAGTCATCGGCCAGGGCGGCGTCAAGGGCCAGGCGGGTGAGGCCGGCGCCCATCTCCGCCAGGGCGGGATCGCCCGTCTCTCCGGCCGCCCGCAGCAGCCCGGCGGGCAGGGTGGCCTTGCCGGTGTCGTAGAGGAGGGGGTCGCCGCCGCCCGGAGCGGCGGAGACGGCTCCCAGCGTCCCGCCGATCCGTTCGCCCGACCAGGTGAATACCAGCTGGTTGGGCCAGACGCCGAAAGCCGTGCCGTCGCCCCCCGGCGCCGCCGTCGAGCCGAACCGGGCCAGGGTGCGGGCCCAGGCCGCCAGCACCCGGCTGGGAGGGATGGCCGGGTTGCCGATGGGGGCGTCGCCGGTGTCGCGCTGGAGGCGATAGAGATTGTTCATGTCGTAGAGGGAGGCCATCCAGAGCTGATCGGTGGTATCGGTCCCGGGGCCGTCGACGGCGTCGCCGGCCTCCAGCCAGAAACCGTAGCTGATACCGTCCCGCTTTGCCTCGACGTAGTGCTGAGTGACGGCCCGGGCCAGTCCCGATCGGTAGTCATCCAGGTAGCCGGAGTCATCCCCGGCCAGCCCCAGGAAACGGAAGACGGCGAACCACTGCGAGGCGACGCGGCCGCTGAGCCGGGCCCACTCGTCGGCCGGAGGATCGTCGGGGAGGCAGGGGGAGGCCGGCCGCCGGCTGCAGAGATAGTCGCGCATGGAAGCGGCGCCGCGCTCCAGCGTCTCCACCACGGTGTAGTCGCCGGTCAGCCAGTAGTAGAGGAAGAGGTTGTCGAAGTAGGCGTGCGAGCTGTTGAAGTCGAGGCGGTAGCCGCCGTAGCCGGCCGGCGCCTGCCCGCAGTAGAAGTAGCCGTCGCCGTCGGCGCACTGCATGATCTGGGTATGGAGTGTGCGCAACGCTCCCGGGAAGGCGAGTTCGTCCAGCCACGCCACTTCGCCGGTACGCATGGCCCAAATCGGGGCGGTGGCGATGGTGTTGTGGTAATCGGTCCAGGTGGCGCACCAGTAAAGATCGTCCCAGGTTTCCGCCGGGGTGGGGTCGTCCCCGCCGCAGTCCAACTCGTCGCCGAGGATGGTCCCCCCCCAGTAACGGGGATAGACGCCGAACGTCATCAGTCCGCCCAACCCCTTCTCGTCGATCTTCAGCAGGGTCCTCTCCAGCACGGTCGAGACCAGCCTGTCGTAATCGGCCAGTGCCGCCGGCAGGGGCCCGGCCGGGAACTCGTCCACCGCCCCGGAGGCGGCGAAGAGGGCCGGCTCCGGCCAGGCGCGGAGCGGGCGGTTGAGGGGCGCCCAGAGCAGACGCTCCAGGTCGGGGCGGGACGGATCGGGGGGGAGCGCGCTTACCGCCATAGTGGCGAAGAGGCCCTGGCGGGCGCCCAGCCAGGTCTTGTCGTCGGCCAGGTCCGCCGCCAGCCGTCCGTCAGAGAGCAGCCGGAGCGCCTGGGGCTCGTAGCGGTGCATGTGGTTGAGGGCGACGGCCAGGGAACCGGCCGCGGCGCCGACCGCGAGCATCGCCCCGTCGGCCTGCTCTCCGGAAACGGATGCCCCGGCCACGTCGACATCAAAGGCCGGGGGCGCGGTCCGGCTCGGGCGCAGCCGCTGACGCACCCCGGCGCTTTGCCCGGCGGCGGCGGCGCCGGCAACGGCCCCGGATTCACGGGCGCCCAGCGCCGTCACGAAGAAGGGCGGGGAGATATCCAGGGTGAGAGCGTCGCGCACCCTCTCCACCAGGAGGGCGTTGGGCGCGCCGCCGCACTCCAGTTCCCCGCTTCCGCAGCGGTCGCCTTCCCAGCTGAGCGAGTGCCTGACCAGTGCCGTGGGAGAGCCGGCGGTGAAAACGTAGCGCCGCCGGGAGGCGAGTCCTCCCCCTCCGACCGGCGACAGGTCGTAGTCACTCTCCACCACGACGACCGCCGCCAGGGGCCCCTCGTCTTCGACGGTCACCCGGCGGATGGCGGCTTCGGAAGAAAGCGTCCCGCCGACCCGGGCGGTGAGCTCGCCGCCGCCGGCCAGTCGGCCGCCGCCGGGCAGGATAATCTCGTCGAAGAGCGCCCCCGGCTCGCTGCCGACGGTGAAGGAAGCGGCGCCGGTGTTGACCGTGACCCGGCTGCCGTTTCCGGTCACGGTCAGGGGGATATCGGGGGCCGGGTTGGGTCCGGCCGAGCCGTCGGTGACCAGGCGGTAGCGGACGCTTCCGGCGGCCGGGACGCTGGCGGGAAAGGCGGCCAGCAGCCACTGGACGGGCGCGTTGGTATCCCGGCCGGCGTTCCAGCGGGCCAGGACCCGGAACTGGGCGGGCACCGGGCTTCCGTTTGCGTCGACCACGGTCAATCCGGAGGTGGAGCGGACAGCGAGTTCACGGGGCAGGGGGATCCCGGAGCGGATCACTTCGTTGGTCCGGGCGATCCCGGCGGTCTCGCGCACGGTGAGGTTTAATTCGGCGGGAAGGGGCGGAGGATACCGGCGGCGGCGCGTTGGACGGAGATCGTCCTGGCCCTCTCCGGCAGGAGCGTCCCCGGGAGCCACCGTCAAAATCAGCGCCAGTACGGCCGGTAGAAAGCAGCAATCAATCCGCTTGCCGGGTCTTATTCTCATACGAACAGCTATCCGGGATTATGTATGCTTTAAATATACCATTATAACCAGGGGGCAGACAGGGGCGGGGAAAGACTGAACGTTCAACGTTCAACGTCGAACGCTCAACGTCCAACGGGCGCCCCCTCACCCGATTGAGCTTCGCTCCCTTCGACAAGCTCAGGATCTATGACGATCGCCCTCTCCCGCGGAGGGGAGAGGAAAATCGGCGGGGAAAGACTGAACGTTCAACGTCGAACATCCAACGTTCAACGTCCAACATCCAACGTTCAACGTTCAACGTTCAACGTTCAACTTCGAACATGGGGACAAAGTCAAGGGAACCTTTTCTATCCAATCACCTTTCCGTCAAAAACTGCCGGATCTACGACAATTCGTCTGTTAAATAAAGGGGGCGAGGTGGGGGACGTTTCGTGTAATCCTTCGGCTACGCTCAGGACAAGTTTCGCGTAATTCGTAGTTTAATCAAAGGGGGAGGGGGATTTATTCCGGGGAGCGGCGCAGGATCACGCTGGCGATCTCGCCGGGCTGCCAGAGCCGCATCCGGGGCCCCCAGGTGCCCGCCCCCCGGGAGACGATCACCGGCATGCCGTCAACATCGTAGCGCCCCGCGATCAGGGGATAGCGGGTCTTGACCAGATAATTCCAGGGCCAGATCTGGCCGCCGTGGGTGTGGCCGGCCAGCATCAGGTCCACCCCCTGCCGGGCGGCAAACTCCGCCTCCGCGGGCTCGTGCGAGAGCAGGATGGTCACCCCCGGCGGCCTTCCTTCCAATGCCCGGAGAATGCGTTCATCCCTTGCTTCCCTCCCGCTTTCTCTCCCCGGGTATTCGATCCCGGCCAGAACCAGGCCGGGCCGGAGTTCGACGTGGGAGTTAAGCAGGAGATGGAACCCTGAGGCTTCCAGGGTCTTCCGGACGACGTCACTGCGGCCGTAGGATTCGTGGTTGCCGGGGACGGCCCAGACACCGAGTGGAGCGGTGAGGGTTCGCAGGACCGGCAACAGCTTCTCCTGATCGTAGCCGTGTCCTTCCAGGATATCGCCCAGGAGGAGCACGGCGGCGGGTTTTTCCTTCTCGACCCGGGAGATCAGCCTTTTCATCCAGTTCTTCCCCAGGATGGAGCCGAGATGGGTGTCTGAGACGGCGACCAGTTTCAGCCCGTCCAGTTTTTCGGGAAGCCCGGGGAGGTAGATATTATAAGTATCCACCACCGGGAGGCGGTGTCCCTGGACGAGTGCGATCGCGGAAAGAAGAAGACCGGCCAGAAGAGCGGCCCCGCGCAGGCCGGGCGCGATCCGGGGGAAGAAAAAGCCGAAACCGGTGAGGAAATCCGCCGCCAGGACGCAGGCGAAGGTGATAAAAACGATCCCCAGCCAGGTCATCCCGGCGATCTCCAGTGCGGCCGCCGCCGGCCCCGTTGCTCCGTGGCTGACCACCCGGCCCAGATAGAAGATGATCCAGAGAAGAGCCCCGATCGCGATCAGGGAAAGCGGGGAAAGATGAGCCCGGACAAACGGCACCGAAGAGATACGCCAGAAGACGTATGCCTGCATGACCGTGACCGCGATGGCGAGGAATGTTCCGAACATGGTAACCTCGATAAAGTATAGTGGCCTGACCGGAATATAGCATATTCCCCTTCATGGCAACCCATGTATCTGGTACACTGTGGTAAATAATCGTTGGTCAGGCTCATCGCCGGTTCCGAAAGAGGATAAAAGAAGATGGACAGGATCGATTTCTATTATTTTTCGGGGACGGGGAACACCCTCCTGGTGATCCGGAAGATGAAGGAGGTTTTCGAAAGCCACGGCATGGAGGTCAACCTCTTCCGGATGGAAAAGACCGACCCGTCGGAAGTCAACGTGAGTCACCTGATCGGTCTCGGGTTCCCGGTCGCCGAACAGGGGACCTATCCCTTCGTCTGGGATTTTATCTCCGCCCTCCCGCCCGCGCAAGGAACAAGGATTTTCATGGTCGACACCCTGCTCGCCTTTTCCGGGGGGGCGGTGGGGCCGGTGAAAAAGATCGTGAAGGCGAAAGGATACACGCCGATCGGGGCCAAGGAAATACGGATGCCGAACAATCTCTTCCCGGGAAAGATTATCCCGGAGAAGGTGGAGAAGAAGGTCCGGAAGAGGGCTCGCCGCCGCCGAGGAAATACGCCGGAGGATATTCCGGCCGGCCGGTCGAGATGGCGGCGTTTCCCCATTGTTCGGACATCATTGTCCCGGATTTCCCGGAGTGAGGCCTCCTGGAAGTTTTTCAAGCGGTTTTATCCCCTGGAGATAGACAGGGAAAAATGCACGAAATGCGGTCTCTGCGTCACCTTATGCCCGGTCAAGAATATAAAGATGAATGAATATCCGGAATTTCTGCGGCAAATGTACGATTCTGCATGCGCTGCGTCTCCTTCTGCCCCAGCGAAGCGATCTCTCTGCCGAGAAAGCGGCACGAGAGATATCGCGCGGTATCGGCAAGGGAGATAAGTGGGGGGTACTAAATGGAGTGGTGGAGTGATGGAGTATTGGAATGATGGCATCTCGGGCCGCGCCCGAAGGGAAAAGATACTTTACACGTTACTTGTTAAACTTCACACCCGACAGCGCCGCGGGCGCTGCATACTCGAAAGGAGGGTTCAGATGAGAAAGGGATTATGGCTGACGGGGATGGCCGCGGCCGGGATATTCGCCCTGGCGGCGGCGGTCAGAGGAGAAGAGCCGCCTCCGGCCGCAAACAAAGCCCGGGTTGAAGTCCGGGGGATCCGGGTCGCGGGGAAGGGCTACGGCGACGACCAGTCGATGCGCCCCTTCAACTGGAGCTACGGGACCGTACTCGCGCTTCTGCTGGTTTCGGATGAGGGTGGGATCATCGCCTTTGACGAAGACAAGAGCGTCGTCTTGAAGTGTCAGGACGACCGGGGAACCAACCTCCTGGAAGAGGTGAAAAAGGGAGGGTTTACCCAGAAACCGGGCTTCAGCGGTTTCCCCGACATCAGTACCGACGGCAAAGCCTGTCTCCTCGAGCTGAGGTTGGAGAGGAACGCCGCCCCCGGCGCGACCGCTATCGAAGCGGCGGGGATCCTGGCGGTGACCATCGCCACCAAGCAGGAAACCTACCGGCAGCCGGTCGTCCTGGAGAACGGCGCGATCGTTTCCGCCGGCCCGATCACGCTCACGGTCACCAAAGTCGGCGAGTCCGGATATTCCGCTTCCGAAGACGAGGAGTTCCCCTTCACCCTGGAAGCAAAACAGGACCTGGGTTCGGTGGCGGGGATCGCGTTTTTCGACGGGGAAGGCAACGAACTCGAATCCTCCTCCCAGGGGAAAAGCCGCTGGGGGTTCGCGGGCAGCGTCACGGAGGAGTGGGGGTATGCCCTGAAGAAAAAGGCCCCGAACGTGACCATCGCAGTGACTCGCTGGACCGATATGACGGATGCCCGTATCCCGTTTGACGTCAAGGCTACGCTGGGTCTTTGATGTGAGTCGGGGAGGGGAGACCGATCTCAATCGGTTGGCTGGCCGGAGTGCTGGAGTGATGGAGTATTGGAGTGTTGGAGTGACTGTCTCGCACGCCCATCACTTTACCAACGGTACCATCAAGGAGGTTGAAGTATGAAGGAAAAGCATTATGCCGCCGCGGCGCTGATTTCGTTTTTGGTCATGACAGGGACCGGCAGTCCCGGGCAGGAAACGGGAAATCCCCCGGCCCCGGGAACGGCCGGTTCCGGGACCACCGTCCAGTTCAGCTGCCCGCTTCCCCTGAGCGAAGAAGCCGTGAACCTGCAGGCAACGCTCCCGGAGGGCTGGAAACGCAACCCGGATTTCGGCACCGTGGTCTTCGAGCCCGGTGACGCCGCCGAATACTTTGAAGCGCCCTCCATCGAGGTGACGGTCCTCTGCGAAGGCGAATGCCAACCGGAAGTCATCCCCGACAACATCGCGTTCTTTCGTCCAGCGTCTCCTGGCCGGCTGGCGGACCCTCTCGACCGGAAACCCGGAAATGGATAATCTGGGCACCAACGTGGAGATTGTCGGAGATGAGCAGATCGGAGACGCCCGGGTATTTGAGGTGAAGCTGACCTACCCGGAAGGCGTCTCGGCGGCGATGTATCCGCCGCGATACTGGGTGTACCGGTTTATCCACGACCCGGAAGATCCGTATTTTATCCTGGTCAAGGGGAAGGTGCCTTTGAACCTGGCGGACCAGTTTCTCTCCGCCGTCCGGGCCGCCTGCCTGAGCGTTAAGAAACAGGGGTAAGGGATAAGGGGGAAGGGATAAGGGAAAGACTGAACGTTCAACGCTCAACGTCGAACGTCCAACTTCGAATGGATAGGGGACGAAGTAAAGGGAACCTTTCCTATCCAATCACCTTCAATTCGTCTGTTTCACTAAAGGGGGTGAGGTGGGGGGATAAAAAACTGAACTTCGAACGTCGAATGTCAGTTGAGGCAGAGGGAACCATTCCCCTTCAATAACATTCCCGTCAAAAACTGCCGGATCTTCGACAATCGTCTGCCCCGCCCCGAGGCCTTAATCGGGGTTTCAAAAGAGGCAGCGGCTGATTACCGCGTGGCCGGGATGTCGCCCAGGGAGCCGAAATAGGCCCGGGTCTCTCCCTTGATCGCCCAAAGGGCGGTTCCGGGCCGGAAGAGGCCGGGAATATCCTGCCCTCCCCCGGCGAAGGAGCCGACCACCGGATAGTCGCCCGATTCCCCGAAGTAGGCGCGGCCGCCTTCCCGGACCGCCCAGAGGCCGGTGGCGGGGCGGAAGACCGCCGGAAGCGTCCGGAAGGGACCGGCTTTCTTCTCCGCCGGATACCATTGATAGGTGCCAGGGACGGGAACGTCGCCGTCGGCCCCGAAATACCACCGGCTGAGCGAACGGAGCGCCCAGAGGCCGGAGGAACCCCGGAAGACCCCCACCTCGGCGCTCCCGTTCCCGTCGTAATCCCCGGGGACCGGCAGATCGCCGCTCGCGCCGTAGTAGACCCGACTGATGCCGCGCAGGGACCAGCGGCCGTTCGCCGGACCGAAGACGGCCATATCGCAGGCGCCGTCACCGTCGTAGTCGGCGGGGACGGGCATGTCGCCCGCCGTCCCGAAATATGCCCGGGTCAGGCCCTTGACCGCCCAGAGGCTGCTGGAGGGACGATAGACGGCCACGTCCGCGAACCCGTCTCCGTTATAGTCCCCGGGAACGGGGATATCGCCGGCGGCGCCGAAGTAGATCCTCCCCAGCCCCCGGACCGCCCAGAGACCGGCGGAGGGACGGAAGACGGCGATATCGGACCGGCTGTCCCCGTTGTAGTCCCCCGATTCCATCACGTAGTAATCCTGGGAGGGGCGGTCGAAGGCGAAGATCAGTCCCTTCCCGTCGGTGCCGCCGTCGCCGGCGAGGCCGTAAAAGGTATTACCGAGCAGAAGAAGCCGCCCGTTGACCCAGGAGCCGTCGGTATAGTTCCAGCGGTGCAGGACCGTGTAATCGGAGCCGTCGGACTTGATCGAGTAGATGACGCCGAAAGCGGTGGGGCCGTTTTCGCTGGTGGCGCCGTATAAGGTGTCTCCGACCAGGACCACCCCCTCGAACGGGCTGCCGTCGCCGAGGGCGAAGTCATGGATAACGGCAAAGTCCGATCCATCGGTGTCGATCGAGAAGAGCACCCCCTGACCGGCAGCCCCCCCGGTGCCGGCTGCGCCGTAAATCTTTCCCCCGACCATGAGCGGGGTGCAGAAAGAGGTGTCGCCGTCATCGCCGTCGAAGAGGTGGAGGAGGGTGAAACCGGTACCGTCGGTCCGGATGGAGAAGATCACGCCGTTATCGCCCCCGCCGCCGTCGGCGGTGGTGCCGTAGAGGACGCCGTCGGTGAGCAGCAGCCCCCCGCCCGGTAACTCCCCGTCGGACTCGTTGAAGCTGTGGAGGAGGGTGAATCCGGTCCCGTCCGTCTCCACGGCGAAGACCGCCCCTCCTTCCTGAGGCTGACCGCCGCCGGTACTGGCGGTGGCGTAGAGCCGGCTTCCGTCGGAGATGAAGAAGGCGTTGGGAAGAGAGGCGTATTCGTCCCCGCCGCCGCAGGCGAACTCCCAGAAGACGGTAGTGCCGCTCCCGTTGGGGTCGAGTGAGAAGAGGGTGCCGCAGCCGGTATTGTCCGCGTTGGGGCAGTTGGTTCCGCTGCAGCCCCCGGCCCAGGTGATCCCGTAGAGCGTGCCCATGAAGGGGAAGAGGCTCCCGTGCGGCCACTGCCCGTCGCCCGGCTGCCCGGCGAAGTGATGAAGAAGGGTGTAATCGGTCCCGTCGGGGTTGAGCGAGAAGACCATCCCCTTGTTGTCGATGGTGTCTCCGGCCGTCATCCCGTAGAGCCGTCCCCCCATCTCGACCAGGTGTCCGTAGGGAGCGCTTCCGTCCGTCCCGTCGAACTCGTGGATGACCCGGTAATTGATCCCGGCGCGGGCGGGCGTTCCCAGCAGCAGGGCGGCCGCGATCCAGCAGAGGCGAGACGGAACCTTCTTCATGGCGCTCCTCCTTTCCCCGGAAGGGATGTGAGCATGAGCATGTATTTAGGGACAGTGTACAATAATAACGCCCGCCGGTTCAATAGTATTTCTAACCGAAACCGCCCCCGCTTCCCCCGTCGCCGCCCGCCCCGGTTCTCTGAGGGACGATATTTTCTTTTGCCCTCCCGGATGGATATGTATAATCCATCTTCGGGCCGGCGGCTGCCGCCGCCGGAGAGACTCCCAGACAAGGATCGCGGTTTGAAATTCATCATTCAGGAACACCGCTCGGCTTCCGGGAAGACCCGGTATTATCTCCGCCTGGAGAAGGACGGGGTCTTCCAGGGCTGGGCGCTCCCCAAGGGGATCCCGCAAGAGTGGAAGGCGCGGCATCTGGCAATGGAGGTCGGCGCCTTCCCGCTGGCCCGAGCCGATTTTGCCGGACCGGTCCGGAAGGGGAAGTTCGGTCCGGGGACGGTCTCCGTCTGGGACCGGGGCGACCACCGGACGCATTTATGGTCGGCGGACAAGATCATCTTCGAGCTGACGGGAGGACGGGCGCGGGGACCTTTCGCGCTGGTCCGTTTTGTCAAAGCCGGCCCCGACTGCTGGCTTCTCGGCCAGACCGCGAAGCCGTCTCCCCCGAAGCCGCCGCCCCGGGTCCCGGAAGCGGATGCGACGGCGGCACCGGTCGGGCCCCGGATGGAGGCAGCCGCGGAGAAAATGGTTCCTCCCGCCGCCCCCCGGTTGGCGGCCCTGCCCGTGAAGAAGCCCCCGGTCCCCCCGCGGCCGGCGGCGCCCGCGGAGATAACAACTCCTCCCGCCGGCGGGAAGAAAAGCCCCCCCGTCCGCCCCGCTCCCCGGAAGAAAAGAAAAGTCCGCCCCCGCCGCCGGCCGGTCCCTCCCACGCCCGCCATCTACCGGACCGGGAAGAAGGAATCGCGGACCGCGCGCCGCCGCTCCCGGCCGAAGAAGAACGCCGCCCGCTGGCTGGATAGGAGGAGATATACCTGGGAAGGCAGAATGGCCGGATGGCTGGTCTTCGCCCTGATCGCGGTCGCTCTTTTCGGTTTGATCAAACTGATCGTTTACCTGGGCGGGATTCTCTTTTGATCGGATTATTCGAGCGAAACGAGATCGCCGTGGTTCCGTTTTCTGTTGAGATCCCCTCCGGGCAGGAGTATGGTATCGATATCCGATTCGCACCGGTTTTTGTCCATTCCGGGAGGGTATTGCCATGACCGATCGAACAGCAGGGAAGGTGAAAAGTCGGGCCGGATTTCTTCTGGCCGTTTCCTGTATCGCCGTCGTCTGCAGCACCGCCGGGTGCGTGATGGCCGCCCGCAAGGGGGCGCAGAAAGCGGAGAAACGGGACGGCCCGGTAGGGCACGTGCTCAACGAAGTCAAAGAGGATATCCACCCCGGCTCCCAGCCGACCCCGGCTGAGGAGTAAACCGGGCGATCCCGCGACCGGGGGCTTTCTCCTTCAGTACACCCCGCTTCTCCGGTAGGCGGTGCGGTAAATCTGCACGATCTCCTGCCGGGTGGGGACCTTCACGTTGGACTTGAAGCAGTTGTCCTCCCTGGCCATCCCGGCCATGGTATCGAAGTCCTCCGCCTTCACCTTCAGCTCCCGGATGTTGTCGGGGACCTGGAGTGTTTTTCTCAGGTTTTTTATCTCCCGGATGAATTTCCGGGCGCTCAGCGTGTTGCTCATGGACCAGGGGGAAATCCCGGTTACCTTGGCCAGCATGGCGTAATCGCGGTAGCTGACGTCGAAGTTGAACTCCATCACGTAGGTAAGGAGGACGGCGTTGGCCACCCCGTGGGGGAGGTTATAGAGGCCGCTCAGCTGGTGGGACATCGCGTGGACCAGGCCCAGCCCGGCGTTGCTGAAGGCCATCCCGGCCAGGTATTCGGCCACGGCCATCTTTTCCCGGGCGATGATGTCTTGGCCGTTCCGGAAGGCGGCGGGGAGGAAGTCGAAGATGAGGATGATCGCCCCCAGCGCCTGGCAGTCGGTCAGGTCGTTCCTTTCCCGGGAGGTGTACGCCTCGATGGCATGGGTGAGGGCGTCCAGGCCGGTGGCCGCCGTGAGTTTCGGGGGCATCCCGACCATGATCTCCGGGTCGTTGACGGCGATCTCGGGGACCACCCTCTCGTCGGAGATGTCGATTTTGTGATGTTTCCCGGCCTCGGTGATGACGAAGATCCGGGACATCTCGGCGGCGGTCCCGGCGGTGGTGTTGACGGCCATGTGGGGGACGGGGGAGGCGGGACCGAGATCGCTTTCCAGAAGGACCATTTTCACCGCCTTGGCGGTGTCGTGAGCGCTGCCCCCGCCCAGTGAGACCAGGGAATCGCACCCGGATTCCAAAAATGTTTTCAGGACCGTCCCGGCCACCTCGAAAGTGGGGTTGGGGGTGACGGCGGTTGAAATAACGGACCGGATCCCGGCCCGGGCGAGGTGCTCCCCGATCATCCGGGCGTTTCCCGATTCCTCCATGTGCCGGTCGGTAATGATGAGCGCCCGGGCGGCGCCGGTTTTAGCGAACTCGTCTCCGCAGAGCTTCAGGCATCCCTTCCCGGTCAGCGTCTTGGGGGGCATCAGATAGATGGACGGAGGCTTGTCGGTCGGGTAGATATAGTGATGTTTGATGATCAAAGGTTCTTCTCCGCGCGGTTTCCCAGAGAGGGCCATTATCGCACAAAGCCCCGGCGGGAGAAAACAGTAATCCGGCGTCCCCGCCGGAAGGCGAAGAAGCTATTTTCTTTATCTTGAACCGACTCCCGGGAAAAAGGTATAGTAGAGAGGTGTCCCGCCTATCGCATCGCCGATTCTTAACCATAATGTACAGGTGATATAATGAAAGACAAGACGTCGCCGGATAGTAAAGACCCCTATATTAAACTCAAATTGAGAACGTTCATGAGGACCGACGAGGCCTATCTGGTCGATCTCGGCGCGGGCAAAGTCTGGATCCCGGTCGATGCCATCAAATCCACCCGGAGAGTGGACCAGGGTATCCTCTCTATCGAGGTCAAAGAAAGCGTGATCAGGGAAAAGCGCCGGGAGCTGCGCCGGATCAAGGAGGAATTGACCGGTTTGAAGGGTTCCGTCCGGGGAGAGGTTGTCGAGCTGACCGGAAAGCTGCTGGAAGAAAGCCCTCATGCCTGCCTGATCAAATTAGGGGCCAAAGAGATTTTCATGCCCCGGGTATGCTTCGCCGAATTGGAAAAGCTCCCCGACGGGAATTACCGCTTTGTGCTGGAAAAGAACTTCCTGGAGTTCAAGCTCAAGCAAAAACATCCGGAACGGCCCGAGGCGGGGGAGGAGACGACCACGGCCCGGGTCGAGATCCTGCAGGAGACCGATCGGGCCTACTTCCTGGGTTGCCAGGAGGTCTCCTTCTGGTACCCCAAAAGAGAAGTCATCGAGATAAAACCCGCCGGCGAGAAATGGGATATCGTCGTCCCTCTCGATTTCTGGCGGTTCAAGCTGGAAAACTGTGTTTCCTGATAGCGCCCTCCGGATCAGCCCACGTCCGCGCGCATACCCCGATGAGCCGAGAGAAACCCCAGATTCTGGCCGCCGATTCTAAAGGCACGATCTACAGCCTGCCCGGGGTGGAGGCGGCGGGGATGAAAGGAGGCTGCTTCTTCCGGCTGCCGCCCCGGGAACTGGTCCCGCTGCCCCCCGGGAGCGAACTTTTCCTCCTCCCCGGGCGGATGCCGGTGGGCTGGGATCCGGCGGCGGGAGGGTTCATCACCCTGGGCGCCGGCGCGCTGCCAGATAAAAACAAAGACTGCTTCGCCGTGGCCGCCTTTGTTTCCCCCGGCTTCACGGCCTCTTTCAGCAGCGCCTACGCCGAGAGCGGAAACCCGGTCCTCCTCCCCCTTTTTTCTTACGCCGCCTGCGCCTTCTATAAAGGTTCCTTCCATGCCGCCTGCCTGCGGGTGGACCGGGAACGCCGCCAGGACGTCGGGCTCATGGATATCGACGCGGTGCGAAGAAACGCCGCCGAGCTGAAAAAGACCTTCCCCGGCAACCGGCTGGTCGTCCACCTGGAAGGTTGCGCGCTCACTTACAGCTGCCCGGCGGCTAAAAATTTCTTCCTGGGCCGGTATGAAGCGCCGCTGCCCACGTCGCCGTCCTGCAACGCCCGCTGCGCCGGGTGCATCTCCCTTCAGCCGCCGGGACGCTGCCCGGTTACCCAGCCCCGGATCGCCTTCCTCCCCGACCCGGAGGAGGTGGCGGAGGTTGCCCTCTTCCATATTGCCCGCGTTCGGGACCCGGTAGTAAGCTTCGGCCAGGGGTGCGAGGGGGAACCACTGCTGGCCGGAAAAGTGCTGGAGAAGTCGATCCGGCTGATCAGAAACCGGACTGCCCGGGGGATGATCAACCTCAATACCAACGCCAGCCGGCCGCAGACCGTGGGGAGGCTTTTCGATGCCGGTCTCGACAGCATCCGGGTCAGTTTGAACAGCGTCCGGCCGGACTATTACCGGCGGTATTTTCAGCCCCGGGGGTACCATTTCCGGGAGGTGCTGCGCTCGATCAAAACGGCCAAAGAGAAGCAGGGGTTCGTCTCGGTCAACTACCTGACCATGCCCGGCTTCACGGATTGCCGCGAAGAAATCGCGGCCTTCCGGGGTTTTCTGGAGAGATACCGCATCGACATGATCCAGTGGAGGAACCTGAATTACGACCCCCGGCGGTATTTCCGGGAACTCAAGGTTTCGGTGAAACCGGAGGAGATGACCGGCGTCCGGCAGCTTATTCATTCCCTGAAGAAGGAGTTTCCCAAATTGATGATGGGGTACTTCAACCCGTCGCGGGAGAGGATACAGCGGCATGTTCAGGCAAAGCATAAAAGAAGAATATAGCGAAGAAGTAAGATTGAACAAGTATATGTGGCTCGGCTGAAAGGAGTGATGGAGTATTGGAGTGGTGGAATGATGGAAAAAACCGAACGGCATCCATTTTCCTCTTCCATCACATCCAATCGTCTGTTTCAAAAGGGGGTGAGGGAGGGGGGATGTTTCGTGCAATCCTTCGGCTACGCTCAGGACAAGTTTCGCGTAATTCGTAGTTCAAAAGGGGGCGCGGCGGGGGAACAATTAGTGTCCATTAGTGAAATTCGTGGACTAAAAAGGGGCCGAGGCGAGGATCAAAACTCAACGTCGAACGTTGAACGTCGAACTTCCAACGTCGAACGTCGAACAGGAACGTTCAACCCAATTCGTGTAATCCTTCGGCTACGCTCAGGACAAGTTTCGCGAAATTCGTAGTTTGATAAAAGGGGGGAGGCAATGTCATGATCTTCGTGATACAGGAACACTGGGCCTCGACCCACCACTTCGACTTCCGCCTGGAGCGCAACGGCGTCCTGAAAAGCTGGGCGGTGCCCAAGGGGATCCCGGAGCGTCCGGGCAGCAAACTCCTGGCCATCCAGGTCGAAGATCACCCACTCTCCTGGGCCGGTTTCGAGGGGACGATCGCGGAGGGGGAGTACGGCGCCGGCGAGGTGAAAATCTGGGACCGGGGAACCTACCAGGCTCAGAAGTGGACGGAGGAGGAGATCCTCTTCACTCTCCACGGGGCCCGGGTCCGGGGCCCCTACGTTCTGTTCCGTTTTCCCCAGGCCGGACCCCGCCACTGGCTGCTGGCCAAACGGAGAGCGGAAGAGAGTTTGTCCGAATAAGTATTGAAGAAATTGTGCCTGGAATGAAAAAATATATTCACCACGAAGATCACGAAGTACACGAAGAATTAATTAAGGGAAAATGAGATCGGGATGGTTGATACCGCCATCTTCGTGACCTTCGTGTTCTTCGTGGTTCCAATCGGTTTTTACGATAATAGTAATATCTTCTAAGTGGTATAACCGGAAGCTATAAGATGGGATTGAGCATTCATTACCGGGGGCGGTTGAAATCGCCGGAGGCGATCCCGGCCATTACCGATGAGCTGACCGACATCTGCGAGAGCCTGGGCTGGGAATATTCCCGCCTGGATGAAGACTTTAACCGGGAAAACACCTCCCGGCTGGATCACACCGATAATGGGGCCAGGATCACCGGCCATCTGCCGCTGAAAGGGGTCGGGATCTCGCCGGGGCAGGGGAGCGAGGGGCTCTCCTTCTTCTTCGACCGGGTGGGCAACCTGGTTGCCCCCCTGACGATGGCGATCTCCGGTCCGGTCAAGGATGAGTTGCCCTGGGCCGCGGTCAAGACGCAGTTCGCCCCCCTCGATATCCACATCACCATCATCAAGCTTTTTCGGTACCTGAAGAAGAAGTACTTCGCGATCTTCGAGGTCGAGGATGAGGGAGACTACTGGGAGACCGGGAACGAGGTTCTCCTGCGGAAGAAGATGGAGTTCCTGGCCGGCAAGATCGACGCCTTCGCAAAAATGCTCTCGGAAGCCGACGCCGTCGATCCCGGCATCTCCCCCCATGCCCTGGCCGACCGGATAGAGGAACTCCTCCGGGACAGGTGGGACGAACTCTGACCCCGCGGGCCGGAAAGACCATGAAACAGGCGCTTCTGCTTATCGATCTTCAAAATGACGCCCGGGATGTCATTACTCCCGGGTTCCTCCGCGCGCTCCGGGATGTCATCCGGAGATGCGAAGCAAAAGACATCCCCGTTATTCACGTCCTGACCGAATATACCGAAGAAGATCTGCCTCTGCTGAAACACGTCTTTGAAAAAGAGGCCGCCGAGGCGCGGGTGATTTCTCCGGAAGAGATTTAAGGAACTGTCTCATGAGCCGCGACAATATCATAGAAAAAGACTCGATCGGGGAAGCCTGGCTGGCCGCGGCGCGGTACGTTCTGCAGGCCGGCCGCCCGGTCGATTTCGGCGACGTCGACGCCCGCGAGGTCCTCAATCTCCAGATCTTCGTCAAAAATCCCCGCCGGGATGATCCCCTCATTCAACAATACGGCGATCGGAAGATGATCGATTTCATGATGGGAAATTTCTTCGGAGAGGAAAGCGTCGAAGAGTGGGGGTATTCCTACCGGGAACGCATCTTTACCCGGGACGGTCTGGAGCGCTTGATTTCCAGCCTGGTGGAAAATAGAAGCTCGACCTGGAGTGTGTTTACGCTCCTGCGGCCGGAAGAAGACGGGAAGCATCTTCCCTGCCTGACCCAGATCCAGGCGCTGGTCAGGGGGGAGAGACTCCGCCTCGTCGGTTACTTCCGCAGCCAGGACATCGGCGGCAAGCTGTACGCCGACCTCCTGGCCCTGACGAAGATCGGCAACCTGATCAGAGAGAAAGTGAAGACACTTTCTCTGGAGATCGTCCTCCACGTCGCCTCCGCCCACGTCTACCGGGAAGATATTCCTCGCCTGGAAAAGATGGTATTCCGGGGAGACGATACTTAATTAATCGGCGCCCGGCCATCGCGGGTAAGTTGGACAACACAGTGACTCTATTCCCGGGATTTGAGCAGCCGCCGGTCGATCGACCAGCGGCCCGATCCCTCGATGATCAGGGCGGCCACGATACTCAAGGCCAGCAGGTGGAACTCAAAGCCCTCGCCCTTCTGCACCCCGGACCAGTTCATGAAAAAACCGTATTGTCCATGCACCATCACGATCGCCACCAGCATGATGACGCCGATGCCGAAGGAGGCCAGGCGGGTGAAAAAACCCAGGATCAAGGCCAGGGGCGCGAAAAATTCCGTCAGGATCTCCACCGCCGCCAGGAAGGGCGGGATGTGGAGGGTCCCGGTAAAAAATCCCATCGTTCCCTGGAAACCGTAACCGCCGAACCAGCCCAGAAGTTTCTGGGCTCCATGGGGGAAGATCACCACCCCCAGCATGACCCTGAGGATCAGCGCCGAAACGTTATTTCTGGTTTGCAGCATCCATCTCATCATCGCTCACCTCCTGTCTGTTCTTGTCCCCCCGGGTTCCCGTTTTTATCCGGCCCGGGCCGTTTTCAGTTCTTCCGAAGGAATGACGACGGGAAGTTCTTCGCGGGATATTTTGAGTGGCCGGAATCGGGGATTATTTCTTGAATAATTCGCTGAATTGGCCGTAGCCTTCTTTTTCCAGGTCTTCGGCGGGGACAAACCGGAGGGCGGCGGAGTTCAGGCAGTAGCGGAGTCCGGTCGGCGGCGGTCCGTCATTAAAGACGTGCCCGAGGTGGGAGTCGCCGAGCCGGCTTAACACCTCGGTCCGGGTGGAAAAGAAGCCGCGGTCTTCCTTCTCGACGATATTGCCGGGAACCAGCGGCTTGGTGAAACTGGGCCAGCCGGTCCCGGATTTATATTTGTCGAGCGAGCTGAAAAGAGGCTCCCCGGAAACGATGTCGACGTAAATGCCCGGGCGGTGATTGTCCCAGTACTCGTTCTGGAAAGCCGGTTCGGTCCCTCCCTTCTGGGTCACTTTAAACTGCAGGGGCGTCAGCCGTTTCTTCAGTTCGTCCCGGGACGGCTTCACGAACCCGGATGTCTTCGTCGCCTTTCGGTTCGGCAGCTCATCATCCCCCCATACCTTTTCCAGGAAACTGTCCCGACCGGAACGGTACCGGTAGAACTTGTATTTAAAGGTATGATTCTTGTAGTAATCCTGATGATAGTCTTCGGCCGGATAAAAGACGGTGGCGGGGAGGATCTCGGTCACGATCGGCTTATTGAAGCGGCCGGATCCCGCCAGTTCCTTCTTCGATTCCTCGGCCAGATTTTTCTGTTCCTGATCGAGGTAAAAAATCGCGGAGCGGTATTGCGGACCCCGGTCCACGAATTGTCCATTGGGATCGGTAGGGTCGATCTGCCGCCAGAAGACGTCGAGGAGTTCCGGGTAGCTTATTTTATCGGGATCGTAGGTTACCTTGATCGCTTCCAGGTGGCCTTTTTGGGCGTAATCCCCGTAGGTCGGATTCTCGCCCGTTCCTCCGGTATATCCGGAGATGACTTCGCTGACGCCGTCAAGTTTCTCAAACGGCGGTTCCATGCACCAGAAGCAGCCGCCGGCGAATATCGCCTCCCCGGTTTTTATTTCCGCTCCGGCACTCGCCGAGATAAACAAGAGAATCCATGCCAGGGCGGCGGCCAGGCAACCCCGCCGCCGGCACCTCCCGATAATCGGGATCGCTGGTCCGGTCTTTTTCATAGATACCTGTCCTTTTCCGCGGGAGAAAAGATCGCCGCCAGACAGCAACAGTCTCCTCAGAGGTTTATTCGATTCCGATCTCCGCCGCGCTCTCCCAGAGTCCGTGAATGTTGCAGTAGGAGGAAGCGAGGATCGTGCCCGGTTTGTCGGTCTTGACGCTCAAAACCACCCGGGGATGGGTATAGACCGTGCTGGTGTCGGCGCCATCGGTCGAGGCTCCATGGGCGGTAAACTCGGCCTTGCCGATCTGGTAAGGGAACTTCTCCCCCTCGGGGAGAAAATAGATGTCGATCCAGCAGATGTGATGCTCGGTCTTGTTGGGGTGGGGGATCTCCTTCCCTACGCTCACCGTGACCTGGAAAAGCTCGCCGGCGGTTACTTTTTCCGGGGCCTCGATCACCGGGACGTGCTTCTCCTTTTTCCAATCGGCGCTCTGAAACAATGTATCCATTGCGGCCATCACACTACCTCCTTCAGGTTAAGAGTTCTCTTCCGATCAATGAGCGCCTTCGGCGTAATTGTTCACCCCGAAGACACTCAGACACAAAAAATAAAAAAATCGAGATCATTAATCCGGTAAATCCAGTTTATCAATGACATCTCGGATGATTTTCGCGGAACGCGCGAGCGCTTTTTCTTCACCGGGATCGAGTTTGAGCCGGATCACGTTCCGAACCCCTTCCCGGTTGACCACGGCGGGGAGACTGAGATAGACCTCCTGACCGTCCCTCCCCTCGGAAAAGAGGGAAGAGACGGGGAGAACGGCGTTCTCGTCCCGGAGAACGGCCCGGGTGATTCTGGTTAGGGCCAGTCCGATCCCATAGGATGTCTCGCCCTTCAGTTCGATGATCCGGTAGGCGGAATCCCGGACCCGGTTAAAGATGTCGCGCAGCTCCTCTTCTGTCCGGCAGTCGCCGTTGAATTCGCACGTCGGGCAGTAATCTTTCAGAAGCACCCCGCCGATCAGGGCCCGGGACCAGGCCGGAAACTCGGAATCGCCGTGCTCCCCCAGGATATAGGCGTGAACGTTTCGGGGATCGATCCGGCAGTGCCGGCTGAGCATGAATCGCAGGCGGGCGGAATCGAGAACGGTTCCCGATCCGATAACCGTCTTGGCCGCTTTGCCGGAAAACCGATAGGCGGCGTAAGAGAGGACGTCGACCGGATTGGAGACGATGAGCAAGATGGCCTCGGGGGCGTGCCGGACGATTTGGGGGATGATGGTCCGGAAGAGCGCGGCATTGGCTTTGATCAGGTCGAGGCGGGACTGCCCCGGCTGCTGGCTTTTCCCCGCGGTCACCACCACTAGATCGGAGTCCGCGATATCGGGATAATCGCCGGCGGTGACTTCGACCGGGGAGATGTAAGGGGCACCGTGATTGAGGTCCATGACCTCCCCTTCCAGTTTTTTTCGGTCGAGATCGACCAGGCAGATCCGGCGGACACCGCCCCTGATCATCAGGGCGTAAGCATAGCGAAGCCCGACGTTCCCGGCCCCGATAATGGAGATTTTTGGTTTCAGCGACATCCGGTAGAAACTTTTTCGGGCGATGACCTCAGCCGCGCCCACTGAGGAGCAAGGCCACCTTGTGTTTGACGACGTTCTCCGTAAACGGCTTGATCAGGCAGAGACTGATCCCGCACGCTTTCATATGCGTCTCATCCTCGGCCCTGGTGAAGTACCCGGTCATGGCGATGATCGGGATCTCCTCCATCCCTTCCCGCAGTTTCATTTCCTCGGCGACCTGGAAACCGTTCTTTCCCCGCATCTTCAGATCCAGGATGACCAGATCCGGCTGTATACGGGAAGCGGCGTTTACCGCCGCCGCGCCGTCGGTGAATGCGGAGACTTCGTAGCCGCCCAGGGAAAGAGATTCCCGCAGTTCGTCCAGGAAGTCTTTGTCGTCGTCGATGATCATGATTTTCGCGTTGGTCATGATCGGTCCTTTTCAGCGGTTGACGGGATGCGCCTTCGGCGGCGAGATCAGGCGTTCTCTTCAGTCTGCAATTCCAGACCGGCCGCGAGCCATCCCTTCCTGCCGCCCTTAAAATCGAGAACACCGCCATAGCCCATTACCATCAGTTCCCGGGCGCCCCGGGTACTGGCGTGGCAGGCATAGCTGGCACAGTAAACCACGATCGTTTCGTTTTTTTTCAGGATTTCGGGGGCCTTCTCTTTCAGGCGGTCCAGGGGGATATTGACCGCCCCCGGGATATGCCCCTGCCGATACGTCTCCTCGGAGAGAACATCGACCAGGATGAAGGGGTCGCGGTTCTCCCGCATCTCCAGAAGCTCCTCCAGGGTGATCATTCTCAATCTGTTCATCATCCGCCTCCCGATTTGAGATTCTGCGCCGACTGGAGCGCCTGCATGATTTTCCCGACCAGCTGTTCTTCGTCGACGGGCTTGGAGACGAAGTCCCGGATCCCGCAAAGTTTCATTCCCAGCCGGAGTTTCTCGTCGACGAAGATCCCGCTCATCGCCACGATGGGGACCACCCGGAAGCCCGGCAAGTGCGTCATCTCCGCGGCGATTTGAAACCCGCTCCGCCCCGGAAGGTGGAGGTCGATGAGAACGAGATGGGGCCGGAAACGCCAGACCTCCACCAGGGCGTCATTTTCCCCGGCGACGCCCTCGGCCTGGTAACCCCGGTACTTCAGGAAGCCGGTAATCTCTTCCCGGAAATCGTCGTCATCCTCGACGATGAGTATTCGAGCACTCATTTTTTCCCGGGCGCCAGAGGATAACTCAGCGCTCGGTCCCGATTCCGCCGTAGTGGATGTCAGTCCTGACCGGCTCAAAGAAAGGCTCCCTGAAAGCATTGCCATCAACTCACACAAGCATTTAGGATAACCATTTTATTCGCGTGCCGGGGGACACATCAGCCCCCGGTTGACATCACCGGGAGGAAAGACTTTCCCGGAACGTCGCTATCTTCCCCCCCTTTGCCGGGTGGGACAATAGGGGGATTCCCCTTTTTCCTGACTTTTTTCTCCCCTCGGAATAATAAAAGGGAGAAGGTTATCAAAGATTGAGATCGGGGGAGAAATTCCGCGGGGAAGAAAAACGGGTGGTGTACTTAGACGTCCCGGTGAAGAGGGATGGTGACGGTAACGGCGGTGCCTTTCTCTTTTGCGCTGACGATCTTGATCGAGCCCCCGTGAAGCTCGGCCAGTTCCTTGCTCAAGGGCAAACCGAGTCCGGTCCCGGTTTTTTTCCCGCTGTAAAAAGGCTCGAAAACGCGTTCCATTTCTTCTTCATCGATGCCTTTGCCGTTGTCCCGGATCGTTATCACCGCGGCCGCGTCGTTCTCGATCCGACCCGTCACCTCGATCAGCCCTTCCCGGCTGCCGATGGCCTGGTAGGCGTTGGCGAGGAGGTTATTGAATATCTCCAGAAGCTGCACCTCGTCCGCGGCGAGGGTGATCTTCGCCAGCGCCGCCAGGTCCTTCGTCACCCGTATTCTCATCCGGGGAAATTTTTCCCGGACCGTTTTTAACGCTTCCGTTACGATCCGGTCGAGCCGAACGATTTCAGGTCGGGGCAATCTGAGCCCGGTATAGGTGAGAAGATTGGAGATGATCCGGTTGCTCTCCACCACCTTGCGCTGGATTTTTTCGATGTAGCCGGCCAGAGCGGGATTGCCGGCCTTTCTTCCCAGATTGGCGGCGGCCAGACCGATGGTGCCGAGAGGAGTGCGCAGCTCATGAGCGACGGTGGCGGCGAGGGTGCCGATCGATGAGAGGCGTTTCGCCCTTTCCAACTCCATATGCGCCGATATCAATTCCTGGGTGCGCTGGATAATCGTCTGTTCTAATGAACTATTCAACTCTTCCAGCGCCTGCTCGGTATTCTTCATCTCGGTAATGTCATGCACCATCCCCACCGAACGGACAATCTTGCCGGAGCCATCGCGCAGATGTTCGCATTTTTCGTGGACGATGCGGACCTCGCCGGTACCCTTCCGGATAACCCGGTGCTCGATCTCATAACCGTTCTTTCCTCCCCGGATCGAGTCGGCATAGGCCGCGTCAACCGTTTCCCGGTCCTCGGGGTGAACCATTTCCAGGAAGGCCTCGTACGTCGCCCCGAACTCCCCGGGCTGGAGCCCGAAGATGTGGTAGACTTCATCCGACCAGGTCAGCGCGCCCGCGGCCAGATCCAGCTCCCAGCTGCCCAGATGCGCCATTCCCTGCGCTTTTTTCAGGCGTTGCTCGCTCTCGCGCAGCGCTTCTTCCGTCTGCCGGATATCGGTGATGTCGACGCCAAAGCCGATAACGCCTTTGATCTCGCCGTTCTCGTCAAAATACGGTACCTTATCAATCCGGATTGTCCTTACTCCCTGAGGCGTTGCCAGCGTCTCGATGATTCCGAGTTTCTCACGGCCGCTTTTCATGACCTCCCGATCATCCTTACCGTAGGCTGCGGCCTGCCTGCTCGGATAGAGGTCGAACATGGACTTCCCTTCCATCTCCGACCGGGAAATGTTCATCACCTTTTCAAACGCCTTGTTAACGCGCAGGAAACGGTTTCCCTTATCCTTGAAGAAGATAAGCACCGGGGAGGAATCAAGGATGGTCTGTTGTTCCGTTAAGTTCGCCTCCAGTAAATTTTCGAGTTTTTTCCGTGCGGTGATGTTGATGCAGATGCCGGACATGCGCGTCGGCCGGCCGTTCCGGTCGTAGGTGGTATCGCCGAGAGCGTTGATCCAGCGTACTTTTCCCGAGGCAAGCACGATGCGATACTCGCTGGAGTGGGGGGAGTGGTTTTTAATCGCCGTCTCAATCCGTTCTTGCGCCCGCGCCCTGTCGTCGGGATGGATCACGCTTCTCCATAAGTCAAAACCGGGGACGCTTGACGCGGGATCGAGGGCGAAGAGACTGAACAGTTCATGAGACCACTCAAGTTTGCCCGTGGTAATGTCCCAATCCCAGACTCCGGCGCCGGCCGAGACCTGGGCCAACCTCAGCCGTTCCTCGCTCTCGCGCAGCGCTTCCAGTGCCTGTTTGTATTTCGTCGTCTCCCGCAGCGAAAAGACAAGGCCGGTCACCCTGCCGCCGTGATCCTTTACCGGCGTCAGGCTCCAGTCCCAGTAAGTCACGCCCCGTTCGGGCTGATCGGGGAAGACGAAAGGCCTATCCTTGTGGAAGACCCCTTTGCCGGACTTCAGGACTTTCCGGAAAATGGCTTCGTTCTCCGGGTCGGGGTAGAGAGTGAAATGGTTCTTGCCGATCAGTTCTTCCGGCTTCATCCGACACGTTTCAGCGTAGGCGGGATTGACCCAGACGAAATTGAATTTCGAATCGAGCAGGACCAGCATTACGTCGGTGGTGCGCATAACGATCTCCAGCAAACTCCGCTCGCGATGCAGATGTTCCTCAGCCTGCTTGCGCTCGGTGATGTCGAGGCAGTAAATGTTGACGTAGTCGTTTCCTTTGACCGGTACCGCCGCCGCCTGAAAAATCCGCTTTTTCCCCCGAACTTCCCCCTGCACGATGAGGCCGGTTTTCTCCGCCTCCCGCGCCATCCGGAACAGTTCGGCGGGGAGAGGGCGCCCGATCCCGCACCGGGATCGTCCGAAGGCTTTGGCCGCTGCCGGGTTGGAATAGAGAATGGTCCCGCTCCGGTCGGAACGGAGGACGGGGTTGGGGTTCTCCGAAGGGAAGCGGGAGAGGTCTTCCGCCTCCTGTTGCGCGCGCCGCTGCTCGGTGACGTCGTGCCAGACCACTAAAGCCCCGTCAATTTCCCTTCCCTCTTTAATCGGTGCCGCCGAGCTGAGGACCGTCCGTTTCTTTCCCTTCGCGTCCGTGAAGCGGTATTCCCGGTCTCGGACGGCCTTCCCGGTTAGAGCCCGCGCGGAAATAAAATCATCCCGTTTCAGTTTTACGCCTCTCGCCGCCCGGGAGGATAATTTTTTAACCAGGGCCGTTTGCGACATCCCGGCGGGGTTGAAACCGAAAGACTCTTTCGCAGCCGTATTGGCTCTGACCACGGTCCCCCGGAGGTCGTAGATCAGGGCCGGGTCGGCGATGCCTTCCAAGACCTGAAAACAGGCGAGCAGTTGCCCGGATGGTTCGGGGGCAACCTTTTTCCGCGTGCCGGGTCCTTTTTGCCGCCGGGAGGAGGGCCGGATCTGTCCATCCGGAGGGCGGGAAGACTTACCGGACGGTCTTTTTCGCTTTCCGTTTTTTATTTTGGGTCCGGGCATTGTTTCTCCGGGATATTTTTTTCGATCGCGACCGGCGGTGCCGATACTTGGTCGGGGTCTGACCGGTCCCTTTCTGGAATATCCGGATAAAGGATTCGGTGTTGAGATAACCGAGGGAGAGGGCGATCTTGTCGACGCTGTGACCGGTCTCCTCCAGCCATTCCTTGGCCTGGTCGATCTTCAGCCGCAATTTATACTCGTTGAATCCCTCTCCGGTCATTTCCCGGAATATCCGGCTGACGTATTTGGGACTCAGGCAGACCAACCGGGCGGCATCATCGAGGGTGACTTTTTTATGCCAGTTCCTTTCCAGGAAGAGCTTGATCCGTTCCATCTTGCCTTTGGTATCGGAGAGATCCAGGTCGGCTTTCCGGGCGCAGGAGGTTAGAAGGTTCTCGATGATGATTTTGGCTTTGTTCGTGTCCAGGGGCTTTTCCAGGTAATCGTCGGCTTCGCCCTTGAGCGCCTCGATCACGATCTTCTTGGATCCGTAGCCGGTGAGGATGATCACGCTCAGATCGGGAGCGATCTCCTTGATCTTTTTCAGGACCTGGGTGCCGGATCGATCGGGGAGCATTACGTCCAGGATGACCAGGTCGATCTCGTGGGGTTTCTCCAGCATCGCGATCGCTTCTTCCCCCCGGGATGCCTCCCGGATCCGGTAGTCCTGGAAGAATTCCCGGAATTCGCTCCGGAAATCCTTGTCGTCATCAACCAGTAGTATGGTGTAAGGCATGTCACTGTTCCCGTTTGATCGGGAAATGTATATATATCCCGAATTATTCAGGATATCATATATCGTTCAGTACATTCATAATATATTCATCGAGGATTTTTCTTTCAAGCATGGAGTTGAGGCTGATCTCGGAGAAAGGTGATATTTTTCTGAGAATGATTGTTTTTCCCGACAGGGAAAAACAAGTAGAAATAAGTCAATAAAAAGGAGAATGCGCCTATTGGCGGATTGATCGGTTCCATACTATCGTCATGCCGGACTAATGAGGAGGTTCTGCCGTGTTCCAGCATCGCGTCCGTTTGTTCACCATCCTTGGTTTTGAAGTAAAAGTCGATATCAGTTGGCTGATACTCGCCGTTCTGATTACCTGGACCCTGGCCCGGGGTGTTTTCCCCTATTATGACAAAGGCCTCTCCGAAGCCACCTACTGGTGGATGGGCGCGGCCGGGGCGATCGGCCTCTTCCTCTCCATTATCTTCCACGAGCTGGCTCATTCGCTGGTGGCGCGGCGGTATGGTTTGCAGATCAAGGGGATCACGCTCTTCATCTTCGGGGGAGTGGCGGAGATGCACGAAGAGCCGTCCAATCCCCGAACCGAGTTTTTGATGGCGGCCGCCGGACCTTTCTCCAGTATCGTCCTGGGGGTGATTTTTTATCTCCTGCGCTGGGCCGGGGCGGCGGCGGCCTATCCGAGACCGGTGGTGTATGTTCTCGGCTACCTATCCTTTCTCAACTTCATCCTGGCCGGATTCAATCTTCTCCCGGCCTTCCCCCTCGACGGCGGCCGGATTTTTCGGGCCGCCCTATGGAAATGGAAGCATAACCTCCGCTGGGCCACCCGGGTCGCCTCCCAGGCCGGATCGTTCTTCGGGATGGCGCTGATCTTTCTCGGTTTCCTCAGCGTCCTCCAGGGAAATTTCATCGGGGGGATCTGGTGGTTCCTGATCGGGATGTTCCTGCGCAACGCTTCCCGGATTTCCTACAAGCAGGTCCTCCTGAGAAAGTCCCTGAAAGGGGAAAAAATCGCCCGCTTCGCGACCGTGAATCCGATCACCGTCCCCCCCTCGATATCGATCGAGGAGCTGGTAAACGGCTATATCTACAAGTACCACCACAAACTGTATCCGGTGACGGAAGACGGTCGGCTGCTGGGCTGCATGACGCTCGCTCAGATCAAGGAAGTGCCCCGGGAGCTGTGGAGCGTCCGCACCGTCCGGGAGGCGATGAGCGCCTGTTCGCCCAGGAACAGCGTTTCTCCCGACGCCGACGCCGTCACGGTCCTTTCCCTGATGCAGCAGACCGGGAACAGCCGGCTGCTGGTGGTCGCAGGGGGCGAACTGAAAGGGATTATCACCCTCAAGGATATCCTGGGGTTTCTTTCCCTCAAGCTGGACCTGGAAGGAGAAGGCGATGTTTCGGAATCGACGTAAGCCGGATATCTCCCGAATCGATTCTCACCGGAAATGATTGAGGAGAAACGATGATGCAAGACGTATCGATCGTGAGTCAGCGGGGAGGCCGGACAGGGGATCAGGACCGTGGAGAGCCTCCTGGCGGGGACGCTTAAGTCCTGCGGTTATCATGTTTTCTCGACCAAGGAATACATGTCCCGCGTCCGGGGGGGCATGAATTCGACCGAGATCAGGGTCTCCCCGGACCGGGTCCGGGCCTTTGTCGATCGGATCGATATTCTCGCCTGCCTTAATCCGGGCGGCGTCAGCCGCCTGCGGGAGCGGGTGAGAAAAGAGACGCTGATCCTGGGGAGCGAAGAGGTCATCAGCGAGGAGGAGCGGAAGCTGGGCGATTTCGTCGCCGTGCCCTGGAAGGAGATCGCCGAAGAACTCGGGAAGGACTATTACGCCAACACGGTGGCGACGGGGGTCCTGCTGGGGTTGCTGGAGGTCGATAAGGATCAAGCCGCGGCCTCGGTCGCCGGCTTTTTCTCCGGGCGCGAAGACAAGATCCGCGACGACAACGTGAAAGCGCTGGAACGGGGCTACCGGATCGGGAGCGAACTGAGAGAGAAGCGGGGATTCTCCCTGGCCCGAAAACCGGATCCCGAGGTCAGGGAAGAAGCGCTCATGAACGGGACCCAGGGCATCGGCCTGGGGGCGATCGCCGGCGGCTGCAACTTTCTCTCTTTCTATCCCATGTCCCCATCCACCGGCGTGGGCGTTTTCCTCGCCCAGCACGCCGATGATTTCAAGATCGAGGTCGAGCAGGCCGAGGACGAGATCTCCGCGATCAACATGGTCCTGGGGTCCTGGTACGCGGGGGGGCGGGCGATGGTGACCACTTCGGGGGGGGGATTCGCCTTGATGATCGAAGGGTTGAGTTTGGCAGGGATGCTGGAGACGCCGGCGGTTATTCATATCGGCCAGCGTCCGGGGCCCGCCACCGGCCTCCCCACCCGGACCGAGCAGGGTGAACTTCTTTTCGCCCTCTTCGCCGGTCACGGCGAGTTTCCCCGGATTATCTTCGCTCCCGGCACCATCGAAGAGGCATTTCGCCTGACCCGGAAAGCCTTCAACCTGGCCGCCGCCTGCCAGGTCCCGGTCATCATCCTCAGCGACCAGTATCTTCTCGATTCCCAATACGATCTCCCCCCCCTCGATCTCTCCGGGTTTACCGTGGAAAAACGGATCGTGAAGACGGAGAAAGACTACCGGCGCTACGCTCTCACCCCCGACGGGATTTCGCCCCGGGGGATCCCCGGTTACGGGGAGGGGCTGGTGGCGGTGGACAGCGACGAACATGACGAGACGGGACATATTACCGAGGACTTCGCCGTGCGGACGGAGATGGTGAATAAGCGCCTGAAAAAGCTCGATCTGCTCAAGAAGGAGGTGGAGGAACCGGAATTTTCCGGCGACGAGAACTACCGGACGCTTTTGCTCGGTTGGGGGTCCACCCATTACATGATCCGGGAAAGTCTGGAGGAGATAGGAGAAGAGGGGATCGGTTACCTTCATTTTTCTCAGGTCTACCCTATCTGGCCGAAGACCGCGGAGTTCATGGCCAAAGCGCGCAGAACGGTGGTAATCGAAAACAACGCCACCTCCCAGTTTGGGCGGCTCATCCGGATGAGCACCGGGCGGGAGCCGGACGGCAAGATACTCAAATATAACGGTATGCCGTTTAGTACGGAAGAACTCGTCTCCGCGATTACCAAGGAGGTATCACGATGACCGCCACGATCTTCGATATGGGCAAGATAGACATCGCCTGGTGCCCGGGCTGCGGGGATTTCCCTATCCTGCGGGTACTGCAAGAGGCGCTCAGCGAGCTGAAGATCGAGCCCCGAAATCTGGTCCTGGTTTCGGGGATCGGCCAGGCGGCCAAGATCCCCCAGTATCTTTGGTGTAATTTTTTCAACGGGCTGCATGGCCGTTCCCTGCCCGTGGCCACCGCGATCAAGGCGTCCAACCCCGGCTTGACGGTGATCGCGACCAGCGGCGACGGGTGCCTGTACGGCGAAGGAGGCAATCATTTCGTCCACGCCATTCGCCGCAACCCCGATATCACCCAGATCACCTGCAACAACATGGTCTACGGGCTGACCAAGGGGCAGGCCTCGCCCACCAGCCGGATCGGTTTCGAGACCCCGGTCCAGGTGCACGGAGTCTTCGAGGAACCACTCAACCCGGTGGCCCTGGCGATCTCTCTCAACGTCTCCTTCGTTGCCCGGGCTTATATCGGCGATCCGAAGGGAACGAAAGAAATACTCAAGCAGGCGATCGCCCACCGGGGCTACGCCCTGGTCGATATTTTCCAGCCCTGCGTCACCTTCAACGACCTCAACACCTACCGCTGGTTCAAGGAGAATACCTACCGCCTGGAAGACGATTACGACCCATCCGACCGGGTTGCGGCTTTCCAACGGGCGATCGAGACCGAGAAGCTCCCCCTGGGGGTATTCTTCGTCAATCCGAAACGCCAGCCCTTCGAAGAGCATTTCGAGAAGGAACTGAAAGTGAAGAAACCGCTCTTCCAGCGGGAAGTGGATAGGGCAAAGCTCCAGGAGCTGGCCAAGAGTTTGGGGAAAAAATAAAAGTTTGAATAGAGGATGGCATTTGAGGGCCGTTCTCTCAACCAAAAAACCGGGAGGTGCCGGATGAAAGTATCATTGTATTGCGTGACCGCGCTGGCCGTCCTTGCCCTGATTCTGCCGTTCCGGGGCGAGGCCGAAGATGAAGGCCAAGGCTCGACGATGATGAAAGGCGGACAGGGGATGATGGGCGGAGGCATGATGGGACAGGGAACGTCGGGGCAGGGGATGACCGGACAGGGAATGATGGGGCAGGGGATGACCGGACAGGGAATGATGGGGCAGGGGATGACCGGACAGGGAGAAAATCAGAATTGGTACTGCCCTTACTGCGGCCGCTCCATGGGCATGATGGGCCAGGGCATGATGAACCAGGGCATGATGGGCCAGGGTATGATGGGCAAGGGCATGATGGGCAAGGGCATGATGGGCGGGGGAATGAAGTGCTCGGGGATGATGTGCCGGGGATGGGGATATCCCAACCAGGGCCGCGTCACGCCCGTTGACATGGCCGGGGCCAAGGAGCTGGTGGAGCACTATCTGGCGGCGACGGGGAATCCCCGGCTGAAAGCGGGGAAGATCACCGAGATGAAGGACTCGTTCGTGGCGGAGATTGTGACCCAGGACGGTTCCCTGGTCGACAAGATCATCATCGACAAGAATACCGGCTGGATGCGTCCCGAGGCATGAGGTAGGCCGGGAGGAGTTCGCCGGCTCTGTATCCGGTTCCCCGGTCCCGGATATTCCGGGACCGGGGAACTTCTCTGTGTAACGTTCAGCCGGAAGTCGGGCCCGAAATGCATGGCCCCGCCTCTCATCGCCGCGGTTAGTACCAACGTCGACATCATCCTTCTCATAACGCGGTGGCCGAAGAATGAAAGAGAAATTCAAAGATCCGGTTTGCCGGCCTGCCGGCGGCGGTGATCGGAGGAGGAAATTCGGGGATGCAGACGGCCCTGGAACTGGCGGACCTGGACTGTTCGGTCAGCCTGCTCTCCCGGGGCCGGCTGACCGGCGACCCGGCCTCGGTCGAGAAGGTAAAAACATCGGCAAAAGGATCATCATCGCTTCCGGGGAGGGAGCGAAAGCCGCCCTGGCGGCGAGCCGGTATCTTGCCGCCAGCGGGAAAAACGATAAGGAGGAGTGATGACAGACTACGGGTTCAGTAAGGTCCTTAACCTTCCCTTCGCCGAAGCCGAAGAAGCGGTTACACAGGCGCTGAAAAATGAGGGATTCGGGATTCTCACCCGGATCGATCTGAGGGAGAAGTTTAAGAAAAAGCTGGGGATCGATTTTAAAAAGTACGTGATCCTGGGAGCATGCAACCCCGCCAACGCCCGGAAGGCGATCCAGGCCGAAGAGGAGATCGGACTTCTCCTCCCCTGCAACGTTATCCTGTATGAGAAGGCCGGCGGGACCGCGGTCTCCTTCATCCGGGCCGCCGCGGTCATGAAGATGATCGATAATCCCGAACTGCGGGAGGTCGCCTCGGACGTGGAGAGCCAGTTAAAGAGGGCGTTCGACTCCCTGGACGGGCGATGAACGAGACTCCCGGCCGGAAAAGAAATGTTACGGGGAATGACCGCTGATGATAAGTGAGTTCATAATTTTCATCGCGGCTCTGATCCTCTTCTTCAGTCTGGAAGAAGTTTTTCCCTATGTCGGAGGCCGGTCCCACCGCTTCCGGCACGCCATCCCCAATCTTGCCCTGGCCGCGATCGGCGCGGTGGCGGGAGGGCTGGCCGCGAGCAAACTCGTCACCAGCAGCGTCCACTGGGCGCAATGCTGCCCGTTCGGGCTCCTGAACACGGCCGGGTTGCCGCCGCTTCTGGCCGTTTTGGCGGCTTTCGTTCTTTTCGATCTCTGGATGTATATCTGGCATAGAGCCGTTCACGGGGTCCCCTTTCTCTGGCGGCTCCATCGGGTCCACCACGCCGACGTCGCGATGGATACCACCACCGCCCTCCGCTTCCATCCGATCGAAGTCGCCGCGGCCGCTTTTCTTCGGGTGGGCATCCTGGTCCTGCTGGGGATGAGTGTGACGCAGTTATTCATTTACGTGTTAATATTCCACCCCGTCATTCTCTTTCACCACAGCAACATCGCGCTGCCGGAGAAGTGGGACCGGCGGCTCCGGTTTCTGATCGTCACCCCGAACATGCACCGTGTTCATCACTCCGTGGAATGGAAGGAGACCAACTCCAATTTCGGCAGTGTCTTTTCCTTCTGGGACCGCCTGATCCGGAGCTTTAAAGAAAGAAAAAACACCCGGGAGATCACCTACGGGCTGAGGAATTTTCGGGAAAAGAAATGGCAGACCCTGGGAGGGATGTTGATCAATCCGTTTCAATGAGATCATAACCGGCAGAGTTTGACCGTTCCCGGCCCCGGCGCGGCCGCCGGCCGATCTGCGCGTGTCTGCTTGGAATACGATGGTACTGTCAAAAATTTTATGAAAGAATGAATTCGGTAAAGGGGAACTGAATATCCAAGGGGGAACTGAATATCCAATATTCAAAAAGGGGGAGTGCCGAGGAATGGTCCTAGCCCGCTCCAGAGAAGACAAATAGATACAAAACAAACGGAAAGTTTTGACAGAACCAATGCGATCGGAAGGAGGGGGCTAATGAAAAAATATCGAGATCCGGTCTGCGGGATGGAAGTCGATGAAAATACCCCCTTCACGGCGGAGAAGGACGGCAAAACCTACTATTTTTGTTCCGCCGCCTGCCGGGAGAAATTCCTGAAGGGGGAAAAGTCCGCCCGCGATCACGCCGTCCACGAAGGCCACGGCGGCCACGAAGACCACACCGGCCATGAAGATCACGGCGGCCACGAAGGTCACGGGGGACATGATCATACCGCTCACCACCGGATGATGATCGCCGATTTCCGCCGCCGTTTTTTTGTCTCGGTCGCGACCACGGTCCCCATCCTCCTTCTCTCGCCTCTGGTCCAGTCAGCTCTGGGTTTCCGGATCGGGTTTGCCGGGAGCGGCTACCTTTTATGGGGGCTTTCCACCTTCGTTTTTCTGTATGGGGGCTGGCCGTTCCTCAGCGGTCTTTTTTCCGAACTGCGGAAGAAATCCCCCGGGATGATGACCCTGATCGGCCTGGCGATCTCGGTCGCCTACGGGTACAGCACGGTCGTGGTCTTCGGTTTGCGGGGAAAAGTCTTTTTCTGGGAACTGGCCACCCTGATCGACATCATGCTCCTGGGCCACTGGATCGAGATGAAGTCGGTCCTGGGGGCGTCAAACGCGCTGGAAAAGCTGGCCCAGTTAATGCCCGATGAGGCCCACAAGATAGTTGACGGCGCCGCCGAGGAAGTGAAAGTAAGCGAACTGAAGAAGGGCGACCGGGTCCTGATCAAACCGGGCGAGAAGATGCCGACCGACGGCGTGGTGGAGAAGGGGAGCAGCTATGTTAATGAAGCCATGGTCACCGGCGAATCGAAACCGGTCCATAAGAAAGAAGGGGACACGGTCATCGGCGGCACCATTAACGGCGAGGGGTCCCTGGAAGTAACCGTAAAAGGAACCGGAAAAGATTCCTACCTGGCCAAGGTAATCGAACTGGTCCGGCGGGCCCAGGAATCGAAGTCGAAGACCCAGACCCTGGCCGATAAGGCGGCTCTCTGGCTGACGATCACCGCCATCTCCGCGGGCAGCGTGACCCTGGCGGTCTGGTTGCTGGCCGGAAGGGAATTCGCTTTCGCGATGGAAAGGATGGCCACGGTGATGGTGATCACCTGCCCCCATGCCCTCGGCCTGGCCATCCCCCTGGTGGTGGCGGTTTCCACGGCCCTGGCGGCGAAAAACGGGCTCCTGATTCGCAATCGGTCCGCCTTCGAGAACTCCCGGAAAATCAGCACCGTTCTTTTCGATAAAACCGGGACCCTGACCATGGGTACTTTCGGCGTCAGCTCGACCGATTCCTTCGTTCCGGGGATGGATGAAAAGAAAATCATTCAGCTGGCGGCGGCCCTGGAGCAAAACTCGGAGCACCCGATCGCGGCCGGGATAACGGAAAGGGCCGGGAAACTCGGTTTGAAGATCCCCGCGGTCTCCGATTTCCGCTCGATCAAGGGGAAAGGGGTGGAGGGGAAGGTGGGGGATAAAACGGTTCGCGTAGTCAGTCCCGGGTATCTGAAGGAAAAGGGGATCCAAATCCCCGCCGGGCCGGCAGCGCAGAAAATGGCCACGGTGGTTTTCCTCCTGGAAGGGGAAAAGTTGATCGGCGAGATCAGTCTTTCCGATCGAATCCGGCCCGAATCAGGCCCCGCCGTCCGGCTCCTGAAAGAAGCGGGGATCCGGTGCTGGATGCTGACCGGAGACAATAAAACCGTGGCCGGAAACGTCGCCGAAAAGCTGGGGCTGGACGGATATTTCGCCGAGGTGCTCCCCGATCAGAAACAGGAAAAAATAAAAGAACTGCAGGCCGCGGGCGAGTTCGTGGCCATGACCGGCGACGGCGTCAACGACGCGCCCGCCCTGGCCCAGGCCGACGTGGGGATCGCGATCGGTTCGGGGACCGACGTCGCCGCCGAGACGGCGGACATTATCCTCGTCGACAGCAACCCGGAGGACGTGGCCGCCCTCATCCTTTTCGGAAAGGCGACCTACCGGAAGATGATCCAGAACCTCTGGTGGGCGACCGGCTATAACTTTCTCGCCATCCCCCTGGCGGCCGGGGTCCTCTATAAGGCGGGAATCCTGATCTCCCCCGCGGGAGGTGCGGTGCTGATGTCCGTGAGCACCGTTATCGTCGCCGTCAACGCCCGGTTATTAAAAATTCGGAAAAGCGTTTAACTCCAGCGCCTCAGGAGGTGAGCTATGGTCAAAAAAGTGTTCATTCTAATTGCGAATTTAATGGCGGGAGCGTCGTCTGCTTTCGCTCACGGCGATGAGGGGGGAGAGATGATGGGTGGGGGACATATGATGGATTTCAGCCAGGGAGGTATGACCATGTGGTTAATCGTGATAATCCTGATCGGGATCATTGTGTATTTCATTCTTCAAAAAGGGCGCGTTAAAGGGAATGACGGATCATCCCCGGAAACCCCGTTGGAGATAATAAAAAAGCGTTATGCCAAAGGTGAAATATCGAAAGATGAATTTGAAAAATTAAAAAAAGATTTAGAGGGATAAACAGGCTGAAATAAAAGGGGGAAAAAGATGCTGAGAATTAAAGCCTATTTCACCTGTCTGGCCGCCTTCATCTTGATCGCGATCGGGTCCGTCGGCCCGGCTCCCTGTTCCGGAGCAGAACCGGGTCTCTCCGGTGAAGTGAAGGACGGGGTGCGGGTGGTGAAGATGGAGGCGTTCCGGTACGGCTACCGGCCCGACCCGGTGGTGGTGAACGCGGGGGAGAAGGTGAGGTTGCTGGTGACCGCCCTCGACGTGATGCATGGTTTCGGGATTGCGGAACTGGGGATCAACCGGAAGCTTCCCCCGAAAGAGGAGACGACCATCGAATTCACCGCCCCCGCCGCCGGAACCTACACCATCGAGTGTACGGTATTTTGCGGGCCGGGGCATGGAGGAATGGAAGGGCGATTGGTGGTCCGATGAATACCCTGCAGAAAATCTGGCGGCGGGATATCAAGCTGTACATGATCGTATTTCTCTCCCTCCTGGCCCTCTGGGGCATGGTCGCCTCCGCGGGTTTCGCGGGAGCCCTGCTCCGCCTCCTGGCCGCGGTGGGAACGGCCGCCCTGCTCGACCTGGGAATCCATTATTTTCAAAAAAAGAAATGGCTCCTCCCGAAAAGCGCGATTATCTCCGGCCTTTTGATCGGTTCCATCATTTCGCCCCGGGCCCCGGCCTGGTTGGTAATCATCGCCGCCGCCGCGGCCATCGGCTCCAAGCATCTGATCAGGATCCGGGGACGCCATATCTTCAATCCGGCTATCTTCGGTCTTCTTTTCGTTTCCGTTTTTTTCTCCGCTCCCCTGGCCTGGTGGGGGTCGAGCAATCTCTGGGTGGTCCTGATCTTCGGCGCGGTGATCGCGGCTAAATTAAAACGTTTTCACCTCCTTTTCGCCTACGCCATCCCTTTCGCCCTCCTCATGGGGATCTACGCCCTGGCCAACCAGTTCCCGGTGCTGCCTCAGGTCATGTTTTTGAATTTTTATTTCCTGGTTTTCATGGTCGTCGAGCCGAAGACGTCTCCAATGAAAAGAAAAGGCCGGCTCATCTATGGGGCCCTGGCGGCGGCAGCGACCTTTATCTACTTCCTGGCCGTTCCCCAGCTCGGGGCCTCGATCTTTGCCCTGGTTACCGCCGACCTGGCAGTACCCTTCTTAAACCGATGGGAGAGTAAAAAATGAAGAGAAGCGATACCGACAGGAAGTGTGCTTTCTGCCGGCGACTCACCCTGGTCTTCGCCGCCGGCGCCCTGGGAGGGCTGGCTAACGGCTTTACGGTCTGGCTCTTCGGGGTTTTCGGGATCACCGCCGCTTTGGGGGTGAAGATCGCCCCCGTCTGGACGCCGCCCTGGATTTATTCCCGGATCGTCTGGGGAGGGATCTGGGGGGTTCTTTTTCTCCTCCCGGTCCTGAAACCGTATCCCTTCCGCCGGGGATTGCTCTTCAGCCTCGGCCCGACACTGGTCCAGCTCCTGATCGTTTTCCCGGTCAAGGCGCACAAGGGCGTGCTGGGCCTGGAGCTGGGGGCGCTGACGCCGCTCTTCGTGCTTTTTTTCAACGCGATCTGGGGGGCGGCCGCCGCCGGCTGGCTGCGCCTGATCGGCGATGATCCCCGCTGACCGGTCTCCGGCCGGGAAGGCGAGGCGCAAGGCGGTCGGGTGAAGATTTAATCCTTGTCATGGTTCAAAACCAACCCGATTTATTCTTCGATGGTGATCGCGTTCGCCGGGCACTCTTCGGCCGCCCGGCGGCAGTCATCCTCGGCGCCTTCCGGAACCGGATCGGCGTAAGCGACGGAGTGATCGTCTTCCATCCTGAAGACTTCCGGACAGGTCTGGGTACAGAGGGTGCAGCCGATACAGCTTTCATCAACGACGGCTTTCATGGTCATTTCCCTTATGTAGTTTCAGTTTTTTTCCCTGGTCTTGATTTTTAGTTGCCTTCTTTCAGCATCGGGCAGCCCGTCATTCCCTTGGTCTGGGAAGAAGGAACTTCTTCAATCGTCCCGCAGGCGATCCGGGCTCCGCCATTCCCGGCCGGGTCGGTCAGGTAATCGTCGGGATTGATATGAATGACCACGGACGTCCCCCCTTCCTGAAAAAGGGAGTTCTTTTCTCCTTTTTTCAGGGTCACCCGGTTGGTGATAACCTGGAAGTCGGCGGTGCCGTCCTCGCCGACCGTGAAATTGGGGAGATCGCCGGCGTGAGGACCCGCCGGATTCAGGAACCCGTGTTTGGCTCCATAAGGATTGAAATGTCCGCCGACGCTTTTGAAGTCGGGGGGCTGACAGTCCCCGCTCCCATGAATGTGCAGGGCGTGAGTCCCGGCGGGAAGACCGTCGATCCGGACGGTCAGGCGGACCCCTTGAGCGGTTTCTTCGAACCAGACGGTCCCCACGATATCACCTTTCGGGTTGTGAAGAATGGCTTTGGCTTGCGGGGTTTCTTCACCCCCTACTCCGGGGGAAGAAAAAGCGAACAGACCCAGCAGGCCCCCGGCGATCAGAGAAAAAGCGGTCATCTTCCCTTTCATTTTCTGCCTCCGTGGATATATATCCCCGTTATTTATTTTGAATCGTCCCGGCTCAGGAAAAGGTGCGGAACTTATCCCGGGTCGCCCCGCAGACGGGACATTTTTCGGGGATCTCTCCTTCGGCGGTATACCCGCAGACCGAGCAGATCTGAACCGGGCCCAGCGTGATATCCTTGCCGGAATCGACCGACTGCTTGGCTTCCTGATACATGGCGGCGTGGATCTTTTCCGCCGAGATCGCGTAATGGATGCTGCGCTGGGCGCCTTTCTCTTCCTGCATCTCGGCCACCGCCCGGTAGGCCGGGTACATTTCGGTGATCTCGAAGGTCTCCCCGTTGATCGCCCCCTGGAGATTTTCCGCGGTGGTCCCGACCCCGAAACCGGCCATCGAGGCGACCAGGAAGTCTCCGGTGACGTCGGCCATGGCGTTGAAGTGATTGGTGGCATGGACCTGTTCGGCGAACGAGATCGCCCGGAAGAGACGGGCCACGGTGGGGAACCCGTCTTCTTCCGCCTTATCCCCCCAGCGGATGTAGCGCATGTGGGCCATCGATTCGCCGCCATAGGCGCTGCGCAGATTGGCCGCCGTCATTTTATGCATTCGAGACCTCCTTTTGTTGGTTATTCGGACAGATTCCAAGTCAAATTCTATTCGAGAAATCGTATTCCTTTGAGAAAACTAATGAAACCACGAAGGACACGAAGATCACGAAGGTTATTTGAGAAATGAGTTGAATCGTATTTTCCCTTAACTATTCTTCGTGAACTTCGTGACCTTCGTGGTGAATCACTTCGTTGGGCCAGGTAAGATTTTAAATTACCTTTTCGTGTAAGACCCGGTTAATTCCCCGGGGATTTTTCCAGAACCACCCCTTCCTTCTTCATCTTTTCCAGGTAGGGAGCCGGATCGCTCAGGAAGGTGTCTTTACAGCTCTGACAGCAGAAGTAGATCCGGTTTCCCTCGTAATCGAGAAAGATATCCCGGTTCACTTTCCCGCCCATCACCGGGCAGATGGTCTGGGGGATGCCGGATTTCACTTGGGCGGTACAGCTCGTCGCTTGACCGCCGCCGCAAGCGGCTTGAGCCGGAACCGTCAATAAGAAGGTTAATGCCAATCCCATCACTGTACCTTTCACTATCTTCATCATCTGCCTCCGTATGCTTTTTTAACCACAAGTTAGTGCCTCCGGCGCAACTTGTAGTGTAAAGTGTAATGTTTAAAGTGTAATGAAACTTTCCACTTTATACCTTACACTCCACACTACGTTATTAAAATTCCGAAACAGGGACAGTAGCGATCGATTAAACGTTCTTAACGGCCGCGATCACTTCGTCGTAGTCGGGCTCGTCGGCCACTTCCTTCACCAGCTGCTTGTAGCGGATCACTCCGTCCCGGTCGACAATCCAGACCGCCCGGGCCAGGAGCCGCAGATCCTTGATCAGGACACCATAGGCGCGGCCGAAATCGGCCAGCCGGTAATCGGAAAGAGCCCGGATATTGGCGATCCCGGCTTCTTTCAACCAGCGTTCCTGGGCGAAGGGCAGATCCATGCTGATCAGGACGGCGTTGACCCCGCCACCCAGTTTCTTCAGCTCCCGGCTGAAGCGTTTGCTCTCCTTCGAACAGACCGACGTATCGAGGGAGGGGACCGTGATCAGGAGAGTGACCCCTTTTCTGATCTCACTGAACTTGATCGGCTTGAGTTCGCTGTCCGTCACTTCGAAGTCGGGGGCCTTTTCCCCGACCTCGACCGTGTTTCCGATCAGGGTCAGAGGCTGTCCGTCCATGGTTATCGTTCCGGCTTTCTCATTCATCATGTTCTCCTGGTTTTTATACCCGCGATTAATCCGATGAAACGCTGCCATCATTATATTCCCCCGGAGAAAGACCAAGGGGCGGACTCTCCTTTTTATTGACTTTTTTCTCCCCGGGATCGTTCTGTTGTCGAATATATCTTCTGGGAAGTCCCGGCCGGTTCCCGTTACTTCCGGTGGCGTCTCAATAAAAGTCCGGAATGCTTCCGGTCGAAAATCCGGTAGGCCAGCAATTTTACCCGGTCGTTGATAATGAACCAGACCAGGGCGTATCCCCAGACGAAGGCGGCCCATTTCCAGCCCAGGGCGGGCATGAAGATCCCGAAGACCGCGACAAGCGTCGCGATGAGCTGTGCCCCCCCCGCCGCGGCGAGGAGGATCCCCGCGGGCCGGATGGACCAGAAGGGCCCGCGTGTCCGGGTGACGAAGATGGTCAGCATCCCGGCCACGGAGAGCTTCAGGTAGATGAGGGTCTGGATCATCTCCCTGCTCATATGGAAGACGCGTTCCCCGAGGTAGAAGATGCCGAAAGAAGCGACCACCCCGATGCTCCCGAGTGTCGTTGCGATCCCCAGCACCAACGGCATGTTCCACGCCTCGGGACACTTCGATTCGACCGTCCGGTCGAAGGCGATGGAGATGATCGCTCCGTCGTTGAGGAGAGCCAGGAGCACGATCATCACCGCGGTGACCGGGTAGAAGTTGAATACCAGAATGGAGAGAGTCATCAGGAACAGCACCCGGATCGTCTCGGCGATCCGGTAGGTCGCGTAGCTGGTCATGCGCTGGAAAATCTTGCGGCTCTCCCGCACCGCGTCGACGATCACGGAGAGCCCTTGCGCCAGGAGGACGATCCCCGCCGCCGCGCGGGCGGCGTCGGTGGCGCCGGAGACGGCGATGCCGACGTCCGCCTTCTTCAGCGCGGGGGCGTCGTTGACCCCGTCGCCGGTCATGCCCACGATATGTTTCCGGTTCTGCAGGACTTCGACGATGTGGTATTTGTGTTCGGGATAGACCTGGGCGAAGCCGTCGGCCTTTTCGATGGCCGCGGCGACCCGACCTCCTTCGTGATGCTTTGTTTTTCCGAACATTTCCGCGTCCAGGATGTTGGTCCCCAGGCCGATCTGCTGGGCGGTCTCCTTGGCGATCGCCATCTGATCGCCGGTGAGCATCTTCACGTGGACGCCCATTTTCTGGGCGTTGCTGATCGTATCCCGGGAATCTTCCCGGGGCGGATCGTAGAGGGGGATCACGCCCAGAAAACGCCATTTTCCGTCCCCGCCGGACCGGGCGACGCCCAGGGAACGGAATCCGCGGGCGGCAAACTCCTCCACTTTTTTTTCGATCCGCGCCTTTTCCTCCCCGCTGACGTCGGAGAGCTTCAAAATCACCTGGGCCGCGCCCTTCGTCACCCTGAATTCGTTTCCGTCCGGCCCCTTGACGGTGGCTTCGCTTCTCTTGTCAACCGGGTTGAAGGGGAGGAAATGAACGACCCGGTACGTATCCAGGCGCTGATCTTTTTTAACCCCGCCGAGCACCGTCAGGTCGATCGCATCCTGATCCTCGGCCCGCGAGGCGAGGGCGGCGCTGAGAATGACCTGGTCGGGGTTGTCCCCTTCAACGCTGAAGGGCTCGCCCAGTTTGAGCTTGTTCTGGGTCAAGGTCCCGGTCTTGTCGGAACAGAGGACGTCGATCCCGGCCAGCTCCTCGATGCTGGCCAGGCGGGTGACGACCGCTTCCTTCAGGGCCAGGATCCGGGCCCCGACCGCCATCGTCACCGACAAGACCGTCGGCATCGCCACCGGGATGGCCGCCACCGTCATCACCAGGACGAACTCGAGCGTGGTCAGCATCGGGTCGCCCCGGAAGAGTGCCACCCCCAGAATCACGGCGACCAGGACCATGGCCAGGACGATCAGGTAATCGCCGATCTTGAGGACCGCCCGCTGGAAATGACTGATGGTGTGGGCCTCCTCCGCCAGTTCGGCGGTCCGGCCGAAGTAGGTATCTTTCCCGGTGCCGTAGACCAGGGCGTCGACCTCCCCGCGCTTGATAATCGATCCGGAGTAGACGGCTTCATCGCGGCCGCGGGTCACCGGCAGGGATTCTCCGGTCAGGGCCGACTGGTCCACTTCCACCGGATCGCCGTTGAGCAGTTTGGCGTCCGCCGGCACGATATCGCCGAGGCGGAGCCGGATGATATCGCCGGGGACCAGTTCCCGGGCGGGGATGGATTGCCAGGTGCCTCCTCTTCTGACCTTCGCTTGTCGGGCCAGCTTCTTCTTCAGGCTCTCCACGATGTTCCCGGCCTGGTATTCTTCCCAGAAACCGACCACGGCGTTCACCACCAGGAGGATGAGGATGATGACGAAGTCGGCCCAGTGGCCGACGACGGCCGAAAGGATCACCGCCACCTCGATCATCCAGGGTATCGGCCCCCAGAAGTAGCCTAAAAACCTGAGCAGGGGATTCACCCTTTTTTCCGAGATCTCGTTGGGGCCGTATTCCGCCAGGCGATTCTTCGCTTTTTCCGGAGAGAGACCCTCCGCCCCGGTGGATAGTTTCTTCATCAGGTCGTCGACCGGAATTTTTTCCATCTCCTTCGCTTTCAGCATCGTATTCATCATCCCTCCTTCCTTTAATATCGAGACAGTACCGCTATAATCAGCATGTATTTTTGGTTTTTTCTTGGTGTCTTAGTGTCTTGGTGGCAAAACCTTGCTCAACCCGCACAAAATGAGAGAGTGTCTTATTCTTTCAGCTCGTTTTCCAGAAACCGGAGAAACCGTTCCCAGGATTTTCTGTCCGCCTCCGCGTTATACCGTTCCCCGCCGAAAACGGTGAAGGCGTGATCGGCGCCGCCGTAGAGGATCATCTCGTGAGCGATCCCGGCGGCTTTCAGTTCCCGGGCCAGCGCGCAGAATTGATCCAGCGGTACCGCCGAATCGCTGGTGCCGTGCATGATCAGTATTTTTCCCCGGGTTTTGGAATAGTCCTCGCCCTCCGGCGTGGCCAGGCCGCCGTGAAAGACAACGAACCCCTTCAGGTCGGCCCCGGCCCGCGCCAGTTCGAGAACCGCGGCGCCCCCGAAACAATAACCGGCGGCGACCCCGTTATCGACGTTCGCTCCCAGCGCCCGCGCTTTCTTGAGCGCCCCCCGCAGCAACGCGCGCATTTTTTCCCTGTCCCCGTAAAGCTCGCCGGTCAACCGGAGCTTATCCGCTGTTTCCGTGGGCCGGACACCGGCGCCGTATAAATCCACGGCGAAAACGCTGTAGCCCAGCTTGGCGAGCATATGGGCCCGCTTGATTTCGTAATCCGTCAGTCCGTCCCAGCCGTGGACCAGGAGAATGAAGGGGGCGTCTTTGCCGGCGTCAAGATAATACCCTTGATACGGTTTGCCGTTCACCTGGTAGGTAACGGAGTGATCCGTTTCCCCGGCCGCGTACGCGGTCAGGGCCCAGAAGGCGGAAAGAGTGGCAATGTAACGCATGGCTGGCACTCCTCTTATAAATTAGCTCGCTACGCTCGCAAATTTATGTAGGATCGTCCTTCACTTCGTGAAGGACTTGGTGGATCAGAATGCCTTCGGCATTCTTTGTAGGAATTGTAGGATCGCTTCGCTTGCGGATGAGCAAACCTTGTCTCCGGCAAAGCGATACTACATTTACTACATCTCCTTCAAGTCCTGAAGCGCAGTGAAAGGACGATACTACACTCCCGGATTTCTCTTCCTTTGAAATTCCGAAGCGGCAAATGAGCGCCTTCGGCGCGTGTTCGTAGCGGCGACCTTTAAGGTCGCCATTGTATGGCAACCTGAAGGTTGCCGCTATGACATTTATTGTGGGCCAGAGGCTGGCATCTCCGCTAGAGGCGGATCAACCTCCGGCTGAAAATACCAAAGTAGTAGAGTAAACGTAGCAAATACCCGCCCGGGAACAAGGGGATGCTTCTACTTTTTATTGACTTTTTTCTCTCTGTTGGCCGGCCTCGGCAGGAGAGAAAAATGTCACCGGCGATCACGCTTAACCCGATTTATTCGTAGATACAGTGAGCGAAAATTAGTAACCTGGATTATTCATGAAAATTTTTCAATTTTCATGAATAATCCAGGTTAAGGTGTGCAATCACCCTCCGTCTGTTGTATTATTCCCCTTGCTTGCGACGCCCCCCGGTGGGTGGAGATCGCCGGAAGGAGAAGCTCCGAAAATGGGGAAGAGATCATGTCGGTCGTCTTTCTGAATATAGCCTACCTCTTGATGCTGGCGGCTTTCATCGTCCGCGATATTTTTTGGTTGCGCCTGCTTCTCATTTCTTCCCAGGCGTGCTTTATATGCTACGCGGTTTTGACCCGCAACCTCTCCATCACTCTCTGGAACATCGGTTTCATCGCGGTCAACGTCATCCAGGTGATCAGGGTCGCCCGGATGAGGAAGCCGATCGCTCTTTCCCCCGAGATGGAAGAGCTCTATCGGCGCTCCTTCCGGACCATGAAGAGGAGGGAATTCCTCTACTTCTGGAATACCGGCCGGAAAAAGACCGTGGAAGACCGGTATGATTTCGTGGGGGGCGATAATCCCCGGGCCGGTCTCTATTTCATATTGACGGGGACCGTCTCGATCGTCCGCTCCGGCGAAGAAGTGACCAGGATAGGACGGGGGCATTTTATCGTCGATTCCAGCAGCGTCCTCGCTGAAGGACCCAGTGTCGTGGAAGCCCGGGCGCTCGGCCCGGTCCGCTGCCTTGCCTGGGATGAGGAGATCCTGGCCGACGTGAGGAAAGCTTCCCCGGAGATTTTTATCAAACTCCAGAAAGCGATAAGCACCTATATGACCGCCCGGCTGAGGGCGGCCCTGGATAAATGACGGCTGCCGCCGGCCGTTTGCCGCCGTTGTTTCTCCCCCTCGCCGTCCCGGCGGCTCATTTCTCTGCCCGGCGGTCAGACCCCGGCGCTTCGACGATCTTGACGATGTTGTAGAAGGGATAGCGGTCCTCCCGATTTTTCCCTGCCGGGCGCGCGACCAGCACCCCGTCTTGGAGCGAGACCGGTTCCACCTCTTGCCGGTAATAAAGACAGCTGTCGTGATCGTAGAGATAGAGCTCGACGGGGGCGTGTCTTTTGCTGGCGCGGGAAAGCGTCCGGACCCGTTCCCGGAAAACATCGCCGTTGCCCCACCGGTAATCTCTTTTAAAGGGCCGCATATCCGCCAGGGTAGGGGGGGCCTTTTCCCCCAGCTTGGCGATGATCCGGTC
>CAWGIE010000048.1:0-15761 GCA_963822585.1 uncultured bacterium
GCCATCAGGAAATATTTCATCGGAATCCTCCTTCGTTGATGTTCCTCCCCATTTTGACCTTTTTTTGCTGAAAAATACAGGCATAACATAGCATACTCTCAAAATATCGCGGAAAAAGCCGGAGGTCCATAATGAACAGGTAGTCCAAGGATGGGCGTTGTCCTCTCGTTACCAAAAAGCGAGCACCACAAGCTAATATAATTATAATGAGAAAAAGATATTTTCACATCGGCGTTATTGCATTTCTAATCTGTTGCTTTCTGTACATTTCCGGTTGCGGACGGATCAAACCTCCCGCCTGTGTTATCGATGTCGATGGAACCCTTATTAATTCCAACAAACCGCCCCGTCCTCTCGCCGGCGCTCCGGCGGCGACGAAATGGATCGAATCGCGGGGGATCACCCTCTTCTATTTATCAGCCCGGACGACGGACAGGCGCGAGGAGACGGAGTGGATATTAAAAAAATGGGGTTTCTCTTCCGGCGCGCTTATCTTGAAAGAAGATGCCGCCGAGGAATCCACCCTGTTTAAAATTCGGGAAATCCGTTCTCTCCAGGAGCGTTACAACGTTCTCTTCGGAGTGGGGGATAAGGACACAGACTCGAACGCGTACACTGAATGCGGGATCGCCGACTTTTCCCTGCATGGTGACTGGGATATTGTCCGGCTCAGGATAGAAGAATATCTGAAAAAGACCACCCTGGACTGATGACGGAGGAGAGGTCGTGATCGGGTGGTGGTTACCGGGAATCAAGGTAACAGGCCAGGGGTTTCCCCTCCCCCAGCGCTTTCACGCAGAGGTTGCAGGAGACACAGGTCGCCCGGTGCCTGTCGCCGTCCTTCCAGTCATTGATCAGGTGCGGTTCCCTGACCAGGGGGCGGCAGAGCGACGCGAGATCGGCATCTCCTCCGCGGACGATCTCCTCGATCAGTTTGAAGGTGCGGAGCCCTCCCACCAGGAGGACGGGAATGGTGACCGTCTTTTTAATCTCGCGTGACCAGTTCCGGTAGTAAGCTTCTTTTCCCACGCTGTCGATCCCGGTTCTGAGTACCGTCCCCTGGAAGAGTTTTCCCTGGAGCCCCAGGCTCACCTCGATCGCGTCGAACCCTTCCCCGGCCAGGATGCTCGCGGCCGCCGCACCTTCTGAGAGAACGAGGCCGCCGTCAAATCCGTCTTCCACACCGAGCTTTATAATGACCGGGTAGTCCTCGCCGACCTGCTTCCTGATCTCCCGGTAAAGCTCCCGGTGAAGGCGGGAGCGGTTCTCCACCGGGCCGCCCCACCGGTCATTCCGCCGGTTGGTATGGGGGGAGAGGAACTGGCTCAAAAGGCTGTCATGGGCGCCGTGGAGTTGGACCGCGTCGAATCCGGCTTCCTTCGCCCGCCGGGCGGCGGCGCCGAAGGCGGCGATAATCAATTCCAGGTCATCATCGGTGGCCTTTCGGTATCTGCCTGCGGTCATCCAGCCCCGGTTCAGGTAATAGCAGTCCGCCGGCAGGACGGAGGGGGCGATGCCGTTCCGGCCGAGGGTATTCTGGTAGCGGGAGGTCCAGACCCCGGAGTGGACGAGCTGGGCTGCGGCCTTCCCGCCCCGCTCGTGAACGGCGGCGGTAAGGTTTTCCCAGCCGGGGACCGCCCCGTCATCCGCCAGTGTCGGCGACCCGGGATGGGACATCCCGGTCAAGTGAACGGTAATGCCCCCGCTGATGATCAACCCCACTCCGCCGGCGGCCAGCTCCGTATAGCGGGCGATCTGGGCGTCCGTCACCTCCCCCTCCTCCCCGGACAGGTTATCCGCCGCGGCCGACATGACGAAACGGTTCTTTAAAGGGAGGGAACCGATCGTTACCGGTTCAAAAAGGATACTGCTCATGACAATGTTTCTTTGCCGTTAAGACGATCTCCGAGATATCGTAACATAATGGGGGGAAAAAGGGAGTAATGGAGTGATAAAATATTGGGAATGCCGGCGGCCGGCGGTGTTTTCCACCACCCCACCACTCCAATACTCCATCACTCCATTTTGCCATCTTCAAGGTGAATGTTAATGAAGGATAGTGATAGAGAGTGGATGCAATAGCGGCTAAAAGACCGTCGCCGCTGTCGCCTTGAAACTGATATATACTTTGGAACTCAGATGAAGGCCGAGCTTCCGATATGACGCGGGGGTAATGACCGCGGTGATCGGCACCCCGATATCCGTCGTAATCGCGACGTTGCTTCCTCTCTCCTCGATCCCGGTCACCCGGCCCGGGAAACAGTTGCGCGCGCTGGACCGGAGGGGTTCCGGGGAGAGGATGACCTCCTCGGGGAGGATCAGCATCCGGCTGGCACCTTCCGCCGCCGGCGCGGCGACGACCGCCTCCAGTCCGGGGCCGAGGCGGAAAATTGTTTCCTCGGCTCTTTTTTCGATCCGCCCGAAGAGGAGGTTATCGATGGTCCCCGGTGTTAATCTCCCGTCCACCAGGCTCATGACCCGGTTGCCGACCCGGAAAGCCTGCCGGAGATTGTGGGTGGCCCAGACCACGCAGCCTCCCCTCCGTCGGTGGAAATTCTTCACCGTTTCCTCGATCAGCAAAACACTCTGCTGGTCGACATTCGCCGTGGGCTCATCGAGAAGCAGGATCTCGGGGCGCAGAACCAGCGCCCGGGCCAGGGCCGCTTTCTGCTTTTCGCCTCCGGAAAGCTCTTCCGGTTTCCGGTCGAGGAGGGGATCGATGCCCATTTCCCGGGCGATCGCGGCGACCGCTTCTTTTATTTCCCGGTCTTCCCGTCGCCGGAGTCGTAAGCCGTAAGCGATATTATCCCCTATGGTGGACCGAAAAAAACAGGGGCTCTGCTCGACCAGGGTCAACGCGCGCCGGACTTCCAGCCGCCGCCGCGGTGATTTCGGGAGGGGCTCTCCCCGGTAGCGGTATATACCCGGGGTCGGGCGAAGGAGGGCCAGGATATTGAGCAGGGTTGTCTTCCCGGAACCGTTGGGACCGGAGAGGGCGTGAACCACCCCGGCCGTCAGCTCCAGTTCACGTATCTGGAGGGAAAAACCGCCGGGGTAGCGGAAATCGGTTTCGGTCAGGGAGAGCAATGGAATAGTTGCGTTCATTTCAGTTTCCCCTGCCAGACCTGGAGCAGTATGTTGATGCCGAGGGCGATCCCCAGCAGGATGATGCCGAGGGCGATGCCGAGGGAGAACTCGCCTTTACCGGTCTCATAGGCGATGGCGGTGGTGATGTTACGTGTATAGCCCTGGATATTGCCCCCCAGCATGGTGGAGACCCCGATCTCGGCGAAGATCCGGCCGAACCCGGCGATGACGGCGGCCAGGATGGCGAACTTTGCTTCCGAAAGGACCTTCCAGTTTTTCTGGCGGGTCGAAGCTCCCAGCGTGAGCGCGGTCAGCGAGACCTGCCGGTTAATCCCCTGGATGGCGGCCAGGGAAAGCGCTGCGATAATCGGTGTGGCGAGGACAAACTGGCCGATGATCATGGCGCCGGGGGTGTAGAGAAGTCCCCAGCTTCCCATCAGACCCCGCCGGGAGAGGAAGGAGTAGCCCCAGAGACCGACCACCACCGTGGGAAGTCCCATCAGCGTGTTGAGCAGCGTCACCGCCGCCCGTTTTCCCGGGAAAGAAGTGACAGCGATCCAGAAACCGAGAGGGACGCCGGCCAGGGCGGAGAAAAGAAGGGCCGTGCCGGAAACCCGGATCGATACCCAGACAATTCTCAGAAGTTCCGGATTGAAATGGACGATCAGCCGTCCAGCATCACGGATCCCGCTAAAGAGATATTCCATCTTTTACCGTTTACCGAGAAAATCGGGGCGCACCGCCAGCGGGTGGAAGAGAACTTCGCCTTCCGTCCGGAAATCGGAGATGATCTTCTGGCCTTCCACCGATGTTATCCAGGCGATCAGTGACATGGCGCCGAAATACTGCACCCGGGGATACCGTTCCGGGTTGACGGCGATTATCCCGTAAGGATTGTAGAGGCGGGGATCCCCTTCACCCAGAATGTCCAGGTTGATCTTGTTCCGGTAGGCCAGGTAAGTACCCCGGTCGGCCAGACAGTAGGCTCGTTTCTCGTCCGCCATCATCAGCGCGGCTCCCATTCCCTGTCCGATGGAGAAGTACCAGTCGCCCTCCGGGGCCACGTACTGCACCTCGCTCTCCCCCCCCTTTTTGGCGATCATCTTCTTGACTTCCTTCAGGGGCAATCCGGACTCTTTCCAGAGAAACTGTTCCTTGATATGGGTTCCGGAATCGTCGCCTCGGGATACGAAAGGCGATTTCTTGTCCGCGATCATGGCCATGGCCTGGGCCGCGTTCTTTTCTTCCCGGATACCGGCCGGGTCGTCAGCCGGTCCGATGATGACGAAATCGTTGTACATGACCCGCCGTCTGTTTACGCCGTAACCGGCCTGGATGAACTCCTCCTCCCTTTCCGGGGCATGGACCAGGACCACGTCCACATCGCCGTTCTCTCCCAGCTTGAGGGCGGCACCGGTCCCCACCGCGATCACGTCGACGTTGATCCCAAACTTCTTCTCGAAGGGCGGGATCAGAACGCCCAGCAGGCCGGAATTGTCGGTGCTGGTGGTGGTGGCCATCTTGATCCGTTCCTCCGCTCCGGCCGCTCCGGTCAGGACGACCAGGGCACAGAACAGGACAACAAATACGGCTATTCTTCTCGTCATGCTCCCCTCCTTCAGATTGAAAGAACTAAGCGCATCGCGCTAACTTTAGGTAGCCGCACCCTTCAGAGTGCGCAAAGTTACGCAGACTAAAGTCTGCGGCTACCATTTTGAGTAATGTTTATTGGAATTCCTGAGCAGTTAAAACAAAACCGGCCCCCCCGCGGAGGGGGGGCCGGCAGAGTGGTCCGCCGATCTCCTTTCCGAACGCGGGAGGCGCAGCCGTTTCCAGCTGGACCCTATCGCTCTGCCGGCATACCCGGAGGCGTAGCCGGACAGAGTCGGAGATACGAATTAGCGAATGTTACCTTGCTAAAAGCTGGAGATTGTATACCACAGGCCGGCCCGGCCGACAAGAGAATTAAATGTCCTGAAAGAAAATCATAAAAAGAGATAGCGGTATTCGCCTGGCCGGGATTATGATATGTAACGCATTGAACGATAATTGATAGCCATGATTGCTCATATAATGTGATATTATTAAGAGTAATCCGGACCATCAGCGGGAGGAAAAAATGCCGCGGATCACGGTTGAAGATACTTCTTACTATTACGAACTGCATGGTGAAGGGAAAGCGCTTGTTTTTATTGCCGGATACGGGGCCAATCACACCGCCTGGCAGGAGATATATCCCCTGTTTATCGACAGCTTTCGGGTACTCATTTTCGATAATCCCGGTTCGGGCCGCACCCGCGACGGCGGAGGGCAGTTAACGGCGGAATCGATGGCCGCCGGGACGGCGGCGTTGATTAGAGAACTGGCTCTCGAAAGGCCGCACGTTGTCGGCCATTCCATGGGGGGAGCGATCGCCCAGATGCTGGCCGTCAACCATCCGGAAAAAATAGATCGACTGGTCATCGTCAACTCCGCGGCCCGGTGGGACGAACGGATGCTGATGGCCCAGAGTGGGTTGATCCGGGCACTCAAACACGGTGTATCCGTTGACTGTCAGCTGGAGATCGCCATGCCCTGGCTCTTCGGTGTTTCCTCACTGGATAATAAAACCAAGACGGAAGCGCTGAAAAAGAGGCTCCTCGATAATCCGACGCCACCCTCGATCACGGAGATGGAGAGGCAGTATCCCGCGCTTTCCGGTTTTGACTCTTCCGGGTTCCTCCACCGGATCAAAGCCCCCACCCTGGTCATCATATCGGATGACGATATCATCGCGCTACCGCGGGAATCGGAAGAACTGGCCGAGAAGATTCCAGGGGCCCGGATCGCGAGACTTCCCGGCGGCCACGTGAGCGAATATGAAGAACCGGAAAAGCTGGCGGCGGCAATTCGGAAATTTTTACAATAATTGGGCCGCCGCGGGCTTCAGCCTGCGAGAAGAAAAAGCAATAAGAAGAATAACGATATCATTATATCTGTTTTTCCTGGCCGCGTTGCCGGACTCTGTCTTCGGGCAGGAGGGCATCTTCAACTGGTTTCGCCCCTTGGCCGGTAAACAGGATGTGTCTGTTTCCGGCCGGTGCGAGTATAGTCCCCGCCAAGAGGTGAAGGAGCAGGATACCGGCCTGGAAGACTCCCGCTGGGAGACATCAATCATCATTCCCGTGGCTCAGGGGGAGGACTGGGAGTGGACGGCCGTCTCCCGCATCGGTCTCCGTGATATCCGCACCCGGGCCGTCCTGCCCGATACCGGCGATGCGGTTCCCTCCGAGCTCTGGGATCTCCACTTCGGAGCCATGTACCGGCGCCGCCTCCCGGGGAACCGGATAATCGGGGGCAATCTTTCCCTCTCTTCGCCTTCCGACCGGCCCTTTAACGGCTGGTATGAGACGGCCGTCATGCTCAACGGCTTCCTGAACATCCCGGCCGCCGGGCGGGATTCCTGGGTCCTCTTCCTCAACTACTCCACCAACCGGGAGTTTCTCCCCCACGTCCCGATTCCGGGCGCCGGTTATCTCTATGCCCCTTCCCGGGACTTCAATGCCCTGGTCGGGATTCCCCTGCTCTTCGTGAATTACACCCCCGTTGAGGGGCTGCGGTTCCGGGGGTTCTACTTCCCCATCCACAGTGTCTTCGCCGGGTGTGAGTATCGGCTCTCTCCCCTGATCGGCATCTTTGCCGCCTTCCGCTGGGAGAATGACCGGTATTACCGGGCCGGGAGAGAAGACCGCCATGACCGCCTCTTCTGGTATGAAAAACGGGTGGAAGCCGGTGTCACGCTCCGGGCCGTCGGCGATCTGGAAGTGGTCCTTGCCGGCGGCGTCGCTTTCGACCGCTTCTTCTTCGAAGGCGAGAGCTATAACGATGACCGGACGAACAACCGGGTTGACGTCGGCGCCGGCCCGTTTATCGCCGTCCGGGCCGCGGCCAGGTTTTGACCGGATGATATCGGCAGCGCCTTATTGGACAAAACAGGCTTTGCCTGTTTTGTCCAATAAGGGATGAAGAAAAGTTAAGTGTCGAACAGGTGGTGGAGACTGTTTGCAGCCGGAGGGGGACGTAGTATCGTTGCCCGACAGCCAAAATATTCCTGCTGACTATACGGGAATGATCTCTCCCGCCTCGTCCACCGTCGCCACCCCGGGAAGAGGCTTGATGAACTCCTGACGCAGGCTATAGGTATATGCTCCCTGGTTGGGAAGGAGGAGCAGGTCCCCCAGCCGGATGTCCTCTCCGTGGTAGGAGTAACCCCAGACGTCGTGAGGCGTGCAGAGCGCGCCGAGGACCCGGCAGGGATGTTCGATCAAAGCCGGCCGGGAAAGGTTGATTACCGGGAAGTAATCGGTCTCGAAACGCTCCCAGCCGATCGCGTTGGTTCCGGCATCGGTAATAATCAACTCCGGTCCCTTCCTGTCCGTGACCCGGAGCAGTATCTCCAGGGCAGGATGACAGAGCCAGCGCCCCGGCTCGGCACAGAGGCGACATTCGGTCAGAGGAAGGATCTCCTGACGAAAGGCGCGCCCGATCTTTTCCGCGAACTCGTGAATCGTGACGGAGGGTTTCCGGAAGTGAAGGAGAGGGTCGCGGTCGCGGTTGTCAGGGTTGACCACTCCCCCGTCCGCCCGGTGAAGCCACTCACCGTCTTCCGGCCAGAAGCCGCCGCCGATATCGATGAACTCGATCTTTTTCCGCGCGGCGGTATCCAGGTTGCCGAGTGCCCCGGCCAGACGGCTGATAAAACCGACCTGGTTGTCCGGGTTCATGTTCCAGCTGGTATGGAACTGGAGTCCTCTTAGGCGGATATGCCCGGCTCGTCCGGCATCGGCCAGAAAAGCCGGCAGGGAGGAGAGAGGGATGCCGAACTTAGCCCAGAGGGCCCGCTCATCGGTGGTCAGCCGCACCCCGGCCCGGACAGCGGCTCCCGCCTCGGCGGCGATCGCCTCCAGGCGTTCCAGTTCACCGAAACTGTCTATCAGGACGGTCACTCGGCCTCGGTTTTGGACAGCCAGTACAAGCTCGCCGCCGGTCTTCCCCGGACCGCTGAAGACGATATCGTTCGCACCGCTATCCAGCGCCATCGTAAGTTCCCGGCCGCTGGAGACGTCCAATCCCAGCCCGGCCCGGACCAGGGTCCGGGCGATCTCCGGATGGTTGTTGCTCTTGACGGCGAAATAAATTCCAACATCGGGAAGAACGGCCCGGAATGCTTCCGTGAATTTTTTTGCCCGGTCGGTCAGGATCGGTTTCTCGATCAGATACAGGGGTGAGCCGCACCTTTCCGCGGCCCGCAGGTAACGCTCCCTCCGGTCCAGATACTTGCGGACGAACCGTTCCAGGGTCTCTCCGTCAAGGGGAAGAATGGCGGGTAAACTACCCGAGGAGCCGGTGGGGCTTTTTTCGGTCTTTTTCATCATGCAGGCTCAAACTCCACGGTAAGTAAAGCGGAAAGTTCAAGGCATTCTTTTTCGATCTCCGCCGGATTGCGCGGCCGGAAGATCGCGTGGCCGAGTTTCCGGGAATCATAGTCGTCGGGGGGCATCAGTATCCGGTGCCCAACACCCGCGGTCAAGCTGCATTCAAGCACCCGGGTATCGGCCCGGAGTGGCCGATCATCGATCCGCCGGATCAGCCCCGGCCGGTGCGCCAGTAAGTGGAGTCCGACCAGTTGCTCCCAGTCATCGGCCGGAGGAGTTTCCGTTTCCTTTCCCTCGGCGAAATCCAGAGCATAGCCCAGCATATCAAATCCCGCGCTCAGCCGCTCCAGGGCAATCAGGCAGTCTCCTCCCGGCCGGGGGGTCATTTCCAGCATCAGCGGCCTTCCCCGGGAAATCATGAGATCAATCATGCAGATGCTGCGGTTAATACCCAGGGCACGGGCCGCTTGATCCAGCAGGCGATGAAACGGTGCCGGGTCGATGCCGGAAGGAAGATCGTTCGTCATGATATAGGCCAGGACCGTGCCGAAGGTCTGGTTGCGGGCCAGTATCTTTCTCGTGGTCCGGATGATTTTCACCCCGTTCTCCCGGAGAGTGAAATCACAGCTCATTTCTTCACCCTCCACCATCTCCTCCATCACGAAACTTTTCCGGGGATCGATCTTCTTACGCTGCCCGGTCCGCGGCTCATACATCCGGCTGTTATGGTGGGTCGCCAGCTTTTCGACCAAAGTTTTGAAGGCCAGCCGGCAATCATTCTCATCCCGGCAGAGGAAGATCAGCTCGCTCCCGCTCCCGGTCAAAGGCTTCATGACCGCCGCCCGCTGTAACTCGTGAAGAAAATCAATCGCCTCGTCCGCCCGGCCTATCAGCCGGACATTCGGGCAGGGAAGCCCGGCGTCCAGCCAGAGGCGTTTGGAAAAATACTTATTTCGGGAAGCATCCACGGCGGCCGGGGAAGGGAAGGGTAACGATCGGATCCGGGCGATCTCCGCCGCCAGGGAGAGAGATTCACAATCAAAACAGGCGACGCCGGTGAGTTGCTGCTTCTGTTTTCGAAGGTGACCATCCAGAGCGTCCAAGGCACCGCGGGGAGAAGTGAGACCGCAGAGAATCTCGGAGATCCGATCCGGTGCCGGGTAGGAGGAAGCTTTACTCCGTTCCGCCGGATCGGTCAGGAAAAGCGTCCGCCCGGGAAAACGGCGGCGGATGATATCGATATAATCGGCCGTTGTCCCCACGACCAGGACGCGCTCATCCCGCATACACCATTTCCTTCGGGTGTGCCACCGCCGGTTCGTGCTTTTCCTGTGAGAGACGGCTGGACAGCAGGTATAGTGGGCGCGCCGAAAGATGGAAGAGTGATTTCCAGGAAAAATCTCCGCAGAGGAAATCGACCAGTTCCAGCCTTTCCCGGCACGCCCGGCGGATATGGTGAATATTGATGAGCTTGGCCACCCCGGGATAATCCCCATCGGTACCCCCGCCCAGGAGGGTATAGACACCGTGGTACACGCAGCCGAAGTCGACCGCGGCTACCCGGCCTTCGACCAAGACGACGGTCAGGCGGAGCCATCCCCGTTCCCGGAGAAGGTCCAGGAGGCTGTAGAAGCTCTTAGTAAACCGGGGGTCGGAAAAGTATGACCGTTCGCCGAAACGTCCGATGTTGAGGCGTACTATATGATCAAAATCCTCGACATGATCATATCGGTACTCAACCCCGCGGATCTCAAATGATTCCAGATCTCGATTCAGACGTTTCCGCGATTTGCTCGAGAACTCCGCCAGGTATTTTTCGAAGTCGTACTCGTATGAGGGGGGAGAGAAGAGGTAGCCGATCTCGTCCACGGTGCCGGTATCTTCCATGTTCAGAAGATAGCGGAGGTGATGCGGTCCCGGGCAACGGGCGAGCAGTCCCTGGAGAACCTCTTCATCGCGGGCGATGATCCGGTTCTGTTCCAGCCAGGTTTTCCCTTCCCAGGTATCTCCGGGGAAGTAGCCGTACACCCCCGCCTCTTCAATCCGGCTTAACGGCAGGAAGCCGACGATATCCCCCCCGCTGACGGCAGTGATGAAAGAACTTTGGCGGTGGAAGTGCCGATGAAAGCACTCCCGGACTTCCCAGAGATCGGTCAGGTTTTCCCGGGGGATAACCTGTTCCCAGATCTCCCGGCATTCCTCCGGGTCGGTGATGATACTGAATTCCGGCACCGCTCACATCCTCAGGTTGATCTTGGTGATGCAGCGGGTGCCCCCGAAGAATTTGAGGGCGAACCGTTCCGCCTTGACGGGGTCATATGGCTTGCAGCTGAAGACGTCGAGGTAAACGGTATTGGTCAGGTTGGCGAAATGGGCCGAGATCAGCGAGGTCTCGATCAGCTGAACCATCGAGTAGCCCGCCACCCGCTCATCTTCTCCGAAATGAACCACCTGTGTTTCACCGAATCTCTTCATCTCGATCAGGTCGCAGAGTTCTTTGACGAACTGGCGGATCTTGTCGGCGTCCCGGATCGTGGCCGGATCGCAGTTATAGATGTCGATACTGGCCGCCATCCCCCAGACGGATTTTTTGACCGCTTCGTTAAAGACACGCCGGCCCTTCGCTTCATTGAGCGTTGATCCGAGCCCGGATTTCCGATTGGTTCCGTTGAGACGCCGTCGTCTGGTTCCCGTGATGGCGATCGAATCTGTTTTTTCTAACTCATCGATTGTTTTCAATGAGGTTCTCCTCTTGAGTTGCCGCACGATCACCGGACCGGATGGCCTCGGTGTCGTGCGCCTGTTAGTGTACAAATTATGCCCCGGCCTCTTTCTCCTGGGGCGGTTTATCAGTCGATATGCTTGCTTCCTGAATGAAGCGCATCATGCTCGCCACCATCGCCTCGCGGAGCGAAGCGAACGTGGCGTCGATGCCGTTATCCAGCGATTCGATGGCCGCGAAAGAATAATAACCCGAGACCAACCCCACGACCGCGCAGGCGATCCGTCGCATGATCGGCGGCGGCAGCCGCCGCTGGATAAAAGGTGCCAGCAGCTCCTCGACCCGCTCCAGGTACTTCAGGAACGGAGTCTCGATCCCCTCATAACTCAGTTCGATAGTAAGCTCGGTTCTCCCCTGGAAGAAGAGCACGAAGTCTTCCCACCGATTGGAAAAGAACTTGATGTGAGCTTCGATCAAGCCGTCCAGAGTGGTTTTCAGGTCCGTGGCTTCCCGACAGGTGTTATCGATAACGGTCAGCAGTTCTCCGATCACCCATTCGATCAGTGCCTTGATGATCTCTTCCCGGTCGGTGAAGTGGTAATAGAAAGTCCCTTTCCCGACATCGGCGCGGCGCGTTATGTCGTCAATGGAAGTTAGCTCAAACCCCCGTTCCGTGAAAAGGGTTCGGGCGGCTTCGAGCAATTTTCCCCGGGTGGCCAGGGCTCGCCGTGTGTGCCGGCTTTTCAGCGTTGCATTCATACTATATCTATATATAATGACCGATCAGTCTAATACGACATCATAGTCATAATCGACTGATCGGTTGAGTTCGACAGAACAGTCATATTTGACCGATCGGTTGATTGCGACACATCGGTCAAAATTGACTGATTGGTTGAGTACGACAATATGGTCATGATTGACTACTTAGTTGATTATGACTATATAGTCGAATTAGACTAATTAGTCAATAGGTTTTTTTACTTTTTTTTTGGAGAGCATTTTAAGGGGAAATGTCACTAGGTCAGAAATATACAGAACCTGACCGATGCCGGTCGTATAGGAAAGTACTTCATAAGGGGAAAAATGATGATGATCCCGCCGGATCAGTCCGGCAGAGGGGGACGTATCAAGGAATGATTAACCAGGTGATGATTCCTGCGGGTGGGTGAACCAGGGAGAGATAATGATGAAAGGTATTTCGACAGGGTGATACCGGTGAGGTGTTGTTGCGCATCGCCCGACGTTCAGGTGAAAAGTCCCATCCAAACAATGTAAAGAGTACCCCAGATAACGCACGAAGAGAAGATGGCGTATAGATATGCCCTACCGCTCATCGCGACCTCCCGTTGAAAGTAATGGTCTGAATGCTTAAAATAAAGCAAATATCATGCCATATATCCGATCCGGATAAGGAAATCCATAAGTGCTTCTGCTAAAGAGAGATGTCGATATAGATGGATGACGGGGAGAGAGGTCATCCATTTCCATTATGCAACACCCCGGTGGCTTGTGTTGTTTTCAGGCAACGCGGGGACCCTGAGGGTAACAATATTTCCTTATTGGACAAAAAGGGGAAGGGTATTATTTCGCAGGATAAAGCCTGCGGCTACCATTTGACCAGCACCTCAAAAGCGGCTTAAAAGCCATAGCGGGCGGCGGCGTAGAGGTTGGTGTCCTTCCTGAACTGGCCGAAGAAGGTCCAGTCGTGGACGCCCCAGAAGACGTTCCCCCCGATATCCGCCGTCCAGTGGTCGTCGATCTTGTACTGGATAAGGGGGCGGAGGTAGCAATCCTCGTCCGAGGGGGAGTAGTAGCCGAAAAAGGAGAGTTTCAGGTTCTGGCGCATCAGGAGCTTAGTCAGCCGCAAGGTGACGACATGGCGGCCCTCGTCCCGGGAGTGCTGACCGGGCGGAAGGTTGTCGCGGTAGGCATCGTAGTTTAGCATGTACTCCAGGTAGTACTGGAGGCCGGCGGTGAAGTCGGCGGCGACCTCCTGCTCGTAGCCGGCCAGAAACCGGAGTTCGCTGTTCCTGACGTAAGGATCGTTGCCGCCGCTGTTCTGCTCAGAGTCGTACCAGCCGAACTCGAGGTTGCCGATGCCCGGTCCGACCGCTCCCCGGCCGCTCGCCCCGTAAACGGCCAGGCGAGGGAAGGTCGCCTTCCCGGTGGCGGGGTCGCTGCCGGCCGGGCTCTTCCAGTAACCCCGGTAGCCGTAGAGAGCGGCCTCGTAGCCTTCGATGTTACGGGAGAGGCGCAGCGCCAGCTCGTCGTCTTTGAACCAGGTCTCCGGTTCCTCGGTCACGATGATCGCGTCCCGTCCGGCTATTTCGCCCAGGGCGGGGTTGTAATAAGAGAGACGGCTCCCGTCGATGTAGCGGTCGGGATCGAAGCGGGGCGAGTAGACAACGTCGGCGTTCAGCAGATCGCTGAAGAGGGAGACGACGGCCGCGTCGGAAGGCGCCTTGAGGTACTCGGTGTCCCGGCCGAGAAAGAACGAGTTCCAGTCTTTGGGGAACATGTCGTTGATGAAGAGGAGGTCGCCGGTACCCCAGGTCAGGATCTGGCGGCCGATCCTGATGTCCATGAAGGAGACAGGTGTAACGGCGAACCGCGCCTCCCGGAGGTCGAGCCAGCCCTGCCCGCTCTCCAGGTCGATCGTCTGGTGATCGGAGACCGGGTCATAGAGGAAGTCGGTCCGGACCCGGATGGCCGCCCGGTCCCAGGCCTTCTCGCCTTCCAGCTGGAGGCGGAACTCGCCGATGGAGAGGTCCTTTTCGTAGGGATTCGGCTGGGTCCACGCCCCCGCCCTGCCCTCCCCAAATCCGGTGAGCTGAAAGGGGAGGCGGAAAGGCTCTTCCCGGGGCTCTTCCCCGGCAGTTTCGGCGTGTTTCCCGAGTCCGGGAGGAAGGAGCGGTTCCCCGGTTGAATCGGGAGTAGTTCCTGCTGAAATACCGGAGGGCAGCGCCGGTTCATTGTCCGATGAGGGACTGCTTCCCAGTCCAACTGGCAGCGCCGGCTCTTCAGCTCTCAGCCGGGACACAACCGGGCAGATGAGCAGCGCGATTATTATCAAGATAGCGGTTTTCTTCACCGGGATTAGGGATCCTTTTAAAGTTGGTACCAATTCATTAGAGATAATGTGGCACCCCGTTGGGGTGCGGGCATGGGGGTGGGGTTGGTTCCGATTCCCAGGGTTGCACCCTGGGCTATGATGTTGGACGCCTTTGGCGTCCTTGTGCCCCTGCATTGAATTTCCCCATATAAAATAAAGAACCTAAGGACCTAACCTCTGTGTTCTGCGTGTCCTCTGTGGTTAAAAGAACTTACCGCAGATACTCCCGCGGCGGGTTGCGGAGATAACGCTCGGTGAAGATGTCGTCGGGGAGGCCGATGTCGTAGCGGACGTCCCCGTAGGTCATGACGGTCTCGCTCCCGGTCTTGAGGCTCTTCATGCTCGCTTTGGTCACGGTCGGGTATCCCTGGATGGTCTCGACGCCCAGGGCCGCGTACTCGCGATACTTTTCACCGTTTTTGTCGAAGTACTCGATCTTGACCGGGAGGAAGGTATCCTTGTGAATCCAGATCGTGTAGTACGTGAACTCGACCGATCCGGGGTCTTTGGGGGTGTTTTTGAGGACGTAATAAGTGTCCGTAGTCTTCTCCAGTTCATGGACATCGTCGTTGATGTTCCGGCCGGAGACGTCCTCGTAGAAGAAGTCGGAACCGACGAAACTGGTTCTCTTCTCGGTCCCGGCGATCCTTTTCACCAGGTCGAGAGCGGGGAGGTAGAGCCAGCGGTCGTCCTCCTTGCCCTGCTCGGCGTTCTTCCAGACCATGAAGACCATCTTGTTGACGTCGGCCGGGCGCTGGAAGTAGAGATAGAACTTCTGGTCGCCGGTGTAGGTCATGTCGGAGGGGTCGGCCGGGTTGGGTTCGTCTTTCCGGAGAATGGTGAATTTCCGGTTCCGCGTCCGGCCCTGGCTGTCAGTGATCTCCATCGAGACCTGAGCGCGTCCGTCTTTCCCCTGGTAATAGGCGGCCCGGTTGGTCCGGTTGACGATCTCATTCACATCCGGCGGCTTGGAGGCCCCTTCTTCGGCGGCGATCTCTACCGCAAAAGCGATGAAAAACAGGATAGTTATTGCCGTTATAAACATGTTTTTTTTCATTTCAGCCTCCTTGTAATTATTACGTTCTGTCAAAACTTTCTACTCGTTGTATTTCTAATTGTCTTCTTTGGAGCTAGTTGGAACCATTCTTCGGCCATCCCCCTTTTTTGAATATCCAATAACCAACAAGGAATATCCAATATCCAAGGCGGCAGTCGCTATCGCTCCTTAGCTTTTCTTGCCGGACTTCGTTTCCGCAGGAATTGGGGAAGCTGGATAATCAAGACGGCATAATCAACCAAACGATCCTGCAGATCGTAGCATCTTTCCTTCTTCATTGGATATTCCTTGTTGAATATTGGATATTGGGTTCCCACTTGTATATTCAGTTCCCCTTTGCCGAATTCATTCTTTCATAAAATTTTT